>QBZZ01000001.1 GCA_003282145.1 SAR116 cluster bacterium AG-337-N21
ATGGCTTGGAACACAAGCTCTAGGCCTGGGTTTCCTATTGGTGGTGAGGCAATGGGATTAAGAAATATTGTAAATATGATAATAAAATACACACAAAAGAAATAATCATAGTATAGAAGCTACTTTAAAATATCTATTGCAGATTTGTATATTTCGGTATTCTTTGCAACTAATGTTGAATATTTACCCGTATAATTTTTATCAAAAGATAATTGTTTGCCATTCCAATCTGTTATAGTTATCTCCTGGGACTTTAGAATTGGAACCAGGGGAAAAATATCATAAGCTGCAAGCCCTTGTTCTACAACTAAATCAAGACCTCCTTTCAAAATCAAGCAGTAATTGTGACAATCACCTGACCATACGTGATATCTGGTTGCATTAGTTAAGCGCTCATATTTTTTTTTACCATCTTTAGAAAATAAATTTGGGCCTGTAGAACCGATAGTTGCCTCTGATATTTTATTAGTAAATATGTGATTGGATTTAAATTTAGAGTTGTTAAAAAAACAATTGTTCCTATAACCTAGCCATCTCTCATTTAAAGCCGGAAAGTCCGCCAAACCAATTATGGGAAGATCTTTATAAACTAGACAAATTAAAGTTCCCCACAAAGGTCTTCCTATTATATAACTCCTAGTGCCATCAATTGGATCTAAAATCCATGTATAATCAGAATCTAATTTTTTTGACCCCTCTTCTTCAGCTAATATACTATGATCAGGAAATTTTTCTGATATTAGTCTACAAATAATTTTTTCAGCATTTATGTCAAACTCAGTAACTGGACTTCCATCATCTTTTATTTTCAAAGATTTATGTGATAAGAAACCATTAAGTGTTATTTTTTTTGATGCGTCGGCTAATATATGTATAAAATCCGAAATTTCTTTAAACTCAGTCTCATTCATAACTTAACCTTTGCAATGACTAAGTAATATTAAATAATCTAAGGAAGAGAAACTGGACTATCACTCTTAGTTCTTAACCAGGCTATCAAGTTAGCCCGGTCTTTTGTTTTAGACAAACCAGCATAATTCATTTTTGTTCCTTTAGAGTATAATTTTGGTTTATACAGAAATTTATTTAATTCTTCGTATGTCCATTTACCAGAAAGTGAGGCTAGTACTTTTGAATAAGCATAATCCGCCTTTCCTTGATCTTTATTAACAATATTATAGAGGTTAGGACCAATTTTATTTGGACCGCCAGCATCAAACCCATGACAAGCAACACATTTTTTTGAAATTTTTAATCCACTTTCTAAGTCAGCAGTTGCTAAAAGGGCCAGAACTGGTTCAATAATGACTTCTTCAGCTACTTTTGATTTTATTTTGTTTTTTTCAGGAACTTCTATTGGATATGCATTAGAAATTTCTGTTTTAGGATTTACAAGAATATTTCCAATTTTTCCAAAAACCATAATAAGTAAAACACCTGACAGTAAAGCTGCGGCTATTTTATTAAATCTTAAAGCGTCCATAAATTAATCCATGCAAATAATATTTATTGTAATTATTTACATGCAAGAAATGCTTTCATCAAGTATAAAAGTTGAAAAAGCTAATTATTTAGTTTTTTAAATAATAAGGTATCATTAAAGCTACTTGGGGAGTTATTAAATTGAATTATTCTGACACTATTATAATGATACCCGCCAGATTAGGGTCCTCTAGATTACCAAAAAAACCTCTATTAAAGATTAATGGTACACCCTTAATAGTTCATGCATACAATTGCGCAAAAGAAGCAAATCTAAATGTCCCTATTATTGTTGCTACTGACGATGAAGTAATTGCTAATACAATTAAGGATCATGGAGGCATAGCTCTAATGACTTCAAGTCAACATATAAGTGGATCTGACAGAATTTTTGAAGCTATTGAAGAATTTGATCCTCACAAGAAATATAAAAAAATTATTCATCTCCAAGGTGATCTCCCTAATATTTCAGGTAATTTGATAAGAAAATTAGCAAAAGTAATCAATGATCCCATAAAAGAGATTGTTACTGTTATAGTAAAGGCAACACCAGAAGAATTTCATGATCAGTCAGTTGTAAAAGTAGCAGCAGCTTTCTCAAAAGATAAACCTGAGCTAAACGATCTTGGAAAGGCTATGTATTTTAGTAGAGCTTGTATACCCACTGGAAATGCTGATATATGGCATCATATCGGTATTTATGCTTGGCAAAGAAATATATTAGAGAGATTTATAAGTTTAAAACCTTCACCACTAGAACTTTCAGAAAAGCTTGAACAGCTTCGTGCACTTGAAGCTGGAATAAATATATATACTGTAATCACGTCAGAACATCCAATTGGTGTAGATACTCATTTAGATTTTAAGAAAGCTGAAAATTATTTTAAAGACATATCTTAACTATTCATATAATTAAAAAGAATAGAATAAAATAGAGATAAAATATGAATAAGGAAAACCATGAGTTAATAATTGCTTTTCAAGGAATGGCAGGAGCATATTCAAACATGGCTTGTGAGGCTTGCTTCCCAAATTCTAAAACCTTAGCCTGTAATTCATTTGAAGATATGCTGAATTCTACCAAAAATGGGACAACAGATTATTCAATGGTTCCTGTTGAAAACTCTTTAGCAGGAAGAGTAGCAGATATTCATCATTTAATACCAGAGAGTGGTTTGTTTATAGTAGGTGAACATTTTCAAAGAGTTAATCATCAATTGTTAGGACTTAAAAATTCTAATTTAGAAGATTTAAAATATGTAAAAAGTCACGCTCAAGGCCTTGCCCAATGTAGAAATTTTATTAAAAAACAAAATTTATTACCTGTTCAACATATAGATACCGCTGGAGCAGCAGAAGAAATATCAAGATTAGGTGACCCTTTGGTTGCTGCAATAGCTTCTAATATGTCAGCAAAAATATATGGTTTAAAGATATTAAAAAGTAATATTGAAGATGCAGAACATAATACTACTAGATTTTTGATAATGGCAAAAAAACCTCAATCACTATCGATTAAGACATCTATACCAGTAACAACCATCATTTTCGAAGTAAGATCAGTTCCAGCAGCTTTATATAAAGTTTTGGGAGGATTTGCTACGAACGGAATAAACCTCACAAAACTTGAGAGTTATATAGGTGGCAAGGAGATGAATGCAGCAAGGTTTTATGTTGATGCTGAAGGACATCCAGAGACAATGGCTATGCAAAACGCTTTAGAAGAGATGTATTTTTACAGTGAACCTAATTCAGTTAAAATTATTGGAACTTATAGCCGAACAAGAAAAAGTTAGCTCTCGAACCATAGATTTTCTTGCATATTATTATGTTTTATAACATATATACTTATGAAGGGTCACACGGACGTAATTCTTGCCAATCCGGTCAGGTCCGAAAGGAAGCAGCCGTAACAATGATAGCGGGTTGTGAGGCCCTTCGTTTTAAAGTTTAAAAAACGAGATTTCAAATAACCAATATTAATGAAATAAAAAGTTACAGAGTTTTAGCTCGTAAGTATCGTCCAAACGATTTTAGAGAACTAATTGGCCAAGATACTCTTGTAAAAACTTTTAATAATTCTCTCAATAATGGCAGATTGGCCCATGCTTTTCTTTTAACTGGGATAAGAGGTGTTGGCAAAACAACTACGGCAAGAATCATAGCTAAAGCTCTTAACTGCGTCTCAGATGGGAATAAAAAAGAGCCAACTTTTGAAATTTGTAATAAATGTTCTCCATGCAAATCAATAAATAATGGAAACTTTCTTGATGTTATTGAAGTTGATGCTGCTAGTAGAACAGGGGTCGATGGAATCAGAGAAATAATTGACTCCGTAATGTATTCACCAAATAACGCACGATATAAGGTTTATATTATAGATGAAGTGCATATGTTGTCTAATGCAGCTTTTAATGCTCTATTAAAAACTTTAGAAGAACCTCCAGAAAATGTTAAGTTTATTTTTGCAACTACAGAAATAAAAAAAATTCCTGCTACTATAATTTCTAGATGTCAAAAATTTGATCTTCAAAGAGTTGATATAGAAACATTAACGAATCATTTAAACCGAATTTGTAAAGCTGAAAATATTTCATATGAAAATAATTCAATTTATCAGATATGTAAAGCAAGTGAGGGCTCTGTTAGAGACGCATTGTCTCTACTAGATCAAGCGGCTTCGCTATGCCAAGACAATATTAAAGATGAGATTGTCTTGAGCATGCTAGGTTTAAATGGTTATGAAAAGAACCTAGATTTGTTTGAGTTGTGTCTTCTTAATAAATGTGAAGAAGCTCTTAAAGTCTATGATGATATTATACAAAATGGTATACAACCTGTTCAAATTATATCAAATTTATTGGAAATAAGTCACTTGGCATCTAGGATAAATATTATTAAGTTTGATCCAAATATTACTGAATCATTACAAGTAAGTATTTCTAAAATTTCATTGCATGGTCTACCTAAAATAATAAAATTTTGGCAAATTCTAATCAAGAGTGTGGAAGAATTAAGATATGCTCCAAACGAACAACAAGCAGGCTCAATGGCAATCATTAAATTGTGTTATGGATCGTTAATGCCAGACCCCAGTGAGTTCTTAGAAAAAATTTCAAATCAAACTAAAGATAATTTAAACAACAATAATACTAATAATGTAAAATCTAATATTGAAAATGACTTGAAAGAAGTGAAACGTTTTGAAAGACCTGAGAACGACGAAACAAAAAATATTGATGTTCCAAAAACTTTTGAAGATATGTTAAATCTTCTATTAGTAAATAAAGAGGCATTACTTCACGCTCAAATTATAAATAATATGCATTTAATCTCCTATTCTGAAGGATCTATTAAAATAAGATTAAAGGATAATACAGACTCAGAGATCCTAAAAAAATTGTCTTCCACTCTAGAAAATATAACCAAGACTAAATGGTTTGTATCTAAATCTGAAGAAGAAGGTGAAAAAACAATTGTAGAAAAACAGAATAGCGAATTAGATAAAAATAAAGAACAAATAAAATCCAATCCTCATTTTGCAGAAGTATTTAAACATTTTCCTAAAGCTGAAATTACTTCGATTGAAGATAAAGATTTTAGCTAAGGTTATACTTGGGAAATATGGATGTCAGAACAAGTTCTTGAAAAATTAATAAAGAAAGTAGCCAAGCTTCCTGGCTTAGGACCTAGATCTTCTAGAAGGGTAGTTCTACATTTACTTAGAGATAAAGAAACTTTACTTCTTCCTCTTATCAAAGATATGTATAATGTTGCAAATAATATAAAAAAGTGCGTAGAATGTGGTAATTTAGATGAAAATGATATTTGTCAAATATGTAAAAATTCTTCTAGAAATGAAACATTATTATGCGTTGTCGAAACTGTTGCAGATTTGTGGGCTTTAGAAAGATCTAAAGTTTATAACGGAAAATATCATATTCTAGGTGGAGTTTTGTCGGCTATAGATGGCATTAATCCTGATCAATTAAATATTGATTCTTTAGAAAAGAGACTTGAAAGTAACATGTTTACAGAAGTAATTATTGCTATATCAGCTACACTTGATGGACAAACAACAGCTCATTATCTTTCAGAAAGATTAGGTAAATTAGATATAAAAATAACAAGACTCGCTCATGGTTTACCAGTTGGAGGAGAATTGGACTTTCTTGATGATGGAACAATTGCACAAGCTTTAAAAGCTAGAAACCTATTATAATTTAATCACTTAATTGCTTTTTTTCATTTACATCGATTGAAGTAATTACATTCCCTCTATTTTCAACTTTCCTATGCGAAATTTTTATTTCATCCAAATCTCTTCTTGCTAAGTCAAAATGTTTATCTAACTTAAATATTCTATCTGCCAGTAAGTTTAAATCATTACCTAATTTACCAACTTCAATTTGTATTTTTCCAGCTGTTTGACTCATTGTGACATCTCTTAAAATTGCCCTAACAGTGTGCAGAAGAAGCATTAAATTATCTGGGCCAGCCATATATACTTTTTTATTCCTACTTTCGTTAACTAATTTAGGAAATCTAATATTTATTTCAGAATAAATAGACTCACTTGGCAAAAACATAATAGCTGAATCTGCAGTCTCACCAGGTAATATATATTTTTCTGAAATATCTCTTATATGTTTTTGAACTGCATTGTGAAATAACTTTAGATTATCTTTTTTTTCTTGGTCGTTTATTGAGGCGGTAAATTTTTTATAATCTTCTAATGGAAATTTAGAGTCAATACAAATAGGACCGGGAGGTTCTGGCATTTTAACTATACAGTCTACCCTACTGTTGGACATAAGCGTATATTGGAATTGGTAAGCGTTTTGTGGGAGTGCGTCTTTGACTATATTTTCAAGTTGAACCTCACCAAAAGCACCTCTTAATTGTTTATTTGATAGTATATTCTGCAAATCATTCACTTGGTTAGATAAAGAATTAATATTCTCTTGAGCTCTATCTATTACGGCTAGTCTTTCATGCATTTCCATCAAAGATTTTTGGGTATTTTGTGTTTGCTGAGTTAAGCTATTACCAATCGTAGATCCAAAATTTCCTAATCTTTCTTCTATAGTACTACTTAATTGAGAGACTGCGCCTTTTAATTCAGATATTTGACTTATTTCATCTTTAGGGGAAATAGTTTGGTCATCAAAGTTTTTTTTATTTTGAAAATAAGTTTTACATATAAAAAAAATTATAATTGAGAGTGTAATAAGAACTATAATAAATATCATCAAATATTTGAAATCCATTTTAACTCCACTTGTAAATAGTATAATATTACAAATTGATTATAAATTAACTACTATAAAATAATTTTTCATAAGGGTTGTATTACAAATGAGTATTAAGGAAATAATAAAAGTACCTAATCCTTTTTTAAAAATTACGGCAAAACCAGTAATTAATGTTAATAAGAATATTATAACTATTTTAGATGATATGTTGGAGACTATGTACAGCGCAAATGGGATAGGTCTTGCTGCCACACAGATAGCAATTGATAAACGATTAATTGTAATGGATTGTGGGAAAACAAATTTTGACCCCAAAGATATGTCAGAAGAAGAATATAATGAGAAAATTAAAAATGAAAGAATTGAACCTTTTCCAATCAAAATGATTAATCCCGAAATAATTTCTTTTGATAAAAACTTAAAGGAAAGAGAAGAAGGTTGCTTATCTATACCTGGATACAACGCAAATGTTAAAAGGCCTTCATCTATAAAAGTAACTTATATAGATGAAAATAACAAAAATAAAACTCTTGAAGCTAACGGTTTGCTGGCAACTTGCATACAACATGAAATAGATCATTTAAATGGTATTCTTTTTATTGATCATATCTCTAAACTAAAAAGAGAAATAATTCTTAAAAAGGCTATTAAAGAATATACAAAAAATTAAAAGGTTTATTAATATGAGGGATAATTGAATATAGTATTTATGGGGACACCAGATTTTGCAGTTCCAAGTCTAAAATTAGTTGCTTCTAATTTCAATGTCGTAGCTGTTTTTTCTCAACCTGCACGTCCTAACGGAAGGGGAATGAAATCGAAAAAATCTTCTGTAGAAATTGCTGCTAAAGAATTAAATCTAAAAGTTATAACTCCTATCACTTTAAAAAACGAAGATATATTTTCTGAATTTAACCTGCTTAAACCTGATATAGTAGTTGTCGTAGCATATGGATTACTTCTTCCAGAAAAATATCTTCAAGTTCCAAAATATGGATGTATAAATGGCCACGCTAGTCTTTTACCTAGATGGCGTGGGGCTGCCCCAATTCAAAGAGCTATAGAAGCTGGTGATAATAAGACAGGAACTTGTATTATGTTAATGGAAAAAGGAATGGATACCGGGCCAATAATATCATCTGAAATTATTGATATAAGAAAACATGATACTTCTAAATCAATTCACGATAAATTATCTGAAATTACTGCAAAATTAGTAGTTCAAGCTATTAAAAATTATGGAAAAGGTCTTCTTTCCCCAATAAATCAAAAACTTGAAGGTATTAAATATGCTAACAAAATTAACAAAAATGAAGCTGAAATTGATTGGGAATTAACCTCCATTGAAATATTTAACAAAGTTAGAGCATTTGATCCTTTTCCAGGAACCTATACTAGATATTCAAGTAAAATTATAAAAGTTATTAAGACAAATCTTAGTGATATTGTTCATAATTCTGAACCAGGAACGATAATTAATACTGACCGTAAAATTATTATAGCCTGTGGGAAAAGATCCGCTTTAGAAATAAAACTTCTCCAAAAACCAGGAAAGAAAATGATTTCTGCGAACGATTTTTTAAATGGTACAAAGATAAATATTGGTGAAAAATTTGGAAATTGAAAATAGCATAAGATACGCATTATTAATCGAGTATAATGGTAACAATTTAGTCGGGTGGCAGAAACAAAATGAAGGCATGTCCGTACAAAGCAGTCTTGAGAAAGCTGCAAAAAATATTTTTAATCAAGATTTTGAGATTCAAGGTTCAGGCCGCACCGATGCTGGGGTACATGCCCTTGGTCAAATTGCTCATATAAATTTACCAAGAGGTCATAGATTAACATCAAGACATCCTTTTTATATTATCTCTGCCTTTAACTCTTTATTGAGAGATACCAATATAAGAGTAATTTCCACTAAACCTGTTAAACCAGAGTTTAATGCCAGATTTAGTGCGATTAAACGTTTTTACAAATACAGAATTTTGTGTAGAGCAGCTCCTCCTGGCTTAGAAAATGGGAAAGTGTGGCATTTTAGAAAAAAATTAAATATAAGTTTAATGCAAAAAGGTGTTGGACATTTAATTGGAAAACACGATTTCACAAGTTTTAGAACAATAAAATGTCAAGCTAAATCTGCTATAAGAACTATAGATGAAATTTCCTTTTCTAGGGAGAATGAAGAAGTAGTAATGAGAGTTTCTGCTAAAAGTTTTTTGCATAGTCAAGTTAGAATAATTGCTGGGACTATAGTTAAGATAGGGGACGGCACATGGAAACCTGATAAAATTTTATCTATTCTTAAAAGTAAAAATAGAAATTTAGCAGGTCCTACTGCCCCAGCAGATGGTCTTTATTTGGAAAAAGTAAAATACCCCGAAAACTTATTGAGTGATACGTGGCCAATGATATATGAAGACCAACAATATAATTAGCTTTTACATTGTCATTGATAATGATCTAGAAAACATACCTAAACTTGCTTCTATAACAACTGATAAGAAAATCATACCTGTTGCTCCCCATCCTGATAAACCAATCTCTTCTTTGCCAATCCTCCAGAGAGAGAAGGTTACCCATATTACAACACCAATTCCAAAAAAAACAAAGATTGATGGCGGCAAGATTAATCCTAAAATAGCAAATGATAGCATTAAAATTGCTTGAAAAGACTGTATCCAATTAAAAGGAATAATAAATTTATAAAAGAATTCGCCCTTACCAATTTTTTCAAAAATTGTATTTACTAAAATTGAGAATAAACAAATGTCTATGACTGTAATTAAAAGTAATCTTGGCAATATTCCACTTTGAATATCTCCATCAAGATTAGCTTTTATTCCGTATGAAGCAAGTGTGGAGACAACTGCATTAACAAAAAAAACAATCCAACAGCTATCCCAAAAACCATTATTATTTAATTTAAAAACACTACTTACATTGTCTTTTTTTGACATGAATTTAAAAGCAGATACAAAACCATCCTTCACAACCAAAGGACTAGGAGGTGGATTAATCAATTTTATTTACTCCAAAATAATTGTATAGGAACGTATTATAAATATTTGTTAGTTTTATAATATCATTTACCTCAACATTCTCATCTATCTTATGCATTGTTTTACCAACTAGACCAAACTCAATAACTGGACATATTTTGGTAATAAATCTAGCGTCTGAAGTCCCTCCTGAAGTAGAGTTTTGTGGATTAAGTTTTACAACTTTTTCAATTGCCTTCTGAATTGTTGATCGTAGTAATTCATCACTTGTAAGAAACGGTTCAGCATTACAAAAAAATTTAAATTGATATTTTGATGTAATAGAATCAAATTGTTTTTTTAACATTGCAGTAAGTGAATCAATAGAGTGCAAAGTGTTAAACCTTATATTAAATTTGGCTTTAACTTCTCCTGGAATGACATTGCTGGCACTGTTATTCACATCTATGCTGGTAATCATGACTGAGCTAGGTTGAAATTCTTTTGTCCCATCATCTAAATAAATTTTTGATAAAGGTTCTAGCATTTTTAATAATGAATTTATTGGGTTTTCTGCTAAATGTGGATATCCAACATGCCCTTGTATACCTCTAACAACTAGAGAACCAGTATAACTGCCTCTTCTTCCAATTTTTACTGTGTCACCTACTTCGTTTTCGTTAGTAGGTTCTCCAACGATACATCCTGATATAGATTCTCCATTATTTATTAGCCAATCAACTACTTTTTTTGTTCCGTTTATTGCTTTACCTTCTTCGTCACTTGTAATAATAAGAGAAATACTTCCCAAATTATTAAAATCTCTATTGACTGCTAAAAACTCGGAAACAGCAGCTATAAATGCTGCTATTCCTGATTTCATATCAGCAGCACCCCTACCCCATATTTTACCTTTTTTAACTTCCCCACCAAATGGGTTTATAGACCATTTTTTTATTTCACCCGTTGGAACCACATCCACATGTCCACCAAAACAAATATTAGGCTCTGAATTACCAAATCTTGCATATAAATTTTCAACTTTTTCTGGGCCTTTTCCAAAATCAACTTTTTTACAAATAAATCCCATAGGTTCTAAAAGAGAAATAATAAGATCAATGGACCCAGCAGATTTTGGGGTAATGCTTTCACATCTAATTAACTCAGACGTTAATTCTATAGGATTTATTATATTAGACATAAAAATCCATATCTAATCCCTTAACAATTCATTAACAGAAGTTTTGGAACGTGTCTGCGCATCGACTTTTTTAACTATGACAGCACAATATAAGCTTGGCCCCTGTGAACCATCTTGCAAAGATTTTCCAGGAAGCGAACCTGGGACTACAACAGAATATGCTGGGACCCTTCCAACAAAAACTTCTCCTGTATTCCTATCAACAACTTTTGTTGAAGCTCCAATAAATACTCCCATTGATAAAACTGCGCCAGTTTCAATTATAACACCCTCTGCAACTTCAGATCTTGCACCCACAAAACAGTCATCTTCAATTATAACTGGACCTGCTTGAATAGGCTCCAATACTCCACCAATACCAGCACCACCTGATATATGAACATTTTTACCTATTTGCGCACAAGACCCAACAGTTGCCCAAGTATCAATCATACTCCCAGAGTCTACATAAGCACCTATATTTACAAAAGAAGGCATTAACACCACACTGGGTGCGATGTAAGCAGAATGTCTTACAACACTTCCCGGTACTGCTCTAAAGCCTGCTTGTTTAAATTCTTCTTTATTCCAACCAGAAAATTTAGAAGGTATTTTATCCCACCAATTTGCTGGACCATTATTTAGACTTTGAGGACCACCTGAAATTACGTCCATATCATTTATTTTAAAAGATAATAAAACAGCCTTCTTAAGCCACTGATTAACTTGCCATTTACTATTCCCGAGTGGTTCAGCAACTCTTAACTCACCTTTATCTAAACAATCCAAAGCAGTCTCAATAGAATCTCTAATTTCCCCAGATGTGGTTGGGTTTACATCCTCATTGTCATCAAATACTCTATCAATTACTGATTTTATTCTTTCAATGTTCATCACTTGCCCTTCAATTTATGATTAAATAATTTTTTAATTTTAAGAATCTAGCATATTACTTAGGATAGATTTTATATCTGATCCAGTAAAATCAATATATCTCTTTAAAATGTTAGCCTCTTCTCTATTAAAATCATTTTCTATCCAAACAGTACTCATACCTAGTTCACTAGCAGGTTTTAAATTTTTTGCGGTGTCTTCGAAAAAAATACTTTTATTTATATTATTGTCATTTAATCCAAGTCTTTCTCTCATCATTATGTAAGAGTTGTGATCTGGTTTTGCTATATAATTAGAATCTTTTATGTCAAAAATAATTTCAAATTCTTCAAATATTCCCATTGAAGTTAATATATTTTTAGCATGATTGAATGATGCATTAGTATAAATAAACTTTTTACCATCAATTTTACATAACAATCTCTTTAACTCATGGTCTTTTCTTAAATCATCAAAATCTACATCATGAACAAATTCAAGAAATGGTTCTGGATCCATTTTTTTTTCTATTATTAGACCCCTTAAAGTCAAACCGTACTTTTTATACATATTTTTTTGTAAGTGAAGTGCATCAGCGTGGTTTAAATTAAAAAAATCTTTTATATAAATTGTCATCCTTTGTGAAATTCGTCTGAATAATCCTAAATTAAAATCATAAATAGTATTATCGAGGTCAAAAATCCAATAATCATAATTATTTCTAAAGTTTATAGACTGTGAATTATTCATTAATTTATTTTGAATCTCTTCGTATAATTGTACCTACACCATGCTCAGTGAATAATTCTAACAACAATGAATGTGACATTCTTCCATCCATAATCACTGAAGCTTCAGCACCACCTAGAACTGCCTCAATACATGTTCTGAGTTTAGGTATCATACCTCCAACAACGATTTTATTTTTTATGAGATTTTCGGCTTGGCTTATTGTTAGCTCTGAAATTAAATTGCCATTTTGATCAAGAACACCCGAAACATCGGTTAACATTATCATTCTAGATGCTTTCATAGCTGCGGATATAGATCCAGCAGCAGTATCAGCATTTATATTATATGTTTGTCCATCTAAGCCCATACCAACAGGAGCGATAACCGGTATCATTTTTTCATTAATAAGAGCATTAATTACTTTAGGATCAATTTTTTCAGGCTCACCAACATAACCAAGGTCCACAGCTTTTACTACGTTTGAATCAGATTTGTCATCTACTTTTAATAACCTTTTAGCTGTTATTAAATTCCCATCTTTACCTGAAATTCCAACTGACTTAGCACCAAAATTTGAGATAGCCGTCACTATTGATTTATTTGTTACTCCGCTAAGAACCATTTCAACCACATCAATTGTTGCAGCATCTGTAATTCTTAGTCCATTTATGAACTCAGTTTTTATCTTTAACTTAGATAACATTTCACCTATTTGCGGACCACCTCCATGAACAACAATCGGTAACATCCCAACTTGCTGTAATAAAACAATATCTTTAGCAAAATTATTTACATATTCTTTTTTGCCCATTGCATTACCACCAAACTTTACAACTATCACCTTATTTGCATAACGCTTCATAAAAGGTAACGTCTCAGTAAGGAAATCAGCTTTTTTAAGCCACTCAGATTGGATTTTATCTTTATTTTCAGTCAATGCATTAACCATTTGTTTAATTTATTATTACACTTAGTATCATAAAATTTCTAATTCAATTATCATTTTATCCTTTTTTTATGCAAAACTTGCTAAATATGTCCTAAGTATTTCGATACCATTATTTTTAAGACTAGAGGTCATTATTATTTCAGGATAAGCAGCTGGATGTTTAGATATAACTTTATTTGATTCATCTTTGGTTTTATTCATTTCTTCAATATTCATTTTATCAATTTTAGTAAGTACCAAGATCCAACTAACCGCAGCCTTGTCTAATTCATTCATTATTAATTTGTCAAAATCTCCAATTCCTCTTCTACAATCAACTAATAAACATACTGTTCTCAGAGAAGGCCTACCCTTTAAATATTTTACTGTTAAAGATGTCCAAGATTGTATATCTCTTTTTGGAGCTTTCGCATAACCATATCCTGGTAAATCTACTAATCTAAGCTTATTAGCTTGGTAAATAAGATCAAAAAAAATTAATTGTCTTGTTCTTCCAGGTGTTTGACTAGTTCTTGCTAATGTCTTTCTATTTGTTAATGCGTTTACAAGTGAACTTTTCCCGACATTGGATCTACCTGCAAAAGCAACCTCGTTACCTTCTTCGGGCGGGATAGCATTAGAATTTAGAGCTGCAGCAACAAACTTACATTCACCAGAAAAAATTTTCCTAGCTTTCTCAATTTCTGCAACTTCATACAACAAGTTTTTAAAACTTTCTTATTTAGACTCTTTATTCATCTTATTCATTATTACCCATTGCTGACATATGGAAAGTAGATTATTCCAAGTCCAGTATATGACTAATCCAGCTGGGAACGTAGCTAATAAAAATGTAAAAGCCACTGGCATCCAAGCAAAAATTTTTGCTTGGATTGGATCTGGAGGTGTTGGATTTAAACGTTGCTGTAGAAACATTGTCACACCCATCAACAAAGGCCATATCCCAATATTTAAAAAATCAGGAAGTATAGATGTGCTGTAAGGCAATAATCCAAATAAATTAAAAATACTGGTTGGATCTTGAACGGATAAGTCCTCAATCCATCCAAAGAAAGGCGTTTGTCTCATTTCAATAGACACAAATAAAACTTTATAAAGTGCAAAGAAAACTGGTATTTGTACTAAAATGGGTAAACATCCCGCAGCTGGATTAACCTTCTCTTTTTTATATAAATTCATCATCTCTTGATTTAATTTTTGACGATCATCTCCAACTCTTTCTCTCAATTTTTGAATTTGTGGAGTAAGTATCCTCATTTTAGCCATGCTTTTATAAGATTTATTTGCTAATGGGAAAAATAGTAATTTTACAATTACCGTAATTGCCAAGATTGCTAAGCCAAAATTACCTAAGTAATTATTTGCCCAAGACAAAGCATAAAAGAAGGGTTTAGTAAGGAAATAAAACCACCCAAAATCAATTGCTAGATCGAAATGCTTTATATTAAATTTTTCTTCATAATAGTCAAATAAAGCCAATCTTTTAGCTCCGGCAAAGGTTCTTGATAAAAATTCACCTTTTGATTTTGATGGAATAGTAACTGCTTTACCAAGAAAATCAGTTTGATATTGACCTCCATTAGAATTCAATTTTCTGTAAGTGAAATTATATTTTTCATTTTGATCAGGCAATAAAGCAGTCAGCCAATATTTATCAGTTAGTCCAATCCAACCACCAGTTTCACTTGGTTTAATGTTTACTCCTTTTTTTCCTGCCTCCGTTAGATCTCCATAACTTTTTTCAGATAAAGTGCCATCAAATACTCCTAGAGGACCTTCATGCAACACAAAAAAGTCGATTGTTTTTGGCTCCCCTGCCCTTCTTATCAATCCATATGGGTATAATGTTACAGAATTATTTGAGTTATTTTCTACCCTTTGATTTACTGTTATCATAAAACTATCATCGATACTGATATCTTGGTAAAAAGTAATGTTTTCTCCATTATCCCACTTAAGAGTTATATTTTTATCTGGTGATAAAATATTACTCGACGACTTCCATAAAGATTTACCATTTGGGACCTTAATTCCGTCAGGGCTACTCCATCCAAATTCAATAAAATAGGGCGAATCACCATTAGATTTTAATAATAATTTTATTAATTTACTATCTGGTTCTAAAGACTCTTTATATTGTGTTAGAGTTATATCGTCTATTCTAGCACCTTTCAAAGATATGGATCCTGATACTTCTTTACTTATCATTGAAATTCTTGGGACAGACTTATTAGAACTTTTTGGTTCTGTGTCGTCTAAAGCTGCTATTCCATTATCGAAGTTTTGAGGTATAGGGATATTGGAACTATCATCAATTTCTTTTACAATATTCTCTTTTTGGGCTATGTCTTTTTTAGGTTCAACAAATAATATTTGATAACCAATCAATACAGCCATAGAAAGAGAAATCGCTGCAACTAAATTTCGAGTTTCTGGATTCATTTTATCTCACTTAATTTATAATAAAATTAAAATATTTTAAATATTTCAATTACACCTGTTTAACCTAAAGTTCATATTATTCAAAGAACTGAAAAAATTAAATTATTTAATCGGATCATGACCACTTTTCCCCCAAGGATGACATTTAATAATTCTTTTAAAACCTAAAGAAATACCCCTAATTAATCCAAATTTTAATATAGCTTCTCTTGTGTATTCAGAACAAGTAGGTAAAAACCTACAATTGCTACCTAGTAAAGGTGAGATAAGATATTTATAAGAATTAATTAAATTGATTAAGCAAAATATTAAAAACTTTTTCATCATAATTTATTAAGACACTCTCTCATTTCAACTTTCAAATCGTAGAAAGATGCTTTTAGTAATGACTTTTTAGCTATTAAAATATAAGTGCTAGTATCATCAAATAAAAAAACACTTTCTTTTAAAAAAACTGATATTAAAGATCTCATTCTTCTCTTAGCTCTATTTCTTTTTACGGCATTTCCAATTTTCTTTGTAGCAGTGAAACCAAACTTTAGATCTAAGATTTTACAATCTGATGGGCTAAATTTCTGAAGAATAAAATTTTTATTGAATATTTGTTTTCCAAACTTGTTAGATAAAACAAAATCTTTTCTTTTTTTTAAAGTTTGGATTTTCATTTTATCAGCTCTTATAAAAATTTGACAAAATAAAATAAAATTAATTTTAAATTTTTGTTAAGCGGAAAGCCTTTTTCTGCCTTTGGCTCTTCTATTACGAATAACATTTCTTCCACCAACTGTAGACATTCTACTTCGGTATCCATGTCTTCTTTTTCTGACTAAGTTACTTGGTTGAAATGTACGCTTCATTATAATCCTGTATTTATACAGACTTTTGTATTAGTTTGAGTATTTATTAGCCGCTTTGCCTTTATTAGTCAATATGATTATTTCTGCGTTCGTTCATAAATAGTAGGTGCAGGTTTCATTTCCATGTCCCAAGGAAAATATATCCATGTGTCTTGAGAAACTTCCGTTATAAACGTATCAACTTGTTCTCTTCCACTCGGTTTAGCGTAAACTGTTGCATAATGTGCTTTAGGTAGATTTAGTCTTATAGCTTTTATAGTTTCACCAGTATCCACAAGATCATCTACTATTAACCAATCTTGTCCATTATTTGCGATAGTTGATTCTTTTAAAACGTTAACATCGCCCTTTGTTTTTTGGTTATATGACAATACACAAACTGTATCTATTAATCTTATGTCTAATTCTCTAGCAACAATTGCAGCTGGAACAAGACCTCCTCTAGTAACTGCAATGATACCTTTGTAAGGTTGCATCTCGGACAGTCGCCAGGCTAGAGCTTTACTATTTCTATGAAGTTCTTCCCAAGAAACGGGAAAAGATTTTTCGTATGTATTTATGTTGTTCATAATACTTATCTCATGTTTTTAATAAATGTATCATACTAAAATCTGCAGTATTATAATATAAATTTCTTACTTGATTATAATTATTTTAATCGATAACTATGAGGTAAGTTCTAATATTTAATGCGCTCGTAGCTCAGCTGGATAGAGCACTAGACTACGAATCTAGGGGTCAGGGGTTCGAATCCTCTCGAGCGCACCACAATTTGGCTTCCACGCTCAAAAACGAAAAATCTTCTTTAACTGGCGCAAAGCCATCTCGGTTATCGTAATAACCACCGAAATCTTCGTTTATGATTTCGTTTTTATTTCCGTAACCAACTTTTAATTTATATCCGCTACGAACTCGTCAGACTATCGATATGGAAGTTTTCATTTTTTCAATATGCTAAACGTAATTGTATATTATCTAGTTTATCTTGTATTCTTTCTAATTCTGCTTTGCTCATATTAATAACTCTGTGATAAACGCCACATCAAGTATTCTTTACTTTCAATAGGTTCATACTTATCTGGTTTGTTTGTTAAATTTTTTACTATTGTTCCGGGTGTAGGATCAACAAAATGTGGCATACTATAACGTGGCGTATGTATATGAGTATTTACTACTCTATGCTTTGTGCTTACAAAGTAATCATTTGTCCAACGTTGTAATAAATCTCCAATGTTAACTACGACACCATCTTCCTCGAAAGGTACTGGATGCCAAACACCTCCTAAATCCTGAACTTCTAATCCGGGTACATCATTGATTTGCCAAAGCAAAGTAATGGTGCCGTAGTCACTGTGTTCTCCTATCCTCATTTGTCTGTTCTTTAAGGAACCTTCATATGCTGGATAGTGAATTATTCTTGTGGTATTGTACATTTGCTGATGTGCATCAACTAGTGTAGTACCACAATCTAATATGGTATCAAACTTGTTAAGTATATTGTAAGTAAGTGTATCTGCAATACGTATAGATTCTTCTGCTTTATATTGAAAACTTGGAACCAGTCCATGGGGCCATAATTCATCAGGCATTCTTAAATTATTATAATTAAAACTTTCTTTCATGTCTTTAGGCGCAGTTGGGTCTACATTTTCAGCACCCATTACTGAATAACCTAAATTATTTTCTTTTCTATAAGAATATTTTTGTTTTGTTTCTAATGGTAGCTCAAAAAAATCTTTCATTGTTTTGAACCAATTATCCATAGTCTTTTTATCTTCTGATGTAAGTGTATTTGTAAAGACTGCAAAGCCTACAGTAGTATAGGCTTTGCGGATCTCGTCAAATACTGATTCACTTTTAAAATCAATAATAGGGACTGACATAACTATTTTCCACCAGGAACTTTAGCATCAATACCTTCTACATAGTACATCATACTATTTAGATGTGCATCACTTGCTACTTCGCCATCTTTTAATTGCAATTTACCTGTATTGTCTTTTAACGGACCTGTAAATGCAAAATATTTTCCATCTCTTATGTCATTTTTAATTTTTTCTGATTTTGCTTTAACATCTGCAGGCATATTTGTAAAAGGAGCCATTTGCACTACATCTTCGTTCATGTGTCCGAAGTAATCCATACTCTTCCAATTACCATCAATTACTGCTTGTACTTTACTAATGTAGTAAGGTGACCAGTTATCGATTGTTGCTGTCAACTGTGCCTTTGGTGCAAATCTGTATTGATCACTTGCTTGACCAAATCCAAACACTCCAGACTTTTCTGCAACTTGAATTGGTGAAGGAGAATCTGTGTGTTGTGCAACCATATCACATCCTTCTGCAATCATAACTTTTGCTGCATTTGCTTCTTTTGGTGGGTCATACCAAGTGTTTACCCATATAACATCGATATCAACTTTTGGGTTTACTGATTTAGCACCTAAGTAGTATGTATTAATTTCACGTATAACTTCTGGAATAGGAAATGCGGCAACGTAACAAATTTTATTTGTTTTTGTCATCATGCCTGCAATAACACCTTGTACGTGTCTTGCTTGATATAATCTTAGTCCATAACTAGACATATTCTTAGATTGTTTATAACCAGTAGCATGTTCAAACTTTACGTTTGGAAATTCTTTAGCAACTTTTAACATTGGTTCCATGTAACCAAAACTTGTAGCAAATATGATATCTGCTCCTTCTTTTGCCATGTTACGTATTGCTCTTTCAGCATCTGGTCCATATTTAACATTTTCTAAATACATAGTTTCGACTTTGTCACCAAATGCCTTCTCAACATCTAATCTTCCAATGTCATGTCTATAAGTCCATCCATGATCACCAATTGGCCCAACATAGATAAAACCTACTTTGACTTTGTCACCAGCATGAGCAATACTGATAAACATCACTGACAGTAAAACTGTCAATATTTTTAGTAGTTTCATTATTTTTCCTTTCTTTAGAGGGTGTTCTTTAACTAAAATTCTTCACCCGGGGTTGATACTCTGTGTAAATCTAGTCTAACACAATGGTGTCCTCCACCTAATGTTCTACTATGCTTAAACGGCACAACATAAGTTTTAATGTCATGCTTGTTTAATTCTTAGGCAGTTAGTTAGACTTATAACCTTTTCGATTTGCAGACGAACTCGCCAGATTATTTTGGCGAGGTTAAAATAATCCAACCTCAAGAATTAAAAGACGAGTTTAAGAATTATATCAAAAAATGTGAAAGTATGGTTAGTTAAATGGATATGATTTTAGCTATATTTGTGTTTGCTTTAATTGTGATTTTAATATTACCTATTGGCATTGCAGTTGATCGATTTATTAGTTATTTTTTTAACTCTTTGAAGAAGTAGGAAAAGACTAATAAATCACAAGAAATAAAGTGTTCCTATTAGTGCTACAATAAATTAAAAAAATTTATTGTTATATTTGAATGGTTTATAAAGAATTTTTTTAAAGGTCACTAAACTACGAATCTAGGGGTCAGGAGTTCGAATCTTCTCGAGCGCACCAATTCTTTATTAATATCAATAAAATAAAATAGAAACTAAATACATCTCAAAGAATAATCAGTTTTGACACATATTTGACACAGCATAAGGTGTCAAATTATGGGTTGTTCGTAAAAGAGGAAGGTTTGGAACTCTCAAGTTAGCATAACTGCACGGAGAAGTTTTAAAGAAACATTTAAGACTAAATTAGATGCAACTGAATGATTTGTTAATCTTGGAAAATAACTTAGCTTAAATCCCATCGGGTTAAGATACATTGAAGGGTTAATATTAAAAAATATATAACCTTTCAATAAAAAAACTGATTACACCCAAAAAAACTTTAATATCTTTACTCATAATAATAAATCACCTCATACTTTAATTTGTATAATATAGGTAATTCTAAATTAGATAAATTCAATCTACATCTTATCATTCGTTTAATGTTTTCAATCTGACTTATGAGTCTATCATTTATAAATCCGATTTCTTTAATACAATTGTAATAAATGAAAACCTATTATTTCCAAAATAAGAAAAATTTAAAAAAAAATTTTAATAGGTGAAATTAGAATAAAAGATGAAAAATATCTTGAATAAATATTAAGCAAACATTGGAATTTATAAATTACAGGTTTTATAAATATTCAAAACGATTAATATTTATTACATAATTTAGAGGAGAAATTTAATGTCAAAAGAAATAAGATGTATTAACTTAGGGTATGTAGTTCCAAAAGAAAATGCTGAAGAAGTTGAAGGTATATTTAACAAACATGCATCGTGGATGGAGAAATTCTATTCAGCAGATAGTGATGGACAAAAACACCTATTAAATTCTTATTTTACTAAAGCACCTGAGTTTGTTGATCCGACTGATCCTTCAAAAGGCGAAACTGGAAATATAGTTTTTACAATAAATGAGAGATTTACCTCATTAGAAAGTGTTCAACGTCATATAGAGAATGCTATGAAAAATGATTATTTTGAAGAATTTGGTAATATACTTCACAATTATGGAAAAGTTATTAGTCCTGGAGGAATAATTTATCATTCAATAAGGTGATACGTTTATTGAAATCAAAAATTATAAATACAAAATGTTTTAAAAAGAATATTAAAGGAGTAAAAAATGGAAATTTTTTTTGTAGCAAAATTTACTTGCACTTATGAGGACTGGAAATCTGTATATGATGGTGATTTAGAATTAAGAAAACAATTTATGAAGGACGATATAGTTGGAAAAGTTGATGAAAACACTGCAATGATAAAAGCAACAATAACTAACCCAGAAAAAATGGAAAAGATAATGTCAGAAAGAATACCAGAAATAGCGCCTAAACTTGGACTAAAACATGAGATGTATACACTGACTAAAATGAATAATAACTAAATATGAATTTTAATTAAATGGGCAAAAATGTTAAGTTAATCAAACCAGGCGAAACATATTTAGGTGCGCAAGGTGTCACCTATAATTCCGGTGTCTCAAGAAATACAGCAGGTTCTCAAAAGGTATGTATGAATGTTTTGCCAATGCCACCAGGTGTTCACTCTATACCTCACATTCATAAAGAAATTGAAACTATTGCTTATTTGTTAGAAGGGGAATGTACTTTGTTTCACGGAAATAAATTAGAAAAACAAACATTAGTTAAAAAAGGCGAACAAATATTTATTCCTGAAAATGTGCCACATACTCCTTTTAATCAAAGTAAAAAAGATTGTATATGGGTTGTAGTTCATTCATCAGGCGATGATCAAGATGAACTTATTCCTATGCCAGAGTTAGTTAAAGAACTAGATAAATATAAGTAGGATTTTTTTATTAACTTATGTTGTTATTTAATAAACAAAAGTTTAAGAGAGACTCTTATATTTTGTTTGAAATTTCTATTAAATTCATATCAGGATCTCTTAAATATATAGAATTTAATTTACCCGTTGCACCTTCTCTTTGAACAGGTCCTATTTCTACTTCTATTTCTTTTTTCTTTAGAACTTTCATCCAATCTTTTATTGGTAAAGAACTTAAAAAACAAACATCCACTGCACCTGAAATAGGATTTTTAGCATGAGGAATAAAAGGTTTTTTTTCTGAATGAATATTGATTTTTTGACTTCCAAATTTTAAATAGATTCTTTTTTTACCTTTGTATTCATCAATATTTTCTTCAAGTTTCATTCCTAGGATATCGCGGTAAAAAAAAATAGTTTTGTCAACATCTTTAGATGTTAAAACTATATGGTCAATAGATGTAATCATTTATAAATTATCCTGACTTATTTTTCTTAATATATTATTACAAAATTAACATTCACTCTACCCAAAACTTACAAGCAAAACCTAATCTATAAACCACGATAATACCTAAAGAGAAATATCAATTACTCTTTACCTTTAATATATAATTTGGTTAGACTTAATTATCTAATGATCATGGAGACAAGTTAAAATATGTCTGAAGCAAAACTAATTAGTTACACTTTAAATGATTTTTCTACTGAAATCGAAATGGAATCATTTCTACATTTTATGGAAAAACATGGAGATGAAATGTATAAAAAATTAAAAAAGTATGGACTACTGCGTTGGAGAGTTAATCAGGTATGGAATAAGGGTGGAGGTTTTGCCTTATCCTCAATCTTCGAGTATAAAGATGAAAAAGCATTTGAAAAAAGTGTAGAAGAAATAAAAAATTTTCAAAAAAAACATGAAGATTATTTTAATAAAATAAATATTAAAAGAACATCAAGTAGGTCTATTAATATGTTAGATTTTAACTATTGATATGTTTTGATTATGAAATATCATTATTGCCCTAGATGCAAACTTCCTTCGAAAAAACTCTACAATTGTAAATATGAAAAACATGATAAAAGTTGGTTTTTGCTCTGTACTGTATGTGTTTTGGAATGTAGAAAAATTTACAAGAAAGCATTTAAGTCTCTTTCTGGCAAAACAATATCAGTAGGATTAGTCAAGACAAGACAAGAGAGAAGTTCGATTAAAACTTAAAATAAAGTATGATTTAACCACTGATTATATAAAATAAATAAAAGAGGTTCAGATGTTTGCAGTAAATGTCACAATTAAAGTGCAAAATGAATTAGCAAAAAAAGCAATCATACTTGCATTAAAAGACTGGAGTCATGATCTTTTTCAAAATAATGGGTTAATGTTTAGGTGTTTTGTCGATAGAACAGAAAATCAAGTTGAAATATTTCATGTTTTTAGAACAAAAAAAGAAATGGAAGAGGTTAGAAAAAATAAATCGGAAAAATTTTGGAATCAAATAAAAGATATGGGCGGCCAAGTTACAAGGTTTGAAGGAAATTGTGAGGTAGAGGTTTCAAAAGGATTACAAGATTTAGATTTAAAATTTAAATAAATGAAAAACAGACAAATTTAATTTATTTTAATATTTTGTCTAAGAACTAATGATCAAGAATTACTCCCTAAAAGCTGATAACCAAAACCTAATACTAAAATCCGCGATAATATAGAGAAAACAATATCAATTACCCTTTACTCAATAGATCTATTTTGATTAGACTATAATTATGGATAAAAAAAATAAAATTTCATGCTCATGTAATTCATGTAAAATTTTTCTAAATGATCCAACCCCAAAATTTTCGCTATTATGTGCATGCGAAGATTGTAGGCAAGGACTACGATGGGCAGAAAAAAATGGAGGGAAAAAACCAAAAGATATTCTTTATTCTGTTTACTTTCGCTCAGATATTCATAGTTGTGAAGGAATTGAAAATATGACAGCAACACAATTAAGAAAAGATGCGAGATCAACAAGAATATATTGTAAGAAATGTTTTTCTTGCGTTGCTATTGATCATGTTTTTTATCAAAATAATATTTTTATGATCCAACCAGAGCATTGTGAATACAATTTTGATATTGAGTCACCGCCTAAAGCAGTAATAAATTTAATTGATTACCCACGTGAGTTTGCTGATTTAGACTCTGAAACAATTCCAGTTTTTCATACTAATAAATACCCGCAAGAAAGAAATAGATTTAGATCAATTGAACCTATATCTGATTTTCTTTGTCCACCAAAAACACCTGCTGAAGGCATGACAATTAGAGAGGTTATTTCAAAAATTGGAAAAATTAAAGTATTAGATTTAATGAGAGGTGATAACTTAGAGGAAATACAGAATGAATAAGTTAATTCTTAAGCAGGAAGTCTTAGATGCATATGATGGTTATCTTAAGGCATTTATTAAAGGAGATACAAAAGAAGTTGAAAACTATTTAAGTTTTCCTAATTATAGATTTCTCGATGGTGAAATAAAAGAACTTAACGAGTTTCATTCTAACCTAAATGAATTAAAAAATAGAGGTTACAAAGACACAATTGCACTTAATATTGATGTAGTAGAAATTAATGAAGTAAAAGCACATTTGATTTTAAAAGAGGCATTGAGAGTTAAGGATAATAATGAACCCCTTGAAGAGATAAGTTCATTTTATATTTTTATTAAAGAAGATAATAAATGGAAAATAAAATTCAGTTCTGCTTTCTTTTTTCCTAATAAAACCATCTAGATATATTTATCTAAAACTAAAGAGGTTGATTATCAAGTATCCAAATATATTTTGTAAATGGCTTTTTATTACATAATAAAAAATATTTATGTACACATCTTAGTCATAAACTTTTTTTTGAATTTTTATTGCTTTGGTTTTAATCTTTATTACAAAATTTTTTTGTGTTAGATCTTATTAATTAAATATCCTGTTTATTTATGACAAGATTGATTAACACTTTCTCCCTAGTGTAATTTTAAAAAAATATCACACTCCCCCCGTGTGGTATTTTTTTTAGTTCAAATATTTGTACCAGTTGAGTGATAGTAATATTTTTATTTTTTGATTTAAGAATTATTTTCTTTTTGTTTTTTTTTGGTTATTATTTTTGAATGAATATTAACCCTCCTTGTCCATATTGTAGCAGTTCAAAAGGATTTATCTATGTCCAATCGCATTACCAATGTTTGACTTGCAAGAGAGTTGTTGATGACTGTTGTAGTGGTGAAACTAGTCAATGTATTGTTCCTTTAAAAACTAATAAAGAAATAGTTGTAAATTGAATAGGTTAGAATTAATTTTATTTGGATTATTTATAATGTTTTTACCAACAATATTATATTGGGTTAATGCATAGAAAGTTTGCAGTTTTGTCTGGGAGTGAATTTAACAAATGAGTACTGGTATAATATTAGGTTTAGGTCTACTTACCATTGTAGTTTCTTTTTATATAATTCTTAATATTCCATACTGGCTATTATTATGGAATAAAAGAAAAAGTGAGAATATAGTCGAAGATAAAAAATATCATCATTGGGCGTATACCTCAGATGATTCTATGAATAAAATATTAAAGTTCTGTATGTATTGTCTATATGGTTATGGTGCATACGTTTTTCTTGCAGAAATGTGGACTAAATATACATAAAGTAAGAAAAATATTCAGGTATACCCTTTTCAAACAAATAGACTTAAATGCCAAATATAAAAAAATATTTCAAAAAATTTAAAATCAAATTGCCCAAAGAAAATTATTTGAAAGAAAGAAGAACTAGGGAAAAAGATTTATTAGCAAAATTTGCAAAAGGTGAGGTTGACTTAGATTATGCTAACAAATGGAATGCCCCACTCTTAAAAAAGAAAGTCAAAACTAAAACTATGATTATCATTAATTCAATTTTGGTATGCATTATGATGTATTTAATAATGAAATAATTATGCAAAAAATTTTAATTATTTTAGGAATAGTTATTTTAGTGATTGGATTACCTTATCCTTACATCAAAAAAATAGGCTTAGAACAATTGCCTGGAGATGTTATATTTAAATCTGTAAACTCAACTTTCTTATTTCCAGTAGTAACGTGCATAATAGTTAGTGTTGTTTTAACCATAATTTTTAATTTATTCAAATGAGTGAGTTTGTATTAGTCATAATTGTAACAATGGGTTTAGGTAAAGAACCTTCATCATTCGAAATAAGATTGCCTAAAGCAACTTACAAACAATGTATAAAAGATTCTAAAACTTATGATTTTCCCTATAAAGAAATACATAAAGTAATTTCTATAAAAACTAGATGTGAAAAAGTTATTGGAAAACCAAAACAATTAAATAACGGAAAATCTATTTGAAAAGTTTTAAATAATTTTTATCCATAATCCTTTATTAACTTTACCGCCCAATCAATAATATTTGGATTTTTTTCTGCATTTAAAATAAACTCTTGACCATAACCCAAACAATCTACAAGACAATTTAATTCATCTTTCCATTTTAATCTGTTGAGAAAAAGATTGTTTGTTTTAGAAAAGAATTTTTTTGGTAATTTCCAATTAGATCTTGAACTATTTTCCTCTGTTAGTACTAGATCTTTATGTGTTTTTCTAAAAAGACCATGACCTCTATATTCAATTTCTTTGTTGTTAAAAGTTAAATTCTTTTTGCTTATGTAAATAGTATTATTAGAATATCTTGATAAATCCCCAAAACCATGAGGATGAGTTGTTCCTAATTGATCTAAATGAGTTATTATATTATCTCTTCCTTGAACTACCTTATCAATTTGTAACCATCCAAATATATGATGTAGATGTTTTCCTTTTCTAGAAAACTGTTTAAACCAACCAAAAAATAAAAATAAGTCTCCGGTGTTTACATGTTGTTTTTTTAATTCTGTTTGTGATGAATTTGCTTGTCCAAAAATTCCAATTTCTTCAGTTAATAAGGGATCAAAATGACAATAACTTTCAGATGTCACAGATTTTGCAGAGGATTCTTTGAGTAAATCTTTCCCAGAAATTCCATTAAAAAACAGATCTTTATATTTATGAGGTGATGGAGATTTCTGTGGGATAGGTATTGAAAAAATATTCCCATTATCAAAAATAGGAGAAGCAACTCCACCTGCAGAAGAATCAAAGCCTTTTCTACTCAAAATAATATTCTTCAATTATTTTTCCTTTTTAAAGACTTTAAGCTAAACATATATTATCAACCCTAATATTAATAGAATTATATCTATTCAAATTAATTTTCTTCCTTACTAAAAAAATAAAGGAGAGTGTACCCCCCCTTTTTATTTTGAAAAAATTTTACACATCATTAAGTTAAGTATATGAAATTATTATTTTTTATATTGATATTATGTTTTCTTCAAAATTGTAGCAAAGATAATGCAGTTGTTGTTAGTCAAATATCTGAAATAAAACCTTACAAATTAACAACTCCTCCAATTATTAATTGGGAAAAGAAATTTACCCTTCAATATCAAGGAATTTTTTATAGATATGAGCAAGATTTTGGATTGAGTTTCGCATTCACTGATGATTATTCACAAGGAAAATTTTACTATAAATTAAATAATGATATTGAAAAAGGTCACATTATTTTAACAGGTACTAATCAAGCAGGATATTGGTTTAGGTGGAATGACAGATATGCAGAGGGTAATCTTCAATTACGAGAATATACTGATGGTTCATTAAGAGGTAAAATCTATATTGATGATGGATCGATGTTAGGAAAAGAATTTGGTGAGTTTAAAGGGTTCAAAAAATGATGGAGGTTTATAAAAAGTTCTTTTTATTTTTAGGACTTACAATCCTCTTTTGCTTATATGCTTCTATTGTTTGGAGTGAAACAATGGGAGACTTAATTTGGAGAGATGGAAACTACTATAAGAAATTCTCTGATGTCCCCTTCAATGGAAAAGTTAATGGGGATATTAAAGGTCTAATTAAAAATGGGAAAAAAGAAGGAACATGGGTTCGTTATTATGAAAATGGACAGTTGTTTTCTGTTTCAAATTATAATATGGGAAGAAAAGATGGTGCTTGGATTACTTATAATAATAAAGGAATGTTAATAGAAAAAGGGTTGTATAAAAACGATCTTGAAGAAGGACCTTGGATACGTTTTTATGAAAATGGTGAAATCAATTACAAAGGTGATTTTATAAATGGTAAAAAAGTAGGCCTTTGGATCGCATACCACTTCAACGGACAGCTAGAATATAAGGGCAGTTTTAAGAATGGCAAGAAAGACGGTGTTTGGAAATATTATGCAGCAACAGGATCTATCGTTGAAGAACATTCTGGAATATATAAAAATGATAAAAAAGTCAGTAGTAAAACCTAATAACTAAAACATCAAGATAGTATTCTAAAAGAGGTTTTTATGCATAATACTTCGGAAAATATAGTTTATAAACATCATGAAGCGATCAATTCTCAAGATGAAACGGGTTATCTTGATACTGTAAAATTTCCATTTACATATCATAATTATAATGGTGTTTCGATAACAATTAAAGATATAGAAGATTATAAGATTAATTATAAAATGCCATGGAATATAATTAAGGAAACAGAAGAAAATTGGTCGCATACAGACATGGACAAAATTGAAGAAGTGGCACGTTCTAATACATCAGTTGTTTATAAACTAATAATGAGAAGAATAAATAAATCAGGCATTACAGATCTTGTTATTCAGGTAATATGGATTGCTGTCTATTCAAAAGGTGAATGGGGCATCCAATTTAGGCATAATTTAGGGACACCCACTCCCTAATAACTAAAAAGAAAACCTAATTTAATAACTAATATAGTATTATATCACATACAAACCACCAACATCGAAAAACTGACAAGAATTAATCTCTTTAATCTAATTGATGGAGATGCCTCTAAGCATAGTAAATAAAGGAATTATCTTAGAAATTAGAGTTTGAATTAAATTAAACGGATTTATTCCTAATCTCGGTAATATAATAAATATTATTCCAAAAATTATTAATGTTAGAGAAATTGGAATTATATATTTTAAAGATTCATGTTTTTTATTAATTTTTATTAAGTTCAATAATAAAAAACAAACAGTAAACGATATAGTTAAAAAAATAATAATTTTAAACATTTAATTAATTTAAAATTATTGAATATTTGATTTTTTCGGAATGAACTTAAAGATAATATTGGATATATAAGTTTTAATTTTATTATAATTCCAAATACCAATAAAGCATGAAAGCGCTAAAAGAAAAGTTGATAAAAAACTAGATGAAGAAATAATGCACATATATTATAAATATAATATTTTTTAGGAATTATCAATATTAATTAACAAACTTAGACATTATCAAGATAAAAATATTCAAATTTGAAAATATTATTCATGCTCTCCGCCTCTATCATTAGGATCTAACTCTATTCTTTTTCCATCAACATATATTGCACGGCTTCGACTAGGTGTATAATAATTTCCAAAATAACTTGGTTTTCTCTTAGCAGTTTCAAAAGTAGCTACTGTGATAGCAATTGCACTTAATAAAAGTATATGTGCAATTGTTGTTATTCCAAAAATCCACATACTAGTAAAATACATTGAAAAAATAATACACCACATCCATGCTAAAACCTGCATGATCATATGTCTTGTATTGGTGTCTGGAATATTTTTTAGAGGGTTTTTGTTATGGTTCATAACAATATTCCAATTATCATAAATTGTTTTTTGCACGATATCTCCTTACTCTGAGTCAATATTAGAGTATTTTTACATTAAATAAAAGCATTTAACATGTTTAATTATTAAACATTGTTGTTATTTCAATACATTTTTCGTTAAGATTTAAAAATGAATAAATTTTTTGTAATATTTTTTTTATTAATTTTATTATGTAGTTGTGTAACAACTAAAAAAAATAATGATTTTCCTGAAATAGACACAAAAGTAGGTGTATCTCAAGATCAAGTAAAAAACGATGTTATTGAATATAAATTTGTTCAGTGGAAATGTTATAAATCCCATTGGTTGAATAAATATAAACAACTTGCCTATACAATTGGATATTTCCCAGAATTTCGAAAAATTGACCAAAATAGTAAAATTGGAATGTCTTTGTTAAATGATACAAAAGAAAAAAAACTCGCGATATATTCTCGTAAAGGTGTTCAACATTACTGGGATTGGGGAGGAGAAAAATACAATAATTATCAAATAATAATTCATCCTTCTGGTAATGGATGGTTTTATAATTTTGAGAATACAAAATCAGGCGAACAAATAAGTCCAAAACATACTTATGATTGCCAAAGTTCTGAAACTACCTATATATCGATAAAAAATATAAAAAATATTTTGAATGAATTAAAAGATGTACCAAATTTTGAATTAAGAAATTTAAAAAATATTGTACAAGTTCATATGAATAAATGTTTTAAATTAAACTTTTCATCTATAAATAATTTAAAAAATCATCCTACAGTTTCTCTTCAAATTTTTATTAATAATGACGGATTAATAAATAGTACAAGCATTGTTGATCGAAAAAAGTATGAGAACGATGCTGAATATAAAATTATTGCAGATATTGCTAATAAAGCAGCTTTAAATTGTTTATATTTGCCAATTCCAAATAATAAAATTAAATTATTTAAAAACTTTATAATGAAATTTGATCCAAAATTCATATTAGAAAAATAAAAACTTCCCTTTATGAAGTAAATAAGTTTTATTATTTAAAAACCTTGAAATCAAAAGTACACTTAAAAATTTTGAAATAATTTTAGCCTTTTTACGATTTAAATTATTATTTCTATAAATATTTAAATTGAATAATATTAATAATCTTTACCTTTAATGTTTATTTTGACTAGACTGAGCTATGAAAATAATAATCGCCAGTCCTAGTCCATTTGCACGAAAAATAAGAGTAATATTACGTGAAAAAAACATAAGTTTTGAAGAAATTATTGATGTTCCATAGAATTCAGAGACACTTACTGATGGGTTAATCCTCCAAGAAAAATTCCAATACTGATTAATGACAATCTTGAACCATTGTTTGATAGTAAAGTTATTGCTCAATATCTAGATTACTATAAATCAAAAACTCTCTTCTATCCTAAAGACTTAAAAGAAAATATTTCTGCGCGGTTAATTGAAACCATAGCAGACGGAATATGTGATGCCCTCGTTTTAATATTCCTTGAAAATTCAAGAACAGTAGCTTAAAGAAGCAAAACTTGGATTAGAAGACAAGAGAAAAAAATATTTGAAGGAGTTGAATATCTCTCACAACACTTGGATGCAAAAATATACTTTGTTGGTAATCATTTTAATATTGCTTATGTTAGTAGATTTTCTTGTTTGGAATATCTTAACCTAAGATTTCCCCAATTGAAATGAAGAAATAAGTACAAAATTTTGTTCAAATATTGGAATATACATAAAAATAGAGAATCATTCAAAAAAATAAAACCAATAACGCAAATTATCGAGTCACTTGATAATTAAATAATTTTAGTGATAAGTAAAAATTGTATTATTTTTTATTATAATTTGATTGATAATATGATAAAAAGTTAGATTAATAATCCCTTTCAGTTAAAAGTTATTTTAAAAATGTTATATCTGATTTCCAAAGTTTTAGTCACTGCATTTTTAATTGTTATTATTAGTGAAATTGCTAAAACTAATGAGCGTATGGGAGGACTGGTTGCTGCACTTCCGATAACGACCATTATGATTCTATTTTGGTTATATTATGAAAAAACACCCACAGAAAAAATTTCTAACCATATGTCGTTTACATTTTTGTATGTCCTTCCTACACTTCCTATGTTTTTAACTTTTCCATATTTAATAAACAAGTTTGGATTTTATATATCAGTGATATTAAGTATTGTTATGACAATTTTTTTTATATTTATTGTAGATTTTATTTCAAAAAAGTTTGGATATAAAATTGTATGATGAGTGTGTATAATGATTATTATTATTTTAAAACTAACAATCCAAACAAACGCGCAATTTATGAGTTGTCTCTAAAGAATATTGATTATTGTTTAACAATCTTAATGCTAACTTTTAAGTTGCGGCAATGTTTTTTATATTCAAAAAATTCTTAATATTTTTAGGAGTTTTATTTTGTCTTTTTATCAATTCTTCAAAAGTTTGGAGTAATTCAAATGTTGGTTTAGTAGAGATTAAGTTACCAGATAATTTAGACGATAAAAGAGGGTTTTGTATTAATATTAAAGGATATAAATTTAAGGCTAAAATAAAAAGAGGGATTCAAGTACACACTTGTTACTCTTACTAAGGGAAAATTGCTGTTGACCAAGGTTTGGATTAAAAAAACTTAAACAAAGACAATTATTTTTTCCTAATTTTGGTGTATGTTTGCAAACCGCTTCATACAAGAACATGATAAGTTTAAATCTTATAAAATGTAAAAACTTTCTTCTTATCAAAGCTGGTGTGTAAGATATTTTTCAAATGGAGAGGTTTTTAAAGTTAAATTATTTAATTTTAACTAAAATTAGTATTCACAAAAAAATATTCAAATAACTAAATCCAATTAATCTTGCTTATTAATTACATTTCTTGTTTTGTTCTGTCATTTCTCTTTTTCTTATAGGCATTTTGTCGATAATATTATAAATTTCTTTTAATAATGAAATATCTGTTGAATGTGATTTATCTTGTCCATCGTAGCCAATTAACCAGATACCATATTTATTAATATATCTGTCTGGCATAATATAATTATTAATTTCATCCCCAACGATTCTAATGTACTTCAAATTTCTAGCCTCATTTTCACAACTATTATTTTTAAAAAAATCGTCAGTTTCATTAATAAAATGAACATATTTTGCCTTTGAAATAAAAAGAACTATCCTTTTTTCCCACAATAGTGAGTTGATATAACTTTCTAAATTTGTTTTTGTAGTTGAATTGCTCATGGTTGGAATCGTCAATAAAGTTAATAATATACATAATTTTTTTTTCATTATTTTATTCTACCTAATTTTCAGTATAAAACAGTGCGTATTAATATGGATAAAAGAATATACAATCTAAAATGTTAAACTTTAGTATGAATTTTTTCTAAATCATCTACTGCGGGATACCAACATAGTTTTATTTTATTGTCCTAATTTTAACAATATTAAGATTTTTTGAATTAAATATCGTTTTAATACCTTAATATTATTATAAAAAATTATAAAAAGTTAAGTAGAATATCTAAAATTTTGCTTATGAATTTACTAAGTCAGAGATATAGCCATTAGTTTAATAATAGTTGTTAACAATTAAAAATATTTAAATTTATTTGAAATATTTACCTTTTTATATCTTACTAATTATAATGTTTATAATAAAACTAAATATAGGAATGTTATGGAATTTCAAAATGAAATTGGCCTTATACAAAGAAAAATGGCTGCTAGTATTGCGGGAACTTCTAGAAGGCTTGAAATTTTAAATACTTTAGACTTGCAATCAGGTCAACAGGTTCTCGACATAGGTTGTGGAGGAGGACATCTTCTAGTAGAGCTTGCAAAAGCCGTCGGCCCAAATGGTAAAGTATATGGATTAGATACTAGCGAAGATCAACTAAAACAAGCTAAAGAAAGATGTAATTTACATGATAATGTTTTTACTCTACATGGATTAGCAAATTCAATAAATTTGAATGACGATAGTTGTAACGCTGTGGTCTCTGTACAAACCTTCGAATATATTAAAAATGTTGATGAATCAATCGAAGAAGTTATTAGAGTGCTTAAACCAGAATCTATTTTTGTAAATATATCTATTCTATGGGATTATTATAAATTTTATGGTGCCGATGAAAACTTAAATAACATTATCCAAGATACATTTAAAAAACATTGTTTCCATCAAATGCTACCTATGGATCTCACAGGTAAACTCAAAAAGTTTGGGTTTAAACATATTAAACATAAACCATTACCTCTATTTATAACGAATAGAGATAATAATTCACCAGCAAGGTATGCAGCTGACGTTATGGCTCAATTTGCTATACAGCAAGGAGTTTCATCGAACAAAGTAGATGAATGGCAAAGTCAGTTAAGTATGGCTGAGGAAGAAGGAAGGTTTGCATACACAAATCTTCCAATATTGACTTATGGTTATATAAATTAGTAATTTCTTTATATAATTAATTAAATAATTGTTCGTACTATAATTTTAGGAATTAAATTTGATTTCTATTATGAGAGTATATGTTTGGACTTCTCAAAATGAAGAACATGCAGATTTGTTTCTTCTATTTTGTCAAAAAATTAAAAAAGAATATTTTAGTAATGATATTAAAATTAATTTGATTGTTCTTCAAAATGAGACCAACAAAAGTCAAGTTACAAGTATTTGGAAATACGAAGATGAAAAACATTTAAAAACTGTTAGAACATATTTAGCTAAACATGTTAAAATGCCAAATTCATTATCTCCAAAAGAAATTGTATACAGCGGTGGAGTAGTAATTGATCCATCTGATTAGTTACTTTTTTAACTGATAAATCCTTATAAATTTTAAAAATATTTTAATTAACTAATAATATTATTGATATGTTTTGAAAACTATCGGAAAAAGATATTTTAGTTAAAAATTAATTTTTCAGTATTATATTATTTTGAATATTTTACTAATCATGGCAAATTAGTTTTTACTTTTAACAGTTTTTAAAATTATGGAATATAAATGAATAAATGGGTAATAATTATATTAGTATTATTTATGCTTTTTGTTTTTTTCCCAACTATATCATATTGGATTAATGAATGGAGTATTTGATTAGATGTTTAAATTAAATAGTTTTTGTAAAGAATGTTTTGATCCTCACAAAATTATATGGAATTGCAAAAAACATTTATCTGATAAAGATTGGATCTATCTTTGCGGTAACTGCATTAGATATTATAAATACCTTAACGGAAAAAATTTTAAATCTCAATTTCAAAATATTAAAGCATTTATTAAGTGTCGATTAAATTCAACTAAAATAGTACTTCCTTTATATGAAGCAAACTAATTATAATTATGGAATATACAATTTTTAAAATATTTGTCTTTTGTATGTTCATTATTTTTGGTGTGTTAATTTTAGGTCTTTTAAAGTGGATCTTAAAATTTGTTAAATTATGTTATCAACATATTCTCTGGAAAGTTAAAGTTCTAATTGTTTTCCCACTAAGTATTTTGATTATTATACTTTGGCTAATTATTAAAAACTCGCTTGAAAAGGGCCAACCAGAATTATTAATTGCAATTATGATAGGTTGTATCGGCTCACATTATATTTTTAAAGACGAAGAAAGTAATCAGATTAGTAAGTAATTACTGAAGATTATATTTGTCGGAAAAATTTTTAGGCACGATTTTAAATAATATGGTTCTTTATTTAAGAATAATGCCAAATCTCCACTAAGCGTGCTAGTGCTAATAAGAATATTGAAGTAAACTTAATTACGAAACTAAAAATATTAATATTAGCTCAATTGTTCTTATAAAATAATTAATTATAGAATATCTATTATTTATAAAGATTATAACAAAGCTAAATAGTAAAAATTTATATTAGTATATTTTATTTAGAAATTTAGAGTAAATTTGTGTTGATCCTAGTAATTTAATAAATCCTTACATGATAAACCTGAAAAATTTAAGTTGTGTCAACCATAGTAATTAGATTTGAATTATTATTTTGGGGACTATTTACATCTTTACTTACACGATAAAAATTTATGTTATAATTAGCTTTACTGTTTAATAAATTTTCTCCTTCAAGGTAAGAAGATATTTCAGAATTATCCAATAAAACTGGTTGTCGATGGTGAATATGATTAATTTGATCTGTTGCTGCTCGCGTCAGAATAAGAAATCCAATATCGTTATAAAGCCCTGCAAAACTGTTTGATTGACAATAATGATAAAATGGAATTTTTTCTTTATCTTTTCTTTGCCACTCATACCAACCATTATGAAATATCACACATCTTTTAGCATTTCTAAAGGATGGTTTTTCATTCATAGTCTCTGAACGACAATTAATGAGGTTCATATCTTTTTTCCATAATGGTGCATAAGTCCATTTCATTAACTTTGCATCATTAATGGTTTTCACAGGCACCAATTGAGATGGTACAATATTGAATGAGGGCTTATATTCTAGACCAAAAACATTATTAGATGATATTACAAATCGGCCACACATAGTATTAAGATTATCTATTCATATTTAATTTTTAAATATTTTGTATTTAGAATGCAAAAGTATTTTTTTTTAATTAAAATTTATTAATGAACTTTTTACAACAAAATTAAGAGTAAAAAATGATATTAATAGCAGATATTGTTCTTTTTTTTCACTTTTGCATTGTTGTATTTATTACATTTGGTTTTGTCTTAATACCAATTGGTTACAATTTTAATTGGATTTGGATTAAAAATAAAAAATTAAGATTACTTCATTTTGGAATGATGATTTTCGTTACTTTTGAAACAATGTTAGGATTGTCTTGTCCTCTAACTATTTTGGAAAATAATTTAAGAGGCATTAATGGAAATAAGTTATTTTTATCTAGGTGGATAACTGAAGTAATTTATTGGGATTTTCCATCTGAATTTTTTTTAATTTTATATTTTCTTTGTTTAGGATGGACTTTTATAATATGGAAAAAGTATCCCCCTATCGAATAAAATAATTAGAATAATATCACTTCTTAGATTTTTACTTACAGTAAGGGATTCACAAATATTATATTCAAATTTTATATAAGGGGGATTAAATGGATTTCAAATATGCGCAAAGTTGGTTATTAGGTATTGTTTGTTTTGTTTATGGTATTTATAGAGTCATTGGCGGATCAGACAAAACTTTCAATTGGGTTGATATAGTTGCCATTCTTGGTTTTTGTTATTCGATATATGTAACCCAAATTGCCAGTTCAAAGGAAGAATAGTTTTTTGGGCAAACTCTTAAAAGATAAAAAATTGATCACTTATACATATTTTTTTATAATATGTATTTTTATGCATAAATAAAATATTCTTATTTTCTTTTATTAAAATTTAAAAGTTCAAAAAAGACAAAACTGTCATCTATTTATTCTGCTTTATCAAAGCAATTTTTTCTTAAATATTGCTGGAGTATTTGATGTGATAAGCATATTATTTATTTTTTTAACCTAGCTTTTTGCTCGGCTTTAAATTCATGTGATTTAATAATTTATTTTTCTTAATGTTAAAACATCAAATTTTCTTATCTATTAAAATTTATAACTATTTACGTCATAAATATTTTGATTAAACTTATTTTATGAAAAATATTAAGTTTTGCTTCGTATATGTCACTGTTGAAAATTTTAGACAAGCTAAAATAATTTCTGAGCTGGCTATAAAAAATAAATTGTGTGCTTGTACAAATATTTTCCCTGAAATCCATTCAGTTTTTGAATGGGAAGGACAAATAAATTTTGAAAAAGAAACGGTTTTAATCCTGAAAACTATTGAAACTAAATTTGAACAACTTGAAAAATTAATTACTGAGAATCATAGTTATGAAACTCCTTGTATTCTAAAACTTGATATTTCAAAGGGTAATAAAAAATTTTTAAATTGGTTAGAATCAACAATAGTATAAAATAATCTCTCTTTTTTTACATAATTATAACGACTTAATAGAATTCAGAAACATAAGTAATAAAATGCTTATGGGGAAGATAATGACAGTATTAAATTCTAATTAAAACAGTTGAATTACGTCTAAAAAATACCAAATATAGCTATGTAGATGTCACCCAAATAAAAGGTTATACAAATAAAATGATTATATATTTCATATTATTACTAATTCTTTCTGTAGCACCTGTAATTTGGTTAAATATTGTATTTAGTAAAAATGATAAAGTATTAGTAAATATGCCATTTACTGGTCTTGAGTTTGGCAAGATAATATTAAAAGAAATGGGTTTAACGGAAGTAAAAATAGAAAAATCATTGACCGTAGATCATTACGATCTTAAAGAAAAAAAGGTTAAAGTTTCTGAGGACCGTTTAGCAAAAAAAAGTCTTACAGCCATATCTATTGTTTGCCACGAAATAGGACACGCAATACAACATCACGAAAAATATAGACCTCTCGAACAAAGAACTACTCTTGTAAAAAGTACTGCATGGATTTCGCAACTAGGTAGTGGATTATTAATGGTTGGTATTCCAACGATTTTAGCCACAGGCTCATACCCTTTAATAAAAATATGTCTACTTTTAGTTCTATTGTCTTTATTAATAGGCGTGGTTGTACATTTAATAACTTTAGAGGTTGAGCTAGATGCAAGTTTCAATAGGGCCTTACCAATTATAAAAAATAAAGTACCACCTGAATATCACAATGCTTGCCAGTCAATACTCAGAGCTGCAGCCTTTACTTATGTTATTGGAGTTGTCAGGAACTTTGTTTCACTGAGGTTTATTTGGCTATTATTATCAAGAATTAGGTAAACAAATGATAAATGAAAAGCAAAAATATATAATAACACTTTTAGTAGATGGCAGGGAATGGAATAGTCAACCAATTGAAGGAAAATTAGGTGATTTGCAAACCATAATTGATGAAGCGTTAGAGCAACATAGAATATCACGGTTTTTTACAATTCGTCCAAAAAACGTAGAATTCAAAAGAGCTACTTTACTTAAGGAATAATCAAAGATTTTATTAAATTAGTTTACAAAATTTACTTCTTTAATGAAGATATCTGCAAAGTGATTTCTTCCGAAAGCTACTATTCCAATTGAAGTAATTTTTTTTGGGTTGATTTTATTAGATAAAAATGAACTTGATCTTTTAAAGGTCTTAATTGGTAATCTAAAAACCTGGAATTCATTTTTCACGTTAAAATCAATTTGGTAATATTGCCAAGGCAAAATAGTACCAGTAGTCCTCAAATGAATAAAATACTTTTGGTTATTTCCCTTTGCAGTTATATCAATAAATTTAGAATTTTCTAAATTTATTTTGTTAAGTTTTCTTCTAATTTGAATAAAACCACCCCTATTTTCAGTTGATACTTTACCCGTAACATGTGCAACAACGTTATTTTCAATAGAAATAAACTCTACATTTCCTGAAGAAACACCTCCCATAACCTGATCTGTTAAAAAACTCCACTTTTCTGAGTTTTGAAAATTATCTTTAAAAACACTATCAGCCAAAGATTCAGACATCACAATTATTAGAATTAAAATAGATCCTAAAATATTCATGAAAAAAACACACTAATTTAACTTAGAAATTAAATTAACTAGATAAACTATTAAGTCAATTTCAACGATTATTTTTAATATTAATATATTATCATTTGAGCAGATAGTTAAAACTATTAAAGTCTCTAAAAAGGATTATTTATGAATAGACAAATAGCAGGATGGATAATAATTAGTATGTGCTTATTATGGGGTCTTTTACGGACTATTGATTTGGTTGAGCCTAATTTTGTTCTAAATTTTTTTGCAATTGGTGGCTTTTGTTTTGGGGTATATCTTACAAAAGATTTAACAAAAGAAGAAAGTTAATGTTTTTATGTAAAGTATTTTTAGCATTTGGGTTGATATCTTAAATGTTAATTAATACATCTATCTATACAATTTTAAATAAGAGAAATTTAATGTCTAAGAAAAAGTATCCTACTGAACTCGAACATAGTGAGTGGTTAAAAAGACAAAATTATTTTCTTGAGGAACAAAATAAAAATTTAAAAAAAAAATTGTTAGAAGCTGAAGAATATATAAACTCTTTACTAAACAGATTAAAATTATATCAAAATAAATAATTAATGGGAAATTATAATGACTTTAGAAAACATTCTTATACTTTCTTTTTTGTTAGTTATAGTTCAAATATCTATTCCTGTAATAATTGATCTTTTGATAACTAATAAAATAAAATTTATATATCTTTTTTCTTCAAGAGACAATGATCAAGATACATCTCAGTTTTTTGGGAGAGCTAATAGAGCATTGAGAAATCTATTTGAGACATTACCAATTTTTATTGGTTTGGTCTTAATATCAATTATCAAAGAGGTAGATAATTCTTCATTGGCGTTATTATGGTTGGTGTCAAGAACAATTTATATACCTCTATATATTCTGGGAATTAATTATTTAAGAACAGGTGTATGGGCTGTTGCTCTAATTTGCCTAATTATGATGAGTATAAAATTTTTTTAAAATATATTTTATAATTTAGATTCTAAGATTACATCACCCGAAAAAACAACTTCTTTTGGCGATAAAGAATTTGGTATAGAGTTATGCTTTGATAAATATTTTCGAACTTCTTTTAAGTGTTGTTCATTATCATATTTCCAAATAGCAGTAACCTGATTTTTGGTTGATTTATTCTGTATCATTTTAAAATCAATCTTAAATTTATCTTTGAGCGTATCTTCCATGATTTTTTGGGATATAGCGATAAACATTTCTGCATGCTGTTCATTTTGAAATGTGCGTACTGTTATTCTCATAATAGACATAGATAAAAACCCTAACGAATAATATTCAACTGCAATTAAAAACATCTTATTAATGATTTGAAGAATTACAAATATTTTATATCATTACCTGAAATTGAAATTGTTAAGAGGAATTTATGTCCAAAGCCATAGTTTTAAGGAATCACGGAAAATCAAACGTTTTAAAATTAGAAGATGTTATTGTTGAAAAACCCAAAGATAACGAATTGCTCATTAAACAAACTGCAATAGGCGTTCACTTTCATGATATTTATGTTAGGTCTGGGTTATATAAAACACTTGAGTTACCCGGTATACCAGGATTAGAAGCGGTAGGTGTTGTCCAAGATGTTGGTAATAAAAGCAGAGATTTTAACATTGGAGATAGGATTGGCTACATAACTAAGTATTATGGAGCATATGCAAGTCATAGAGTAATCGATAGTAAACTTGCCATAAAAATACCTAGCTATATTTCTGATGATGTAATTGCTACTAACTTTTCAAGAGCAATAACAGTTCAAATGTTAATGGAGCAAGTAACTAAAGTAAAACCTAATGACATTATTTTAATCACAGCTGCTACAGGAGGAGTAGGAAGTCTTTTTTCTCAATGGGCGAAATCGAAAGGTGCATGTGTAATTGGAAGTGTAGGTAATGATGAAAAAATATCGTTAGCTCATTCACTTGGCTGTGATTATGTATTTACTTATAATCAAAAAGACTTTGTTACTCAAATAATGGATATAACTAAGGGTAACGGTGTAGATAAGGTATTTGACTCAGTAGGAAAGGATACATTTGAAAACTCTTTAAAAAGTATTAGTGCATGTGGACATTTAATAAATTTTGGACAATCATCGGGTCCAGTAGAACCAATATCTATGTCTACTCTAGCTAGTAAATCCCTTACAATTTCAAGGCCAATCCTTTTTGATTACATATCTAACTCCAACTTATACAAAAAAATGGCTAATTCTGTTTTTAATGCTTTTCAAAATAATCAAATAAAAATACCAAAATTAGAGCCTTATAAACTTAAAGACGCCTCTTTAGCACACGATGTGCTAGAGTCTAGAAGAGGTGGAGGTAGTGTATTTTTAACACCTTAAAAATTTTAATAAATTGAAACACTATTTAAAGGTATAGCTTATGACAACAAAGTTAGTCTGGAAAAATCCAAATGCAATTGTAAGTTGCGAATGGCTTCATAATAATTTGAACAATCCAGATATAAGAATATATGATTGTACAACTTATCTACATTATAAAGATAATGATCCATCTCTACCTTATATTGTTGAAAGTGGTAGAAAAAAATATGAAATAAAACATATAAAAAACTCCAGCTTCATGGATCTTCATTTGGATTTATCTGATGAAAAAAGTCCTTACAGATTTACATTACCAAAGCTTGAAAAACTGGCAGATAAGTTCAAAAATTTAGGCATCGGTGCTGATTTTCATATAATATTATATTCTAGAAATGGTGCACAATGGTCAGCTCGCCTTTGGTGGATGCTTAGATCTGTAGGAATAGATAACGTTAGCATATTAGATGGGGGCTTTAAGGAATGGGAACAGAATGATCTGCCCACTTCACAAACAAGTTTAGACTATTCACCATCTGATTTTGAATTTACACCAAGGGAGAATATTTTTGTTAATAAAGATGAAGTAATTAATGCTATTGGTAACCCAGATTTTATAATATTAAATTCTCTAACTGCAGATATCCACGAAGGTAAAAACCCTAGATATGGTAGACAAGGGAAGATACCAAGCAGCAAAAATATACCATTTCATGAATTGTTAGATAATAAGACCGGAAAATTCAAACCAATTGAAGAACTTGCCAATATGTTTGAGAAAAATAAAATTACCAAAGACAAGAAGATTCTTAACTACTGTGGTGGAGGTATTGCAGCATCTTTGGAAGCGTTTGTTCTATATCAATTAGGATTTGAAAAAATAGTAATTTATGACAACTCTTTACACGAGTGGGCTGCAATTGATCAAACATTACCAATGGAGAATAATTAAGTTTTTTAAATATTTGAGAAAATGTAAAAATTTAATTTTATAGTGCAAAATGTTGAAATGTTCTTTTGTTGAAGGTCCAATATTACATAGATTAAAATACGGTAAAGGTAGAGGTCAAAATTTAGCCAAAGCCGTCGGAATGAAATCTAATAAAAATAGAAACATTATAGATGCTACAGCTGGCTTAGGTTACGATGCTTTTATACTAGCTTCACTTGGTGCAAATGTTACCTTAATAGAACGATCTGAAAAAATATATAAACTACTGCAAGATGGTGTTGCAGAAGGTATATTGTTTGGAGGAGAGGTAAGTAAAATTATAGGCAGAATGAAATTAATTTTTGGTGACTCAAAAAATATTTTACCTAATCTGTCACCAGAGGTGATTTTAATAGACACAATGTACAAAGATAGAAAAAAAACAGCTCTTGTAAAAAATAATATGAGATTAGTAAGGGAGATTGTTGGGCCGGATGCTGATTATACAGAATTAATAGACGTGGCCTTAAAATTTGCAAAAAACAGAGTTGTTATTAAACAACCAAGATATGCTGATCCTTTAAAAGATATTAAGCAATGTTCACATCAGATTTTGGGCAAAACTATACGTTATGACGTCCATATGATTGCCCAGTTTTAAAAAAAAATATATTACGCCGTAATAATTATATGGCTTTAATTTTTATAAAAATATTTATTATCATATGTTTAGGTATGAGTTTAATAAGTGATTTTTCAGCAAACGCAACATGCACTAATACAGATAATTGTGGATCTGACAGTGGTGCCGGTGGTGGTGCAGTATTTCCAGATATAACGTCAGGAGATTTTAATACAGCTTATGGTTATCATGCAGTTGGAATGGATTTGACAGAAGGAAATGCAAATACAGTCGTTGGGTATGAGTCAGGCAAACTTATACATACTGGAGATTATAATACTGCAATTGGATCAGATAGCTTGATTGCATTAACAAGCGGGAGCCAAAATACTGCAATTGGTTATAAGTCCGGATCAACTAATGTTGATGGATCTGGTAATATATTTATTGGATATGAAGCAGGACCTACATCTGGAAGTGTATCTAATAAACTTTTTATCTCTAATGGCGCTGATGATACTCCTTTAATATATGGTAACTTTTCTAATAATACAGTGACTATAAATGACAATTTGGCAATAACAGGTACCTTTTCTAGTAGCAATTATACTTTTGACGCTAATGGGAATGTTTCAGGACTTGGCACAATCAGTTCAAGTGACATAAATAGTTCAGGTAACGTTACTGCCAGTGGATCTTTTATTATTGGCAATGCAAATATATCAGAGAGTGAATTAGAGACAATTGATGGCATCACTGCTGGATCTGTAAGTGCTAACAAAGTTGTTATTGTTGATAGTAATTCTGATATTTCAGGATTCAGGAATATTACAGCGACTGGAACTATTACGGCAAACTCAATAAAAACAAACACTTTGACTGATAGCAATGGAGACAGATTTTTATATAAGGATACTATAAATGACATAGTCCATATTGGAAGTGATTCCATGCTCTTTTATGATTCTTCTACTTATGGAAAAGATATAATGGCTTCTTCAACTGGTAACATACAAATCGGAAAAAATGCTACTGATAGTACTACAGTTATAGGAGATTTAATAATACAAGAGCCAAACCAGGCTAATCATGCTGCGACAAGAAAATATGCTGATCAAGTTAGCCTTATGGCAACTACTTTGGATACACGCTTACCATTATATGGAAATAAACATTCTTTAAATTTAAGTAGCGCATCTACAAATAATGAAATTGCTTTTGGATTAAATTTTGTAGGAATTTATGACGGATTGCATCTGCCAATGGACTTTTCATTAGGTAGTGCAGTTTCGGGAGATTATAATATGGGTAAATTTTCTTTGGGGATGTCATGGTAAAATTTTTAATATTCACATTACTAAGTATAACTATTATAAATAAAACGTATGCAGCATCGAATAATCTTTTTTTCACGGCGGCGCAATTCCTATCATACTGTAAAAGTAATAATTTATACGAACAAGGTATATGTGACGGCTATATAATTGCTGTTAACGATGTGATTTTTAGTATAGATGAGAAAACAACTAATATCTGCGTTCCACAAAATTTGTCCATTAAAAAAATCAGACAATCTGTTCTTAGTTTTATAATAGATAACGCTGAACTAATGAGCGTTGAGGCTAACAAAGTTTTAGGAAAGTTTTTTATCAATAATTTCAAATGTAAAAATTGATTTTGTAGATAAATATATTTAAATCATGAAATTAAATATATTCATATAAGTGACGTACTATATATTGTAATAAGATTTGAGATTTATAATGGTAAAAATAGTTTTAGTTACATTATTGCTAGTTTTTTTGTCTAGTTGTCATCAAGGTTCATCATATATATCAAGATATGGCCAAAGCATAGTACTGAACCCAGATCAAAAGCAAACTACTGTAGGAACTACAGAAACTATCTCAGACCAAAAATTAACTAGTTTAGTTAAGCCTAACACAACACCTTCAAAGGTAAAAAAACCTTATACAGATCATTTTAAAGATATTGATTTTTCATCAACTAAATTTTTAAAGGGAAATGCTGACTGTGTCGATATTATAAGAGTAAAAGTTGTAGGAAGTTTAAGCTATGATGAATTAATGTATGAGCTTAAAAAAAGAGCTCAGACAATGGGCGGTAATGCTATAGGTATCCAAGATTTAAATGAAAACAAAGAAGTTACTTACACTAACCAAAGAACAGCAAAAAAAAATAGCGATGATGTTATAAATACTTTAATTAAAGAGACAAACCTTTTGTCTAGTGTAACTGCAGATATATTTAAATGTAAATCAAACATTTAATTTAAGTGTTGTTAAAAGTACTATAGATATTAAAATTAAATAATGAAATTTTTTATCTTATTGCTATGCTTTTTATTACCATTTTTTCTTGCATATTTATTTAAAAACAATGATTTAGAGTGGTATTATATTTTAATAATCATTATTACATTTGGAATATTGGTTGCTAGTTATCTAGTCAAAAATAATGAAAAAAATCGGTACTCATGGAAAAATTTTATCTTTAAAAACAAAGAAAAAAAATGATTTATGTAAACGTATTAACAAGGTTCATAGCTATAGCAGTACAACTAACTGCAGAACCTATCATAATTGCTCTATCACCCCACTGCATTCCAACATAAATCCATCCTAAACAACTAATTATATAGGCCATTTGACCATAAAAAGTTAATGATGCACTAATTAAAAAAATACCTGCAACCGCCAATAACATTGACATCCATTTTACATACCAATCCGTGGTTCCCGTTGGAGTTGTTGGCTTTATTTCATCATATTCTGTTTGTAGTTCTTCTAATTCCTGTTTAAGTCTTTTTTTCTCATGTGATAATTCCATAGCTAGCCGACCCGCTTTGGTCATGGTGCTACCTGCAAGTTGAGAATTTGTATCATTTACTTGATCAGAAATCACTGACACATTTTTATTTTCCATGATTAGACCCTACGAAAAATTATAATTTTGAGCCAATATTACGTTTCTAAAAATTTGTCAAAAATTATTTCATTATGCTCAAAATTAAACTACATTAATTATTGTTAAATATGTGGATATTAAAATATGGAATGGAATAACGGTACTTTATTATACATACATGTAGCACCAAAAGCTTCTGCTAAAATGGTTGAGTTAGATGAAGCAGAGTTAATTGAAGGTAAAGGAATTGTTAGTGATCGTTATTATAATCAAACAGGTACTTATTCTCCAAAACCTGACATAAGAGATGTGACCTTAATTGAAAATGAAGTTTTAGAAGCACTAGCAGCAAATCAACCCCCGCTTCAAGACAAACCTATAATTTTAAAACCTATTGAACATCGGCGTAACCTTACAACGTCTGGTGTCCCTTTGAATTATCTTGTTGGTAAAAAATTTAAAATAGGAGAGGTGATTTTGAAAGGTGGACGACTAAACTTTCCATGTAAGTATTTAGCAGATCTTCTTAAGAAACCACTTGTTTTACCACTATACAATAGATCAGGCTTGAATTGTTCTATAGAAAAGGGTGGCTGGATTAAAAAGGGTGACAAAGTTATTCAACTCGAAGATTAACTCTATAAAAGGGATATACCCCAACCACAAATTGATAAAATAAAAACCGCAAACCATTGTGGAATTTTTGTTAAAAACAATAGTACAAAAGCTATTATAATAAGCACCATATCTTCTAAACTACGAAGTGACGATGTAATAATTGGATCATAAAAAGCTGCTACTAATAAACCAATAACGCTCGCATTAATACCTTTAAAAGATCGAATAATTATATCCATTTTCTTCAATTCTTGCCATATAGGCATGATGCCAATAATAAGTAAAAAAGAAGGTAAAAAAATAAAAAACAAACAAAGTAAGCTTATCAAAAAAATGCTAAATTCACTTTTAAAAAAAACACCTAAATATGAAGAAAACGTAAATAATGGTCCTGGTATTGCCTGAGCTGCACCATAACCTGCAAGAAAAATATCCTTTTCAATCATTCCAGAGGAAACAAATTCTTCCTGTAATAACGGTAAAACAACATGTCCACCTCCAAACACTAGAGAACCTATTCTATAAAAACTAGAAGCTAAATTTAGAATATTTGAGTTAAAAAATTCACTCAAAAAAGGTAATAAAAAAAGTAAAGAAAAAAAGAAAATTAATGGAGAACAACTCAAGAAGTTTATTTTTATTTGAATATTATTTTTAATTTCACTTTGTTTATCTTTTTTATATATAATTAGTCCAAAAAACCCACTCAATAGCAAACATAAAAATTGATTTAATGACGAGGGATAAATTATTAATATTAACGTTGTTATAAATACTATCATATAATCAAAAGAGTCTTTTAATAAATTCTTTCTCATTCCTAATATTGCTTGAAGGACAATAACTACAACTATTGCTTTTAAGCCTTGAAGGAAACCATAAGAGATTGAGTTTTCAAAATTAAAAATAGCATATCCAAAAATCATTAAAATTATGGCAGATGGTAAAGTAAAACCTAACCAAGCTAATAAAGATCCACTAATACCTTTAAAATGATAACCAATAGACATCCCAACTTGGCTGGATGAGGGTCCAGGTAAAAAATTGCATAAAGAAACAAAATCTAAATAAGTTTTTTCATCCAACCATTTTTTTTGTTTAACAAAAACATTTCTAAAATAACCAATGTGGGCTATTGGGCCGCCAAATGATGTCAAGCCAAGCAAAAAGAAGGAAAATAAAATATCCGTATAAGTAACATTTTCTTTTTTTTTATTTTCCACAAAAAATTCCTAAAAGTTTTGGTTCCAAGTACAAATTTATGAAAATATTTAATTACATTAATATTATATTTGTTCTAGACTTAAAATATAAAAAAACAGGTCTTAAATCATGAATATTAAAAAACTATTTATTTATTTAAATTTACTTCTATTTATGAATATTTTTTCATTAAGTCAATTATACGCAAACGAAGGTGCAACTGGAATAATTAAAGAAAGAATGGATAAATTTAAAATGAGTAAAAGCCTTATGAAAAAAATTAATAAAGGATTACAAAATGATGATTTTGCGACCATTGAAAAATCTGCTCAAATTTTATTAAACTGGAGTAAGGAAATGTCAAATTATTTCCCTGAGGGTAGTGACACACCACCTTCTGAGGCTTCATCAGATATTTGGCTTGATCCTGAAGGATTTAAAATTGCAATCAAGAACTTTGAATTAGCGTCATTAGAATTAATAGCCCAATCGCAAAATAAAGATTTCGATATGACAGTTAATTCTTTTCGAAATCTAGCTAAAACTTGTAAAGGTTGTCATCAAAAATTTAGAAATTAGGAAAAGGTTCCAGGGGACGAACACATGAAGGGTATAGTTTTTTTAGGTGATAAAAAATTAGAAATTCAAAATTTTCCAGATCCTACTCCGGGCCCAGATGATGTAATCATAGAAATTCAAGCTTCTGGAATGTGCGGAAGTGATCTTAAATTCTATCGAGCAAATAACGGACCGTCATCTTTAGGTCTTGGCGGGGATGATAAACCAGTCATAGCAGGTCATGAGCCCTGTGGAGTCATTGTTGAGATAGGTTCAAATGTTCCAAAAAACCTAGTCTCTAAAGGTATGAGAGTTATGCAACATCATTATCAAGGTTGTGGCACATGTTCTCATTGTTCAACAGGCTGGCAACAACTGTGTGACAGTGGTGTAAAAGCCGTTTTTGGTGTCACAGGTCATGGAGCGCATGCAAAATATATGAAGTGTCCAGTAAGCACAATAGTTCCTCTAAGAGACGATATATCTTTTATTGCAGGTGCTGCAATTTCTTGTGGAACTGGAACTGCATGGGGGGCCTTAGAAAGATTAGATTTGAAAGCAAATCAAACTATTGCAATATTTGGAATGGGTCCCGTTGGTTTATCTGCTGTAATGTTAGCTCATAGCATGGGGGCTAAAATTATTGCCCTCGATACTAACAAACAAAGATTAAACAGATCAATTGAATTTGGTGCTGACATAATAATAAATCCTGCAGAAAGCATAGATCTATTAACTGAAATAAAAGATCACACCAAGGGACTTGGTGTTAATGCTTCTATTGATGCATCTTCTTCACCTTCTGCTAGATCACACTCGGTTAAATGTGTCAAAACTTGGGGAAAGGCTTGCTTTGTTGGAGAAGGCGGAGAAGTTACGTTAGATGTAAGTAATGATCTATTAAGAAGACAAGTCACATTAATAGGTAGCTGGACTTTTTCCAAATACGGACAAGCTGAATGTGCTGATTTTGTTGCAGAAAAAGATCTTGACGTTGATAAATTATTTACTCACAAATGGTCATTGAAACAGGCAGAAGAAGCTTACAAGCTTTTCGACAATCAATCAGATGGAAAAGGTGTATTTATTCCTGAAAATATTATATCAACCTAAATTATAATATTTTTTCCAAGGACCTAATTGAAGGCTTAGGCTTATAAATAAGCCATATATAACTAATCCTAAGGCCATAGCAACAAATACTAAATATGGGCTGTCAATATTAAAATTAAAAAGAAGAAATGTACTCAATATTACAAATATCAATCTGATAAATGTTCCTACAACCGGCCAAAATAAAGTGTTAAAAGCCTGACATGTAAAGTAAAGTCCAAGCCCCAACGCAAAAAAAGCATAAAATGGGGCCACTACTTGCAAATAAAGTTTTGATGTTTTGTGAATTTCAACACTTTCGGTAAATAAGCTAGACCATAAATTTGGGTATATTGAAAAAAATAATCCAATAAAACCTACAATAAAAACAGAGATGAATGTGCCTTTCCAAGTCATTTTTACAGCTCTCAAAAATTTTTTTGCACCAACATTAGCACCAACTATTGCTATTAAAGCACCACCAATACCGAAAATTATTGGTATTAATAATAGCTCAAGTCTAATTGCAATACCAAAACCTGCTGCCCAGTCAGTTCCAAAGCTACCTATAATTATCGTACAAAATATTGCCAAACTTATAGTCATTAATGATTGGCAACCTGCTAACATACCAGATTTAAAAAGATTAATGATTCCATTAAGTTTAAAAAAATCTTTTATAATAAAAGAATATGAGTGTTTACACATAGAGTAAAAATATAATACAAAAACAATCCCTATAAAATATCCTGTTAGTAAAGAAATAGCAGCCCACTCAAGAGCTGAAAAAACAATCTTTTCGTCAAATAATTTTATGTTTTCTTTCAAGAAAAGTTGGCCATCATTGTAATCCAAATTCAAGCTTGCCATTATAATGTGAGAAAATAAAACGATAAACCAGCCAATTGCTGGAACTAATGTGTTTCCAGAACCTCTGGTAACAGCTATAATTATATTGAATAACCAGATCAATATAATTCCCATCAATAATATGTTACCATAAGATAAGGTTGATATTATTACATCTGCATCAATTATAAACGATGAAAAAAATGTCTCTGCAAAACTAAAAAACAAGAACATCATAATAATAGAAAAAGAAATTGCTATTAAAACAGCTGATCTAAAAATACATTCTGCTTGAAAAATATTTTTGCTTCCAAAAGCTCTAGCCGTAGCTCCACTAATTGCACCCCCGAAGGCGCCATTAGATAACATACTAGTAAGCATAAAAATAGGAAAAATATAAGCGACACCAGCTAATTCAGACATACCTATTAAACCAATATACCATAAATCAAAAATAACTGTTGCAGATGACATTAAAGTCGAAAACAAATTTGGAATAGCTAATCTAAAAAAAATTTTTGAAAATGGTAAAATAATCAAATCATTTGAAAAATTAACTTTATTCAAGACTTAGCCTAGAATGTTTAAAATAAATAACATTTAGTTGGTAAAGGCGAATACTTTTTTATCATCTTTAACTGACTTAACAAGTGCTCCCGGTCTTTCTTCAGTGGACGCTCCATTTTGATATGTAATTTTTCCTGATACTATAGTCGCCACATAACCCCGGGTATGTTGCATTAATCTTTTTCCACCTGCAGGTAGGTCTTGGGTCATAAAAGGATCAGATGATCCTACATTTTCCCAGTCAATTATATTTATATCAGCTTTCAAACCTATTTTTAAAACTCCTCTATCAGACAAACCTGCAGCTTCTGCTGTGTCGGATGTTAATCGTCTTATTGTCTCCTCCATAGAAAAAACTTTCTTTTTCACAGACCAATAAGATATAAGCCATGTAGGATATCCTGCATCTAAAATAAATCCAACGTGAGCTCCTCCGTCCCCCAAACCCATTATAGCATTTTTGTCCTCTAACATTTTTTGACAAACACCAAATGTATGATCAGCATAATTGACTAGAGGTGCATAAATAAAATTATTACCTTCATTCTCAATAAGAATTTGATATGCCAATTCTGCTGCAGACATACCATTAACCTCAGCCAACGCTTCTATAGATTCTTCTGGTTTAGGATTATAATTTGGTGGAGAACCAAATCTGTACATTTGAGAATAGCCAATTCTATTAATTAAAGGAAATGTACTTCCTTTAATAGGATCTTCAGATAAAATCTTCTTTTTAATAATTTCTTTCTTCATTTCGTTAACTCTTTGAAGAAGAGGTAAGTCCGCAATAGATTTATATGTATCTGTTCCTGAGAAAGGATTTTGACTTCCGTTTAAGCCTAATAACAACCCTATTGGTCGAGGAGTCACTACAGGTCTAATTGGCAACCCTTCTTTTTGAGCCTGCCTTGCCATTGACATTAAATCTTCCCAAAAATGTGGTCTATCATGTCTCTGAGTACAACTAAACACAACTGGTCTTCCAGATTTCTTCACAATACGTTTAAGCACTTCAAATTCTGTTTCTGGGTCAGGTTCGTTCCAATCCGAAACTATCTCCATAAACCCTGATCCAGCGTCTGATAAACCCATTGCTATCGCTGTCAATTCATCTTCATGTGCTCTCAGAGTTGGTGTAAATTCACCTTTTAAACTTTTGTGACTTATAGTTCTAGAGGTCGAGAAGCCAAATGCACCCGCTTCAACTGCTTCTTTAGCAAGCTTCCTCATTATCTCCATATCATTAGCGTTTGCAACCTCATGCTTGATAGCCCTCTCACCCATAACATAAACTCTCAAAGCCGCATGTGGTAAAAGTGCACAAACGTCAATGTCTAATTTGTTCTTTTCTAATGCTTGAATATACTCTTCAAAGGTTTCCCATTGCCAATCTAAACCCTCATGCATAACTGGAGCAGGAATATCTTCTACTCCTTCCATTAACTCAACTAGCTTGACCCTATCTTCTGGTTTACACGGAGCAAAGCCTACTCCACAATTACCCATAACTACTGTTGTTACTCCATGAATTGATGATGGTTTCAACTGGCTATCCCATATTGCTTGCCCGTCATAGTGCGTATGAATATCTACAAATCCAGGGGTAACTATTAAATTAGTTGCATCTATTTGTTGATTAGCTTTTCCGTTAATGGTTCCTATTGCAGCTATTAGACCGTTTTTTATAGCTATATCAGCTGTTTCAGACTTTTTACCTGTTCCATCAACAATAGTCCCATTTTTAATAATTAGATCATAATCATTTATTTCTCTACTTAGACCATCCATTAAAAATACCTCCCATTTTTGACATTTTGTTCTTTATATTTTTTGATGTCAATAATTGATTTCATTGACATATCTAACTAATTTATAATTTTATTGTCTCTAAGTTTCTCTATTTGACTTTTTGTAAGACCGATTTCTTTTAATATATCATTGGTGTTTTCACCTATTGAGGGTGCAGAAGATTTTACTTTTCCAGGCGTTTTACTAAGTCTTGGAAAAGCTTGATGCATTAAAATATTTCCATAATTATTATTATAATGTTCTATTAAAATCTTTCTATCTAAGACATATGGATGTTCAATTATTTCTGATATGTCTAGGACAGGTCCAACTGTAATTCCCTTTTCTGAAAATAATTTTAAAAGAGGGTCTCTATCAAATTTTTTGATGAAATTGGAAATCACATCGTCTAAGTCATCCTGATTGCTCAATCTATCACTATTTGTAAGAAATTTGGGGTCATTAATTAACTCTTGAGCACCAATAGTAATTGCAAGTTTTTCCCACATCGATTGCATTGATGCTGATAGTGATACAAATTTATTATCCTTAGTTTTATAAATACCTCTGGGTGCAGCAACATTACTTCTATTTCCAATTCTAGGAGGTATTTTGCCTGATATTTTATAACTTGCTGCCCAAGGACCTAATATCGAAAAAAGAGGTTCAAAAAGGGAAAGATCAATAACCTGCCCTCCGATTTGATTTTTCTTTGATGCAATCACAGCCATCAAAATCGCACCAAAGCCAGTCAAACCCGCTACCATGTCTGCAAGAGCTAATGGAGGAAGTAATGGCTTTTGATTCTCTTCTCCAGTCATGGAAGCAAAGCCACTCATTCCCTCAACCAAGGAACCAAAACCAGGAGCATCCTTAAATATTCCTGTTTGCCCCCAACCTGAAATTCTTAAAATAATAAGATTTTTATTCAGCTCTAATAATTTATCTGGTCCAACTCCCCATTTCTCGAGAGTGCCTGGAACAAAATTTTCTATAAAAACATCTGCACTTTTTACTAATTCTTTTAAAAGTTTTAATCCTTCTTCTTCTTTAAGATTTAAAGCTATACTTCTTTTATTTCTTGAGTAAACTGCCCACCAGTGAGCAACGTCATTAACTTGCCAATTCCTGAGATCATCACCTTTTCCTGGTTTTTCAACTTTAATAACGTCGGCTCCAAAATCTGCAAACATATGACTAACCATATTACCCGCGGCTAACCTAGATAAGTCTAAAATTCTAAAATTTTCTAATGGTAACAAAGTTCTTAACACCTCTAACAGTTATACTTCACCGTTATCTATTTTAACTTTTCTTAATGTTTTGAGCAGTTGATTTCTTTTTTTGGCCCGATCTTCTAATTCTTCATGACCAAGTATTTTTCTTCTTTCTAACTCAAGTTTTTTTCCTGCTTCTTGAGACCAATCAGGAATTTTTGTTTGATTTTTTGCCATTTCAACAAAAATGGGGCCATATCTTGAAATATAATCTTTTATACCTCCAGGAGCATTCAAATCTATAGTTTCAAAAGGTCCCATAAATGCCCACCTTAAACCTAAACCATCTCTAATCGTAGCATCTATCTCATCTGAACTAGCATATCCGTCAGAATAAAGTCTCATTGCTTCATTAAGTAGAGCTCCTTGAAGTCGATTTAAAATAAATCCGTCTATTTCTTTTTTTACGTTTACAATAGACGCACCAGAAGCAGTAAAAATTTCTTTTGTCTTTTCAATTGTTCTATTTGAAGTATTTTCTCCGGGACAAATTTCAACACAAGGGATTAAGTGCGGTGGATTAGCTGGGTGTGTTATTATGCACCTATGTTGTCCTTTCAAATTTTGCGTAATGCTTGAGATTGGCATAGCTGAAGAAGATGAGCCAATAACAACTTCTTCAGGTGCTAAATTATCTAACTTTGCAAATAACTCTTGTTTAACAGATAATATCTCTGGGGCGCTTTCTTGGATGTATTCTACATTACTACATAAATCTTCTATAGTTACGTTTGCATTTATTCTATTTAAGCTTTCTTCAACATTTATAGTCTCATCAATAGTTTTTAACTCTTCTAAAAAAGATGTAACCCTTGATACATATGTATCAAAAACATCTGGGTGTGGATCGTAAACAAATACATTAAATCCGCTTTTGGAAAATATAGCTGCCCAACTAGCCCCTATCAGACCTCCACCTATTACGCCAATATTTTTCATTATAAATTCCTTAAATTAAAATAGTAAAACCCGATTTATTTATAGTTTAAGTAAACAAACTATTTAAATTATTTTTAAATTAATTTTTACAATCATGATATAATGTTCGTGAAAAAAATTCTCAGTGGGATAGATGAATGGGTCAACTTATTAATGGGAAATGGGTTAAAGGATCAGTTTCTAATAATTCTAAAGATGGCGGTTTTAAAAGATTAAATAGTATTTTTAGAAATAATATAAGTAAAGACCATGATACTTATTTGGCAGAATCAAATAGGTATCATCTATATGTTAGTTATGCTTGCCCTTGGGCACATCGCACTCTTATTTTTTGGAAGTTAAAAAATTTAGAAGATCATATAAGTGTAGATTTTTCTCATCCAGATATGCTTGAGATGGGGTGGTCATTTGCAAAAGACTTTCCAAAAACAACTGGCGATACTCTTTATAATAAAAAATATGCACATGAAATTTATCAAATTTCAGATGAAAAAGTATCCACTAAAGCTACAGTCCCAATATTATGGGACAAAAAAACCCGCTCAATTGTAAATAATGAATCATCTGAAATTATCAGAATTTTGAACAGTGCATTTAACAATATTACCAAGAATTATAACGACTATTATCCTTATAATCTGAGAAAGGAAATAGACTATATTAATGAAATTATATACGAAAATGTGAATAATGGAGTTTATAAATCTGGCTTTTCAACAACACAAGCTTCATACGAAGATGCCGTTAATAAATTATTTTCTACATTAGAAATGATTGAAAAAATATTAAATAAACAAGATTTTTTGGTTGGGAACGTACTTACCGAGGCTGATATTAGGTTAGTGCCAACCTTAATAAGGTTTGATTGTGTATATTATCTACATTTTAAATGTAATTTAAAAAAAATAAGTGATTACAAAAATATAAGTAGATATCTTAAAAATTTATATGAAAAAAAGGCAATAAATACAACAACTAATTTTGAACATATTAAAAGACATTATTATTTTTCTCATGAGCATATAAATCCTTACAGAATAATTCCTATTGGACCTGAGTTATCATTGTAAAAGTGGTTTATTTTTTATTAATATAGTTTAAACATGCTTTTCCAAACTCCATAAACAAACTTTTATTTAGTTCATTTTTTTCAGGTTCATATTCAGCATGCCATTGAACACCAACAGCAAATGAAGGGTGTTCTGGAATACTTATAGCCTCAATAACACCATCATCTGAATAAGCTTCAATTTTTAAATTTTGAGCTAAACTATCAATCGCCTGACCATGAAGAGAGTTAACCATACAACTATCATTATTTATAAGCCTGGAAAAAAATCCATTTTTAGTAAAGTCAATCCTGTGTCTTAATGTGAATATTTCTTTTACAGTTACATCGTCCCCTCTTGGCATTCGATGATCGTTTTTGTCAGGTATCAAGTGTACTCGGTAATGAAGAGTTCCTCCATAAGCAACATTCATCTCTTGTATGCCTCTACAGATACCGAATATAGGAACACCTAAATTTACACATTTAGGTATTAATTTTAAAATAATTTCGTCTCTTCCAACATCTATTGGTTCATCTGGAGGAAATGGATCTCCGCCAAAATGATGTGGTTCTACGTTGGCTCTTCCACCAGTCAAAACAAGGCCATCTAATTTTTTTAGAAGTTGGTCTAAATCTTCATCTTTTATATAAGATGGTATTAAAATAGGGATACCATTCGCGAATTTTGCAACAGCGTTTACGTACCTCAAACCAGTTGAATGTGATATCTGTCTTCCACCAAAGTTAGTTATTTCATTAGTCGAAATGCCTATGATTGGTTTGATTGAAGACATATTCTATAAGAAACTTTCTATTTACTTGTAAAAATGTTGATTTAACAACTTAACTTAAAAGCCAAATCATTGAAATCTTTGGATATGATATCCCAATTTCTATTACCTTTATAATCATTTACTTCGGCAATATCAAATAACTTGTCTTTACCATATTCAAAAGGTCTATGAACATAAGCCGTTTTCATTCCTTGAAGGCTGGCGGCTTTAAGATCGTCATCATGGGCGGCAACCATCAAACATTCTGAAGGTTTTAAATTAAGGGCTTTACAAGCTTTAATATATGCTTCTGGTTCAGGTTTATAATGGCCTAGAACCTCTGCGCCTAATATAACATCCCAACTTAGATTAGAATATTTAGCCATATTAACCATCAGAGCTATATTTCCATTTGATTGTGTTGCTAATATAAATTTTTTCTTAAGTTTATTTAAACCTTGACTACTATCTGGCCAGCCTGGGAGCCTATGCCAAGCTGTTACAAGAAAATTTAAGTCTTCATTGGAAAGATTGTTTAAATTAAATCTTGGAGCTATTTTTTTTAAATTCTCTAAATGAAGAATATCTAATATTGTAAAACTTCTTTTTCCACTTCTTATTTGTTCCATAGCTGGCTGATATTCAGCTCGCCAGGCATCAGCAAAATCGTCTGCATTTAGCTCAATGTTATATTTTTTTGCTATCATTTGAACTTCAATTGCAATTCCTGTTCTCCAATCTACAACAGTTCCAAAAACGTCAAATAGAAGAGCTTTAACTTCTAACATTTTGCCACCTATCAATTAATATGTTAATTATTCTAAGTTATTATTAGTCATTTTTGAATTATTTGTCATAACAATATTTAAACATAAATCAGACTTCAGCACCAAAGTATTAAATAAATTTCATGAAAAATAAAAATAAATCCTCAACTATTTTTACTCCAGGAGTATTAGCAGTTTTTCTTATGATTTTTTCTGGATTTTTTGCTACCACAATGCATTGTCTTATTCGTTTTGCTACAGAAGATCATCATCCTTTTGAAGTAGCATTCTTCCGAACTATCTTTGTACTAGTTATTTTTTTTCCATTTGTTGCAAAAAAAGGATTGGTTTCACTTAAGTCAAATAATGCCAAACTTCAAACCTATAGGGCTATAGTTGGAAGTATAGCTATGTTATGCATGTTTTATGGATTAAGCATAACAGAGTTATCCAAAGCTACAGCTTTAATGTTTACTGTTCCTATTTTCGCAACAATTTTAGCTATAATTTTTTTAAAAGAAATTGTTGGTATTAGAAGATGGATAGCTATGTTTGTTGGATTTTGTGGCGCAGTAATAGTTTTAAGACCAGATATTCAACTTGGTTTTGGGCCATTATTAATACTACTTGCCTCTTTGATGTGGTCATCCTCAATGTTAATGGCAAAAGTTTTGACTAAAACAGATAGCACTTTAAGTATAACATTCTGGCAAGCAGCTGGACTAATACCTGCCACATTTTTACTTGCTATTCAAGTATGGGAATGGCCAACTTTATATCAGTTATTTTTGTTTTTAATGGTCGCTGTTGCAGGTACTTTAGTCCATTGGTTCCTCAATGAAGCATTAAAAAGAGCGGAAATTTCTGCATTACTGCCATTGGATTATTTAAGACTAATCTGGGCAGTATCTTTTGGATTTATCTTTTTTGATGAACTACCACATCCAGGTCTTTGGTTAGGAGCTGCATTAATTTTAGGTGCATCAACTTATATTGGAATAAGACAAGCAAAGAAAAAGAAAGAAGAATTAAATACTAACACTAATATCAATATTTAATTTATCTTCCTCCAGACACAGGAACTATTGAGCCGGAAATATAACTTGATTTTTCACTCAATAACCATATTACAGTTTGAGCAACTTCTTCTGCACCGCCTACTCTTCCTAGAGGTACTGAAGGCATTAATCTATCTACACGTGAGGCATCCCCAGCTTTTGCATGAATTTCTGTATCTATTAATCCTGGTGCAACTGCATTTACTCTAATTCCATACTTTCCTAGCTCTTTTGCCATACCGTATGTAAGAGAGTGAATAGCTCCTTTTGACATTGCGTAATGAATAAATTCTCCACCTCCACCAATATCTGCTGCTATTGAAGACATATTTACGATTACTCCGTTTTTTTGGTTTATCATTGCTCGTGCAGATTCTTGAGCAACATAGAAAGCACCTGAAACATTAGTATCAATAAGTATCTTTAATTCTGCAGGATCCAGTTCCTGTATTGGTGAAATAGGCCCAGTTATTCCCGCATTATTGAACACACCATCGATTGTCTTAACTTTTGCAAGGAATTTATTAAACATTTCTTTTACAGCATTACTGTCAGCCACATCACAGTGCAAAATCATTCCGTCACCGCCCGCTAACTTTACTTCATCTAAGCAAGATTGGGCTGCTTCCAAGTTTTTGTTGTAATTTATTCCAACAAACATTTTATTTTTTGCCGCTTCAACAGCTGTTGCTTTTCCAATACCTTGACTTGCGCCGGTGATAAGAATGTTTTTCATTATTTTCCTCTTAACTAAAGTAATTATTTAATTAATATTTTTTTGAATTTTTCTCTATAAGTGTCCAATACTTCAGGATTAACTGGCCTTGCTGGATCCTTTCCATCAAATAAATCTAAAAGCTGCGTTGCAACGTATTCAGACATTTTATTACGACTATCTTTAGTAATACCCGCTGTATGCGGGCTTGCTATTACATTTTCAAGTTCAAGAAGCTTATGTGTTGATGGAGGAGGTTCAAATTCCCATACATCAAGTCCCGCACCTGCTAAATGTCCTTCCTTAAGAATATCATACAAATCATTTTCATTATGAATTGATCCCCTTGACGTCGTAACAAAATAACTACCCTTTTTCATTTTTTTGAATGAAACTTTATTAAGCATGTTACTTGTCTCTTTATTTAATGGTATGTGTACAGAAACCACATCACTTTCAGCTAACAAAATATCAAGTTCAACTTTGCTAGCATTTTTTTTATGAAAATTATCATCAGACAGATATGGGTCATAAGCTAGAATGTTACAGTTAAATGCAATTTTACATATTTCAGCTACCCTACCACCAGTGTTACCAAGGCCAATTATTCCAACCGTTTTATTTAAAAGATCTTTACCCATAAGACTGACCCTGGGTTCATTCCAACCTCTTCTAAGAGCATGGTCACATTCACCAATTCTCTTAAACAAACTTAAAATCATTCCAACAGCATGCTCAGCAACGCCTTCGGCATTTCCACCCGTTTGATTTACTACTAAAACACCTGCATCCGAACATGCATCTACATCAATAGTGTCATAGCCTGCACCAGAAGATGAAATAACAATTAAATTAGGTACCTTTATTAAAAACTCTTTATCAACTTGCAAATTTTTTGGTACTTCATCCCTAGCTGCTCCTACCTGATAAGCGTCAGCTTTTTTTAAAATTGATAAACATTTTTCTTCACTATCAAAACTATTAACCTTTAGAATATTTACTTTAGTCTGAGAGTATAACATATCTAGACCATTTTGTGCCGGTAAAGTATCAAGGTAAGCTATTGTTGGCATTCTATCCTCTATTTAAAAAAATTATACTTTAATGATATGCCTTTTCATAATTGTTGCAAATTAAATGAAACTATTTTTTTAAACTATATTTTAAAAAAAACTTATCTAGAATGATCATATAAAAATAATTTGTAATAAATATTTATGAGGAACATTATGATAAAGAGAGTCCTAATACCGGATATTCTCCAACCTGTAAGTCATTATTGCCATGCTGTTGAAGCTAATGGTATCATCTGGGTTTCAGGATTAGTTGGCATGAACTTTGACGGAACAATTCCAGAAAGTACTAAAGATCAGTTTGATATAGCTATGAGAGACTTAAACACTTGCATAGAAGCTGCTGGAGGTTCATCGAAAGACGTTGTAAAAGTAAGAGTTTTTTTAACTAACATAGATGACAGAGCTATTATAAATCCAAAAAGAATTGAATATTTTGGCGATCATAAGCCTGCATCTACTTTACTTGAAATTTCAGCTTTAGTAGATCCGCGGATGAAAGTTGAAATAGAGGCTGAAGCAGTAATAACAAAATAAATAAAGGATTATAAATGGATTTAATCAAATTAAATGCTGTCGATGCTTTGAATATGATGAAGAGAGGTGAGCTCACATCTGAAAAATATGTTACAGCTTTTTTGGATCGTATTAAAGTTAGAGAGCCATTAGTCGGTGCTTGGAATTATTTAAATCATGAACAAGCAATCCAACAAGCTAAACTTGCTGACAAAAGGTGGAAAGATAAAAATCCTGGTAAACTTAATGGTCTTCCTATTGGCATTAAAGACATAATTGATACTAGAGACATGCCTACTGAAAATGGATCCTCAATATGTAAAAACAGAATGCCGACTGAGGACGCACATCTAGTAAGATTATTAAAAGAAGCTGGGGCAGTCATTATGGGTAAATGTGTAACAACTGAGTTTGCACTATCTGGGCCCGGCAAAACAAAAAATCCAAAAGACTTAGAATGTACACCAGGAGGATCCTCCTCTGGATCAGCGGCAGCGGTTTCCGACAATATGATACCTTTGGCAATTGGCTCTCAGACAGGTGGTTCCGTCTTAAGACCAGCATCATTTACTGGGATTTTAGGCTTCAAACCTACTTTTGGGACTATTTCAAGATACGGCATGTCCCCAATATCACAACGATTAGACCATCCAGGAATTTATGCAAATTCAACTTGTGACATTGATCTAGTGGCTTCAGTTATTTTATCTTATGATGAAAAAGATTTAGATATGATCAAACAATACAATTATAAACAAAACTATGTAATTGAGGCGCCTAAATTTGCATTCGTCAGAGGTCCAGTATGGGACATTGGTGATAGAGACATGCAAGATGAGATAATAAAATTTGTTGAAAACTCACCTTTTGATATTGAAGAACTCAATCTTGGCAAAGATTTCAATGAAGCAGCTCATTCCCACGAAGTAATTATGAATGGTTCTATTGCAAAATCATTATCTAATTATTACGAAACTGAAAAAGAAAAACTTCACCCATTTACCAAATCTAGGATTGAAGCTGGCATTCCTGTCTCAGCAAAACAATATATAGAAGCCATTGAAAATGCGAAAAAAATGCAGCAGACATTAAGTAAGTACTTCAACAAATTTGATGTAATTATCACTCCAGCGGCAACAGGTCAAGCTCCAAGAGACCTAATGAATACTGGTAATGCAATTTTTAATGGTTATTGGACAATGATGGGAGTTCCTGCAATTAGTCTACCACTTTTAAAAGGTGAAGACAGTCTTCCAATTGGGGTGCAGATCATATCATCTTGGAATGAAGACTTTAAATTATTAAAAATTGCTGAGTATATTCTTCAAGAAACAAAAAAGCTTGCTGATTACTAATCAACAAGCTTTTTTTAAACATTTAATTTTAGAGTAAACCTATCTTTTTCATATAAGCTAGATTAGAATCTAAAGCCTCTTTTGCAAGTGGGCTTTTTGAAGCTGCAGAGTTCCATGCATCTACTGCAATTTTTCTGAACTTCGCTCTTTCACTTACAGGCCAGTCTATAATTGTTAAATCACCAGCAGCTTTATCCTTAGCAACCTGCGCTCTTCCTTCTAAACCAGCATCCCTTAATTTAGCTGTCCAAGTCCAGTATGTCCAGACTGTTAAAGCTGTTTGGTTTTGCTTACTTAACTTATTGTAAACTTTTTTGTTAATAATAGTTTGAAGGTTAGCCATTGAGTGAATACCTGGGTAAAGCGGGTATTTAGCAATTTTATGGAAACCACTAGCATGATTGTTTATGTACACAGAAGCATCAGCTGCATCAACAATACCTTTTTCTAGTGAAGTATAAACTTCAGAGAAAGGAAGTGAAGATGGTGAAGCACCTGCTCTTCTGAAAACGTCTGCTGCCAAACCTTCTGGTGATCTAATTTTCACACCTTTAAGGTCTGCAACACCGTTAATTGGAACCTTAGAAACAAGAGCTTCTTTTCCATAAGGACCACAACCTAGTACATGAATTTTACCTGGTAAAACTTTATCATAGATTTTTTGTAGCATTTCTTTACCACCACCATGCATACAATATTCTTGATATTGTTTTGGTGTATCGTAACCTGCAATCAAATCTCCCATGATTGCAAAAGCTGGATCTCTTCCTGCAAAATAAGCTATTGCATTAAAGTCACCATCTAAAATTCCATTTGCTACCGCATCAATAGTTTCCCTGTGAGGTACAACAGACTTAGTTGGCAATCCTTCAATCTGAAGTTCTCCGTTAGTTAGATCTGATAATACTGGAGCGTGTTTTGCCATGTAGGTATGCGCCCAATCACCAGCCTTGGAACTCATTTGAAATTTTAACTTCTTTGCACTTGCAGCACCTGTAAAGGTTAAACCCGCAACTACTAAAGCACTTATTAGATATTTTTTCACTTTTTCTCCTCCTCTTGTGAAAATTAACTGAAGCCGTCAGCTATATAAAACATGATCCATGTTACAAGACCCGCAAAAGCCATTCCAGCTACCCAAGCCCATGGACCATATGTATCAACATGATCACTTCTTACCGGTTTCGCCATCTTTTCCCCCTTGGTTCTTGACATAGTTAAATTTATGTCTCTAATAGATATTATTTATAATTGATAAATCTCAGACAATTGCAAGATAAAAATATAAATTTTTAAAAATAACTTGGGGGAAGTAAATGTCGGAAATGATCCAAAAGAATGAGACTGATCTAGACAATATGGAAAATTTTGAATCAGGTAAAGATAGTTTTGCTTTCTTTGATCATTTTAGTAAATTTTCTGGGCTTGCTGTTGCCCAACTATATCTAGTTTGTGCAGCTGTTACGGGTTTTGAAGTCATTTCTAGATATGTGTTTAATGCTCCAACTCAGTGGGTTTTTGAAATTGTAATGGTTCTTGCTGCTACAGCATGGATGTTATCTGCAGCATATGTAACACTTCACAAGCGACATATAGGTATTACAGTTTTTTATATTATGGCTTCAGATAAAGGAAAGTGGTGGCTTGACTTTATTGCTTATGTAGTTGGTGTTATAGCTCTGTGGCTATTAATTGACGATTCTGTGATAAGAGCACTCGATTCAGTGATGATGCTGGAAAAGGCAGGAAGTGCGTGGAATTCTCCCCAACCAATGATTTTGAAGTCAATGCTTACCATTGGAGCAATGACTTACTTAACCCAACTAATGATCAACCTTTACCGTCACTTTTCCTCTAAAATTGCTAAACAAATTGTTTTGTTTATTTGCGGTATTGTTATTTTAAGAATTATATGTGTTATTGCTGTTCACTTGATGGGAGAAACAAGTGTTTTTGGTTCCATAAATTCTATATATTCTGCTGTTGGAACTCACATTAATCCGCAAGATTATCTAAATATGCAGGACATGAATATAGGAACTGCAAGTTTATTAATTGTTGCCCTTATGCTTGTTTTAATGATGACGGGCATGCCATTGGGAGTTGTAACTTTATTTGTATCAGTACTAAGTGCTCTTTGTTATTTTGGATATGGAGGATTATACTTAGTTTCTACAAACGCTTTTGGTTTACTTGAAAAGTATCCTTTAATTGCAGTTCCACTTTTTGTGTTAATGGCATCTATATTAGAAAGAGCTGGAGTAGCTGAAGATTTATTTGATGCAATGTCAATTTTTGCAGGAAAACTCCGTGGAGGAGTTGCAATACAAACAATAGCTGTTGCTGTTGTGTTAGCTGCAATGTCAGGTGTCATGGGCGGGGAAATTGTCATGCTTGGACTTGTCGCCTTACCTCAACTTTTAAGACTTGGATATGATCGAAAAATGTCTATAGGACTAATATGCGCGTCAGGAGCATTAGCAACACTAATTCCGCCAAGTATTATTATGATTATTTATGGTTTATCTGCTCAAGTTGCGATAGGAGACTTGTTTATGGCTGGTGCAGTTCCAGGTTTAATGCTTGCAGGTCTTTATGCAATATATGTACTAGCAAGGTGTAATTTAAATCCAGCTATGGCACCTACAGCTGAGGAAGTTGCCAAAGCTCGTCAAAAAGATATGAAAATGTCAAAAGATAAATTATATGCCGTTTTTCTAAGTATATTCTTAATTTTTTGTGTTATGGGGTCAATATATGGAGGTATAGCGTCAGTTACTGAAGCTGCAGCCGTAGGTGTTTTGGGCGCTATTTTTGTTGCCTGGTTTAGAAACGCTTATAGCTGGAACCTTTTACAAATAGCACTAGCGGGTACAATGTCGACGGTAGGTACAATTATTTGGTTGATTTTGGGAGCTGTTGCTTTTGTTGGTATTTATAACTTAATCGGTGGCGCAGATTTTATGAGGTCATTGTTTTCTGGATTAGGACTTCCTGCAATTGGAATAGTTTTTGTTATGATGGGTATCCTGGTCATACTCGGTACATTTATGGAATGGATAGCCATAGCATTTATTACAGTTCCAGTTTTTGCTCCAGTTGTCGTTGGTATGGCCCCTGAATTAGGATTAGAGCCGGAATGGGCTGCAGTTTGGTTTGGTGTGTTGTTTGTAATGAACATTCAAATATATTTCTTATCGCCTCCTTTTGGCCCAGCATGTTTTTGGCTAAAATCTGTTGCACCAGCTGATATAACTCTGCAAGAAATTTTTCTATCAGTGTTACCATTTATTGCTCTTCAAATAACTGGGATGCTTCTGGTCATGTTTATACCAGACATAGCTCTTTGGTTTCCAAAATGGTTGGGATCGTAGCTTAACTTTGTAACAAAGGATAGAGTTGCAACCAACCATCCAAGGTCATCTTTGACGATAGGTAAACAAGAAATATTAAACCTAGATAAGATAACCACTTAAATTTGGTTAATAATTTAACTATGACCGTTGCAAATAGCGCCATTATTAATATGGCAAATGCTATGCCTAAGATTAATAATGTTTTGTTATCTCTTGCTATTGCAGTTATTGCAATGACATTATCAAGTGACATGGATACGTCAGCTATTATGATAGTTATAAGTGCAGCTTTTATTCCTTTACCTGAAACTTCTTTTTGAAGTTTTTCTTTTTCCTCATTATTAGAGGAAAATTCTTTTATATCTCCATAAAATTTCCAACACACCCAAAAAAGCAACAATCCACCTAATAGAAGCAGTCCAGGTATACTTATGAGGTAAGATGCAACAAGAGCAAATAAAACCCTTAAAATGGCTGCCGCCAACAGCCCAATAAAAATTACTTTTTTTCGACTTTCTTCTGGAACTGCTGATGCAGCCATTCCAATTATTAGAGCATTATCACCAGACAAAACAATATCTGCAATTATTATTTGAGATACATCTAAGATCCATTCTAACAAAATAACACTCCTAACATATTTTGGTTAATTATCATTCTTTTTAAATTATTTCAATCAAGTGAATTTTCTAAAAGAATTTGCAATTATTATAATTTTTGCATTGATATCAAAATATATATGACTAAAACTATTTTCTGGAAGGAAAGTTAATGACTAACAAATTTGATTATATTGTAGTGGGTGGAGGCTCTGCTGGCTGTGCAGTTGCAAACAGATTGTCAAAAAATGATACTAATAAAGTTTTACTGATTGAAGCGGGAAGATCTTCTCATCCAATCTCAAGGCTTCCAGCTAGTTTTGCTCTCTTAATTGACAATCCACTTGCAAATTGGAGGTATAGATCCGAACCTGAAGAAAATACTGGAAACAGAGAAATCCCAATACCTAGAGGAAAATTACTCGGCGGCTCCAGTTCTATTAATGGTTTAGTTTTTGTAAGAGGAAACAAATTAGATTATGATACATGGGCTCAAATGGGAAATACAGGTTGGTCATACGATGATGTACTTCCTTTCTTTAAGAAAATGGAAAATTATCAAGGTAACACCTCTGAATTACGAGGTGAAGAAGGTCCACTTAAAGTTTCTGAAGTGAGTGACAGAAATCCCATTTATGATGCGATCTTTAAATCTGGAGAAGTCAATAATATTCCTTTTAATAAAGACTATAATGGCGAAGATCAAGAAGGTTTAGGCTATACTCAGACTACAATTTACAAAGGTGAAAGGATGAGTGCAGAAGTTGCTTATCTAAGACCAATAAAGTCAAGAAAAAATCTTACAATTATAACCAACTCGTTGGTAACAAAATTACTCTTTGAGGAAAAAAAATGTATTGGGGTTGAGGTAAAAAATAAAAATAAATTATCAACATTTATGACGTCAAAAGAAGTTATTCTATCAGGTGGTGCAATTAATTCTCCTCAGATTTTGGAATTGTCTGGTATTGGAAATAGCTCGATACTTAAAAAAAATGGAATTGAGCCAATTCATCATTTAGTTGGGGTTGGAGAAAATCTACGTGATCATATTGCTCCGCGGATAATTTATAGGGTTAAGAAGGAAGGAATTTCTTATAACGACAAAGCTGGTGGTATTAATCTAATAAAGCAAGTTTTTAAATATATGTTCAAAAGAGACGGTTTTTTAGCACTTCCGTCTGCACCAGTTGTTGGATTTTTTAAAACGAGAAAAGAGCTAGCTTCACCCGATATTCAGGTACACTTTATACCATATAGAGTAGTTTTAAAAGATGGTAAAAGATCATTAGGAAAGGAACCAGGCATAACTTGCACGGTCAATCAAAACAGACCCGAAAGTAAAGGGAGTATCCACATTAAGTCTAACGATCCAAACGAATTCCCGAGTATAAAGTTTAACTTCATGTCTAATCAACTAGATAAGGACACACTCGTTGATGGAGTAAAGTTAATAAGAAAATTAATGGAATCGGCTCCAATGAAAGAATTTTGTGATTTAGAAATTCAGCCCGGGTTGGATTATTCAAGCGATGAAGATATTTTGAATTTCATCAGAGACAAAGCCGAAACAGTCTATCATCCAGTTGGAACCTGTAAAATGGGTTTTGATGAAAATGCAGTTGTTGATAAAAATCTAAAAGTCCATGGAATACAAGGTCTCCGTATAGCAGATGCTTCTATAATGCCTACTCTGATTTCAGGGAACACAAATGCTGCTTGCATGATGATAGGTGAAAGATGTGCAGATTTTATTCTTAACAACTAAAATTTAAATAAATGATAAACTCAAAAAGTATTGAAAATTTTTGGACGAGAGGTGATATTTTTTCACGAGTACACCACGCAATGTCGGAAGCAGGTTTAATCAATAAAGAATTAAATATTGAAGATTTATTTCCTATTGATCAGTATCACGCAAGGGGGATTGCTGCCACTGTTGACCTAGGTAAAAGAATGCCAATATCAAAAAATCAAAAAATTATAGATATTGGTTGTGGTCTTGGTGGACCAGCAAGATATTACGCTAAAGAATTTAAATGCTTCATCACTGGAATAGACATAACACCAAGTTTCATTGAAATAGGTAATGAATTCAATAAACTTACATCTATGTCCAATAATATTCAGCTTTTAGTTGGAAATGGAGAAATATTAGATTTTAAGAATGAAACTTTTGATGGTGCGTATTCACAACATGTAACAATGAATATATCAGACAGAAAAAAATTCTTTTCTGAAGCTTTTAGAGTTTTAAAAAAAGATAGTTTTTTTGCTTTTACTGAACACGGGTTAGGCCCTGAGGGTAATCCTATTTTTCCTCTGCCATGGGCTGATTCTTCAGAAATGAGCTTTTTATTACCCCCTGAAACAACTATATCTATACTAAAAGATATAGGTTTTTCTGATATAAAAATAATTGAGACAGCTGATAAATATGTTTCAGGTTATGAAAAACTTATTGGGTTAAAGTCTGAAAATAAAAAACCTGTTTTAGGTATTCATGTAATTGGTGGAGACAGTATGAATGAAAGATCTGCCAACTCAATGCAATCTATTAAAGAAAATAGAACATTGCCATTTGAGATAGTTTGTAAGAAATAACTGTCGTTTAAAAATTTAAAATTATTCTTTTATTCATTTTACCTTTGTTTTCAATTTTTACTGATTTGACTAACTTAATTTCTAAAGTTTTATTTACATGTGTTCCTCCACAAGGTTGAAAATCAACATCATCCCCTATCCTTATCATTCTTATGTTACCTGATCCTCTAGGGGGTTTAACGGACATTGTCCTTACTAAATCTGGATTTTCGTCTAATTGTTGATCTGTTATACTTGATATTTGAACTGAATAATCTTTATGAATTAATTCATTTAATTTACACAAAACATCTTCTTTGTCTGGCTTTGTTTCAAGATCAAAGTCAAGTCTTCCTCTACCATCTCCTATAGAACCACCTGTAACAGGGTAAGGTATTATTGAACACAAGAGATGAAGACAGGTATGCACTTGCATGTAACTATATCTTTTAGACCAATCTAAAATTATGGTAACTTCTTCATTTTGTTTACAGTCATTAGTAGTTTCAGTTAAATGAACTAGCCTATTATTTATATATTTAGTTCCTGCTATTTTTATTCGGTTATTTTTAAACGTAATTAAACCTTCATCTCCTGGTTGCCCTCCTCCTTCTGGATAAAAAATAGTTTCATTTAGAACTAATCCTTCGGGTACAACTTCAGATATAATCGTTTTATGTTCTTTCAAATAAGAATTATTTCTAAATAGCTCAACAGTCATATTTAACACCTATAAAATACCTAAAACTTTTTTAACAAATATATATCCAAAATGTTATAAGTAATTAATAAATTCTTATTAAATTTTAAAGGGTAAAATAAACATGAATATTAATGGCAAAAAAGCTATCGTATTTGGCGGAACTTCTGGAATTGGTCTATCTACAACTCAAATGTTATCTGAAAAAGGAGCACATGTTATTGCAATAAGTCGTAATCCCGAGAAATTAACTCAACTTCCAAAAAACGTTACAACAAAGAAAATAAACGTTCTCGATAGAGAAGCTGTTGAAACATTTTTTCAGAATGAAGGTGTATTTGATATTTTAGTTAATGCTGCTACTGGTGGAAAAAGAGCTGTTGGTCCTTTTCTTTCTATGGATTTAGATGGCTATAAAGCATCATTTGATAAACTTTGGGGATACACTAACGTAGTAAGATTAGGTACCAAATTTTTAAAAGATAATGGAAATATAGTTTTAGTAAGCGGGACTCCTGCAAGAAAATGTCGTCCAGGACAAATTGCAATTTCTTCTGTTGGTGGTGCAGTAGAAGCTTTTGCGAGAGGTATTGCACCTGAAATTCTACCTAAAAGGATCAACATTGTTTCTCCTGGTATCATCGATACTCCAATGAGCCCTCTTGAAGGCACTGCTAGAGAGGAGTATTATAAAAAAGCCACTAGTGATAACCTAATTCCAAGGGCCGGCACTCCAGACGAAGTTGCCAAGGGAATAATTTTTGCAATCGAGAACGAGTTTATAACTGGTACTACAATAGATGTAGATGGTGGTTGCATAATATCTTAGGAACTACAAAGAAGAGTATAATGCGAACTCTTCTTAACTTCTTAAAGAATGTTCAGGCCAATGGGACTTAATAATAGTCCTAATAGCCCACCAAAAAAACCTCCCCAAACTACGAGCCAACCTAAGTGCTCTTTTATCATTTTTTGAATAATAATTTTTATATCTTCAGGAGATAAATCAGCTAATCTTGCATCTAATATATTTTCAATTTTAACTAACAATGCCTCTGATGTGGTTTTTCCGTCATCATCAGAATTATTTCTGTTTATAAAATCTTCCATAATTATTTTTAATTTTTTATTAAATGGTTCTTTAAGTGGTTCAAGTGCTTTTCTTCCTCCTACCATTGAAAGCATTCCACCTAACTGTGAACCTTCTATAGCTTCAACAAGACCCAGAAAAACTTTATCAAAATCAATCTTTTCTATAATCTTTTCTGACGCTACTTCTTTATTATCTAATAAAAATTTATTTATTTGAGTAACTGAAAATAGCTCTTTTAATATTAAGTTCTTTATTCCCATCTTAATATCTTCAAATCTATCTTGAATAACACCAGAACCATATAAAAATGGAATTTTTTCGAACAACATATGTACGGCAATCCAATTGGTAACGCTACCAGATAGGGCAAAAACTCCTGTCATAAAAATGAATGAATGTTCATCTTTATAAAAATAACCAATAAATATTATAAAAATAGATACTAAATTTGTAATCAAAGATTTATTTATCATCATTCTAGACCTAAGGATAGAACTTATAATTTTGGAGCTGCAACTACAGGATTTTTTAATACACCCAATAATCCAATGTCTACTTCTACAACATCTCCAGGCACCATATAAACTGGGGGATTTCGTTTGTCTCCAACACCACCTGGAGTCCCTGTCACAATCACATCACCTGAAGACAATGCAGTAAATTCTGATATGTAACTTATTAACCTCGGAATTGGAAAAATAAGATCTGCTAATGTAGCTTTTTGCATAACGTTTCCATTCAGTCTTAATTCAATTGGTAATTTTGTATAGTCACCTACTTCACTAGGGGTAACCATATATGGGCCAAAACTACCAGTGCCTGGAAAAGTTTTACCTGGGGTAAATTGAGAAGTGTGTCTTTGATAATTTCGGATGCTACCGTCATTGTAACAAGCATAACCAGCTATATGATTTAGTGCTTCATCTTCAGAGATAAACCTACCACCTTTACCAATTATAATTGCCATTTCAGCTTCATAATCAAAACGATCAGAATTATCTGGTTTTATCATTGGTTGTAAATGAGCCACTTGAGAGTCAGCGAATCTTGTAAATATTGTAGGATTATCAACATCGGGTCTACCTGTCTCTTTTTTATGTTCCAGATAGTTGAGACCAATACACATTATTTTTTCTGGATCAGGTATAACGGGTAAAAAACTGATATCTGAAAAAGATAAATCTTTTGTTTTTCCTACAATATAATCTTCAGCCCGATCTTCCATATTAAGAGATATTAATTCTTTTATAGTATTAATATTTGAGTCAATCTTTCCTGTCAAATCAATTATTCCATTGTTAACCACTGCACCAAATCCAGTTTTACCCAACCTAATAAAGCTTAATAATTTCATTTTATATCCTTTTTTAAGATCTCATTATTGCATTGCCCCACAAATTAAGGGTTCTTTCTTCTTGAGGCCAGTTTTTTACCGGTCGACCATGGACCGTTTCTAATTCTGCAGAAATTTCAATCCAATTTCCATCAGTGTCTTCAATAAATACAAATAAATTATTTCCTGGCCCATGTCTACCAGGCCCCCACATCAATTGAATATTATGTGATGCAAAATGATCACACCAATTTTTTACAAAGTTCCAATCACCCGCCTCATAGGAGTGATGATCTATTCCAGATTTAGATGATTTAAAACAAGCTATAGTGTGGTGCTCATGGTTAGAAGTAGTGAAGCAAGTTGCAAGCTCTCCATTATTTTTTATAACTCTATCTGTAACTTGAAAACCAAGTTTGTTTTGATAAAAATTTTGAAATGAAACAACATCTTCTGAAGCAAATGTTAAATGTTGCAATGGAGCATGAATTCTCTTTAAATGAGAAGGACTGCTGTCTTTTAAAACTCCAAAACATATTACATTGTTATCAGGGTCTTGAACTGAAAAAGATCCTGCTTTGTAAAATTCTGAGTTATGCTCTTTTAGTTTGAGATCTTTTTGATCTAAGAACTCTTTAAATCTATTTAAGTTATTTTCACTTCTGCAAACCATTCCTGCGTTACTTAGCGTTTTATTTTCACCTAAAGTTATTATTATTTTGCGAGCTGGCCCGTCACATAAAAACTTCTCTGGTGAAAGTTTATTTATTTTCATATCCATAATTTTGGAATAAAAATTGGCCAAACTTTCTGGATTACTACTCTGTATTTCAAGATGATGCAAAGATAAGTCCGCTTGTACTGCCGTTAATGACATTTACTCTCCTTATTTAACTAGATATCTGATGATAATTTTGAATATCATCAAAAATTTGATTTATGTACCTTTCTATCAATAGAGAATAGCTTGTTAAATTAGCATAAATTATAGGTTCATGTTCAGGAAGAAAATCAATTGAATTGAATATCGAACTCAATGATGCCTCTATACCTAATTTTTTGTTGTTGATAGGTACTGCAAAACCTATAAGACCTTCATCAACTTGTCCTTCAGTTTTACAATATCCTTTTTTATTATCATTTTTTAAATTTTTAAAAAAAGTATCTTTGTCATTATCATCATAAAATGTTTCTTGCTTTAAAAGATCTTCTAGACTTTTTCCTACAATCTTCATAATTATTGCTCTTGACGTTGCACCATAAATTAAAGGCATTAATTTCCCTTTTTGATAACTAGTATTATTTTTAAAAAATGGAGTTTTATAATCTGCCACACACATTACTTTGTTTCCATAAAGCCTAGCTAAAACGTTTACGCTTTCAATAGGATTTTCATTTGCTAGTTTTTTTAAAAATGGTTGTCCTGCTCTAACTAGGGGATCTGACAAATTAATAATTCTATTAAATTTGATAAAGGCAGGACCTAGCCTAAAATAGGCCCCTGCCGCACTTTCAAGAAATTCTGCCAGAACTAATTCACGAACAATTCTATAAATAGTACTTGAAGGGGTTTTCAATTCGTCCGAAATTTCTAAAACTGTCCAAGAACTTCTCTGTTCTGAAAAAAGATTTAAGATTTTATTATATCTTGTAAAACCTGACATCTAGAACCTTATAAGCTATAAATTTGGTTAAGACAGGTATTGGTAAATTCTAATAAATCATTTTTTTGAGTGCTAGCCAGAATAAATCTGTCAGGACGAATAATTAGAGTGTTTGTTTTAAATTTTTTTAATATGACCTCCATTCCAGGTATATCAGAACAATCATAAGATTTAATTCTAAGTTCCTTTTTATTTATTTTTTTATTGGTAATTAATATCGGGTCACACGCGAATATATTATCAATATCTCTACCAAAATCAGATTTGAAGGATGGGAATATTTTTCCCCTATTTATGTCTTCACATTCACCTAAACCTTTTCCAAGTCGGGGTTTAATTGTATTCATTTTAATAGTGCCGTCTGATTGAACAAAAACTGTATCTGATACTTCTGATCCCCCTATCGAATTAAGTAATTCTCCCATTTTCATTGCAGTGTTTATATAATCTCTGACATTTGAGGATCTCTCTGATTGATAGCTATTTAAAAGATTTTCACTATGACCCTTTTTACAACATATGCTTATTTTCCAAGCTAGATTAGATGCGTCCCTTATTCCAGCACACATACCTTGTCCCATGAAGGGTGGTGTTAAATGAGCAGCATCGCCTACTAAAAACATACGGCCTTCTCTCCAACTTTTCGCAATAGCCGATTGAAATGTATATACAGTTTTTCTTTCAATTTCTACTTCATCAGGAGATACCCATTTATTTAAAAATTTCCAAAGCCTTTTTTCATCAAAAAATGTTTTAGAACTCTCATTATCTTTTAAAGCTATTTCCCATCTTCTTCTCCTACCAACATTTCTGCAATAAGTTGCAGGTCTTTTTGCGTTACAATATTGAATGGTTCGATCAGGCAAATTTACATTTTTTGTTTTTAATATTAAGTCAATGACAGCCCAACGCTGCTCAAAACCTAAGTTTTCTAATTCTGTTTTCATTTCATTTCTAATGAATGAATTCGCACCATCACAACCAATAATGTATTTTGACTTAACTAAATTTATCTTACTAATTTTTGTGTTTTTATAATAAACTTCAGTAAAATTTTTTTTATTCACGGTTTTAAAAACTTCACAGTTTTGTAGAGAAACAACCTTATCAAACTTTTTTAATTTATAACGAAGACTGCGTTCTAGGTCGGGTTGATGAAAACGATAACTCGGATACCACCCGTTTTCAGTAATTATTTTTGGCCTTGGCCAGTCTAAAAGGAGTTTACCATTTTCATCTAAAAATTTTGTACCTTTGTTGATAATTAATTTTTTTGATAAACTGTCAGAAATTCCTATAGTTTGAAATACTCTCATGACTTCATCATCAAAGTGGACTGCTCGTGGCAAATTATATAGGCTTGCTTCTTTTTCTAAAATAAGAATAGATAAATTATTTATAGCTAATAAATTAGCTAATGTTCCTCCGGTAGGTCCTAGTCCAACTATCACAACATCAAAATCCATTTGCACTATATTTTATCCTTATTTGTTCTTAATATTTTGATAAAGCCAAGGACAATCAATAATCATTGGTGATTGCTTACCTTCCCTAGCAGTTTCCATACGTTTTTCTCTAAATTTTAATCTTTCATTATCAGGTAAGTACAATCTTTCGTGCCCCCAAAAACTTGGTCCCATATTTGTTTCGTGAGGTATCCATGTGTCTGGATCAATTATTCTGCCTCCCCAACCATTTTCAATAAAAAATCCTGATGGTGTGTGAGCATAAAATGAAGTCATATAATCGTTTGTATGTCTTCCTAAAGTATATGCAATTGAGCCTTCTTTATATTGAAGCAAGTCATATCCTTGACCAACATCATCTAAATTTTGATATTCAACCATAAAATGATGAAATCCTTGTTGACCAGTGCCTATCAAAGCAAAACTGTGATGCCTTCCATTTACATGAAAAAAGCATAATGAAATAGGGTCGTGACTGTAATCACTTATTTTAAAATCAAGAGTATCCCTGTAAAAAGGAATTAAATCATTAACATTAGATACATGTAATACAGCATGCCCAAGTCCACATATATCTGTTTTAAAACCTGAGATTGGCCTGCCTGAAACGAAAGAGTCTTTATCAAGATGCGGTTTATAAACAAGTTCTATTCGATTACCCGCTGGATCGTCAAAATATAATAATTCTTCTACAAACCTCATATCCGTAAGATTTTTGTTTCCCAATTGAACAGGAACACCAATAACGTCTAATCGTTTTGCGTACATTTCTAGGTCAGATTTTTTCTCAACTTCCCAACCAAGAAATGCAAGTTTATCACCAGGCTCTCCTGATATAGCAAATCTTTGTTTTTGATCATCCATTCTAAAACATAAAGACTTAGTACCATGATTAATGCATTGCATTCCTAGATATTTAGTAGCAAAATTTTGCCAGTCTTCTAACTTATCCGAGTTAACACCTATATAACTTAATGCGTTTATGGACATGTATAAACTCCTACATAAATTATACTTGATTATGCATTATTATGATAATTTAACAACAAATAATTACTAAAATTATCAAAATACAAGAAAATATGAAATTATTTACAAAATAAAATTTGATTTATTATAATATGTAGTTAATGATTTAGTAATAAATAAATTTATCTTATTTTATAAATATTTAAATGGAGGAATATTAATGAATAAAGTTATTGGCTTTTTAGCTACTACAATAATCAGTGCTGGTTTATCATTACCAGCATTAGCTGATAAAGTTACTTTGAAATTTCATACAATGGTTCCAATGCCAGCAAACTCAAATGCTAAATTTGTTAAACCTTGGGCCGATAAAGTCAAAGCAGAAAGTAATGGAGAAATAATTACTGAGATGTATCCTTCAATGCAACTTGGAGGAAAACCACCTCAATTAGTTGATCAAGCTCGTGAAGGAGTTGTTGATATAGTTTGGACAGTAGCTGGATACACTCCTGGAAGATTTCCAAGATTATCAGTTTTTGAATTACCATTTATGCCAACGAGTGCAAAAATAACAGCGCAAGCAGTGCAAGAGTTTGTAGAAACTGCAGGAGCAGAAGATCTTAAAGATTATAAAATTCTTGCAGTGCATGTTCATGCTCCAGGTATGATACATACAAAAAAAACATTAATTAAATCAGTTAGTGATTTTAAAGGGCTTAAGTTAAGAGGACCAACACGTTCAGCAACTAGTTTATTAAAAAAATTAGGTGCAACACCAGTTGGTATGCCTATTCCTAAAGTTGCGCCATCCTTATCAAAAGGCGTTATTACCGGAATGGTTGTTCCTTGGGAAATCATGCCATCTTTTAAACTTCAGGAACTAACTAAATCCCATACAAATGTTGCTGGGAAAAGAGGACTTTATACTACTCCTTTTCTGTTTGTTATGAACAAAGCAAAATATGATTCATTATCTCCAGCACACAAAAAAGTAATAGATAATAATTCTGGAATGTCATTAGCAAAACAAGCTGGTGTTTTATGGGATGGATTTGAAGGTCCAGCGCGTGCTTTAGCCGTTAAAGCTGGAGGTGAATTTCATACTCTACAGGGAGCACCTTTAGCAGAAATAAAGAAAGCTGCCGATGAAGTAATTCAAGATTGGATTAAAAATGCTAATAGTAAAGGTCTAGACGGACAAAAACTTTATGATACAGCTAAATCTTTAATTTCAAAATATGAAAAAACATTATAAAACTTTTTAATGAGTTTTATAAAAAAATTAATAACTTTAAAAATAAAGCCAGATAATAATTTTGGTCGTATTTTAAATAAAACCTCTAGATACTTTGCTATATTTGGAGGTTTTATTCTTTTAATTGCTGCCTTGATCAGTATATTCTCTATTTTTGGCCGAGTTGTTTTTTCATCACCCATTTTGGGTGACTTTGAATTAGTTGAAATTGCGTGTGCAGTTGCTATTGGTTCATTTCTACCTTTATGTCATCTTAAAAACGGAAATGTCATTGTAGACTTTATAACAGCTAAATTACCTAAAAATAAAATCTATTTCTTAGATGCTTTTAGCTCTTTATTATTCGGATTTGTAGCCCTTTTCTTTAGCTCAAGGATGATTTTAGGAGCAAAAGATATGTATGTTTACCAAGAAGAAACTATGCTTTTAGCATTTCCTATATGGGTACCATTTTTACCTGTTATCGCATCTTTCTTTCTTCTAACTATTTGTTGCTTTTATACTTTCATTTTAAAAGTCTATGATATATTAGGAAATTAGTTTTAATGGATAAATTTACACTTGGTATACTAGCTTTTCCAGTATTATTTTCTATGCTAGCCCTACGCATACCTATTGGCCTATCTATGTTAATAGTTGGTTGTACTGGAACCATCTTAATTGCTGGTTGGCTCCCAATTTTGTCTCAAGTTAAAACAAGTGCATGGCATTTATTTTCAAATTACTCTTTATCTGTCATACCTCTTTTTTTACTAATGGGAAACTTTGCTGGAAAAGCTGGTATGAGCAAAGCACTATTTAAATTTACAGGCGCTTGCTTAGGTCATCGAAAAGGCGGTGTTGCAATGGCTGCAATAGGAGCATGTGCAGGTTTTGGTGCAATTTGTGGATCTTCTCTAGCTACTGCTGCAACAATGGGTAAAGTAGCTCTTCCTGAACTAAGAAGACTAGGATATTCTGGAGCTCTTAGCACAGGTACATTAGCCGCTGGTGGAACTTTAGGTATATTGATACCTCCATCAGTGATTTTAATAATATATTCTATTTTGACTGAACAAAACATTGCTAAAATGTTTCTAGCAGCTTTTATTCCAGGTATTTTAGCTGCATTAGGGTATATTTTAGCAATTGCATTATACGTAAGGTTTGTGAAAAACTCCGGGCCTACAAAAGATAGAGTTGGTTGGAAAGAAAGATTTTTATTATTTAAAAATATCTGGCAAATCATTTTAATTTTTTTGACTATGATTGGAGGAATATATTTAGGCTGGTTTACCCCAACAGAAGGAGGGGCAATAGGCGCAGGTGGAGCTGGTTTAATTGCCATTTTAAATAAAAACTTTAAGTTTAAAGACTTGGTAGAAGTAATTGAAAGCACTGCAATTACATCAGCTATGATATTTTTAGTGTTATTAGGTGCTGAGTTTTTTAATTCTTTTATAGCTTTAACTCAACTACCAAACCAACTTGGTGAAATAGCCTTAGAAAATAATCTTTCTCCTTTTTTAATTGTAGCTTGTATTCTTGTTCTATATCTATTTTTAGGCTGTTTAATGGATAGTTTAGCGATGATACTTTTAACAATTCCAGTGTTTTTCCCTTTAATTATGACACTTGAATTTGGAATGACAGCTGAGGAAACAGCAATATGGTTTGGAATATTAACCCTTATAGTTGTTGAAGTTGGTTTGATAACACCACCTGTTGGATTAAATGTTTTTATAATAAATAAAATGGCTGGCGACGTTAGTATTTCAGAGACCTTTAAGGGCGTTTTACCATTTCTAGTAAGTGATATTTTTAGGGTTATTCTTTTATTCTCATTTCCTGGAATTACTTTATTTCTTTTGAATGTTTTTTGAAATGAATTATCAAAATAAGAAATATTTGTGGAAAATAATTCAGTTAACTGAAGATTGTTTGATTAATAAATTACCTGATCACCCTCATCATCCAAGTGGAAGAAATCCATATGCTCATGTGGCATTGAAAGTAAAAAATAATTTTGGATTAAGTTACAAGAATTTACCTGACGAAAAGTTTAATGATGTAATAGAATATCTTGATTTAATTAAAAGGAATGAAGCTTAAGATAATTGAAAGTTACAGAAAAGATTTAACTTTCAACAATAATTCTTCATTAATAGATCTATATTGGTCTCCTAATCTATTTATATGCCTTCGTGATCCAGGAAGCCTAACACCATCAATTGATAATAATTTTTGAAAAAAATCATCGCAATGTTTTTCCCAATTAGAACCAGCTATAATTTCTGGATTTAAAGCCATTATAAATTCTCCTCCACTTGGTGGACCCCCATCATTATTGTCATTTTCTTGTGCTTCGTACGAAAAAACATCCCCCGTTAGACCAGCTGCAAATAATTCAACCATCATAGAAATTGCAGAGCCTTTATAACCTCCAAAAGGAAGTAAAACTCCTTTTAAAATTTCTTTTGGGTCATTTGAGGGTTCTCCATTTTCTCCAAGACCAACTCCGTCAGGCAAGTAATGACCATCCCTTGCTGCAATCATTACCTCACCTTTTGCCATTGTTGCCGTTGCCATATCAAAGACAACTGGATCATTATTACTTCTTGGCCAAGCCATTGAAATAGGATTCGTTCCAAAAAAAGCTTCTTTAGCTCCAGCAGGAGCAACAGATGGCTTAAAAGCAGTACATGCAAAACCTACTAAATTTTGTTTAGCCAAATATTCTGTTTCTGGCCATAAAGCAGCAAAATGATAGCACCCTTTTATACTTAAAACTGATATACCATTTTTTTTTGCAGCCTTTGCTAACATAGGTAAAGAGTATTCATGAGCAGTAGAAGCAAAACCGTTATTGGCATCACATTTTAGTATTACTGGGGAAACATATTCTATTTTTGGTGAAGCCTGACCATTAACTTTACCTGACTGTAAAGAAGCTACGTAGCCCGGCAATCTAAATAATCCATGAGAAACTGCACCATCTTCTTCTGCTTTAGCTATAGTTTTTGCAAGAGCATTAGCGTTTTCATCGTTGCATCCTTGTTTCTTTAATATATCAAAAACTAAAGCTTTTATTTCGCTAAGAGTGAGTTTTGTGTGTGTTTTTTTTTTATCATTCATAATTCGTTTACCTACTCAAATATTATTAAACGATTTTCAAAAAAGTTGTTTGTCTTAAATTATTTATTAATTTGTTAATTTTTTAAAATTGACTATTACAGTATTATAGCTATACCTAATTATAGTAAATAATATTATTCAGGGGAAAATTAATGAAGTTTATTAAAAGAATTATTGCCGTTTCTTTAATGGTATTAATGTCCAATTTTTTGGCTAATCTCGTTCTTGCCAGTGTTGATGGACCTAGTGTTTTTTGGAAATTCAGCTTATGGGGAAAAAGAAGAGCTTTTACTGAGGGTGCTGAAACACTATCAAAAAGACTAAGTGAAGAAACAAATGGAAAATTTCAACTAAAAATTTTTTACGGTGGTCAATTATCAAAATCTAAAGAAAATTTAGATGGTCTAAAAGCTAATTCATTTGAGATGGCAGCTTTTTGTAACTTTTACCATCCAGGAAAAAATGCAGGTTTAATGGTTTTAACAATGCCTTTTTTACCAATGGGAGACTTTGATAAAGATGCTAAGATCCGACAAGCAGTTTATGATCATCCTATAGTTTCTGGACAATTAGCTAAATGGAACGCCATGTTGTATATGACTTCTAATCTGCCACAATATGAATTCCTAGGTAAAGGTAAAGTACCAACTAGCCTCTCAGATTTTAAAGGTATGAGAGTTAGAGCTGGAGGTGGTGTTGGTAAAGCAATGGAAAAACTTGGAGCTATAAGACAAACTGTTCCCGCAAGTGAAGTTTATACTTTAATTTCAAGAGGTGCAGTTGACGCAGTCTCTTTTCCATATACATATGCCCACGCTGCTTACAAAATACATGAAGTTGCAGAATGGTATACAGCAAACTTATCACCAGGTACATCTGACTGCCCATATGTTATAAATAAAACTTCATATGGAAAATTACCAAAACAATATCAAAAGCTTCTTCAAGACCTAAAACCTGATGCCTTAGCGTCTATGAAGGCTGCTTACAAGAAAGCTGACGACAAAAATTTACCAATGTTTAAATCAAAGCTTAAAGAGATAAAGTATGATGAAAAAACTTTATCTGAGTTTAGAAAAACAGCTGGTAAACCTGTATGGGATGCCTGGGTAGATGCGAATAAAGATAAATTTGATGCTCAAGCTCTTTTAGATTTAATATTTGAAACAGCTAACAAATAACTTTTTTCATGCACTTCTAATTTAAGAAGTGCATGTTAATTTTTTTATAATCATGAATTTGTTATCCAAACTAAATAAGTATTTATCAGTTATTGAAGATAACCTTATCAAAATTTCTGGTATTTCTTTATTCATAGTTATGATTTTAACTTCATTTCAAATACTATCACGTGTTGCTGGTTATCCTTGGCCAGGATATTTAGAGTTATCTGAATTATCAATTGCCATATTTGCATTTCTAGGTGTGGCTTATGCACAAAGACTTGATACTCACATTAGAATGGAATTACTAGTTGGAAACATAAGTGGTAAACCTAAATGGCTACTTGAACTAATTTCAACTATTCTTTCACTTACAGTTGTAGTAATTTTAATTTATTTTAGTTTATTATTTGCTATTGATGCTTATATAATTGGCGATACGACATATGATTATCTTTATCCCACTTGGCCCGCAAAAATATTAGTTCCTATCGCTTTTTTTATATGGGCTCTAAGACTTATTCTGGAAATATTTGGGTTTCTGAGAATGACGATTTATTCTGATGTTGAGCCAATAGCTATTCCCATTATGAAAACCCCAGAAGAACTTGCTAACGAAGAAATTAGAGCAATTAAGGACTAGGAATGTTTGAAAAACTTTTATCTGGGCAACCATCAGGGATATTTGGCATAGGATACGATGATCCAACTACGGTTGGCATAATATGCACTATTATTTTGTTGATTATGGTGATTTCAGGGGTAAGAGTCGTTTTTGCTGCAAGTATTGCAGGAATAATAGGCCTCGTAGAATTAATAGGTGTAGGACCAGCATTAGGTAATATTGGTGCAATTCCATACTCTAAATCTGTAACTTTTGTTTTGGGTTTGTTGCCAATATTCATTTTAATAGGTTTTTTAGCTTATCAAGCTGGAATGACAAGGCAGCTATATGAAGCTGCAAAAGCATGGATTGGCTTTGTGCCGGGAGGTCTAGCAGTGGCTACAGTATTTGCTACAGCTGGTTTTGCTGCTGTATCGGGAGCTTCTACTGCTACAGCTGCTGTTTTTTCTAGAGTTGCAATTCCAGAGATGTTGAAAGAAGGTTATGACAAAAAATTAGCAGCTGGAGTTGTTGCTGCAGGAGGTACTCTTGCATCACTAATTCCTCCGTCTGCAATATTAATCATTTATGCAATTATTGTAGAAGAATCAGTTGGCGCACTTCTTTTAGCTGGTTTTTTGCCTGGAATTTTCTCCGCCATTGTTTATGGAGGAATAATAATAATTTGGGCAAAAATAAATCCTGATTTGGGTCCTCCAGGCAGAAGATATAATCTTAATGAAAAAATGAAGGCTTTACCTGGAATAATACCTATTGCAATAGTCATTACTGTTATAATTAGTGCTATTTATGCTGGTTGGGCAACACCAACTGAAGCTGGGGCATTAGGAGCATTTGTTGTTTTAATAATAGCTATAATGAGAGGGTTAAAACTTCAGGCTCTCAATTTTGCTTTAATTGAAACAGCTAAGCTAGTAGCAATGATATTTTCTATTATTTGGGGTGTATTGATATTTGTAAGATTTCTTGGTTTTTCAGGTTTACCTGAAACATTTGCAAACTGGATTATTTCTCTACCATTTGATCCTTACACTGTTCTAATTTTAATTTTACTGGGATATGTCATACTTGGAATGTTTATAGACGCTATAGGTCTGTTGTTACTTACTTTGCCTGTTGTTTACCCAGCTATAATTCTTCTAAATGGTGGACCAGATGTTACAGCTGATCAAAGTCCTTTTGGAATGACATTTAATCAAGTAAGTGTCTGGTTTGGCATTATTGTAGTGAAAATGGCTGAGGTATGTCTTATAACACCACCTATTGGACTTAATTGTTTTGTAGTTGCAGGAGTTAGAAAAGACATTCCTGTTACAGACGTATTCAAAGGCGTAACTCTATTTTTTATAGCAGATATTTTGACAATTCTTGTTTTGATAATGTTTCCTCAAATCATTACATGGTTACCTGATTTAATGATGTCATAAATTTAGTTAATTAACTCAGCTAAACTTACTAATCTTGATTTCATGTTTTCATGGTATGAAATTGGACAAATTATAATATATTTGTAAAATTGACTTTCACATAAAACGAAACAATTAATTTTATTTATCGAAGCTCTGATTGCTTTTGCTTGAATAAATTCATCTAAATTAACACTTATTAATTTCTCAAAAATTGATTTGCTTGTTTTACCCTTTATTTGAATTGATATCCATCCACCAGTTTGATCTGTAATAGATGCTGTGGAACTAAAAACAGAGTTTAAATCTTTTGGATTGACATCTCCTACTATAAAAAAACTATTTGTTCTAACCCAGAAGGACATATATCTTTTATTAAAACGTAACTCAGAGATTTTTGGTGGTTCAAATAAAAAATAATTTTTGAATAAAGTTTTAAATTTTTTTGGCTCTTCTCTATTTTGGTTTAAGGAAACAATATTTTTAGAGTTATCTATAGTAATCTGTAAATCATTTTTAGAGAATATACTTTTAGATTTAAAATTTATTGGTTCAAGCAGTTGTTTGTTATTCACGTAATCTATCTCCATTGGGATCAACAAAAATAGGATTACATACTTCTGCAATAACTTCTGTTTTTAAAATAGGATTACTTGCTTTTAAGTAATCTCCGTGTCGACTATTTCCATTTTTTAAAAAACCAAGTGCAATGCTACTTTTTAAAGTAGGTGAATAACAAGATGAAGTAATGTAACCTAAATCATTTATAGGAGTGATTGTATCACTTGAATTGAATAAATGAGAACCAGATACTAGTTGATGGTTAGCTTTTATGGGTTTTAAGCCCACTAACCGCAAACCATCTAAAGTATTCAAGCCTTCTCTTTTTGATAGAACCATGCCAATGCTATCCTTTTTATTGGATACCATTTTGCCCATATTTAAATTTTGAGCAGAGATTGTGCCATTTAATTCTGCTCCAGCAGGATGTCCTTTTTCAATTCTCATAACTCCAAGTGCTTCTGTACCGTAAGGAATTATATTTTCATCTTTTCCTATTTCCATAAGATAAGACACTAATGATGATGCATATTGTGTTGGGATAGATAACTCATATGCTAATTCACCTGAAAATGAAATTCTAAATAGCCTTGCTAAAACACCTCCACAAATTGTTATTTCTTTACAAGCCATAAAAGGGAAATTTTTGTTAGAAACATCAAATTGCTTATCTACTATTTTAGAAATTATTTTTCTGGATTTTGGACCTGCAATTGCTATTTGTGCCCAAGCATCTGTTGTTGAAATTAGATGGACGTCCATCTCTGGCCACAGACATTGATGGCAAAATTCTAGGTGTCTATACACACTTTCTGCATTGACAGTTGTAGTTGTCATGATGAAATGATTTTCACTCATTCTAGCTGTTGTTCCATCATCCATAACAATACCGTCTTCTCTAAGCATTAAGCCATATCTAACTCTACCAACTGGTAATTTTGCAAATCCATTACAGTAGACTTTATTTATAAATTCTAGGGCATCCTTTCCTTGAATATCAATTTTTCCCAAGGTTGAAACATCACAAAATCCAACTGAATTTCTGACAGAATTGACCTCTCGATCAACACTCATTCTCCAATGATATTCATTTTTTTGAGAATACCATTCAGCTCTTAGCCATAATCCTGTTTCTGTAAAACTAGCGCCATTATCTCTAGCCCAATTATGAGTTGGAGTTAATCTTGTTGGCTTAAAATTTTTACCAATTGACGAACCAACTAAAGCCTCTATGGATAATGGAATGTAAGGTGGTCTAAATATCGTAGTTCCTACATCTGGTATAGACTTATTTGATAAGGAGGCTAATATTGCTAACCCAGTAACATTAGATGTTTTACCTTGATCTGTCCCCATTCCTAAAGTTGTGTATCTCTTTAAATGCTCCACTGATCTAAAATTTTCAGCATAAGCCATTTCAATATCTTTAACAGTCACGTCATTTTGTAAATCTACCCATTTTCTTTGAGAACCAATCTTTACAAACCAAAAAGGATCTATTTCAAAAGATTGCTCTTTAATTTTTGGGAGGCTATATTTTTTGGGTTTCATCTTTAAATCTAAAAGTATTTCCAATACTTGTTTTTCAGCGTCTAGGATACATTCATTTAATGAAAACTTTCCATTTGCTGAACCTGCAGCTTTTAAATGTGTTGAGACATTCGTTTTACCAGCAACAAATGCATATATTTTTTCATTCCATTCAGGTCTTACCCCAGTATGACAACTTAAATGAATATTTGGGTTCCAACCTCCTGAAATACCAAGATAGTCACATTTTAAATGTCTAAGTTCTCCTTCTTTATTAACTATATCAACACCTTTAAGATATAACTTGCCTTTAGCATTGACTACTTGAGAGCTTTTAAAAACTTTAATTTTAGGATCAAAAATTCTAGGATTATCTCTTGTATCAACAACACCAATTAATTTTATTCCATTCGAAATTAAGTCCAAAGCCGTTAAATAAGTATCGTCATTATTAGTAAATAATAAAACATTATCAAAATTATTTACGCTCCATCTATTTAAATAACTACGAATCGAAGCTGACAACATAATTCCTGGTAAATCATTATTTTGAAAAGGAATTAGCCTTTCAAGTGAACCTGAACAGAGCAAAGCTTTCTTAGACATTATTTTCCAAAATATTTGTTCTATTTTACTTTCTTTTAATTTTTGGATTGCTCCAAAGACACCATGATCAAACATCCCTATAACTGAGGTATTTTCTATACATCTAACGTTTGATAGTTTTCTAATTTCTTTTAAAATAGATTGAACCCACGCTTGTGGTGACATATTTGAAATTTTGAAAATTTCATTGTTGAGACTACCACCAAAGACATAATCTTCTTCAACTATTATAACTTTAATTCCGGACAAACCTGCAATATAAGCAGAAATTAGTCCTGAGGGACCTGAGCCAATAATCAGAAGATCGCAATATAAAAAACCTTTTTCTGAATTTGTATTATTTTTATTTTTTGATAACTTTCCTAAGCCAGCAGCTTTTCTAATGACTGGCTCATAGACCTTTTCCCAAAAAAAAGACGGCCACATGAAGGTTTTATAATAGAACCCAGCACCAATAAATTTTGAAAATTTATCATTTATTGACATAAGATCGTATTTCAAGGAAGGCCAGCAATTTTGACTTTTAGCTACTAATCCTTCATATAATTCTACTGTAGTAGCTTTACTATTGGGTTCATTATAATCATCATGTATAATTTCAACTAAGGCATTTGGTTCATGAGAACCCGATGTAAAAATTCCCCTTGGTCTGTGATACTTAAATGATCTAGCAATTAATTTAACATCATTTGCTAATAGAGCTGATGCTAGGGTATCTCCTTGAAAACCTTCGTATTTTTTCCCATTAAATACAAAACTTAATTTTTTATTTATATTGATCAGACTAGATTTAGTTCTTGCTGGTCTAGTCATTAGACTTTCCCATATTTTTTTTAAATTCAGTAGCTAATTCAACTTTAAAAATTTCGTGAGTTACAGTATTTCTTGAAATCACAAGCCAACTTCTATCTCCTTGTTGATGAAACCAAAGTTCTTTATGCATACCGGCAACATTTTCTCTTAGATATAGGTATTTGTAAAAATTATCCTCTGATTTTTTTCCATCCCAGTTAGGTCTGTTCAATAGTGACGCATCACCCAAATAGATGAATTCACTAGCATCTCTTGGACCTAATAATGGGTGATCAATAATCATTAATTTCTACTTTAATGTAAATTTGGTTGGGCTCCTTGACCTTTTTCGTCAATCATATAGCCATTTTTAAATCTATCTAATTGAAAGTTTTCAGATAATGAATGAGAATCACCTTTTGCAAGTAAATGAGCAAAACACCAGCCAGAAGCTGGGGTTGCTTTAAAGCCCCCATAACACCAACCCGCATTTAAATATAATCCTTTAATGTGAGTTTTATCTATAATTGGAGAACCATCCATACTCATATCCATAATACCGCCCCACATTCTTAAAAGTCTTGCCTTACCTATGGTAGGCATTAATGCTAAACCACCCTCACAAACATCTTCTAACATATCCATCCCTCCTCTTTGTGCATAAGAGTTATATCCATCAATATCACCCCCAAAAACTAAACCACCTTTATCAGATTGTGATATGTAAAAGTGCCCTGCTCCAAAAGTAATGACACCTGGAATAAGAGGCTTTAAACTTTCACTTACAAATGCTTGTAAAACATGGCTTTCTAATGGAAGGTTCATATTAGCTTTAGACATTAATACACTTGACGATCCAGCTACAGCACAACCAATTTTATTAGCTAAAATGTCACCCTTATTAGTCTCTACGCCAACACAGGTTCCAGATTTGATTTTGAACCCTGTAACTTCACAATTTTGTATGATATCAACACCTAATTCGTCTGCAGCATGAGCGTAACCCCATGCAACAGCGTCATGGCGGACTGAACCACCTCTTTTTTGGAAAAGGCCTCCCTTAATTGGAAACCTCGCGTTATCATAATCTAAGAAAGGATAAATTGATTTTATTTTATCAACATCAAACAGCTCTGCATCTGCTCCATTAATTATCATAGAGTTACCTCGTCTTACAAAAGAATCCCTTTGCGCATCAGAATGAAAAACATTTAAAACTCCTCTTTGACTAACCATTGCATTATAATTAATTTGATTTTCAAGTGTTTCCCATAATTTTAAGGAAAATTCGTAAAAGGCTTCATTTTCATTTAGTAGATAGTTTGATCGAATTATGGTCGTGTTGCGTCCAACGTTGCCTCCACCAATCCAGTTTTTTTCAAGCACTGCTATATTTTTAATTTTGAATTCTTTAGCTAAGTAAAAAGCTGTTGCCAGTCCGTGTCCACCACCACCAATAATTATCACATCATATTTTTTCTTTATCTCGTGGTTTTGCCATGTTTTTTTCCATCCTTTATTGTCATTTAAACCCTCTTTTAATATTTTAAGAACGTTGTAGTACATATGGAAAGCATCTTTTCTTTTTGATAAATCTATAATTAGCCTACAAAAGGTTATTTTGCATAACAACTTAAAATTTGATTCGCTTAAAAATATTATTTCTTTATAAAATAAAAATTATTTATATAACAAAAGGGGAAACGTTTATGAAAAAAATTCTAATTTCGTTAATGCTATCAATTTTCCTTATTTTTCCAGCATTTGCAAAAAATGTGAAAATTGGAATTATTTTAGGATTTACAGGTCCTATTGAATCTTTAGCACCTGTGATGGCGAAAAGTGCTGAATTAGCTATTGAAGAAGTAAATAATTCAGGTAATTTTATGCATGGTAAAATTGAAGGTGTTAGAGCAGACTCTACATGTGTTGACGCAGCGGCGGCACAAGCTGCAGCAGAAAGATTAATAACTTCTGATAAAGTCAGTGCCATAATGGGAGCTGATTGCTCTGGAGTTACTACAGCAGTTTTAAAAAATGTAGCAATTCCTAATGGTATAGTTATGATATCTCCTTCAGCAACTTCACCTGCTTTGTCCACTGAACCTGATAACGGACTTTTCTTTAGAACCGCACCATCTGATGCTAGACAAGGCGAAGTAATAGCTGATTTATTAATAGAAAAAGGTTTTAAATCTGCTGCTTTGTCACATACTAACAACGACTATGGAAAAGGCTTGGCAGCAAGTATTCAAAAGAACTTTATTTCAAGAGGTGGTAAAATTACTGTAACAGCAGCTCATGAAGATGGTAAAGCTGACTACAGTGCAGAGGTTGCTGCATTAGCACAGGCAGGGGGTGACATCCTAATTGTAGCAGGTTATTTAGATCAAGGTGGAAAAGGAATAATTCAAACATCTTTGGATAATGGTGCTTTTGATAAATTTTTCTTACCAGATGGTATGATTGGTGATTCATTACCAAAAGCCATTGGTCCAGACCTTAATGGATCAATAGGATCAGTTCCTGGAACAGACAGCCCTGGTGCTGCAAAGTATTCGATGCTGGCAAAAAAAGCAGGCTTTGAATCCGGACCTTATGGACCAGAATCGTACGATTCTGCAGCTTTAATTATGTTAGCGATGGAAAAGTCTAAATCTACTGTAAGTAATACTTTTAAAAAGAGTGTTATGGATATTGCTAATGCACCCGGAGAAAAAATATATCCTGGTGAGCTTGGAAAAGCTTTAAAATTGATTAAAGCAGGTAAGGACATAGACTATGTTGGAGCAACCGCACTAGAGCTTGTTGGTTCAGGTGAGTCATCTGGAAGCTTTGCTGAAATCCTTATTGATAACGAAAAAACTAACAAAGTTAGTTATAGATAAAGTTTAAAAGGCTTAAGATATAATCTTAAGCCTTTTTTCTGGCTATATATATGCTTTCGATAAATAATCTTTACAAAAATTTTGGTGGTATACAAGCCGTTAACAATGTTTCATTAAACATTGAAAAATCTACAGTTACAGCACTTATTGGACCGAATGGAGCAGGAAAAACAACTTTATTTAATATTATTAATGGTTCTATTAAACCTGATTCAGGAAGTATAAAACTTGGAAATACAGATATTACTGGTTATGAACCTCATCAACTTTTTAACCTTGGTATACTTAGAACCTTTCAGATAGCTCATGAATTTGCATCTCTAACAGTTAGAGATAATTTGATGATGGTACCTCCTAATCAAATAGGAGAATCAATAATAAATACATGGTTCAGAAAAAATAAAATAAAACAAGAAGAACAAAAGATTTTGGAGAAAACAAATGATGTTTTAGATTTTTTACAATTAAAACATATTGAAAATGAGTATGCTGGTAATCTCTCTGGAGGACAAAAAAAATTATTAGAGTTAGGAAGAACAATGATGGTAAAACCAAAAATAGTTCTCCTTGATGAAGTAGGTGCCGGCGTAAATCGTACTTTGCTAAACACAATTGGCGACGCCATATTAAGACTTAACAGAGAATTAAATTATACTTTTTGCATGATTGAACATGATATAGATTTTATAAGTAGATTATGTGACCCAGTTATTGTAATGGCTCAAGGATCCATCTTAATGACAGATGAAATATCAAAAATACGAAAAAATGAAAAAGTTATAGAAGTTTATCTAGGTAAAAAATTAAATGAATAATACTTAAGCTATGTACTTACTATTTGGGGAAAATATAACTTGTGGGTATGGATCAGTTGATATTCTTTTTAACTGCGATGTCGGCGTTAATGAAGGGGAGATATCGTCAATAGTCGGTCCTAATGGTGCAGGAAAATCAACAGCTATGAAAGCACTATTTGGACTATTACCTATAAAACAAGGAAAGATTATTTTAGACGGTGAAGACATAACTAATATGCCGCCTCGGCAACGAGTTCTTAAGGGAATGGGTTTTGTTCCACAAACTAACAATATATTTCCTTCACTAACAGTTGAAGAAAACTTGGAAATGGGTGCATTTGTTGAACAACATGATTGTACAAAAATGCTAGAATATATTTATGAACTCTTTCCTGTTTTAAAAGATAAACAATTTCAGTTGGCCGGTGAATTATCTGGTGGTCAGAGACAACAAGTTGCAGTAGGAAGAGCTTTAATGACCAAACCTAAGGTATTAATGTTGGATGAACCCTCAGCTGGGGTTTCTCCAATTATTATGGAAGGTTTATTTAACAAAGTTACCGAAATAGCTAATCAGGGAACTGCCGTTTTAATGGTTGAACAAAATGCAAAACAAGCCTTGAAAATTTCTAATTTGGGTTTTGTTTTAAATCAAGGAAAAAACCTTTTCACAGATACTGGAAATTCACTTTTAGAAAACAAAGAAGTTCGACAAGCTTTTTTAGGAGGTTAGATTTCGATGGATTTTCTAAATGGAATTACATTAATATCAAACTATATATTAATACCAGGTCTAACTTATGGTAGCCAACTAGCTCTCGGTGCCTTAGGCATAACAATAGTTTATAGTGTTCTCAGATTTTCTAATTTTGCACATGGTGAATTCATGTCATTTGGTGCTATGAGTTCAATCCTTTTATGCTGGTTATTTCTAAGTCTTGAAATAAACTTAAATCCCTTGCCAACAGCGATTATAGTTTTGCCATTTGCAATTATAATTACAATTTTTTATTGCATATTGGTGGATAAAATAATTTTTAAATTTTATAGGCAACAAAACTCAAAGAGTGTAATTAATTTAATTGTTTCTATTGGTGTAATGTTTTTTACAGGTGGACTAATTAGGTTCATAATAGGACCCGGTGATAAAAATTTCTTTGATGGCGAAAGATTTATTTTAAAGGCAAAAACCTTTAAAAATTATACGGGATTAAGCGAAGGATTGGCATTAAAAACAACACAAGGTATAACTATAGTTTTAAGCATAATTTTAGTTATTTTACTTTTTTGGTTTTTAAATAAAACAAAAACTGGGAAATCTATGAGAGCTTATTCAGATAATAAAGAATTAGCTTTATTATCTGGAATTAATCCAGAAAAGGTTGTTTTAATTACTTGGATAATAACTGGAACCTTAGCTTGTGTGGCAGGCACTCTTTATGGTCTTGATAAAAGCTATAAACCTTTTACATATCTACATTTAGTTCTGCCAATTTTTTCTGCAGCCATCGTAGGTGGAGTTGGTAATCCTGTAGGTGCAATTATAGGTGGGTTCGTGATATCATTTTCTGAATTAATAGTAACATTTGCATACAAAAAAATATTCTTTTATTTTCTTCCTAATTATTTAGTTCCAGATGGATTGTTACAAATACTCTCAACCGATTATAAAATAGCCATTTCTTTTATAATATTAGTTTTAGTTTTATTAATAAGACCAACAGGAATTTATAAAGGTAAAATAATTTAAAATTTTAGATATGAAAAATAGATCACGGATACAAATTTTATATTTTTTAATGGCAATAATTTTACTTGCAGTTGGAATATTTCAAAGTTGGAATGTAGCATTAACGATATTTAATTTATGCCTTATATCTTCAATAATGACCCTTGGCATTAATGTTCAGTGGGGCAACGCAGGAATTGTCAACTTTGGTGTCATGGGCTTTGCTGCATTAGGTGGCCTTGCTAACATAATAATTTCAATGCCTCCAACCAGCAATGCATGGGAAACAGGAGGAAACTTTATAGTAATTGGTTTGTTGATATTTGTTTTATCAATTATTTTTTCAGTATTTATGTTCAAAAGGGTTAATTTTAACAAAAGAATAAAATACCTAATTTCTTTTTTAATAATATTTGTAGGTTACTTTATAATGAGGCTCATGGTTGACTCTCCAATAGAACAAATAGAAGCCATAGAACCTGCAAAAACGGGTTACTTAGGTGGATTTAATCTTCCTGTAATCATATCTTGGCCTGTAGGAGGATTGTTAGCAGCGTTTGCAGCTTTTATAATTGGTAAAATATCTCTTGGGTTGAGATCAGACTATCTAGCAATAGCAACTCTTGGTATCTCAGAGATTATTATTTATATTTTAAAAAATGAAGATTGGTTATCAAGAGGGGTTAAAAATGTTAACGGATTGCCAAGACCTGTTCCATACGAGATTGAATTACAATCAAGAGAATGGGTGTTAGAAACTGCAAATATATTAAAGATTCCACTTCCAGAAGTTTCTTCAATAATAGTTAAATTATCATACTCTGTGTTATTCCTTTTAGTGTTATTAGTAATATTATACTTGCTTCAAATAGCTGTTAAGTCCCCATGGGGTAGAATGATGAGGGCTATAAGGGATAATGAGGTTTCAGCTAATGCTATGGGAAAAGATATTAAGAAAAGGCATTTGCAAGTTTTTATAATTGGATCTGCTATAGTTGGAATTGCAGGAGCAATGTTAACAACACTCGACGGACAGTTTACACCTGTCTCTTATCAACCTTTAAGGTATACTTTTTTAATTTGGATCATGGTAATTGTTGGTGGATCTGGCAATAACTTTGGATCCATAATAGGAGCATTTTTAATTTGGTTTTTTTGGATACAGTCTGAACCACTGGGTTTATGGCTTTTATCATTCATAACGTCACACATATCTGATACTAATCTAATTAAGAGCCATCTTCTAGAAAATGCAGCTCATATACGACTAATGTTTATGGGCATAATATTACTAGTAACTCTAAGATTTGCACCTAAAGGACTTATCCCTGAAGTGAAAAGATGAATAATAAAATAGCAATAGAAAATCATAAGAATAATTTGATTAAAACTTTATTTTTTTTATTTTTTTTAAAAATAAATCCTTGTATTGCAAAAGAAACACTAACTTTAGATTATAATAATATAAAGGTGTTTCTTGAAGGTAATTTTATTCAAGGCGGATTAGTTAAAGGTAAAATTGACAGTAATTTAAGTGTTAGATTTAAAGAACGATTACTCAGAAAAACATCAAAAGGTTTTTTTGTGATTGGCTTTGGAAGAGATCATCCTAAAATCGCCAATTTATCAATAAAAATTAACCAAAATTGGATTTCTAAAACTCTTATTATAAAACAAAGAATTTATGAAACTCAAATGATAAATGGCCTTGAAAAAAAAATGGTTACTCCCCCAAAATCTTTTTATGATAGGATCATCAAAGAAAATAGAGCTATTAAAAACATTCGAAGTTTGGATAGTGATTTAGATTTTATTTTTGAAGAGTTCAACTGGCCTACAAAAGGAATAATTTCAGGTGTGTTTGGAAGCCAACGAATACTAAATGGAAAACCTAAACGTCCTCACTATGGTATTGATATAGCTGCAAAAAAGGGTACTTCTGTATTGGCACCAATAGAATCAATAGTAAGAATGGCAGAAAGAGATTTGTATTACACTGGTGGAACTATAATGTTAGACCATGGTTATGGAGTTACATCTGTATACTCACATCTATCATTAATAAATGTAAATGTTGGAGACAAAGTTAAAAAAGGGCAAAAAATTGGTGAAATTGGATCTACTGGGAGATCTACTGGTCCACATTTAGATTGGCGTATTAACTGGTTTTTAGAACGTTTAGACCCCGCGTTATTGGTACCGTAAAATTATCTATAATAATAGCATCTTAACTATTTATTATTAATCTAAAAGCTTGACAGATTGTTGTTTCGAGCTATATTCCGTTAAAAATTATGAATTAATTTAATATAAATAAACTTATTATAAATAAAAAAATTTTAATAATCGGAATAGTTTGATGTATGCAGTAGTTAAAACCGGTGGAAAACAATATCGCGTTGAAAAAGAAGATGTGGTTTTAGTTGAAAAATTAAACGTAAATGACGGAGATCAAGTAGTTCTTGGTAACGTCCTGATGATTGGCGAAGGTAAAAAAGTTACATTAGGTAACCCTATGATAAATGACGCTGCAGTTATGGCCCAAGTTGTTAAACAAACTCGTGGCCCAAAAATAACTATGATTTATAAAAGAAGAAGAAAAAATAGTCGTAGAAAACAAGGTCACAAACAAGATCTAACTCTTCTTAAGATTATTGATATTGCTGAAAAAGGAGGATCTAAGCTTGCTCCAAAAAAAGCTGTCACTAAGTCAACTAATTCAAAAGTTAAAACTGAAACTAAAGCTAAACCAGCAGTTAATAAGCCGAAGGTAACAGAGCCTAAAGTTAAAACTAAAGCTAAAACAGCCACAACCAAGTCAACGGATACTAAAGTTAAAACTGAAACTAAAGCTAAAACAGTAACCGCTAAGTCAAAGGAAAAAAAAGTCACTGGTCAAGCTAAAACCAAGGCAGAACCGAAAATTAAAAAATCAACTACTAAAGATAAGTAAAGGATTTATAGATGGCACATAAAAAAGCAGGTGGAAGTTCTAGAAATGGTAGAGATTCTGCCGGTAGAAGACTAGGGGTTAAAAAATTTGGCAGTGAAGCTGTTGTTCCTGGTAATATTATAATAAGGCAAAGAGGCACAAAATTTCATCCAGGATTAAATGTAGGTATGGGCAAAGATCATACGATTTTTTCTTTGATAGATGGATATGTAAAATTTAAAGAACATAAAGGTAAAAAGATGTTCGTATCAGTTGAGCCTGTCAAACAAGCTGCTGAATAATTTATATTTTATTTTTCTTTCAGGAATAGCTTGGAAAGCTATTCCTTTTTTTGTTTTTTAAAACCTTCCCATCTATAATAGTATATATTAGGATCTTGTCATGAAATTTTTAGACCAAGCTAAGATATATATAGCTAGTGGACATGGTGGATCTGGGGCAATCTCTTTTAGAAGAGAAGCACATGTTCCTTTTGGTGGTCCAGACGGTGGTAATGGTGGACGAGGTGGAGATGTAATAGCCTTATGTTCAGATGGATTAAATACCCTAATTGACTTTCGTTATCAGCAACACTTTAAAGCAAGGCCTGGAGAAGGTGGTAAGGGAAGAGATCGAAGTGGGATTAGCGGTAAAGATGTAATTCTTAAATTACCATTGGGAACACAGATTTTGGACGAGACAAATAATTTCATTCTAGCTGACATGACCAAAATCGGACAAAAAGTAATTCTTGCTAAGGGTGGAGAAGGTGGCAAAGGTAATGCTTTTTTTAAAACTTCTACCAATCAATCCCCAAGAAAATCACAACCAGGTGGAGAATTAGAAGAAAAATGGATTTGGCTTAGATTAAAGTTAATTGCAGATATAGGTTTGATAGGTCTACCAAATGCTGGTAAAAGTACATTTCTCTCTAGAGTTACTGCAGCAAAACCTAAAATAGCTGATTATCCTTTTACTACCTTACACCCAAACCTTGGTGTTGTCCACCAAGATAACAAGGAGTTTGTAATTGCCGATATACCTGGGCTTATTGAAGGAGCGCATGAAGGTTCAGGTTTAGGCCATAGATTTTTAGGACATGTAGAACGTTGTAAAGGGTTACTTCATCTTATAGATGTAACGAGTAATAATATTAAGCGTGATTACTTAACAATAATTAGAGAACTTGAAGCTTACGACATTAGTCTATCTGAGAAAAAACAGATTATAGTTCTAACAAAATGTGATGCTGTAAAAGATCAGAAATTAAAATTCGCCAAGGAACAACTAAAAAAATTAAATATTCAAAAGGTTTTTGGCATATCATCTGTTTCAGGAGAAAATATAACAAAACTGGTAAGGCAACTTCAGGATCTTATAATTTCAACAAACAAAATAGAAGATAATGAAGATGGATTAGAAAAAGTCTCATCTTGGTCCCCTTAAAGAAGAATAAAAAAATGAATAAAAATGATTTAATTCAAAATTCCAAAAGAGTTGTAATTAAGATAGGTTCTGCACTTTTAATTGACAAGGAAAATGGCAATCTAAATAATAAGTGGTTAAACTCTCTTGCCCTTGATATTAACAACCTTCTTAAACTAGAAAAAGAAGTCATAATTGTTTCTTCTGGCTCTATTGCACTTGGTAAAAAACAGTTGAAATTAAGAGATAATTTATCTCTTGACGAAAAACAAGCTGCAGCTGCCACAGGTCAAATAAGTCTTGCTTATGCTTGGAAAGATATTATGGGCAAGTATGGGTTAAATATTGCTCAAATTTTATTGGCTCCTGATGATACTGAAACTAGACGAAAACACTTAAATGCAAGAGCTACTTTGCTAAAACTTCTTGAGCTTAATGTAATACCTGTAATTAATGAAAATGATACAGTTTCTACCGAAGAGATAAGATTTGGAGATAATGATAGACTAGCAGCAAGAGTAGCACAAATGTGTAGCGCAGATCTTCTTATTTTACTTTCTGATATTAATGGTCTTTATTCTTCTGACCCAAATATTAATGAAAATTCAGTTTTTATTGATGAAATTACAGAAATTACTAAAGAAATTGAATTTATGGCTGGGCCTACTCACACTAGCTTTTCTTCAGGGGGTATGGTTACAAAAATAGAAGCCGCTAAAATTGCAACTAAAGCTGGATGTAATATGATTATTTGTGATGGGCGCCCTATAAGTCCATTATTAGAGTTAAATCAGCAAGAAGCTAAGTTTAGTTGGTTTAAAGCTAACGAAAAACCTCTGAATTCAAGAAAACAATGGATATCTGGAGCTCTTCAAGTAAAAGGAAAAATTACTATAGATCAAGGTGCATCAGAAGCCATTAAAAAAGGTTTTTCTATTTTATCAGCAGGCATTATTAAAACTGAAGGTAATTATGAAAAAGGCGACTTAATTCAAATAATTGATGAAAATGAAACCTTTGTTGGAAAAGGTTTAACTCACTTTAATAATTCTGAGGTTGAATTAATTAAAGGTTCTAAGAGTAATAATATTGAAACTATATTAGGTTATAGAGGTAAAGATGAAGTCGTTCATAGAGATGATCTAGTATTTGAAAAAAAATAAGAGTTTTATATGAGTAATAACATTTTTGAATATGTAAAAGTTATAAACCAAAAGTCTAAAAATGCTTTTGATAAAATTTCAAGAAGTAGTTCTAAAGATCGGAATTTAGCTATTTTAAATACCTCTTTAATTATAAAACAAAAACAAGAAGAAATTCTACAAGCAAATAAAATTGATATAGAAAATGCAAAGCAAAAAAATCTTACTGATGCATTTGTAGACAGATTATTTCTAAACAATAAAAGAATAAACGATATTATTAACGGCTTAAAAAAAATTGCTGAAATGGATGATCCTATTGGAATTGAATTGTCAAGGTGGAAACAACCAAATGGTCTTGATATTTCAAGGATTTCAGTTCCACTTGGTATAATTGGCATTATATATGAGTCGAGACCAAATGTAACTATTGATGCAGGAAGCCTATGTATAAAATCTGGTAACACGGTGATACTTAGAGGAGGCTCAGATTCAATCAACTCTTCAAAAATCTTAACTTCATGTCTCCAAGAGGGATTAATGAGTGCTAATTTACCTCCTGACGCGGTTCAAATGATAGATAATACAGATAGAGAAGCTGTTACAGCAATGCTCAGATCTACAGGTCAAATTGATGTTATTATTCCTCGAGGTGGCAAGTCCCTTGTTAATAAGGTTCAACAAGAGGCTAAAGTTCCAGTCTTTGCACATTTAGAAGGTATTTGTCATTTGTATATTGATAAGGACGCAGACGTAGAAAAAGCAATTAAGATTGTAATTAATTCAAAAATGAGAAGAACCGGTATTTGCGGAGCTTTAGAAACATTACTTATTGACAAAGAAATTTGCAATAAAGTTGTTCCTACTTTAGTTAAAAAATTAATGGAATCTGGATGTCATATTAAGGGTGACCTTGAAACAAAAGCTATAGCCGATAAGATTGAATTAGCATCAGAAATTGATTGGGAAACAGAGTATCTTGAAGCAATTTTATCTATTAAAATTGTTAATGGAGTATCAGGAGCTATTAATCACATTGATAAGTATTCTTCAAATCACACAGAATCAATAGTTACAGAAAATAAAATTACTGCCGAAAGTTTTTTATCTTCAGTAGATAGTGCGATTGTAATGCATAATGCTTCAACTCAATTTGCTGATGGTGGCGAATTTGGCATGGGAGCTGAAATAGGAATTTCAACTGGTAGAATACATGCTAGAGGACCTGTAGGGGCTTCTCAATTAACTAGCTTTAAATATATTGTAAGAGGAAAAGATCAAATTCGTGATTGAAAATGTAAAAGTTAGTTTCAAGAATAATATACCTAAGTGCTTTTCTTATAAAAGAAAAAGAAAAATTGGAATTTTAGGCGGATCATTTAATCCAGCTCATGAGGGTCATACCCATATTAGTAACATTGCAAGAATAGCTCTTGGCATTGACGAAGTTTGGTGGATAGTTGCACCTCAAAATAGATTGAAATCTAGCATAGGGATGGAGAGTTTTGACAAAAGACTAAGTTATGCTAGGTTGTTTACAAATAAATTATCCTATATTAAGGTTTTAGATATAGAGGAAAAAAATAAGCTCTATGCTTCTTATATGACTATTAATTTTTTAAATATTAAATCCCAAAGAGTTAAATTTATCTGGTTAATGGGTAGTGATATTCTAGATAATTTTAATAAATGGCTTTATCCAACTTCAATTGCAAAAAATATGTATGTTGCGGTAATCTCTCGACCTAATTTTTCCAGCTCTTTTCTCAATACTAGACAAACAACCAAGCTCGGTAAGAGACTAAAAACTTCAAAAAGTAAAACTATCTTTCTTAAAAATAAGCCAGTCTGGGTCTTTTTAAAAAACAGACTATTATCAATATCATCTTCTGAAATCAGAAGATCACTAAATTTTAATAAAACGGATTTTCAAACATGAAAAAAATGATACCCATATCTTCTAAACAATTACTGAAGGTTACATTAGAATCATTAGATAACGATAAGGGAATAGACATCGTGAGTATTGATCTAATTGGAAGAAGTAGTATTGCTGATTACATGGTTGTGGTTAGTGGAAATACTGTTAGGCAAGTAACAGCAATGGCAAATAATTTAATAAAAAAATATAAAGAAATGGGACTTCGTCTTCCATCTCCTGAAGGAATGTCAAATGGTGATTGGGTATTAATTGATGCTAAAGATATACTTATTCATATTTTTCGTCCTGAAGTTAGAGATTTTTATAGTTTAGAAAAAATGTGGATAAAAAAACAAGAAGAAGTCTCACCAGATGCATTAGAAAAATAATAATGCAGTACATTATTTCAACTATTGGTAAAGCTAAAAATAGTGACGAAGATATAATTACTCACAAATATCTTAAAAGAATTAAAAATGTTGAATTGAAACATTTTGAAGTAAAAAATAATAGCCTAGAAAAAAAAAGAGATGAGGAAGCTTTAAAGTTAATTAATGCAACACCCAAGAATGGTAAATTAATATTATTAGACGAAAAAGGTGAAAATTTATCTAGTAATGATCTCGCTAAAATAATATTAAAATGGAGAGATTATAATATAACCAATATAAATTTTGCTATTGGTGGAGCCTTTGGAAATGGTGAAAAAATTAAAAAAACTGCTGATAAAGTAATTGCTTTTGGCCAACTTACTTGGCCACATCAAATGGTAAAAATGATGATTGCGGAACAAATCTATAGAATAGAGACTATAATTCAAGGACACCCTTATCATAAATAATTTTCTAAAAGTGAATTTAATTGATGAATGATAATAAAAATAGACCTGTTGTATTATGTATAATGGATGGATGGGGAATTGATAAAGATTCTAATTTTAATGCTGTAACACTTGCAAGAACACCTAACGTGAATTATTTAGCAAAAAAATATCCATATTCTACCCTTGAGGCATCTGGAGAACATGTTGGGCTACCTCCTGGGCAAGTTGGAAATTCTGAGGTTGGCCACATGAATCTAGGCTCTGGAAGAGTTGTTTTGCAGACTCTCCCAAAGATTAACAAAGCTTTTGCTAATGATGAAATAAGCAACAATAAAAATTTTCAAAATTTTCTATCAAAACATAAAAAAAACAAAACCGTTCATCTTTTAGGTTTATGCAGTGATGGTGGAGTGCACTCTCACTCCAATCATATTATTGCTATGTCCAAATTATTGCATGAAAATAATATTAGAACTGTAATTCATATATTTTCAGATGGAAGAGATTCTTCTCCGAAACAATTAGGTCAGCTAATTAAAAATTTTGAATCATCTCTACCCGACGATATTCAGATTGTTACCCTTATTGGAAGATATTATGCAATGGATAGAGATAATAGATGGGATCGAGTAAAGAAGTCTTTTGATCTTATTACGTATGCCAAACATAAAAGAAAAGTAGCTAATATTTTAATGGCAATTAAAGAGGCTTATGAAAACAACGAAACCGATGAATTTATTTCACCTACACTAATTGCCGATTATAAAGGAATACAAGAAGGTGATAGTCTGCTTATGATTAATTTTAGAGCTGACCGGGTAAGAGAACTGTTAACAGCATTCTTAGACCCTAATTTTAACAAATTTAAAAAGGATGCCAAAACTCCTAAATTATTAAACTGTCTTGGAATGTCTGAGTATTCAAAAGAAATTTCAAACTATATGAGTAGTATTTTTATAAAAGAAAAGATTGAAGATACACTTGGTGAAGTTATTGCAAAAGCGAATTTAAAACAACTTAGGTTAGCAGAAACAGAAAAATATCCTCACGTAACATATTTTTTTAATGGTGGAAATGAGACTGTAAATAAAGGTGAAACAAGAATTATGATACCATCACCCAAAGTTTCTACTTATGATTTAAAGCCAGAGATGTCTGCAAAAGAAGTTGAAAATGAATTAAAAAACGCAATCCAAAAAAAAATCTATGATCTAATAATTATTAACTTTGCCAATCCTGATATGGTTGGTCATACCGGTGATTTGAAGGCAGCAATCAAAGCTGTTGAAACTGTAGATTGTGCGGTAGGAAAAATTAAAAATGAATTAGACAAAACTAATGGGATTATGCTTTTAACAGCTGATCATGGTAATTGTGAAATAATGAAAAATTTTGAAACAAAATTACCACACACCTCCCATACTTGTAATAAAGTCCCCTTAATACTTATCTGTAATAATAATCATTTTAAATTAAAAAATGGGAAGCTGGCCGATATCGCACCTACTATTTTAGATCTTATGTCCCTTAACACGCCAGAAACTATGAATGGCTCCTCTTTATTAGTTAAATAAGTACTTCTTAAATAAAATTTCTATAGTAGCTATTCTAAATATATTCTATATTAAACTTTAAAATCATCCATTGAACATAAAGGTAATGTAAAAATGATTTCAAAAATCTCTTTTAGTAATAAGAATTTGTTTTTACTATTGTTTTTATTTCTAAACTTGTCCTCTCTTACATTGAATCTGGCTAAAGCAGAAAATCGACAAGAAACTTATAAGCAACTTAATCTTTTTGGTGATGTTTTTCAAAGAGTTCAAGAACAATATGTTGAAGAAGTTACTGATAAAAAGCTTATAGAGTCTGCTATTTCAGGAATGTTGCAATCCCTTGACCCACATTCATCATATTTAAGTCCTGAATCTTATAAAGATATGCAAGTGAAAACCAAAGGTACGTTTGGTGGTTTGGGAATAGAAATTACTATGGAAGATGGTGTTGTTAAAGTTGTATCACCTATAGACGATACCCCTGCAGCAAACGCGGGTATGAAATCAGGTGATTTAATAATTGGTATTAATGGTGAATCAATTAGGGGCCTATCCATAAATGAAGCTGTGGCCCAACTTCGTGGACCAATTGGGAGCAAAGTTATAATAACAGTCGTTCGTAATAAAAAAGATCCTTTTGAAATTGAAATAGTAAGAGACGTTATTAAGATTAGATCTGTCAGACATAATGTTATTAAAAACATTGCATATGTCCGTTTAACTACTTTTTCAGATACAACTACTTCTGGTATGGAAAAATCTATAAATGAGATAAAAAAAGAAACTGGAGACAAATTTCAAGGTCTTATACTGGACTTAAGGAACAATCCTGGAGGTCTTCTAAATCAATCTATATCAGTCACTGACTCTTTTCTTAATCAAGGAGAAATAGTGTCCACACAAGGTAGAAAGGACAATGATACTTCAAGGATATTTGCAAAAAAAGGAGATATTATAGATGGTAAACCACTGATAGTTTTAATAAATAGTGGTTCTGCTTCTGCAAGTGAAATTGTAGCAGGAGCCCTTAAAGACCATTCAAGGGCTATAATAGTAGGAACAAGAAGTTTTGGTAAAGGATCTGTTCAATCAATAATACCACTCGCAGGAAATGGTGCTATGAGACTTACAACCGCAAGATATTATACGCCTAGTGGTATTTCCATTCAAGCTAAGGGTATTGAGCCCGATATTGTTGTTGAAGCAGGAATAACTGAATCAACAAACAAAAGTTTAGAAAACAGACGAGAAGAAAATTTAAGAGGCGCATTAGACAAAAAAGAAGACTCTAGTGAACAGAAAAAAGAAAATGTAAAAGAATTAAGTCCTGTAGAAAAACTTCTTCAAGACAACCAGATTTCTAGAGCAGTTGATCTTATAAGAGGTATTAACCTTTTCAGTAACAATTTTAAAAACACTTCAACAGCTACAATAAATAAAAAATCAATTTTAAATAAAGTGAGTAATGCTAAAAATTGAGCATAGATAAAAATAATATCCCGCTATTAGAACGACCTTATCGATCATGTGTTGGACTTATGGTTTTCAATAAAGACGGAAATGTTTTTTGTGGTCAGCGTCTTGATAATAAAGCTGAGGCATGGCAGTTGCCTCAGGGAGGAATAGATGAAGGTGAACTTCCAATAGAAGCTGGCTATAGAGAATTAAGAGAAGAAACTAGTATAAGCAATGTAGAATTTGTTAGTGAATATCCAGAATGGTTAAATTACGACATTCCCTTACCATTAGCGGATAATTTATGGGAAGGTAAATATAGAGGTCAAACACAAAGATGGCTTTTGTTTTATTTTTCTGGAAAAGACGAAGAAATAGATATTAATACTAATTATCCAGAATTTAAAAATTGGATTTGGCTTAACCCTAAACTTCTACCTGAGAAGGCTATTTCTTTTAAGAAAGATGTATATCAAAAAATTAATGAAATATTTATTCCAATGTTAAATAATTTTATTTCTACAGGATTATAATGAAAAAAAAAGAATTTAACCCTGAAATACTTATTGACAATGTTTTTTCAATTTTAACTAAAATAAAAAGTAATCCAGAAAAATTTGAAAATATTTTTACTGAACTTTTCGAAGAAGATTTTCAATTACAGTTAAATGAAATAAATCAGCTTAAAAATGGTTTGTTAAAAGGTTTAATCATATCTGTTAAAGACTTATTTGATGTCAAAGGATACAAAACGAGAGGTGGATCAAAATTTCTTAATCCTGAAATATGTCTTAAAGATGCTGAATGTATCTCACTAATTAGGACGGCTGGCGGCTTGCTTATTGGTCATACCAACATGACAGAATTAGCTTACTCTGGTTTAGGTATAAATCCACATTATGGAACTCCTTTAAACCCAATATATAAGGGAGCTATACCTGGAGGATCAACATCTGGAGGAGCTGTGTCAATATCCCTTGATATATCAGATATTACAATTGGTACGGATACAGGTGGATCGACAAGAATACCTGCCGCTTTTACAGGAATAACTGGATTCAAACCAACTCAAGACGTAATTTCTAGGAAGGGCGTTCTCGTTCTTTCATCTAGCTTAGATAGTGTTGGATTAATGGCAAAAAATGTTGAGCTTTGTAGGCTTGGTTATGAAGTAATGAAAAATAAGACCAATATTAAAAAGACGAATTTATATGACAAAGAAGCAGATCTTATTATCCCTACAAATTTTGGATTTGAAGATATAGAACCTCAAATAAAGTCTTCTTTTGAAACTGCAAAACAGAAATTAGTTGAAAATGGTTTTAATATAGTTGAAACACATGTGCCGGCCCTAGACTTATACAAGAAGGTACCATTATGGCAATTTGCAGCCGTTGAATCTCAAACTGAATATTTTGAGGCATATAATGATAAAAAACATTTGATGGATCCTAATATTCTTAGACGTATGGATAGAGCAAATGATGTGTTGGCAGTTGAGTATAATTTATTACTTAATATAAGAAAAAAATTAATTAAAGAATTTAATAATTTTTTGAAAAATAATTTTTTACTTTTACCAACAGTAACTATATATCCACCTTTACTTGAAGATTGTAAAAATGAACCATATTATGATGAAGTTAATTTAATTTCATTAAGAAACACAACCTTAGCCAACTACATGAATGGATGTAGTATTTCACTACCATATTCAAAAGATGATAAACCTATCGGCGTTATGTTGAATGGTACCACAAAAAATGACGAAAAACTTTTGAGTATTAGTGCTAAGGTAGAGACTGTTTTATCAAAATAAACTAGCCAATATTTTCTAATACAGCCTTAATGAAAGAAGAATTTTTATTAGCTAGATCAGAGACATTCTTATCTTCATGATTTTCTTGAGATTTAAAAGCAAGAAGACGTTCTTCAAGCATTTGTTTATTAGCTTTATCAATTTTTTCAGCTCTTTCAGCAAGTATAACAACTGATGTTTCATTGATTTCAGCAATACCTCCATCAATCATAATGCGTGATGTAACTTTACTGTCATTATAAATGTCTATAACGCCCCTATCAAGAGTGGACATTACTTTAGAATGTCTAGGTAGAGCACCTATTTGGCCATCAGATCCTGGTATGACAACCATATCAACTGGTTCAGAAACAAGTACCATTGATGGAGTTACTATTTCTAAATTGGTTGTGTCTGACATTATAACCTCATCTCAAATAATTAAAATGGACTAAGCAGCGTCTTTAGCTAACTTCTTAGCTTTTTCCATTGCTTCCTCAATGGTACCTACCATATAAAAAGCTGCCTCTGGTAAGTCATCATACTCACCATCAGCAATTCCTTTAAAACCTTTTATGGTATCTTCTAAAGGCACTAATACACCTGGTGAACCGGTAAACACTTCTGCAACATGAAAGGGTTGAGATAAGAATCTTTGTATTTTTCTGGCTCTATTTACAACTAATTTATCTTCTTCAGATAACTCATCCATTCCTAAAATAGCAATAATATCTTGCAGTGACTTATATTGCTGAAGTACCTCTTGTACTTTTCTTGCAACAGCATAATGCTCATCACCTACAATTCTTGGATCTAACATTCTAGAAGTGGAGTCAAGTGGATCAACTGCAGGATAAATTCCTATTTCAGCAATTTGCCTTGATAAAACTGTTGTAGCGTCCAAGTGTGCAAACGATGTAGCTGGTGCTGGATCAGTTAAATCATCTGCTGGAACATAAATAGCTTGTACAGAAGTTATAGATCCTTTTGTTGTCGTTGTAATTCTTTCTTGTAAAGCACCCATATCTGTCGCTAATGTTGGTTGGTATCCAACAGCTGATGGTATTCTACCTAATAATGCAGAAACTTCAGAACCAGCTTGAGTAAATCTAAAAATATTATCAACAAAGAAAAGAACATCTTGACCCTCTTGGTCTCTAAAATATTCTGCTAAAGTTAATCCTGTTAAAGCTACTCTTGCTCTAGCTCCTGGAGGCTCGTTCATTTGTCCATAAACTAATGCGGCTTTTGAACCAGGACCATCTGGAACGATAACACCAGATTCTACCATTTCATGAAAAAGGTCGTTACCTTCTCTAGTTCTTTCTCCAACACCCGCAAAAACAGAGTATCCACCGTGAGCCTTAGCTACGTTGTTAATAAGCTCCATAATTAAAACAGTTTTACCAACACCAGCTCCTCCAAAGAGACCAATTTTTCCACCTTTTGCGTATGGTGCTAAAAGGTCCACAACTTTTATACCTGTAACCAAAATATCTGCAGATGTTGACTGGTCAACATACTCTGGTGCGTCTCTGTGGATTGGTAAAGAAGTTTTTGATTTGACCGGTTTTCCGTCATCTACAGGATCACCTATCACATTAAGAATTCTTCCTAAGGTTTCTGGTCCAACAGGTACTGTTATAGGTGCCCCAGTTTGAATAACTTCCATTCCACGAACCAAACCGTCTGTACTATCCATAGCAATAGTCCTGACCTCGTTTTCTCCAAGATGTTGTGCAACTTCCAAAATTAATTTTTGCCCACTATTATCAACTAGTAAAGCGTCTAAGATCAAAGGAAGATCAGAATCAAACTCAACGTCTACCACAGCTCCAATAACTTGTGATATTTTACCATTTTGTTTGGCAGATGGTTTTTTAGCCATATTTTTTCTCCATTTATTTTGTATTATAAGGCTTCCGCGCCTGATATAATTTCTATTAGTTCTTTAGTGATGACCGCTTGTCTTGTTCTATTGTATTGAAGTGTAAGATTATCTATCATATCACCTGCATTTCTAGTCGCATTATCCATTGCTGTCATTCTTGCAGCTAATTCGCTTGCTGTACTCTCTATCTGAGAGCTAAATAACTGGGTAGCTAAGTTGCGTGGTAATAAATCATTTAAAATCTCTTCTTCACCTGGTTCAAAATCGTAAATAGAACTAGAATTATCTTGTTCTATCTCATTTTGTTTAACTTCAACTGGTATAAGAGATTTAAAAGTAACTTCTTGTGTAATGGCTGAAACAAATTTATTATAAATAACTTTACAAACTCCAAAATGTCCATCCTCAAATAAATCTATGATTTTTTTTGCTAAAACTTCAGCATCAGAGTAATTTGGCTTTGCTGATTTACCATCTATCTTTTCAACAAAGAATTCACCAAAATCCCTATTAAGCGCATCAGCTGATTTTTTACCAACCATAAGTAATTTAACATCTATTCCGTCATCTTTTAACTTTTTTACCTCATATCTAACAGTTCTCGTAATTGAGCCGTTGAAACCACCACATAAACCTCTATCTGCAGAAAAGACTACTAACAAATGAGTTTTATTTTCTGGTTTTCCAGCCAGAAGATCTATTGAACTTCCGGAAGCCTTAGATGCAATTTTAGAAACTATATTATCCATAAGAGACGTGTAGGGTCTGGAGGCTAAAGCTTGTTCTTGAGCCTTCCTCAATTTTGCAGCTGCCACCATTTTCATGGCAGATGTTATTTTTTGCGTGGACTTTACGGAACCAATCCTATTTTTAAGGTCTTTTAAAGAAGGCATTTTAACCTATTCCTTTTGCATTAACACGATAACTAAGAAAAATTCTTTATTAACTGATCTAGAGTATCTTTAAGAGATTTATCTGTATCATCTGAAATTGCTTTATCTTTTCTAATTGAATCCAAAACCTTAGAACCTTTGGTATTTAATTTTTGTAGAAGTGCTTGTTCAAACTCACCTATCTTTTGTGTAGGAATTTGATCTAAATAACCTTTAACACCCGCAAATATCACAGCTACTTGCTCTTCAACCTCCATTGGTGAATATTGTGATTGCTTTAATAATTCAGTTAATCTTTCACCTCTAGATAAAAGTTGTCTAGTAGAAGCGTCCATATCAGACGCAAATTGAGCAAATGCAGCCATTTCTCTGTATTGAGCAAGATCTAACTTAATCGTTCCTGCTACTTGTTTCATAGCTTTTATTTGTGCAGCAGATCCAACTCTGGAAACTGATAAACCTACATTCACGGCAGGTCTGATACCCTTATAAAATAATTCCGTTTCTAAAAATATTTGACCATCTGTAATTGAGATAACATTAGTTGGTATAAAGGCGGAAACATCTCCTCCCTGCGTTTCTATTATTGGAAGTGCTGTTAAACTTCCAGACCCATTATCTCCATTTAATTTAGCAGCCCTCTCTAATAAACGAGAATGTAAATAAAATACATCACCAGGATAAGCTTCTCTACCAGGAGGTCTTCTTAAAAGAAGTGACATTTGTCTGTACGCAACGGCTTGTTTAGATAAATCATCATATACAACGACTGCATGCATTCCATTATCTCTAAAAAACTCACCCATAGCAGCTGCTGAATAAGGTGCTAGAAATTGCATTGGTGCAGGGTCTGAAGCAGTAGCTGCTACCACAATTGAATATTCTAGGGCTCCTCTTTCTTCTAAAGTTTTAACAATTTGAGCTACAGTTGATCTCTTTTGGCCGACAGCTACGTATATACAAAATAATTTTTTAGTATCGTCTTTACCTGCCTTATCATTAGTACTTTTCTGATTTAAAAAGGTATCTATAGCTATAGCTGTCTTGCCAGTTTGTCTGTCACCAATAATAAGTTCTCTTTGTCCTCTACCAACAGGGATTAATGAATCGATGGCCTTAAGTCCAGTTTGCATTGGCTCACTTACTGATTCTCTTGGCATAATACCAGGGGCCTTTGACTCAACTCTTGTCCTTTTAACATTTTTTAATGCACCCTTTCCATCAATGGGATTACCTAATGCATCAACTACTCTCCCAAGAAGTCCTTTGCCAATAGGAACATCAACAATAGAACCTGTTCGCTTTACAACATCACCTTCTTTAATGGTCTTATCACTTCCAAAGATAACGACACCCACGTTATCTCTTTCTAAGTTCAAAGCCATGCCAGCAATGCTACCAGGAAACTCCACCATTTCACCTGCTTGAACTTGATCTAAACCATGAACTCTAGCTATTCCGTCACCAACAGATAAAACTTTACCTACCTCTGTCACTTCGGCTTCTGCTCCAAAGTTTTCAATTTGATCTTTTAATATTGTTGATATTTCTGCTGCACGAATATCCATTAATTTGTACCTCTCATGGCTATTTCAAGTCTATTAAGTTTAGTTTTAATCGAGTTATCGATCATTTTTGAGCCAATTTTGACTATAAGTCCCCCAATCAGAGTTTGATCAACCTTTGTTGACAAAACTATTTTTTTTACCCCGGTAGCTTCAGATATCGCTGATTCTACTTTACTTTGTTGTGCTTTATCTAATTCAAAAGATGAAGTAACTTCAGCTTGAACTTCACCATTGATTCTAGAGACTTCAGATAAGAAAACGTCTATTATTTCATGTATTAAAAACAAACGACCATTATTGGCTAAAGTACCACAAAATTTAATGGTTAAACTGTCAGCCTTTGCTTTTTTTAAGATTTTAACAATAGAAGATAGTTTATTAGCTTTAGTTACAGCAGGTGATTTAATCATATTCTGAAATAAATCATAACTTTTTAGTATTCCTTTTAATGATTCAAAATCTTTAACTACTTTAGATATAATTTTTTTTTCTGTAGCTAACTCATGTAAAGCTTTAGCATATCTACCTGATAATCCAGATGATCCGCTCATCTTATTATTTCCTTATATTTAAATAAAAATATATGGATTGCTAACACAGCATTGATCTCAATGCAAGCAACAAGGTAGTCATATTCAATTAATTTTACATGAAAGAAAAAGGGTCAATATCTATAGTCAACTTAACATTATGCGGAGCTTTAATTTTATTTGTCCAATTCAAAAGGACATCTTGAATGTTAACTGTTTTATCTGATTTGATTAAAAATCTTCGTCTGTATTTTCCCCTTAAAAAATATAAAGGAGCTGGAGCTGGCCCAAAAATCTTAACATTTTTAAATAATGGCGCTACCCTTAATAATTCCGATGCAAAACCGTCTAATTTTCTTTCATATTTAGAGGATAAAATTATGGCTGCTAATCTCCCATAAGGAGGCATATTAGCGTTTTTCCTTGATGAAAGTTCTTTTTCAAAAAAATCATCTCGATTATTTTTGGCGATTGCCCTAATTATTGGATTTTCATTATCGTATGTTTGAAGAAAAACAACACCTTTGTCCTGTTCATCTATTGCATGTCTACCAGATCTACCTGATACTTGTTGTAAAAGTTGAAAACTTCTCTCTGACGCCCGTAAATCACCACCAGATAAGCCTACATCACTGTCTATAATTCCAACTAATTTTAAATCTGGAAAATCATGCCCTTTGGCAATCATCTGAGTACCTATTATAATATCTACTTTGTTATTTTTTATCTTTTCAAGTGTCTTTACTAATGTCTTTTGACTTTTCATAGTATCACTTGAAAGTACTGTTAATTTTGCTTCAGGAAATAATTGATTTATTTCTTCCTCAATGCGCTCAACTCCTGGTCCACATGCCTTTATTTGCCCTTCAGCTCCACATATATCGCAACTGTTAGAAATTCTTTTTGTATAACCACAATGGTGACATACCAATGTATTTTGTGATCTATGTTCAACTAACCATGTTTCACAATTAACACATTTAATTTTATTGCCACAAGAGTTGCAAATAGTTAATGGTGCATAACCTCTTCTATTTAAAAATAGTAAACTTTGTTCTCTATTATCTAATTTAGATTTTATTTCATTTGTTAATACTGAAGATATCCATTTACCTCGCTCAGGAGTATTAGCCTTTAAATCAATAAGTTTTATATCAGGTAAAGCGGCTCCAGTTGCTCTCTTTGGTAAGGTTAAGTGAATATATTTACCTATTTTCATATTATGGTAAGTTTCTAACGAAGGTGTAGCAGATGCTAAAACTATCGGTACAGAAGATCTGATAGCTTTATAGATTGCCATATCTCTAGCATTATATCTTACGCCTTCTTCCTGTTTAAACGCTGGGTCATGCTCTTCATCAACAATAATTAAACCTAGATTTAGAATAGGAAGCATTAATGCAGATCTTGCGCCTACGATAACCCCAGCTGAACTATTTAACGCGGATAACCAAATTTGTTTCTTTTTTGTTTTTGTTATTCCAGAATGCCAGACTAAAGGCGCAAAAGAAAAACTTTGGTGAAATCTTTTTTCCCAATCTGGTGTTAAAGATATTTCTGGAAGCAAAATTAAAATTTGCTTACCTTCATCTAAACAAGTTTTAACTGTTTGAAAATAAGTCTCAGTCTTACCAGAACCAGGAACACCATCCAGCAAAAAACAATCTGGTTTCTTTTTCTTTATTGAGACATTAATTTTTTCAACTGCATTTTTTTGTTCTGAGTTCAATAATTTGTTAATTTCAAATTTTATTTTATTATAATTAGTAACTTTTAAGTTCGAATAGGCTTGCTTTTTTACCAACTCTTCAACAATAAGATTTTTTTTAGTCATATCTTTTAAAATTGACTTAGAGACACCGGTATTGTCTATCAGATCCTCTTGGAATACAGCTTGTTTTGATTTAAATAAAAAATCTAAAATAAGTTTCCTTTTAGACGTGATTTTATGTTTGTTAATTTCTTCTATTTCGTCATTATCTAGAAACTTGCTTTTATATACTTTTTTATATTCTGTAGATGTTATTGCCTCGACCGGAGATAAAACCATCTTAAGGACTAATCCTTTATATGCACAATACCAATTTGCTAAAAAATAAATTAACTCTATAGAAGGTTGGGGTATAGGATTTATTTCATATATTTCTTCAATTCTTTTTAACTTTTCCTGAGGTATAGTTCTTGTACCTTCACCAACAATAATTCCAACGTTTTTTCTTTTTCCAAAAGGAACTAATACAACTTGCCCTACGCAGACGCCATCTTTTTTACTTTCAACTGTATAATCAAATGGCTCATTAAATGGACCACTTACAAGAACAGCAACTTCATTTGATTTAATATTTTTCATGAATCATCTTTATGAAATTATTTTAAAGCTAAATATAGTTATCATTATTTACATAATGTATTATAAAATACGTTTAATGAAATATTAGTTTTTTTTAATTATAAAAACCCATAAAGGATGACAGATGGAATTATTCATAGATACTGCTGAAATTGATGAAATAAAATCATTAAATGTTACTGGATTAATTGACGGAGTTACAACAAATCCCTCTTTAATAGCTAAATCTGGACGAAATATCATTGAAACCATTGAAGAAATTTGTAATGAGGTGTCAGGACCCGTAAGTGCAGAAGTTACAGCAACCGATTTTGATAACATGTTATTGGAAGGTAAAAAACTATCTGCAATCGCTCAAAATGTTGCCATCAAAGTACCACTGACTTTTGATGGTCTTAGAGCATGCAAAGCATTTTCAGATGACGGTATTATGGTAAATGTAACCTTATGTTTTAGTTCCGCTCAAGCACTTTTAGCAGCAAAAGCAGGTGCTTCTTTCATATCCCCTTTTATTGGAAGACTAGATGATATAGGTGCAGATGGTATGAACTTAATTTCAGAGATAACTGAAATTTATGATATTCATGGATTTGAAACAAAGGTTCTTGCTGCCTCAATAAGAAATGTCCAAGATATCATAGACTCAGCAAAATTAGGTGCAGATGTTGCAACCATTCCACCAAAGTTTTTAAAAGCCATGTACAATCATCCACTTACCGATAAGGGTCTAGCAGATTTCTTATCTGATTGGAAAAAAACAGGTCAATCAATTTTATAAGTTGATTTATGGATACTATAAAACAAAAAAATATCTTAAATACAAACAATAATGTTGTTTTACCTTGGATTAAATATTTAGAAAATATTAGAGGGTATGGGGTGCATACTCTTGATGCCTATAAAAGGGATGTAGTAGAATTTTTAAGATTTTGTAATGAAAGAAATCATGACTTTTTATCTCCAGATAAGTATATTTTAAGAGGATTCTTATCAGTATTGTCTGAACGAGAATTATCAAGACCGACAGTTGCAAGAAAAATATCTAGTTTAAAAAATTTTTTTAAATTCTTATTGAAAAATAAAGTTATTTTATCTCTTGATATATCTATTTTCAAAAGTCCTAAACTTAAAAGAAGTTATCCTAAATCCATTGATTCGGATCTTGTCGCTAAAGCTTTTATATCTCTAATGGATAATGAAAATGATCAATGGATTAACCTTCGAGATAGAGCTGTAATGTTATTATTATATGGTTCAGGTCTTAGAATAAGTGAAGCATTATCTCTTAAAAAGAAAGAAGCTCCAAAAAGTGACTGGTTGAGAGTAAAAGGAAAAGGTAACAAGTATAGAGATGTACCTTTGTTACCTATAATCTGTGAGGGTGTTAAGGAATACCTTGACCTGTGCCCATATGATGTAAAAGAAGATGAACCACTGTTCCTTGGAAAAAGAGGTGGAGAACTTTCTCCGAGAATTATTCAAAGGAGAGTTGAAAATTTAAGATATGAATTAGGCTTACCATCTCATACTACCCCCCATGCACTTAGACATGCATTTGCAACTCATTTACTGTCTGGTGGAGCAGATCTAAGAGCTATTCAACAACTTTTGGGTCATTCAAGTCTTTCGACAACTCAAAGATATACTGACGTCAATGAAAGCGAATTAATAAAGTTACACAAAGCAATACATCCTCGCTCATAAAAAAGGCGGTTAAAACCGCCTAATTTAATTTTTAGTTAATAATTATTATATTAGATCAAATCTGTCTGAGTTCATGACTTTATTCCAAGCAGATATGAAGTCTCTGATAAATTTATCATGTGAGTCACTACATGCATAAACTTCTGCTATAGCCCTTAATTGAGAATTTGAACCAAATGCTAAATCTACACGTGTAGCAGAACTGATTTTTTCGCCTGTTGATCTATTCACACCTTGATAAGTATTACTGTTCACCGGCTTCCATTCAATACCCATATCAAGAAGTTTTATGAAGAAGTCATTTGACAATTTACCTGTTGGCGCTGAAAAAACACCTTGGCCGTTAGTAGTAATGCCTAGGGATCTCATGCCACCAATTAGAACTGTCATTTCAGGAGCTGTAAGACCCATGATCTGAGCTCTATCTAAAAGCATCTCTTCAGGGCTAACACCATAATCTTCCTTTTGAAAGTTTCTGAAACCGTCTACTACTGGCTCTAAAACTGCAAAAGAGTCAATATCCGTATTTTCCTGAGTTGCATCACCTCTTCCAGGAATAAACTCAAGACTTTGTCCAGAAGATTTTTCAATACCTACATTTCCAGCTAAAACAATTATATCAGCAATAGATGCGCCTGTCTTATCTGAGATACCAGAATAAATGTCTAAAATTCTAGATAGCTCATTTGGCTTATTTACTTCCCAACTTTTTTGTGGCTCAAGACGTATGCGGGCTCCATTTGCTCCACCGCGCATGTCTGTACCTCTATACGTTGAAGCACTTGCCCAAGCAGTCTCAACCATTTCTTTAGTAGATAATCCGCTTTCTGAAATAAGCGATTTTACAGCCTCAATATCATAATCTTTATTGCCGGCAGGAACTGGGTCTTGCCAAATTAACTCCTCATCAGGAACTTCAGGTCCTAAATAACGAGTTTTTGGTCCCATATCACGATGTAACAATTTAAACCAAGCTCTAGCAAAAGCATCTTGAAATTGGTCTGGGTTCTCATGAAATCTTTTAGAAATCACTTTGTAAGAAGGATCTTCTCTCATCGCCATATCGGCAGTTGTCATCATAGTTGTTACTTTTATAGAACCATCTTGAGCATCTGGCGCTAAGTCTTCTTGTTTAGGGTTAATAGGATGCCATTGATAAGCGCCTGCAGGACTCTTAACTAATTCCCATTCGTAACCCAAAAGAAGATCAAAATATCCATTGTCCCACTGTGTTGGATTAGCAGTCCAGGCACCTTCAATTCCACTTGTAATAGTATCTCTTCCAACACCTGAACCGAATGAGTTTTGCCATCCAAATCCCATCTGCTCTATTGGAGCTCCCTCTGGTTCTGCACCGACATATTTGTCAGGATCAGATGCTCCATGAGCTTTACCAAAAGTATGACCACCTGCTGTAAGGGCAACTGTCTCTTCATCATTCATAGCCATTCTAGCAAAAGTTTCACGAATATCTCTAGCACTTTTTAATGGGTCAGGATTACCGTCAGGACCTTGAGGGTTCACATAAATCAATCCCATTTGAACAGCACCAAGAGGCATTTCTAATTCTCGATCACCCGAATATCGTTTATTTTCTAACCACTCATTTTCTTGGCCCCAATATATATCTTCAGGTGGAGACCAAATATCGGCACGTCCACCACTAAAACCAAATGTCTTACCGCCCATAGATTCAATTGCAACATTTCCGGTTAAAATAAACAAGTCAGCCCAGCTAATTTTATTTCCATATTTTTGTTTAATTGGCCATAATAATCGTCTTGCTTTATCTAAATTACCATTATCTGGCCAACTGTTGAGTGGCGCAAAACGCTGATCTCCGGTCCCACCACCACCGCGGCCATCACTTGTTCGGTATGTTCCAGCAGCATGCCAAGTCATACGAATAAAAAAAGGACCATAATGACCGTAGTCTGCTGGCCACCATTCTTGTGAGTCAGTCATTAAATCGTTTAAATCTTTCTTCAATGCTTGATAGTCAAGTTTTTTAAACTCTTCTCTATAATCAAAATCCAAACTCATAGGATTTGATCTTTTATCATTTTGATGAAGTATACTTAGATTTAATTGATTTGGCCACCAATCACGATTTGATGTACTTACACCACTGTTTGTAGTGGCTGAACCATGCATTACTGGGCATTTACCTATGTCATCCATAAGGAATCCTTTCTCAAGAGATATATTGATTTTATTGTTTAAAAATATGAATTGTGTAGATATATGTCAAGTAGTTTAGAACGGTTTTAAAGTAAAAAATTTAATTTTGTCTCTTTAATTTTATTATTACTTCAATACCGTTATTTAAATATCCTTGAGGGATTTCAGGTAGCTTATGTAAACTAATCTCTTCGTTTTCAATATCTATTAACTCACCGGTCTCTTCGTTTAAAAAATGGTGATGATAATCCGTATTTGTATCAAATATTGCTGTATCTTTAGAAGTTTCAACTTGTTTTATAAGTCCACAATTTTTAAATTTTTTTAAACAGTTATATACAGTAGCTATAGACATAGAATTACCAGATGTATAAATTTCATCTTGGAGATTTTCAGCAGTAAAATGTCGATTAAAACCATCTAATAGTATATTAGCGACTATCATCCTTTGTTTAGTAGGTCTAAGTCCTGCATTTCTTAATTTTTCTTTATTATTCATAACTTAAACTATATACTATTTGATAATCGTTCTCAATATTCAAATATTATTATATTAAAATAATGTCAAGTTTGTTATTCTCACTTTACGAAACTATAATAAAATGTGATCTTCTCTTTGATAGGAAAATAAATGACAAGACCATGTGATCTAAACGCTACTGAAGCAAGAAAGTTAATTGGTAATAAGCAACTTTCACCCGTTGAATTAACTACAAGTTGTATTGAACAGATAGAAAAACACAATCCTTCAATAAACGCGGTTGTAGCAATTGACAAAAATGACGTATTAAAACAGGCCCAAAAAGCTGAAGATAAAGTTATGTCTGGATCAGAACTTGGGATACTACATGGCCTCCCAGTTGGAATTAAAGATTTAAATACAGTAAAGAATTTACGCTCAACTTCTGGATCCAAAATTTACGAAGATAGAATACCTAAAAGCGATGACACTATAGTTGAAGATATTAGAAACGAAGGTGCAATTATATTTTGTAAAACCAACACTCCAGAATTTGGGGCTGGAGGAAACACGAAAAATAGAGTTTATGGCGCCACTTCTAATCCATTTGATATTACTAAAACTCCAGCAGGCTCCTCAGGTGGAAGTGCAGCTGCATTAGCAACAAACATGATGCCATTGGCAAATGGAAGTGATTATGGAGGGAGCCTTAGAACTCCAGCAGGTTTTTGTGGTGTTACTGGTTTTAGACCCTCGCCTGGACTTGTTCCCGCTACCGAAGCCTCTGTTGGCTTAAACCCTTTTTCAGTTCAAGGTCCTATGGGAAGAAATGTTTCGGATACTTACCTGCTACTACAAGCTCAAGTAAATTTAAACAGAATAGATCCATTTTCTGGCCTAGATAGTTTATCAATGCCCGATGAACTATTAGGTGCAGATTTATCTGGAATTAAAATGGCTTTTTCATATGATCTTGGATGCGCTCCAGTCGATAACGATATAAAATCAACATTTTTAAAAAAGATTGATACTTTTAAAGGTAATTTTCTAACAGCAGATCAAGGTGAACCAGATTTTCTAGATATTCACAGTTGCTTTGAAGTTATTAGAGGCTTTAACTATGTTGCTTCGCATAAAGACAAACTTGATAATTATAAAGATTTATTGGGACCGAATGTAATTGATAATGTTAAAAGAGGATTAAAGTATAGTCTTGCTGACGTTTCATCAGCCCATGTCATGCAAACAAAAATATATAAAAACTTTCGAAATTTTTTTAATGATTATGATGTCTTAATCTGCCCTGCTGCATCAGTATCACCTTATCCACACGAGCAATTATTTGTAGATAATATTAATGGCGAAAAATTGTCAACTTATATGCGCTGGTTATCACTAAGTTATGCATCAACAATGGCAATTCCATGTGTTTGGGCATTACCGTGTGGGTTAGATCATAAAGAAATGCCTTTCGGCATCCAATTAATTGCTCCTGCTGGTAGAGATGTAGAGTTATCAGAAATTGCGAAAAGCTTAGAAACAATTTTAATGACAAATGAAAAAACTAAAAGACCTATACCATTAATAAAATAATTTAATAAGGTTTAAAGATGAACGAAATAAAAACAGTTGAAAACTTACGTATTAAAGGGTTCTTTGATAATCAAACATCTACTATAAGCTACGTAGTTCATGACAGTATAGAAAAAAAATGTGCTGTTATTGATAGTGTATTAGATTTTGATTATTCTTCTGGTGACATAGATTATTTAAATGCAGATAAAATAATATCTTATGTTGATCAAAATAAATTAAATGTAGAATGGCTTATTGAGACTCACGTCCACGCAGATCACTTATCTGCTTCTCCTTATATTCAAAAAAAACTTGGAGGTAAGATAGGGATATCTGAAAAAATTTCAGATATTCAAAATATTTTTGGGAAAACGTTTAATGCTGGTACTGAGTTTCAAAGAGATGGTAGTCAATTTGATAAACTATTTAAAGATAATGATGAGTACAAAATTGGAAATATAAATTGTAAAGTTATTAATACACCAGGTCATACTCCTGCGTGTACGGCTCATGTTATTGGAAACTCTATTTTTGTAGGTGACACATTATTTATGCCTGACTTAGGTAGTGCAAGAGCAGACTTTCCAGGTGGAGACGCCCGCCAGCTTTATAGATCGATACAGAAAATATTAAGTTATCCTGATGAAACAAGAATTTTTGTTTGTCACGATTACCCACCTTCTTCAAGAGAGGTTAAATGGTCAACAACAGTTGGTGAACAAAAAGAAAAAAATGTTCATGTTAAAACATCAATTTTAGAAGATGAGTTTGTTAAAATCAGAGAAGCTAGAGATAAAACACTGAACATGCCAAAACTTATTATTCCTTCAATTCAAGTGAACATGAGAGCCGGTAACCTACCACCACCAGAAAACAATGGAAGTGTTTATATAAAGGTTCCTATCAATAGTATTAAAAACTTAATCTAAATCTTTAAGAACAAATTGAACAATTTCAAAAATTTTATCAATGTCATGTTTTTCTGCTATTAACGGCGGTGAAAAAGCTAGAGTATCTCCTGTAACTCTTAACATCAGACCTTTTTGCCAAGCTTTTTTCATAGCTTCATAACCACGAGCACCAACCGCTCCTGGCCTTGGAGCAATCTCTATCGCAGCGACCAATCCTAAATTTCTGATATCAATGACATTTTTATCATTTTTAAGTTGATGAATTACACTTTCTAAATACTTTGCTGTTTTACCTGCTTTATTGAATAAATCTTCGTCTCTATAGATGTCCAAGGTAGCAAGTCCTGCTGCTGAGGCAATTGGGTGTCCAGAATACGTATATCCATGAAAAAGCTCTATTGGCATATCGGCTTCATCCATCATAGTATCATATATTTCTTTTGATACTACAGCTGCTCCCATTGGGATTATACCATTAGTAATTGCCTTAGCACATGAAATTATATCAGGTGTAACTCCAAAATATTCTGAAGCGGTGGCTTTTCCTAAGCGACCAAAACCAGTTATAACTTCATCAAAAATTAATAAAATATCATGCTTATCACAAATTTCTCTTAATCTTTTTAAGTAATTTTTAGGTGGTGGGAGAACTCCTGTTGATCCTGCTATTGGCTCAACAATTACTGAAGCAATTGTCGACGCATCATGAAGAGCTACAATGTTTTCTAAGGTGTCAGCTAAATAATCACCATGTTCTGGAGACCCTTTAGAAAATTTATTTTTATCTGGCAGATGAGTGTGAGATATATGATCAACGCCAGAGAGTAGTGTTCCAAAATACTGTCTGTTTCGTGGCATACCTCCAACAGAGATCCCCCCAAAACCTACACCATGATATCCTCTTTCACGACCAATTAATCTCGTCTTTGTCCCTTTTCCTCTAGCCCTATGGTAAGCTAAAGCAATTTTAAGAGTGCTGTCTACAGCCTCTGAACCAGAATTTGTAAAAAAGACATGATCTAAACCCTTAGGAAATAAGTCAGCAACACGACTTGCTAATTCAAAAGCTTTTGGATGTCCATATTGAAAACTTGGGGCAAAATCTAAAGTGGCCGCTTGTTGGGAAATTGCTGACGTAATCTCTGGTCTATTATGTCCTGCATTGACACACCATAATCCAGCAGCACTGTCTAAAATATCTTTGCCAGTTTCACTTTTGTAATACATGCCATCAGCTGAAACAACCATCCTAGGGTCTTTTTTGAAATCCCTATTGGCAGTAAATGGCATCCAATAAGATTCTAAGTCGTTCAATCTTTTCATAATACATCTCCAAAAGCTTAACCAAAAAAACTGGCTTCTTATCCCATTACTGTGACAAGATGAATTGACTAGGTCAAGTTAATGATTATTTTACTAAAAAAATAAATCATTATGAGCACCAAGTTTTGGTGCTTTTTCCCCTATTTTACCTTTTCTAAATTGCTTGTCTATAGGAACAGGTAAGGCAGGTATTTCGTGTCCTTCTTCACTTAAAATTTTTCTTGAAAAAATCTCCCTTACTTTAAAATGGTTGTCATTTATAGCTTCTTCTAATGATTTAACTATAGAACAACAACAATCAGCTTTTTCAAAAACATCAAACCAATGATCTTTATTTTTTAATTTAATTATATCTCTGATTCTCTGAATAACTTTCTTTGGATTATCATTCATATTTATATATTTTTTAGGTAAATCTATTGCCTCACAAAACTTATTCCAAAACCTGTCTTCTAAAGGTGCAGCCGCCAAATAACCACCATCTTTTGTCTCATAAATATTATATCTAGGAGATCCCCCAGATAAAGTTGAGTCAGAGTTACCGGGCCAAGTGTTTTGTGAAAAGCCAGAGCCTAAACCCCAAAACATAAAAGGGAATAAATTGTCTGTCATTGAAATATCAATGTACGATCCTTCCTGGTTTATATCTCTTTTTCTGAGGGCCAACAAAATATTTATAACGGCCGGATATGATCCACCTGCTATATCAGCGATTAATCCTGGAGGGACTACTGTCTTTTCACTACTTCCCATACTTAAGCTTAACAACCCTGTGTTTCCTATGTAATTTAGATCATGACCAGCTACCATACTTTTAGGACCTTTCTGTCCATAGCCAGTTATGGAAACATAAATTATGTTCTTATTAATTTCTTTTATAGTTTCATAATCTAATCCAAGCCTCTTCATAACACCCGGTCTAAATTGTTCAATTATAATATCCGTCTCTCTAATTATTGGCTCCAAAATTTTTAAATTTTTTGGATCTTTAAGATCTAATGATAAACTCTTCTTGCCTCTATTAAGCATTGAAAAAGATACACTTTGATCATTCCATTTAGGCTGAGACAACCTTATCTCATCACCAAACTCAGGTCTTTCAATTTTAATAACTTCTGCACCAGTTTCTGCTAAAAACAAACTTGCAAGTGGTCCCGGTAAGAGAGTAGAAAAGTCGATAACTTTAACACCTACGAGAGAACCTTTTATTGCGTCATTCATCTTAAAATCCTTAATTATTTATAAAAGATCTCTTTGACTTAAATTCTTTATCATTGAAGCTATTCCGAAATTCCACTGTGGACAAGCTGTGGATAAGTTCACATAATTTATTAATTCTCCCAAATTAGGTTCTGAAATTGTAACTTTGTCTCCAATTTTATGAGTAAAGCCTTCACCAACAACATCTCTATCTTCTGTAGGGGCGAATAAAGTACCCAAAAACAACATAAATCCGTCTGGATATTGATGATGTCTACCTATAGTTTGACTTACAAGATCTTCTGGATCTCTACTTATTTCAGACATAGAGCTTGAACCATTAAGCACATAATCATCTTTACCCTCGACTTTAAGAGATATATGGGCTGATTTCATGTCATTAAGGGTGTAGCTTTCATCAAAAATTCTTATAAATGGTCCTATTGAACAAGAGGCATTATTATCTTTTGCTTTGCCTAAAAGGAGTGCAGAGCGCCCTTCTACATCTCTTAAATTAACATCATTACCAAGAGTAGCTCCTTTAATTACTCCTTGACTATTAACTGCTAAAACAATTTCAGGCTCAGGATTATTCCAATTAGAAATTGGATTTAAACCAACTTCTGCTCCAAAACCAACAGATGATAAAGTTTGGGCCTTAGTAAAAACTTCAGCATCTTTACCTATTCCAACCTCTAAATATTGTGACCATAAGCCTTCGCTTATAAGCGCTTTTTTGACTTCATTAGCTTTTTGTGAACCAGGAATGATATTTTGCAAGCTATCGCCAATTAATCCTCCAATATGATTTCTCAGACTTTCTGCTTTCTTGGGATCACCTGCTGCTCTCTCTTCAATAACTCTTTCAACCATAGATTTAGCAAACGTAACACCACACGCTTTAATAGCTTGGAAATCACAGGGAGCGAGCAGAGATATATCTGAGTTTTTTTTCATGCTGGATTGAAATAGAATTTCAGTAGAAACTAGTTTAGTATTCTCACAGCGGTTTATATATTTTTTGACATCCTTGAGCTCAAGTAAATCTCTTATAGTGGGAATTTCTTTAGATGTTATGTCGTATACATAGTTGTCTTTTATAGTCACTAAACAAGGGCCACCTTGTGCGGCGTTCCAAATTCTTCCAACAAAACATCCTTCTGTATAATTCATTACTCACCTCCTCAAAAGCTTATAGGATTAATATAAATGAAAATTTGAATAATTAAATTTAATTATATAATGTTTAAGTTTAATTACTTTAATGGAGTGTTGTAATGAGTGCGTTTTTTGAATTGAGAGTTTATCAAATTTCTCCTGGAAAAATGGATGAATGGGTATCATATATGGAAAAAACTATCATGCCTTTTCAAGTGGAAAAAGGTATGGTTATTCATGGAAGTTTTGTCATGGACAGTTCCGATCAATTTGCTTTGGAAAATGGCGAACGCGTTATGAATTCCGAAGAAAAGGGTAATACCTATGTGTGGATCAGAAGATTTGAAAGCCAGGAAGAAAAAGTAAAACTTTATAAAGATGTTTATGAAAGCAAAGAGTGGTTAGAAAACATTGCTCCTACAGTCGCAAAACTTGTAGACAGAAATTCTATACTTGTTCAAAACTTAAGCTCCACTCCCCTATCTGTAATGAAATAAAAAGGACAATTTCTTGATACAATTATACGGAAGACGAAACTCTATTAATGTTCAGAAAGTTTCGTGGGCTCTTTGCGAATTAAATATTGAATTTAAGTGGCATGATGAGCATGGAAAGTTTGGAACTGTTAATGTAGAAAACTATGAGAAAATAAACCCTCAACTGATTGTTCCTTCTTTAGATCATAATGGTACTATAATTAATCAATCGAACAGCATTGTAAGATATCTTTATAGAAAATATACTGATGTTTACGAAATATCAAAAGCAGAAGATATAGCAATTGCTGAGCAGTGGATGGAATTTCAAGCAACTGACTTACAATTGAATATGACACCAATATTCTGGGGATTAGTAAGAAACCCTCCTGAAGATCGGGATCAAGAGCTTATTGATAAGAATGTTGTTTTATTGAATAAAAAATTTGAAATCTTTGATAATTTTTTGAGCGACCGGGAGTATATTTTAAATAATAGTTTTGGTATGTCAGATATTATTATGGGTGTTGCTTCCTATAGGTATAATTCTTTGCCAATAGAGCGTCCTAATTTAACAAATTTAAAACTTTGGTATGATAAAATAAGTAAACGAGACTGTTTTAATAAAAATATTTTTGGTACTTTTTCCTAAATTAATGAGTACCTGCCTCAGGAGATTCTCATGGAAAAAATAGGATTTATTGGCTTAGGTAACATGGGTGCCCCCCTTGCTAAAAAATTGCTTAAAAAATACCAGCTTTTTGTTCATGACCTTGATGAAAATAATATTAAATACTTTACAGACAAAGGAGCATCGGCTTGTTCTAATCCTTCAGAATTAGCCTCGCAAACTTCACGAATTTTTTTATGTTTACCAACCAGTGCTATTGTAGAAAAAGTTATAAATGGAGATAATGGATTAATAAAATCTGCTAAGAAGGATACATATATTATTGACATGACAACAGGAGAGCCAGAAATTACCAGAAAAATTTCTAAGGCGCTTAAACAAAAAGATATTAATTTTATAGATGCTCCAGTAAGTGGGGGGCCCAAAGGAGCTAACCAAGGCAATATAGCTATAATGGTAGGTGGAACTGAAGATCAATTTTCTACTATTAAACCTATAATGGACGATATCAGTTCAAATATATTCTATGCAGGTGAGATTGGATCAGGACATTCAATCAAAGCGGGTAACAACTTACTCAATTTAATATGTAGAATGGCTACATTCGAAGTTATCTCCATGCTTGTAAAAGACGGTGTTGAGCCTGAAAAAGCAGTGAATATTATCCAGAAGAGTTCTGGAAGAAACTATGCAACAGAAATCACACTTCCGGACAATATTCTTTCTGGAAAAATGATCCAAGGTTTCAGCACTGGTTTGATGAAAAAGGATGCTGGTGTTGCAACTAAAATTGCTGACGCTAATCAAGTTAAAATTCCACTAGGACAATTATCTCAAGAGCTTTTAAAAACTACAATAGATGAATTTGGTGAAGAAGCTGATATGAGCAACGTTGCTCTTACGTACGAAAAACTCTCTGGTGCTAAAATTAGACCTTAAGATTTATCCAGTTAATTCAGTATACCATCTTTGATCGCTTTAATTTGTAAAGCTAAGAATTTTGAAAAAATTCTGCATTGAGCTAAACTTCCTGCATGAAACCATAATCCAGGTTGTTTAGTCTGCATCCACATATTTCTTAGTTCTTGTCTATTGTTATCAAACCCCCAAATAGGTCCAATCTTATCAAAAACTGATTTTCCAAAAAACTTTTCAACCACATATTCTTGACCTTTGTAACCGGTTGCGGTGACCATCAAATCAATTTCAAAATTTTCGCCTGATTTCATCTCTATTCCTGAAGGATTAAAATTAGAGATGTCTGAAAATTGTATTACTTTAATCTTTCCATTAGCTATTAAATCAGATGCTCCTACATTAAAATAATAACCACCACCTCTAGTTAAATATTTAAATTGCCATCCAGTATTTTCTTCACCGTATTCTAATCTAAATCCAACTTCTTCTAATTTATCCAATAAAGGCTTATCAATCTCTTTTGTTTTTTGTGTGAGAAGTTGATGTGTTTTTTTCAGAACATCAAGAGGAGTTGAAATAGTAATTAAATCACAATCGTCCGTGTTGGGACCTTCTTTATATAATTGATAAGGTAGTTGTGCGCTTGGCTCAACATTAACAACCATAGATGGCGATCTCTGGACTACTTTAACATTTGCACCATGGACATATAAATCTTGTGCAACATCATGGGCACTAGTACCTGTTCCATACACTAATACATTTTTACCTTTATAATCTCTACCACTACTGTAGTCTGTAGAGTGTATTACCTTACCCTTATAACCTTCCATTCCAGGAATTTTATTGCGATTAGGAACTGAGCTTACACCTACAGCCATTACTATATGCTTAGGCTTCAATATCCTTTCATTACCATCAGATAATCTAAGTATAACCTTCCAATTTTTTTCGGCTTCATTATATTCTGCACTAATAAAAGTCGTTTTTGTCCAAACATTTAACTCCATACTCTCAGCATAATACTCAAACCATCCTGCTAATTTGTCTTTGGGAATATATGTTGGCCAGGTAGGCGGAAATGGCATGTAAGGAAGGTGATTTACATGTGTCTGATTATGCAATTTTAGAGAGTGATACCTATTTCTCCAGTTATCCCCTACCCTTTCATTTTTATCTATAACAAGGGTGTCTATATTTTGTTGCTTTAATCTTGCAGCAATTGATAAGCCAGCTTGTCCACTCCCAACAACTAAAACTTCAGGGTCTCTATCTTTATATAACCTATCTTCTGTTCTGACATCTAACCAATTGGGGCCCTCTAAGTTGTTTTCATATTCGTCTTCTTTCTTGTTAAATGAAGAGTTGAGGTTACTTAAAGCTGTAAGAAAACTCCATGCTTTAAACATTCTTGGAGCCTCAAGGTCTTCGTATAGTCTTACAACACCCTCACAATGTCCAAATTTTGTTTTAAATTTTAAAATTACTTCTATTACATTTTTACCAGCTCTAATAACTTCCCTAGGTTGTGTTCTTTGAGGGTCGATAGTAAAGTCTCTTGCGGTAACATCTAAAACCTTATCATAAAGTTTAGGAATTATATTCTGTTTGCCGGATGTTGTTTGAATCTGCCAAGTCAGCGCCAATATGTCTCTCCAATGGCAATCTTCAAAAAACAATTTATTGAGATTTTCAATAGAATCTTTTTTATTATGTTTATCAGATATAGCTTCGTTAAAACTTAAAAGCCAATTATCTACTTCATTTCGAACGTTAACGATATGACTGTCTAACAACAAAAACTCCAAAAAAAATAGAAAAGTTATATTTATTTTATCAAACAAAACTTTCTAAGAACAGAAATTTTTTATAGGATATTATTATAAAATAAACATTTTTAAATCTTAAGGGGGTGCTTTATGGATAGATTAGAACAAATAGCACAATTTATGTTGGATCAACATAACTCAAAACAAACCTTTCAAAACTTACCTGAAACGTTGATGCCGAAAGGTTTTGATGAAGCCTATAAGGTACAACAAGTTTTTCAAAAAAACTCTGATCGAGGAGAATTAGGAGGGTTTAAAATAGCTTTGGCTTCTAGGATCCAACAAGAATTATGCGGTATAGATCATCCTATAGCTGGCGGAATTTTTGCAAATGAAATAAAGAGTAGTCCTTCTACATTTGAACTAAGTAAATTTCACGGGTTAGGATTAGAGTTTGAAATAGCTGTTACTTTATCCGAAGATTTAAAGCCTGAAATGGGTTCATTTCATAAAAATAATATAAGGCAATATATCAAGTCACTTTCGCCTGCATTTGAACTTATAATAGACAGGAATGCCGATTACTCCAATATAAACGCTTTGACTATGATTACAGACAATGCCTGGTGCTCAGGAATAGTTTTGGGTAAAGAACTTCCAAACTGGGAAAATTTAGATCTTGATATTATTAAATCTCAACTACTTTGGAATGATGAGCCTCCACAAAATGCAATGATTAAAGACGCAAATCCCTTAGAGTCATTATCTTGGGTTGCTAATTTACTACTCTCTCATGGACGGACAATTCCTAAAGGTAGTGTTATAATTACTGGTAGTGTAATTAAAACACGAGCGCCACAAAGAGGAGACCATATTATTTATAAAGTGGGCAATTTATCTGAGGTTGAAATTAAAATTATCTAATAAAGCTATTCTAAATAAATACTTCAAATTCTACGAGAGATTGAATTATCATTTTTAAAGCTGCAATACTAAAAAATATAAGTAATAAGTTTTTAAATGTTTTTGCATTTATTTTATTTCTTAACTTTTCACCAATCTGGAAGCCTATCACAGCTGTTACAGAACCAAGTGCTCCATAAATAAACATATTTGGTTGAAATACACCTGTGGCAATATACCCAACAGAAACAGGAATACATCCAATCGTAATTAAAAAACCACTAACATCAACAAAATGTTTGGGTTTAACATTTTTCATCAAAAGATACATTGTCACAGGAACTGCCCAAATTGAAGCGGCCCCTCCAAATATTCCACCTAAGGTTCCTAAGATACTTTGCCAAAACACATCATGTTTTGGGTTCATTTTAAAGTTAAATCCAAAGAAATTTACACTTACGAACAACAAAACTGCACATGCAAAAATTATTCTTACAACATTATCGCCGATTTGGTTTGCATAAAATGAAGTTATCAAAATGCAAATTACCAGTGTAATTGCAAAGTATTTATAGTTAGCAACTATTTTTTTTGGATTATCCGCCTTACTGAATTGCCAAATATTGGTAACGGTCATGGGTATAAGATTAAGTCCTAAAGCCATCAATGGTGAAATGAAAAACGTCATTATCGTTATAGCGGTAGTAGGAAGACCAATTCCAATTACGCCTTTTACAACGCCAGCTAGAAAAAATGCAATAGCAACTATGATGGAAATTTCATTACCGTTATTTAAAATATCCAAAACTTAAACTTCCATGAAACTTAGAGAATTTACAATCTAACATGTATATTTAATTATATTTAACTATATTTAACTTTTTTGATTTGAGTACTGTTTATCCAACTCTCAAAAATAAAAGACCAAAAAATAAACCTACAATCAAAAATGATTTTATTAAATTTATCTTCTCTTTTAAAAAAAACAAACCTAATAAAATTGCAAATAAAATTGAAGTTTCCCTAATGGAAGACACAACAGCAATAGGTAGAAACAAGCATGCCCAAACTACAATACCATAAGCTGCATATGATGCAGTTCCTCCAATAAAAAATGAACGTTTTCCACTAATGAAAATTCTTTTTATTATGTCTCTATCTTTACATTTAGCATAAAAGTAAAATATTAAACCATTAATCAAAGTCATCGTACTATAAAAACCAATTGGATTTTGTGTTACTCTTGCGCCATAACCATCTACAATTGAATAACTAGCAATAAAGCAACCTGTTATAATAGCTAAGCTGAAACCCTTTATACTGGAATCACGGCTTAGGAATTGTTTTAATCCATAAATTATCAAAGAAAGTGAAATAAGAAATATTCCTACCACTTCGTGAGAAGATATATTTTCTTCAAAGAAAAACAAACTGATAGTAATAATTATTAGAGGAGACAACCCCCTTGCAATTGGATAAATTTCTGACAATTCACCAAATTTATATGCATTTAGAAGAAATATTTGATAAAAAAAATGAAGTAATGCACTTATTAATATGTAACTTAAACCATTTGAATTAGGAAGACCAAAAACTAAAATTCCAATTAAGGCAAATGGTATATGACCTAGAACGACTGAAGTCATACTTAATAATTTATCTTCAGAACCCCTTAAAATAAAGTTCCAAAGCGCGTGCAAGAATGCAGCAAATAGAACTGCAATTATAATGAAGGTGTCTATAATGTTTTTCCTAAATTATGATTATTAGTTAAAAAATTATTTATTAATAATACTTAATTTAAACTATCTCATAATTTAAATTGGAAGCGTTAGCAAAATTCTTTAGATCATAACTTCAATTAAGAATGGGCCTTTGTCTTTTAATCCATGCTTAAAATTTTTTACTAAGTCTTCTATATTATCTACTCTAACTGCATCAACTCCCATACCCTTGGATACTGATACCCAGTCTAAAGACGGATCTTTTAAAGATAACATTTCCAAAGCTGATTTGCCTGGATTATCAACACCAACGTTCGTTAACTCACCTTGTAGAATTTTGTAACTTTGGTTTGCGAATATTAATACAACTATGTCTAAATTTTCTCTGGCCATTGTCCACAAAGACTGGACAGTATACATCGCACTACCATCTCCTTCTAAGGAAATAACTTTTTGGTCAGGACATGCAACTGCCGCACCTATGGCAACTGGCATTCCAAAACCAATTGATCCCCCACAATTATTAAGCCATGTATGTGGATAAGAACCAGCTGTTTGATAAAAAAATTCTCTTCCAGTAGTTACAGATTCATCTACAACTATTGCGTTTTCTGGAATAAGAGCACCCAAAACCATACCAAGCGAAGTTGGATTGATGGGACCACTTGGAATATCAGGAATTTTGAGTTCTGAAACTGTGCTTGGTTTATTATCACTAATTCCCACTTTATCTGATAACTCATTAATAACATTAGTAATGTCATCTGAAAGTGAAGCTAATTCAATAAACTTTGTACTTTCTTGTGTTAGCACACCTGGTTTATTTGGATATGCAAAAAAAGCAACAGGTCGCCTTGCTCCTATAATTATAATGCTGTCAAAGTCTTTTAGAACTTCAACAGCTTTATCAACCACGTAAGGAATTCTAACTGAGTTTATTCTTCCTGCACCTTTATCTAATCGAGCATTAAACCAATCTGTTTTCATTGGACAACCTATTTTATCAGCTACTTTTGCTAGCTTTATTAGATTTTTTTCTTCTAACGCTGAACCACCTACAAGTATTAGGGGATTTTTAGCTTCACGAAGAGCTATTACAGCTTCATCAATTAAATTTGAGGAAACGGTACTATATTTATTTTTTAACTTAATAGATTGAATTGCGTTTCCTTCATTCCATGCAGTGTCACCAGGTAATATCAAAGTAGCAATTTGGCCTGGATTAATATTTGCCATTTCAATCGCCTCAGCTCCATCAACTGCAATATCTTTTGATGATTTACTGGTTTTAACCCAATGAGAAACAGGTCTTGCTATCCCTTCAATATCTGAAGTCAATGGAGCATTGAGTTTTATATGATCAAGGGCGTGCTCTCCAACAATATTTACTATTCCTGAACTTGCCTTTTTTGCATTATGAAGATTTGCAAGGCCATTAGCCAAACCAGGACCCAAATGTAGTAAAGTAGATGACGGAGACCTTTTCATCCTGAAGTAGCCGTCAGCTGCTCCTGTAGCACAACCCTCAAATAGACATAAAATACTTCTCATTTTATCGTATTTATCTAAAGCTGCTACAAAATGCATTTCAGATGTTCCTGGATTAGTAAAACAGACGTCTACATTTCCTTCTAATAGAGTGCCAACTAAACTTTCTGCTCCGTTCATCTAATCCTCCAGACTTATAATTATTTATTAACATATCAAATAAAAAATCTAATTGGTAATAAATTAATAATATGCCAATCTTTACAAAATATGTTTCGAGATTTGTATGTTTAAATCATTAATTGAAAAAAATGAAAGACGAAGCCAACTTTCGATTATGGCACAGTACCTTAATACATGTTTTATGATAAGCACTGTTGATGATGAATATTTAATTAGTATTGAAAAAGGCAATGTAACAAATGTCGAAGAAGGGCCGTTTATAATGCCAAGCTATATTTTTAAATTAACGGCTTCAAAGAATGAGTGGTTAAAATTTTTGCAATCAACTCCTCAACCAGGATCACATGACATTATCGCAATGCTTAGAAGAAAGGTTTTAAAATTTGAAGGAGATCTCCATCCCTTAATGTCACACCTACTATACTTCAAATTGCTACTTGCCTCTCTAAGACCAGCGGAGGGTAATAATGAAAATTGAAAAAGAACCTATAACTGGTAATTACGGTAAATTTGAAATAGACGGAGTTAAACACAGAATTTACTGGGAAGAAGCTGGTGAGGGTATTCCTTTAGTTTGTCTTCATACTGCAGGCTCTGATGGAAGACAATACAGAGCTCTTCTAAACGATAAAAAAATATTAAAAAAATATCGTGTTATAGTTTTTGATATGCCATGGCATGGTAAATCGTCACCTCCCGAAAATTCACAAGTTGGGCATTATAAACTTTCAACTGAGTCATATATTTCTCAAATAATGAGCTTTATAGACGGTTTAGAATTAGTTAAGCCGGTTGTAATGGGCTGTTCAATAGGCGGTAGAATCATTCTACATCTAGCAATACATTTCCCTGAAAAGTTTAAAGCCCTAATAGGACTTCAAAGTGCCGGACATTTAGATCCTTATTACGATATTAGTTGGCTTCATAGGCAAGATGTACATGGCGGTGAAGTCTGTGGCGGAATTGCTTATGGTTTAATGGCTCCAACTAGCCCTGAAAATGATAAGTTTGAGACTATGTGGCATTATATGCAAGGTGGACCTGGTATTTTTAAAGGGGATTTATTTTTTTATAAATTTGATGGAAATATTGGAACAGAAATTAAAAAAATAGATAATTCAAAGTGTCCAATATTTTTACTTACAGGTGAATATGATTATTCTGCAACTCCAGAAGAAACAAAGTCTCTTGCTGACACCATTGGAATCGAGATAGTTAAAATGAAGAATGTTGGTCACTTTCCAATGAGTGAAAACCCAGAAGAGTTTTTAAAATACTTGCATCCAGTTCTAGAAAAAATAAATTAACTACCAATCCTTACCAGCTGTCCAACCACCATCTACAATTAAGTTTGTGCCTGTACAGAAGCTTGCTTCTTCACTGGCTAAATACAAAACAGCACTCGAAATCTCATTGGGTTCTCCCCAACGTTTCATAGCGTGTAAGTTTCTTACTTTTTGAGAAGCTTCTTCATCTTGGAAATATCTTTCTGTTAAAGGTGTCCGAATTACACCTGGCCCCACTGCATTAACCCTAATATCATACTTAGCCAAGTCGATCGCTAATTGTTTAGTCATTCCAGCTGTAGCATGTTTAGATGAAGTATAAGCACATCTATTAGGCGCTGCGGTTACACTTAAAGTTGATGATGTAATAACTATGTTACCTTTTATTTTTTCTTTTATGCAGTGTTTTGCAAATGTTTGAGCAGTGATAAAAACACCGGTAACATTTATATCGATAACCTTTCTCCATTCCTCGATAGATAACTCTAAAGGGGAAACAATTTCTCTTATACCAGCATTACAAAATGCTACGTCTAAGCCTCCAAAATGTTTGTAGGCATTATTCATTGTTTCAATTGTTTCATTCTGATTTGTTACGTCTAATTTGAAAGGTTCTGCAATACCGCCAGCTGATTTTATTTCATTTGCAACTCTTTCAGCCATTTCAAAATCTAGATCTGAAACAGCTACATTGGCACCTTCCTTGGCAAAACTTAATCCAGTTTGACGACCTATACCCCCAGCAGCGCCTGTAATAAATACAGTTTTATTTGTAAATCTCATTGAAAAGTCCCCCTGTTAATATAAGTTTATTTGAAATAACGCTTTTGACAACAAATAATCTAACTAGGAGCAGTGGATTGGATATAGAACATTTAGTATTTGAAAATGGTCCTAAAAGAGTAGGGCCGTTTAGCCATGCTGTAAAGGCAGGTGACTTTATTTTTGTTACTGGACAGATGCCAACATTACCAAATAATCCAGACGTACTAGTTAGTAATGACGTAGAAGAACAAACTCATCAAGTTATGAAGAACCTTATGGACGTCTTAAAACAGTCAGGATCATCTTTGGAAAGGGTAACATTTGTTAGGGTTTATTTAGTAAATTTTCAAGATTTTGATAAAGTAAATAAAATCTATAAATCTTATTTTGATGAAAATAAACTTCCTGCAAGAACATGTATTGGTGTGACTGGTCTTGCTGTTGGTGCGTCGGTTGAAATAGATCTAATAGCAAAACAATAATTTAGAAAATAAGTTTATGAAGAAAAATTATAGTCCCTTAAAAAAAGGTATCTTAACCGGTTTTGGTTTTCCTGGAATAGGAATGAGTGCAGCTATGTTTGGCTTTGGAGTTTTCGCTGGTGAAGCTGGTCTTGATCTTTATCTGACCGTTGGTTCATTGATTGTACTTTGGAGTATGCCAGGAATGGTTATATTTGTATCATTGTATACTGTAGGCACACCAATATTTTTACTCTTCACAACAGTTTTGCTGGCGAATATGAGACAGTTTTTTTTAGTTTTATCTGGTATGACTTTAATAAATATTCATAGTCACAAAATACCATTCATTTCAAAATTATTGTGGGCACACCTCATAAGTCCTACTGGCTGGGCTGAGTTAATAAAAATTAAAAATGAGTTTCAGGAAAAAGATCTTTTAAGTTTTTTTAGAGGTCTAAGCTTGGCTCTAGTAACTATAAATACATTCACAACAATTATTGGTTTTAAATTATACGATATTCTGCCGACTGACATTGTCTCCATTCCTGTTTTCATAATGCCTTTATATATAACAATTTTAATGTTAAGAGCTATAGAATTATATTATAGGGTTGCTGTTGTAAGCGGAGGCATAATCGGACCCATTCTCTATCCGTATATAGGTGATTGGAGTATAATTATTGGCGGATTAGTCGGCGGAACATTGGGACTTTTAATTAATTATCTTCTAAAAAAAGGTAAATCTAATGCATGATCTTTCATTCATTAGCCCAGAGTTGATGCCTTGGTTTATGTTGTTAATCGCAGGGTTAGGTATTTTTATTTGGAGAATTTTTGGTGTTACATTATCTAGCAAAATAGATAAAGATGGCCTTTTTGCAAAATGGATAAATGCTGTTGCCTTTGCAATGACTACAGGATTGATGGTTAGAATTATTTTCTTCCCTACTGGCGCCTTAGCTCAAACTAATATGCTTGAAAGATTAATACCATTCGTGATTGGGGTAATCGTATTTTTATGCTTCCCCAAAAAACCAATTATGGGCTTACTAGTTGGAGTAGGCGCTTTTAGTATAACAATTTTTTATAATCAATACTTTTAATTATCTGAAACTAATTGCTTGGCAATAATAAGTTTTTGTAATTCATTTGTACCCTCACCTATGGCTAATAGAGGTGCGTCCCTATAATATCTCTCAATATTATATTCTGGAGAATATCCAAATCCACCATGAATTCTCATTGCTTCGGTTGAATTAAACAATGCTGTTTCAGTAGCAAAAAGTTTAGCCATTCCTGCCTGCAAATCAGACCGGTTTCCTGAGTCATAAGCTTTTGCAGCTTGCTCTGTTAGTAACCTCGACGCCTCAAGCTTAGTTGCCATTTCTGCTAATTTAATTTGAATTGATTGATGTTCACTTATAGGCTTGCCAAAGGTTTTCCTTGTTTTAGCATACTCTATAGAATCGTCTAGAGATGCTCTAGCAACTCCAACACCTCTTGCAGCTACATTTATTCTACCTAACTCAAGGCCGGCTAGAATTTGCTGTAAACCCTTACCTTCTATTTCGCCAATAAGGTTAGACTTAGGCACCTTTACATTTTCAAGTTGCACTTCTCCTGTATCTATGCCTCTATATCCAAGTTTTTTTAATTTTCTGGCTACAAATCCGTGATTTTTTTCTACAAGTATTAAGCTCATTCCCTTGTGAGCAGGTTTAATATTTGTGTTAGTCTTTACTAAAACAGCTAAAATTGAACCCTGAACTGAATTTGTTATCCAAGTTTTAGTTCCATTTATGATGTATTCATCACCTACTTTTTCTGCTTTTGTTTTAATTGATTGGAGATCAGTTCCACAGTCTGGTTCAGTTAATGCAATTCCACCTCTTATTTCACCGGATGCAAATTTTGGAAGATAATACTGTTTCATCTCTTCAGAACCAAATCTCTCAACAGCCGCACACATTATTAAATGAGAATTAAAAATACCTGATACAGACATCCACACTGCAGAGACATTTTCTACAATTTTGGAGTAAGTAACTGCAGATAAACCCAAGCCTCCGTATTCTGGAGAAATAGTTGCTCCAAAAAGACCTAAATCCGCCATTTTATCAGCAATTAATTGAGGGTATTTATCTTCTGATTCAAACTCCTTAACAAATGGCTTTACATCTCTTTCAAGAAACTTGTTTACTGTGTCTATGATAAGGTTATCTTCTTCTGAAACAGGACTTTTTTGTTCGACTTCTAGAATTCTTTGATCATTCATAAACTTACTCCTACATAAATCTAAATATCAATCTGACTATATTCAAAAATTGAATTTACATTGTTAGCTTGATCAATTTTAAGCATTAAATCTGTCAATTGATCAACTCTTTGTTTTGATAGATATGGCTCAGTTAATCCCTTAAATTTTGATATAAATTCTACATCCTCCATAAAGTTTTCTGGTTCTCCTTTAGGAATTTTTACGAATTTTTCGTATTTTTTTCCTTTTACTACAACTTTTACTTTGGCACTCATATATTCAGGACAACATTTTTCTGCATCCTCGTCAGGGCTTACCTTTATTTTATTACATAATGAGAGTGTATCTTTATTATTTAGATGATTTTTATAATCATCCCATTGCAATCCACCACTTTTAACTGTAACTGCAGCACAGAATGGCATCGAAAACTGACCGTCAACAACACTTTTAGGGTGTTGCTTGTCAGTTAATGGATAACCAATTATGTTCAAAGCAGTTTCTGACAAGCCGATATCAATATCATCTAAATCATCAGATGAAAATTTCAATTCTTTTTTCAACTCTATTAATCCATCTATTGCAGCATGGCTATATCTACATGACGGATAGGGTTTGACACCAAGATTGAGAGTTTCAAACTCTTCTCCTAGGCCAGTTGTTGCTTTGTTGACGTCACCACCTGAAGCATAAGAGTGTAAGTAACCCCATTGTCCTTCAAAGGCTTTTGAAGGACCTTTGAAACCTTCACCAGCCATGATTGCACAACTTAGACCATTTTGAGCAGCCTGCCCAACGTGAGATCTTTTAGTCCACGCACCGTCTATTAAAAATTGCATAGAACCTGCAGATTGACTTAAAGCAATACCAAATGCAGATATATACTGCTCCTTAGTTAATCCCATCAAATATCCTGCTGCAGCTGCAGCGCCAAAAATACCGCACGTTGCAGAAGGATGAAATCCTTTTTTATAATGCGCTGAAGATCCTCCAGCCAAACCTAGTCTTATCTGAACTTCGTAACCAACAACACATGCTGTAATTAATTCTTGGCCAGATGATTTATTCATCTGCGCAGCCGCCAGCGCAGCTGACAAAATGGGCGCACTTGAATGAAGAGATGCTTCCGCATGTGTGTCATCAAAATCAAGAGAATGCGCTAAAGTTCCATTTAAAAGCGCTGCAGCACTTGGTGAATACGTTTTTTTATCTGAAAAAACTTGGCAGCTACCATTGCTCATTTCTAATTTATCAATTGCAGAAACCAAGCTAGATGTTGATTCTGCGTCATGTCTGGCCCTTATGATAATTCCTACAGTATCTAAGATAAGTAATTTTGTTCTTTTAATAACTTCTGGAGAAAGATCTTCATATTTTAACTGTTCACAAAATTCAGCAAATTTTTCAGTCATATTTTCCATCTATTCCTCCTTATTCATATTAAATATTAAACTATAATTTAATTTTACAAAACCAAAAAATAATCAGTAGTATATACAATATTGAAATTATTTAGTGAAAACAAATGACAAAACCTTTCGAATTAACGGCAAGTGAAGCAATTAAACTTATAAGAAATAAAAAACTTTCTATACATGAATGGGTGTTAAGTTGTTTTGAAAGAATCAAAGAAAAAGAAGATGTTGTGAAAGCGTGGATATATCTAGATGAAGAAAATGCACTAAAAGAATCAAAACAATTAGATGAACAAATTAACAACATCGCACTTGGTATACCATTTGGAATAAAAGACATTATAGATGCTAGTAATGTGCCTACTGGTTTTGGTACACCTTTTTACAAAAATAATATTCCAGCAAGAGATGCTGCATCGGTTGCTGTCTCAAAGCAAGCCGGTTGTGTGTTTATGGGCAAAACCGTATCTACAGAATTAGGACATAGGGCGCCAGGCCTCACAACAAATCCACATAATAAAGACTTTACTCCAGGTGGCTCTAGTTCTGGATCAGCAGCGGCTGTCGCTTCCAAGATGGTACCGGTTTGTTTTGGAACTCAGACGACTGGTTCGGTTATTAGACCAGCAGCCTATTGTGGTGTCATTGGTTATAAACCAACATATGGGGACTTTGATAAATCTGGAATTCTTCCAAACTCTCCTTCAATTGACACATTAGGCCTAATGACAAGGTCAGTAGAAGATTTATCTCTTTTTCGATCAATTTTATTAGAAGAAAAAATTGTAAAACCACAAAATGTGGACTTGAAGAAATTGAAAATTGGTTTTGTGAAAACTCCTCACTGGAATAAAACAGATTTATCTACCCAGACTAACCTAGAGATATTTTTAGACACTCTTAGGACAGATAAATTAAATATTATTGACCTTAATATTGATGCATTAATATCTAAAGCAGATGAATTACATTTAGACATAAGTGGTTATGAGTTTAAAAGATCTATCTCTTTTGAGAGATTTAATCATTATGACGAATTAAGTGATCAGTTACGAAACGGAAGATTAAATGATGGGTATCAAGTAACCAATAAACACTATAAAATTGCCCTTAAAAAACTAAGTATTTTAAAACATGAGACAGATTTAATTTTTAACAATATTGATATGATTATTACCCCAAGCGCTCCTGGTGAAGCTCTCGCAGGTCTCGGGTACACAGGCTCACCGATTTTTAATACTACATGGTCTTTAAATGGTAACCCTTGTGTTACCTTACCTTTATTTAAGGGAGATAAAGAACTGCCAATTGGCTGCCAGCTAGTCACAAAATTTGGAAATGATAACCAACTTTTAGATTACGCTAATACTATTATGAATACTTACTTAAAGTGAGATACCACTAAAAGCTCTGGCAGTGTTAAAGCTAATGCAGGAAATAAAAGTACAATAATTAAAACGCACGTATCAGAAATACAAAAGGGGAATGAGCCCTTTATAACTGTAGTTACTGGTAAACCAGTGACACCACTTACAGCAAACAAATTTAAACCAACTGGAGGAATTACACTACCAATCTCTATACAAAGAGCAGTTAGTATTCCGAGATGGATTGGGTCTACACCAAGTGCTAATGCTACAGGAAAGTAAATAGGAACAGTTAATACCAAAATAGCTACGCCTGTTAAAAACATTGATAAAAATAACAAAGATCCCATTAGAGCAAATAAAAAACCTAAACGAGTTAATCCTAATTCGCCAGCCCATTCTGCAATCATTTGCGGCCATCCCATATTAGCAAGATAAAATTGAAAAATACCCACACAACCCAATAAAAAGAAAACAACGGCTGTTAAATTCATTGTTCTTAGAGTTGTGGGCATTAATTCTTTAACGAATGTTTTGCGTTTAAAAATTAATCCATAAAAGAGAGCATAACTAGCCGCTGCTGCACCCGCTTCTGTGGGGGTAAATAAGCCACCGTATAATCCTCCAAGAATAATCACCGGCATTAGTAGAGCTGGAACAGCGTCCCTAAATGAACGCCATACCTCACATAAATCAAATTTACCTCTTGGTAATTTTATAAACAGAGATACACTTACTATAATCACAGCGTCACTAATAGCGAGCATTATACCAGGAATAATGCCAGCAAAAAACAAGTCAACTATAGACATTTCTGTAATTACTCCAAATAAAATAAGAGTAATACTTGGAGGTATTAGAAGAGCAATGCCACCAGCAGAAGCTATTACACCTGCAGCCATCCATTTAGGATAGCCTCTTTTAATTAATTCAGGGTATGCAATAACACTCATCGCTGCAGCCATAGCAGTTGAAGAACCTGATATAGCTCCAAATAAAACAGCTGCAAGTAAAGTGGCATAGGCAAATCCACCAGGCACCCATCCTACAACAGAATCAGCAAATCTAAACAGACCAGCTACTAGTCCTGTTTTTTCCATTAAAAACCCGGCAAAAATAAAAAATGGTATTGCTACTAAGGTATATTTTGTAAGAAAACTAAAAAAAGCTTCAAATAGTGTGCTGTATGTTAAGAAATCATCGAATAAAACTAAAAGTGCTGTAGCGCCAGCAAGAGCAATTCCAATTGGAGCACCTGCAAATAAAAGTGTAAATAAAGATCCACCAAGAGCCCACATTATCAATTTCCTACTTTAAATATGTTATACATCGGTTGCAGCTTCGATTGTAGCCGTAAAATGATCACCTTTAATGTAACTATGCACATCTTCAATAAATTGCAAAAAAGCAACCAGAGACATCAAGCCCATGCCAATAGCTAGTATAAAGTAGAATGGCCACATGTAGAAAAACAAACTCTCCGTTCTTTCTCCAATTTGAATAGAGTACTCAATTGTTGAATAAGCTGTATAAGTTAAAGATCCGGTAAAAACTGATACAAACATGGAGATAAAAATCTTACAGAAACCCACTGTTCGATGGAACCCTTTAGCATTTAATAATTGTAAAACAGCAGTCATAACTAAATGGCTCCTGTTGATTTGGGTAACGCATATATAAAATGCAACCGAAGAAACCATCATATAAATCACAGCATCTTGGCCCCATTCAAAAACGACCCCAAAAATATATCTTCTAATAATTTCAGCTAATGCAAATAGTGTAACAGCTATCATTAAAATTGCAGAACATCTTCCCAAAATAGAAGTTATCAAATCCTGTATTTTATGAGAAATGTTATAAAAGCTGTCCATAATAAATTTTCAAATAAAGAAGGTCTGACAATTTCAGACCTTCTTTGATATATTATTTTCTAGACTTTTTCTTAAACAGAGGAGTTCCCTTTGCAAACTTAGCAAAATCAGAAGCAAAAGCTGAACAGTCAGTTTTTTCTAGATTACTAGAACCCATAGGATTGGCTGCAACTAATGCTTTAGCTTCAACTGTAAACTGGTCGACCATTTTATCACCTGTAGCATCGACTTTAGTTTTAATCCATTCGTTAGTTGCACCACCTTCTTTTTTCTGTAATACACCAGCTTCAGCGGGACTCATCACATATATACCAGGGGCACTTTTGTCAGTAACCTTAAACTTATCAACCAATCTCTTATCATTACAAAAGTTAATTGCCTTTTGATAAGGTATGAAATCATTCATAATAATGTCAGTTAGAGCTGCTTGTTGCTTTTTATCAAGTGTAGACCACCATTTGTTTGATGCACCCATCCAATAGTAGTCACCTACAATTCCATTGATACCTGCAACTGTAAAATACGGTGCTTGCTCCTTAGTGGCATTAAAACCACCTAAACTAGTTAGCAATCCATCGATAACTCCTGTCTGCAGAGCTGGTGGAACATCTCCAAAAGCCATTGTGGTCGGATTAGCACCTAATGCACCTAATAAGGCATTTTCAGCAGGTCCCATACTTCTAACTTTCTTCCCTGCAAAATCACTAGGAACTAACATTCTACTTTTAACAGCACCAGCACCCATATACATACTAAGGTGTCCAGAACCAAAAATAGTAATTCCGTGCTTATCATTAAAAACCTTCTTCAATTGAGCAAAAGTTTTAGTTCCGTCCAAACCATTTATTGCACCAGGTGTTGTTAACTTTCCGGCACCAACAATTGTGTTAGCATATGGCTCAACACTAGATGTTTTTCCAAACTGACCTGTCATCATCTCTAGATTGCCTTTGGTTAAGGCTTGAGTTCCTTTTGGAACATTATATAAAGACTTGGCCCAATAAATTTGAACCTTACTTCCAGGAATTTTTTTCTCAACCTGCTCTGCAAAAAACATCTCTGCAATCGCAGCAGGGTGGGGGGGGCCAGAGTGGTCTGAGGCCCAACGCATTTTAATAGGTTTAACTGCATGTCCGTCTGCAATAGCTAGGTTAGTGCCAGCGGCAAACGTAAGAGCCACAGCACTAACTGCGCCCAAAAGTGATAGTTTAGTAAATTTCATTAAAATTTCCTCCAAATATTTAGAATCACAAACTATATCTTTATAGGAATTAGGTAAACCCCTAATTGCAATGAAATATAAGAAATTGATTAATATGTTATGTAATTTAAATTATATTATACCTTTATTTTTAAAATTACTTATTTGTTCTTCATTAAAACCAATTTCCTCAAGTACATCATGCGTATCGTCGCCAAGTTCTGGGGCAGTTTTATCACAAAAATTGCTGTCAGTTATATGAACTGGAGTTTTTAATAAACTTATGTCTTCACCACGCTTAGTTTTTAAGTGTTGTATATTTTGTCTATCTTGTAAAAATGGATTTTCAAGAGACTCTTTTAAATCTAAAATTGGTGCTGCTGGTACTATTCCACCAAATTCAATTAACCAATCTGATGTGTTCTTTTTCATTAATTCATTATCTAGAATTTTAGTTATTTCATCTCGGTTTTCTTGTCTACAAGCAAAGTTTTTAAATTGTGGGTCTTTGCTTAAATCTTCTCTACCAATTTTTTTACACAATATTGGCCAAAAACTCTCCTTATTACACATTAAAAAAATCCAGCCATCTTTTGTTTTATATAATTGACACGGTACTAAAATTGGATGAGCCGATCTATCTAACCTTTCACTTTTAAACTCTGTGTTCAATGTCCATGCAGCCATATAGCTTTGATTAAACATAGCTGTATCAAACAAGTTTACATCTACGTCTCTTCCCAAACCATTAGATCTTGCTGACAAAACAGCACTGACTAGACCAAAAGACATTGTAAGTCCTGACATATAATCTACAATTGAAAGTCCAAATCTTGCTGGAGGTCCACTTGGCTCACCTGTTAATGAAAAATAACCTGCCTCAGCCTGCATCAAATAATCATATCCAGGCCAATTTTTTCTGGGACCTTCTCTTCCATATGCTGAACAATGAGCGGCAACTATAGCTTTATTAAAAGGTTTAAGTTGTTCATAAGTTATTCCAAGTTTTTCTGGAACATCACCTCTTAAATTATTACAAACAGCATCAGCATTTTCTACTAATTTCTGGAGTATAATTTTACCTTCCTTAGTTAATATATCCAAGGTTATGCTTCTTTTATTTCTGTTAAGTGCTTGAAAAAAAATACTAGATGCAGAATTCTTATTGTCTCCGTCTATGAAATAAGGGCCAATATCTCTCAAATAATCTCCGCTAGTTCCTGCTGGCTCTACTTTAATAACGTCTGCACCCATATCCGCTAAATATTGAGTTCCAAATGGACCTGCACCGTACTGTTCAAAGGCAATTACTTTAACGCCAGATAAAGGTAAACTCATTAATATTGCTCTCTAATTAGCAGTTTCTTCTATAATTTTGTCAACTACACTGTGTCCTCGTTTAGCCACAAGAAAAGACCTAACCATATCCATAACGACAACCTTATCCTGATTTTTCCCAATATGTCTAACCTTAACAATACCTTGAGTTGGTCTGGATTTTGATACTCTTTTGTCTAAGACTTCTGTTTCAGAATATAAAGTATCTCCAACAAATACAGGTGCTGGGATTTTAATTTCTTCCCATCCCAAATTAGCAATAGCTTTTTGACTTGTACCGCTAACACACATTCCAGTTACTAGAGCCAATGTGAAGGCAGAGTTTACTAAATATTTTCCAAATTCTGACTTGGATGCATAATTTGCATCAAAATGTATTGGGTGTGTGTTCATTGTTAGGTTGGTAAACCATATATTGTCAGCTTCACTTACTGTTCTACCTGGCCAATGTTCGTAAACATCACCAACTTGAAAATCTTCAAAATATCTGCCTGGATCTTCTCTATACCTATGTGGACCTATTTTTCTAATTCCGTATGTGTTGTCATCCATCTAATCCTCCCTTGATATAATCTGTCTAGCTACTGCTAATACAGGTGCGTCAACCATCTTGCCTTGATATTTGAAGGCTCCAGTACCTGCAGTTTTAGCTTCTTCTAAAACACCCTTTGCCCATTCTAATTCTTGACTTGTCGGTCTGTAAGCATCATGAATCGGTTTAATTTGGTCTGGATGAATTGCAAACCGCCCTTTAAATCCCATAGTTTTGACATATTGGGTTTCTTCTCTACAACCATCAGGATCTCTAAAATCTAACCATACACCGTCAAGGGCATCGGCGTTGTATAGAGCAGCGGCGTTAATAATTTTACCTCTACCGTAAGCTAAACTAGCTTTACCCATGTCTCCACCTGTAGATGCGCAATAATCTGCTGAACCAAATCCTATTCCAGAAAATTCTATATTTGAACAATTCCAACTCTCAACTGTTGCGATACCCCGTGGAGTTTCTATTTGTGGTAATATTAAAATATTAGTTCCAAGGTCTTTTAAAAAAGTTCTACACTCATCGGCAGATTCTATTTTGGGGATGGCTATAGAATAAGGAAGAGTTGATAGAGATTTTAACATCTTTATATCATCTTGATATTCGTCAGTGTCCAAGGCGTTAATTCGTAATAAAAACTTGTCCGGTTGACCATCAAAGTTTCTATTTGCTAAATCAGCAAAATTAGATCTACCAAGGGCTTTTTTATCGTGAGCCAGACCATCTTCTAAGTCAAAAATTACTTTGTCCGCTCCAGATCCTAGAGCTTTAGGTAATCTCTCAATTTTATCTGTTGGTAAAAATAAAATGCTTCTCAAAGTAAACTCCTATTTTTTATAATTTTATATAAAACTAAATTCAGTTCTAATCATTTTGCCATGCTCATCTAATTCAGGCATTTTGTTTACATCTGGTATAAAATTATCATGTATAGCACCAGGGCCTAAAACTTTTACCTTTCCATTTTTTGTATCAATTTCTATAAAGTTATTTTGTGGATGGTTTTTTAATTGTTCCATATCAGAAATTCTTCCATAAGCAACACTAGCTTCTTCAAGTTTTCTAATTAATTCTTCTCGTTCGAATTTCATAAATTTATCTTGAATAATTTTCTCTGTTAGCTCTCTATTAGCCACTCGATCGGAATTAGTTTTAAAACGATTATCATTTGCCATAAATTCATCATCCAACACTATTTTACACAAATTAGCCCATTCTCTGTCATTTTGGATTGCTATCAATAAAGTTAGCTTGTCTTTACAAGCGTATGCACCATATGGGACAATTATTGGGTGTGTCATACCGTTTCTTTTGGGAACTTTTTGATTATAAACATAACCTAAATAAAAAGGGTTCATCCAATCAGCGAGTGAATTAAACATTGATACTGAAATGTGTCTTCCTTTTCCAGTTATACTTCTTTTAATTATTGCTTGCAAAATTGCTTGATATGCGGTCATACCTGCAGAAATATCACAAACTGATGGACCAACTTTTGCTCTTCCATCAAATCCTTCTTTATCTGGTAGACCAGTAATATCAATAACTCCAGTTTCAGCTTGTATTAACATGTCATAGGCTTTTTGGTTTTTATAAGGACCTTCATCTCCAAAACCAGAAATAGAACATGTAATTAAAGAAGGATATTTTAATCTTAATTCTTTTAAATCTAAACCAAGACGTTCAAATGCACCTGGGGCTAGGTTTTGAATTAAAATATCTGATTTAGCAATAATATTTTCAAAAATAGCCATATCTTCTTTATTTTTAAGATCTAAGGCAATTGATTCTTTACCCCTATTTAACCAAACAAAATAGGCGCTATTACCAAGAGCGTTACTATCATAATTCCTAGCAAAATCACCCTCTGGTCTTTCTACTTTAATTACTCTAGCACCTGCATCAGCTAGTCTACATGATGTGTACGGAGCAGCAACGGCTTGTTCAACTGTTACAACTAACAAACCCTCTAAATCTTTAGATGAATTTTGTGCATTCATTAGCTAACCAAACAATCAACTAGAGCATCAACTTTATTTTCATTAGGGGCATTTAATATTTTAGAAATTTGATTTGATTTGATCTCTGAAAGTAAAGAAACTGATTTATTTACAATTTTAGTTTCTAGAATATTATTCTCAATTTTATCTGACAAGTCGTGTTTGTTTTTGACATTACTAGAACCATCCTTAATTGAAATTAAAGATTGAGTGTTGCTTAAATTATCATTGGGTATCACTCTTACTTTATCTCTAATATTATTTAAATTATCATCAAAACATATTTCATCGCTATATGTATCTAAGTCAGACGTATCTTTACCATAAATTGACATCGCTGCGGTTAATTTATAAGAAAATTTTGATTCCAATCCTGTTTTTGGTTCTTCAATATTACAAACTTTCAACCATGAAGGGTTAGTCTCAATTGCGATTTCCTCTATTGTTTCAGGGTTAAAATTATTTTCTAACTTCATCTCATCAAGCGCCTCTAAGAAAGAGTGTAGGCCATGACAACATGCATGAAACTTGTATTTAATTTCAGGAAATAAATAATCTGTGCCTAAATTTTCTATAGCTCTAGAAGGAATTTTTTTATCCCAACCGTGTGTTAAGAAAAAACCCTGCTCACATTCAATACCATCTTCTTTTGATACAAATCCAAGCTTTGACAATTTAGCAGCTTCAATACCATTTGAAGCAGCCATTCCGGCATGAAATGGTTTACCCATAGTTCCAAATTGAGATTTAATTCCTGAAGCTCTGGTGGATACTAATCCAAGAGCATTTATTGTTTGATCTTCATTCAGATTTAATAGTTTTGAAGCAACAATTGTTGAACCAAACGAACCACTAGTAGCGGTTTGGTGAAAACCCGCGTTATAATGAGAGTATCCTAAGATATGTCCTATTCTCGTTGAAACCTCCACTCCTGCCATATAGGCAAGTAATATATCTTCAATCGAAGAACCTAATTCTTCACCTAATGCCAAAGCAGCTGGTAATGCACTGGAAGTTGGATGGCCGACAAAAAGAAAATGCGTGTCATCATAATCTAATGCATGTCCTGTTGCTCCATTAGCTAAGGCTGCTCCTCTGGAGGAAACTTTATGACCAGTAGAAATTACCCTTGCTTGGTTAACACCATTTTCTTCTTTAACCATTTCAGAAACGATTTTAGAAACCGGTTCTTTTTTTGCAGCATACGCAACACCACACCAATCTAATATAGACATTTTTGCAAAAAATCTCATTTCATCGTTAAAGCTATCTAATTTACAATTAGATCCAAAACTACCAAACAATTTTGTTATCGATACCATGTTTTCCTCCTATAATTTTTATTCAAAATGTGCTTCAGCTTGCATGGTCATGCCCGAACCTTCGACTGCACCCCAACAAGTAACACTTCCATCTGTATTTCCCTTAGCGCCGATTATATAGTCGCTATTAGCAAAAACAGGAGCCATGACTTTGTGATTAAAAGAAGTTACAGGTTTACCCTTAAGTTTTTCTGCAGCCCTAAGTAAGAATGTTGCTTGTAGGGGACCATGCACTATTAAATCAGGATAATTTTCTTCATTTTTAGAATATGGATAGTCATAATGAATTCTGTGCCCAACAAAACCAATTGCCGAATAACGAAATAAAATAGTAGGATGCATAAAAATTGTTTCAGTGAAGTCTGCATCTTTTGGTATAACATCTGATACTCCAGACCCTCCCCCAGCCTTAGTTAGATCACGATAAACAATATTATGTAATTCATGTAAACGAACGTCGTCATCAACTAAATATTCATATTCTGCAGTTACAAAACATAACTTACCTGTTCGACCTTCTTTTAATTTGATGTCAGCCACTTTAGATTTTTTTATTACCTTATCACCTACTCTTAGAGGGGCTTTTACTTTAATTTGACTTCCTGCCCACATTCTTCTTGGCAGTGGGACTGGTGGCAGAAAGTCACCACGTGCGGGATGAGAATCAACACCAAGTTCATCATTTTTTTTTAAATTCCAACCTAACATCCAATGTAACCCAGTAGTCGCAGCGTCACCAATTGCAGGATCACCTGGATCAATGTTTAGAGTGGCCCTATACCTTTGTTCAACAATTGGTGTAAGATAATCTGTAACCATTTCTATATTGCCAAGCCATTTATTTAAATGATTGATATCTAATTCTTCATTATTCATTTGCTGAACCTCAAATTTTTTTAAAGTAATATTATTAAAAACTATTTAATATAAAAGATATATTATTATCAATTAATAAAATATCAAAATAAGTGGAATTTCAATATGCCTTCTTTAATTTTACATATCGATGAAAGCTTAGATTCTAATTTTAAAAAGTCAGAAATTAAATTTATTGAAAAACAAATAACAGACATAATTATAGATAAACTCGATGCTGAAGAAAATAATTGTCAAATTATTTGGGTTAAAAGCAAAACCTTTACTTCAAAATATAAACTTTATGGCGAAATGAAATTTAGAGAAAAAGAAAGTAGAGCTATAAATAGTAGAGAAAAATGTCTGAAAAAAATAGGTGATATTTTAAAAAATAAATTTAATGTTTTTGTAAGACTTAGAGCATTTTCTATAAAAGAAGCTTGCATAACCGCTCTAGACTTAAAAGAATAGGTTAATTGTTGAATTAATTTAGAAGGATGAAAAATGAGTGAGGGTGTTGTTTTAACAAGTATAGATAGCAGAGGTATTGCTGAGGTTATCTTAAATCGTCCTGAAAGAAACAATGCTTATAATGGAACTATGATTGACGAGCTAATTAAAAGTTTTACATCTTTATATAATAATGATGATGTTAGAGTAGTTCTTATAAGAGGTAATGGAAAGCATTTTCAAGGTGGTGCAGATTTAGAGTGGCTTAAAGAGATTAGTAAATTAAATAAAGAAGAAAATATAGAAGTATCTAGAAAAACAGCTTCTGCAATAAAGGGACTTACAGAATTTCCAAAACCTACTATAGCTATGATCCATGGAGGCTGCTTTGGAGGGGGTACTGGTATTGCAGCTGCAGCTGATATTGTAGTTGCTAGCGAAGATGCTATTTTTTCTATTGCGGAGGCAAGATGGGGTGTAATGGCAGGAATCATTATTCCTCATCTAAATGCTAGTATAGGTGTAAGAAACGTCAGAAGATACGCGTTAACTTGCGAACGTTTTGATGCTCATGAAGCCAAAAATATTGGTCTAGTCCACCAGATTTGTGAAACTGAAGAGATGAATGATGCTGTGAAGTCTATTATTGAAAGTTTGTTAATGTGTGCTCCTAGTGCACTTGAAATGACAAAAAAAAGAGCATTAATTGAAAGTGGTTTAATATTATCAGACGATAAATTTGAAGAATTAATACTAGAGCATTCTCAAAAGAGAATGACTAGCGAAGCAACTGAGGGATTAAATAGTTTTCTTGAGAAGAGAGTTGCCTCTTGGTATCAAAAAAAATTTATAGGGAAATAAATAATGCCAGCCTTAGTCACTAATTCAAAAATATGGGGTGAAATGTTTGGTACAAGTGAAATGCATTATTTGTTTTCAGATGAAAAAACCACTCAATTATATTTAGATGTCGAAGCCGCTTTAGCAAGATCACAGTCTAAATTAGGTATTATACCGAGTGAGGCTGGACAAAAAATAAGTGACGCAGCCAAAATAGACATAATTGATTGGGAAAAACTACAAAAGAGGACATCAATTGTTGGCTACCCTATTTTACCTGTAGTAGAACAATTAAGTGATAATGTAAGTGATGGTTATGGACAATACTGTCACTGGGGCGCTACTACCCAAGACATTATGGATACTGCTGATGTAATTCAAATAAGGGAAGGGTTTAAACTACTCTCTTCAGATTTAGATTCTATTTCAAATGCACTAGTTAAAATTATCAATGAGCATATAAAAACCCCAATGGCAGGAAGAACACACTTACAACACGCCTTACCAGTATCTTTTGGCTATAAGGCATCAACTTGGTTGTCTAGTATTGATAGACATAGAAAAAGACTAGAAGAAATTAAGGCTCGTGTGTTTAATCTTTCATTCTTCGGTGCTGCGGGAACTCTTGCTTCGCTGGGTGAAATTGATGGATTAAAAACTCAATCAGCATTAGCAGACGAATTAAATTTAAATGTGCCTGATGTAAGTTGGCATTCAATTAGAGATAACTTTTGTGAAGTAACTGGTTGGCTTGCTTTGGTAGGAGCTTCGCTAGGTAAAATAGCCTATGATGTAATGTTAATGATGCAAACTGAAACACAGGAAGTTGCTGAACCTTTCCTTCATGGAAGAGGCTCTTCTTCCACAATGCCCCAGAAAAGAAATCCTATTTCTTCAGAGGTAATGTTAGCTTGTTCAAAACTACTACGCGAACATCATTCGTCTATGCTTGATGCTATGGTTCTTGACCATGAAAGAGCAACTGGTCAATGGCATGTTGAATGGTATGCATTACCTAACGCCTTTATTATTGCTTCTTCATCTTTTAGTGCCGCTAAATTTCTTTTAGAAGGACTGGAAATTTCTCCACAAAAAATGAAAGAAAATATTTACAAAACCAATGGATTAATTGTTGCAGAAGCAGTTATGATGGCCCTAGCCCCTCATCTTGGTAGACAAATTGCTCACGATATAGTCTATGACTGCTGTCGTCACTCTATAAAAAATAATATTCCATTTATTGACTCACTTTTAAAAGACGGAAAAATTTCTAATATTTTTAATAGAGATGATTTGTCAAAAATTGTTGATCCAGCCAATTATCTTGGGGCAGCTCCGGCAATGGCAAGTAGACTTCTAATTAATAGATAAAAGTATTGGGTGTATAATGAACCAATTAATGACAAAAGAGGAACTTAATGATTTTTTAGAAAAAGAGTTTCCACAAGTTAATAAGAACTTTGAAATCTTAAAAGTAAACGATAAAAATTTTTCAATGCTTATGCATATTTCAAGTGAACATCTTAGACCAGGAGCCACGGTTTCAGGCCCTACAATGTTTCTACTAGCCGACGTTACTTTTTACTTAGCAACACTCAGTGTAATAGGGCCAAAAAGTCTCACTGTCACGACTAATTGTTCAATTAATTTTCTAAAAAAACCTAATGAAAAAAACTTGATTAGTGAAGCTCGTATTTTAAAATTAGGTAAAACTCTTAGTGTAGGAGATGTATTAATATATTCTGAAGATATTGATGGGCCTGTAGCTCATGCATCATTAACTTACTCAATTCCAAAAAATTAAAATTTAAATTCTTTCTCTATGCCAATTTAAATGATCTGTCATAAAAGTTGAAATAAAAAAGTATGAATGATCATAATTTGGCTGCATTCTAAGATTTAATTTGATACCAGCTTTTCTACATGCATCCTCTAAAAGCCAAGGTCTTAATCCCTCTTCTAAAAAACTATCTGCTTCTCCTTGATCAACAAGAATTTCAGGAAAACGATAACCATTTTTAATCAAGGCAACACTATCATACATTTGCCAGTTATCTTTATCTAACCCAATGTATTTTTTAAAAGCCTCACTTGACCAACTAGCTGTTGAAGGTTCTACGATAGGAGCAAATGCTGAACAACTTTTGTATTTCTTAGGATTTCTTAAAGCCATTATCATAGCACCATGCCCGCCCATTGAATGACCAAAGATACTTTGTCTGGACATATCAAAGTCAAAATTATTTTCTACAAGTTTCGGAAGTTCATCATTTAAGTAACTATACATATTATAATTTTTATCATATGGCTCTTGTGTTGCATCTAGGTAAAATCCTGCCCCAGATCCAAACTGCCAATTATCTTTTTCATCTGGTACTTGATCACCTCTTGGACTAGTATCAGGACAAATAATTACCATGCCTAATTCTGCAGCCTTCTTTCTGTATTCACCTTTTTCCATAACATTTAAATGACTGCAAGTTAATCCAGATAAGTACCATAAAACTGGAGGATTTTTAACTTGGGGGGGAGTAAAGATTGCTAAAGTCATTTTACAATCATTTACAATAGATGCGTGATTGAAGACAAATTGTTTCCCACCAAAAGAAAATACTTCAGATATTTTTTCCATCAAAAAACAACTACAGATCTAATTGATTCGCCTGCATGCATTAAATCAAAACCTTTATTAATATCCTTTAATTCTAATGTGTGAGTAATCATTGGATCAATATCAATTTTTCCTTGAAGATACCATTCTACAATCTTAGGTACGTCTGTTCTGCCCCTAGCACCACCAAAAGCAGTACCTTTCCAACTTCTGCCCGTAACTAATTGAAAAGGCCTAGTTTTAATTTCCTGACCTGCTCCTGCGACTCCAATAATAATACTCTCTCCCCAACCTTTATGGGCGCATTCTAAGGCCTGCCTCATTACATTTACATTCCCAATACATTCAAAAGAGTAATCGGCCCCACCTCCTGTAAGTTCAACTAAGTAATTTACTAAGTCACCTTCTATTTCCGAAGGATTTACGAAATGGGTCATTCCAAATTTTTTACCCCAGGATTCTTTTTTATTATTCATGTCGACGCCAACAATCATATTCGCGCCTATCATCCTTAAACCTTGGATAACGTTTAGACCTATACCGCCTAATCCAAATACGACAGCATTGCATCCAGCTGTTGCTTTTGCAGTATTCATTACAGCACCAATACCAGTAGTAACACCACAACCAATATAACAAATTTTATCAAAGGGAGCTTTTTCATTTACCTTAGCAAGTGCAATTTCTGGTACAACAGTATAGTTAGAGAAGGTAGATGTTCCCATATAATGAAGAATAGGTTTTCCACTTATTGAAAATCTACTTGTTCCGTCTGGCATTACTCCCTTACCTTGAGTTACCCTTATAGCCTGACATAAGTTAGTCTTTGGGTGAAGACAATACTCACATTCTCTGCATTCAGGTGTATAAAGTGGGATTACGTGGTCACCCTGTTTCAATGAAGTTACACCTTTACCTATCTCTCTAACAATTCCAGCTCCTTCATGTCCTAAAATTGCTGGAAAAAGGCCTTCTGGGTCGTCTCCAGAAAGTGTGAATTCATCCGTGTGACATATACCAGTTGCTTTAATTTCAACTAATACTTCTCCTGGACGAGGACCCTCTAGATCTACATCCATAATTTCAAGTGGTTTACCCGCCTCAACAGCCACTGCCGCTCTAGTTTTCATTATTTACCCCTTAATAACAATTTAGATACGATTAATTTATTATGATTTAATATCGATGACTTGCAAGAATTTTTAGTATATAAAATTATCTTCGTAAGATTATAATATGTAGGAGTAAATCTATGAGTTTTGTTGAAACTGAAATAAATGGACAGATTATAACGATAAGGTTAAATCGTCCTGAAAGATTGAATGCCTTGAGTACCGTTATAAGAACTGGTATGGCGGAAGCATTTAACAGGTTTCATGAGGATAATGATCTAGAAGTCGCAATCTTGACAGGGACAGGTAGAGGTTTTTGTGCGGGTGAAGACATGAAAGAATCTCTAGATAGAGGTATTCCTGGCTCTCCAAAAGAATTTGTTGAAGAAAATTTGGTAGATCCATTTCAAACTGGGGCACTTAAAAAACCAGTTATAGCAGCTGTAAATGGTTTTGCTATGGGTGGTGGTTTCATGCTGGTTGAACGAACAGATTTAAGAGTAGCTGTAAAAGAAGCTATATTTGAAATGTCAGAGGCCAAGAGGTGGCTTCTTGGTGGTTATAATCATGGTCATTATGGAAATCTACCTCATCCAGTAGCAACAGAAATGGCATTTGGATACAGAATTACAGCAGAAAGAATGCATCAGGTTGGTTTCATTAATCGTCTTGTGGAAGCCAAAGATTTAATGAGTGAAGCATATTCTATGGCTAAACACCTTCTTACACTACCTCCTGCTGCCAGAGTAAATACACTTTATATGATGAAACATATGGCACCAAGAATTAGTCCAAATATTGCTGATTTAGCTGAGAAACTTCACCTTCATGGAGATACAGAAGATAGAATGGAGAGCAGACGTGCTTTTGCTGAAAAAAGAAAACCAAACTACAAAGGTTGGCTAAAGCCTGAAGATAGATACAATATGCCCAAACTAGAAGAAAAATAGAGGTTAACATGAATGAGATAAATGGCGCTCTTTCAGGCCTAAAAATAGTTGCCTGCTCAACAGCTCAAGCTGGAACAGTACCCTACATGCTTATGGCAGATCTAGGCGCTGAAGTAATTAAGATAGAAACACCTGGTAAAGGTGATAATAATAGAGGCTCCGGCTATTTAATGGGATCAACAGGATCATTTTTTGAAACGAATAATAGAGGAGTTAAGAGCTTAACGCTTAATCTTAAGTCTGATAAAGGTCAAAAAATACTGCATGATTTAGTTAAAGATGCCGATATATTCGGACAAAATTTTAGACCTGGAGTTGCTGAAAAATTAAATTTTGATTACGATACACTCAGTAAAATAAATCCTAAAATTGTATATGCATCTGTTTCTGCTTATGGACCTGATGCTCCTGATGGACATTTACCTGGAACTGATGCTGTTGGTCAAGCTTTGAGCGGTATAGCCGAAGCTTATTTGATTCCAGGTAATAATTTGAGAACTGGTGTAGCTTCAGTTGCTGACGAAAGTTGCGCAATTTTAACATTTGGGGGGATTTTAGCTGCTTATATAAATGCACAGAAAACTGGTAAAGGACAAAAGTTAGAAACGTCTCTGGTTGGAAGTGCTTTTAGACTTCTTGGCTGGACAATGACAACAGCTATGTGGAGTAACAGACCACCAATAACAGGTGCAAGAATCAATGGTACAAGAGAACGCCCAGGAATTGCTGCTTGTTTTAATGATGTTAATGGTAAACCTTTTGCTCTTCAACTTGACCCAGATGATTGGCAAGAAGCAATGAAGGAGCTCAATTTTTTTGATGTACTTCAAAAAGAAAATCTAATTGACCTTGGTCTTGCATTTGAATCTGATGAAAAGAAAACCCAGATCTTAAGCAAGCTTGCTGAATTATTTTCAACTAACAAAAGAGATCATTGGATTTCAATTCTAAGAAATGCTGACATGATATCTACCCATGTCAATACAATGCTAGAAGCGTCTGATGATCCTAATTTAAAAGAAAATAATTATGTAACTGAAGTATGGTATCCAGAACTCAATAAAAATATGAAAGTGCATGGAACGCCATGGAAGTTTTCAAAAACTCCTGCAAATATTAAAAGAGCACCTAAACTTGGTGAGCATAATTCAGAACTTCTTAATAAATTAGGATATTCTGAAAAAGATATCCAAAATTTAATTCAAGATAAAATTATTTAATTTCTTTCATTTCATTAACAAATCTTTTGAAGTTTGTAACGTAGTGTTTAGAAGAACGCGTCATATTATCAATCATATCTTGGCTCAATTCTCTTACTGCTTTAGCTGGTGAACCAACTATTAGTGATCCATCCGAAAATTCTTTGTTTTCGGTTACTAGAGCTCCTGCACCTACAAGGCAGTTATTACCAATTTTTGCATTATTGAGAATTGTAGCTCCCATGCCAATTAAAGAGTTATTCCCAATCGTGCATCCATGAATAATTGCATTATGACCAATCGTGCAATTATCACCTATAGTTACAGGACAACTTGGATCAACATGAATTATGGTGTTTTCTTGGATATTAGTCTCATTACCAATTTTAATAACATCATTATCCCCTCTTAAAACTGATCCAAACCAAATACCAACGTCCCTGCCTAAGATAACATTTCCAATAACATGTGCATCGGGTGCCACCCAATATAAGTTTTGTTCTGGAAGTTGCGGTTTTTTCTCACCTAAGCTGTAAATTGGCATTTCTTCTCCTTTATAAGAAATCATTATTAAAAGTATATTTACAGTATATACTTTTTTAAAGTTGTTAATATATTTATTGATAAACTTTTAGGATTTTTTATGAGTAATAAAGATAGCACTATAACTAAAATTTCAATGTACCTATTAAATTTACCCTTAATTAAACCCTACAAATTATCATATAACACGTTCTATTCTTTTGAACCTCTCTTAATTCACATTATTGATAATGAAGGAAATGAAGGATGGGGAGAACAACATATATCTCCTGGCTCAAGTAATGAAACAAGAGATGGCGGATGGACATTCGCAAGAATATTATCAAAATTAATTTTGAATAAAACATTTAATGAAGCCAAAGAAATTATTCTATCTCACTCTCATGTAAGTGTTGTTGCATCTAGCGCCTTATATACAGCAATTGAAATGCTCACAAATCATAGTATTTTAAGCAGCAAAGATCCTGTTAAAATGAAATTGTTGACGGCATTTAATGCAGAAGAAGAAATAGAAATAAGAGATGAATTAGACAAAGTCACTGAACAGGGTTTTACAACAATCAAAATAAAAGTCGGTAAAAATGTGAGTTTAGATCTCAAAAAGATTGATGCTATTCAAAAAAACTTAAATGGAAGAGCTAATCTTAGAATAGATGCTAATCGAGCATATACAAAAGGTGAAGGCTGCAAATTTGTAACAGGTTTGGAACCTAACTTTATAGAATTATTTGAACAACCTTGTGATGCCGACGATTGGGAAGCTAATGCAGCAGTTGCAAAAATATCAAGCGTACCAATTATGTTAGATGAACCTATTTGCAGCATGCAAGATATCGAAAAAGCATCACGCATTGATGGTGTGAGCTTATGCAAACTAAAACTAAAAAGGTTTGTTTCTATTTCAAAATTAACGGAATCAATTAATTATGCTCATAGTTTAGGCTTGAAAATTGTAATTGGTGACGGATTAGGCTCTGAAATAAATTGTTGGATGGAAGCTAAAATTGCAAGTGGCTTAATTGAAAATGCCGGAGAATATAATGGATTTTTAAAAATAAAGCCTGATGCTAGAATTTTATCTAAATCAATTAAATTCAACAATGGTTTTTTTATAACACCTGATAATTGGAATCTCGAAATTGACAGAGATAAATTAGAAAAATACAGTATTAATAAAGAAGTGATATATACTTAAATTAAGGAAGAAACAATGAAGTTGTTGAAAAGCACTGCTAGCTTAGGTGGTGAAATTTTAGGGATAAATCTTAGTCAAAAATTAAGTCAAGAACAGATTAATTTTTTAAATCAATGTTGGGATGATCGGTTGGTTCTAGTTTTTAAAAAACAGGAATTAGACGATAACAAATTAATAAATTTTAGTAAAAATTTTGGCGAATTAGATCCCCCTGGGCCTAATCCATATGGCATAAATTTTTTACCAGAGTTTCCCGAAATAAATGTAATTTCGAATGTAAAAAATAATGAAGGGACACCTATAGGAAATTTAGGAGACGGTGAAGCTGTATGGCATGCAGATATGACATATCAAGAAATCCCTCCCAAAGCAGGAATTTTATATGCTCTAGAGGTTCCAGAAAATCAGGGTAACACTCATTTTGCAAATATGAATTTAGCATACGATGAATTACCTCATAAACTTAAGGAAAAAATAGATGGTAAAATTTTGATCCATGATTCTGCTCATAATAGTGCCGGCATGTTAAGAAAAGGCTATTCAGAAGTTGATAATCCGTCTGAAACACCTGGAGCAAAACATCCAATAATAATTACAGATAAAAATACTAACAAACAACTTCTCTTTTTGGGAAGAAGACCACATGCTTATATAGTTGGGCTTGAAATAAAAGAAAGTGAAAATTTGTTAGATCAAATATGGGAACACGCAACTCAAGAAAAATTTACCTGGACACAAAATTGGGAAAAAGGTGATTTATTAATGTGGAAAAACTTAAACGTGCTTCATAAGAGAGATGCATTTGACCCAAACACAAGAAGAATAATGCATCGAACTCAATTAAAAGGTGAAATGAAAATATCTGCATAGATAAATTTAAAATAATTAATAAATTAATTAAATTATTTAAAAGATTAGTTGATTTATGGACTTTTCAATTGCAGACTTAATTCTTAATTTCAAACTGGGAGAGTAATATGACACAAAATAATAATTCTTTTCGAAGAAATATTGTAAAAGCTGGATTGGGTGTTGTAGCTATAGCAGGAATTAGTGCCTTTGGCTTAGTTTCTTCAGCTAGTGCTGACAAGTACCCAAGCAAATCAATTGAACTTGTTATCCACGCAAAATATGGTGGTGGAACAGATACTACCGCAAGAATGGTTTCAATTAGAACTCGTAGAAATTTAAAGGCTGATATCTCAATTGTTGCAAAAAGAGGTGGTTCAGGCGCTAAAGCACAAAACTATGTTTTATCTAAGCCTGCAGACGGATATACTATCATGGCTTTAACTCAATCTCATCTTTATACTATGGCTAGAGGTAAATCTAAGATGAAGATTAATGACATTGTTGGTGTAGCAAGAGCAATGGATGACCCTACTTTTATAGCTGTGTCAGGCAAAGGTAATTTTAAGACCCTAGAAGACCTTGTGTCCGCTTCAAAAAAGGCCCCTCTAAATTGGGGTGTTGCTCAAATTGGAGGAACAGAGCATATTGGTTTAGCTCAATTTGCCAAAGAAGCTGGAATAAAATTCAAGGTTGTTCCTTTTGGTTCTGGAGCTCAAATGGTTCAAGCTCTGATGGCTGGAAAAATCGATGCCACTTTACCAAACGTTAGTGAAGCAGCAAACCAAGTAGCTGACGGAAGTTTCAGAGCCTTAGCTGTTATGGCTGAAGATAGACTTAAAGACTATCCTAATGTTCCATCAACTTATGAAAAAGGAATAAAGGCTAAATGTTCAACAACTAGAGGTTATGCTGTTTTAGCATCAACTCCGCAGCCAATTATTGATCAAATATCAAAGGCTATGGTTAAGGCAATGAAACATGACGTTTTCAAAAGTTATCTTGCTGGTGCAGGTCTAACAGTAGAAACAAGTGTGGCTGGTACTGAGGTATGGGACAAACACCTTAAGGCTGAATATAAAGTAGCTGAGGCAGCTCTAAAAGAGCTTGGTTTAGTTAAGTAGTATTAACCTAAAGTTGTAGGTTTTATAGAAATGAAAAATGATAAAACTGCACCCAGTAACCTGGGTGCATTATTTAATAAAAAAGACACAATCATTGCAATAGTAATGATTGCTATAATTGCTTTCCTGTGGTTTGAGACAACTAAATTTGAAAAAGTTCCAGATTTATTTTCTAACAATATACCCCCTGAAATGTTTCCTCAAATTCTACTTCTAATTATTTTAGGAATGATACTGATTATTCCTTTTGAACATATTTTCTTAAAAAAAAGTGGGAAAAATATAGATTCAGCTAGATCAAAACCTGTTGAAAAATCTACTATAGGTACAATGATTATTTTGACTGCAATCATTACTTCATCTCAATTACTAGGAGCTGCATTAACTATCATTGCTGTGAGCATTTCTTTACCTCTTTATTGGGGCGAGAGAAGACTGAAAGTATTAATTTCTTACATAATTGGATTTCCATTATTTGTAATAGTCTTATTTAATATAATTCTTGGCGTTCACTTTGAACCAGGATTATTAGATTTATTAAAAAATTAATAAGGATTAAAAGTTGGAAGATGTAGCAAAAGGTTTAGGTCTATTATTAGAATTTGAAAATATAATTTTAATATTATCAGGTGTTTTAATAGGCGTTTTAGTAGGAGCATTACCAGGTCTTAGTTCACCAATGGCTATTGCTTTGTTAATTCCTTTTACAATTTCTCTAGATCCAGTTGCGGCAATTTCTATGATGGCCGCTTTATATTGTGCAGGGACTTTTGGTGGATCCATAACAGCTATATTAATAAATGCTCCTGGAGCACCACCCGCCGTAGCAACTGCTTTAGATGGATATCCAATGGCTAAAAATGGCGAACCTGGACGAGCACTAGGGCTTGCAGCAGTATCAAGTGTTTTTGGTGGTATTTTTAGTTTAATAATTTTTATTTTTGCTGCACCATTATTAGCAAAACTTGCTTTAGAATTTGGACCAGCTGAGTATTTTGGGCTTGCAGTATTTGCTCTGTCAATGCTTGCATCAATGAGTGGAAAATCATCTCTAAGAAACCTAATTTCTGGTTTAGTTGGCGTATTAATCGGAACAATTGGTATCCACCTTACTACCGGAGTAGAAAGATTCACTTTTGATATTCCAGACCTTGAAGAAGGTATTCATTTTGTTCCAGTGCTTATTGGTTTATTTGCTGTCAGTGAATTATTTAAGCAATCTGAAAAATTAAATGCCATTGTAGAACGGATTCAAGCTAAAGCCTTGAGACTTCCTTCCCTTGCAGAATTAAAAAAATTAAAATACACAATTCTAAGATCTTCAGGAATTGGTACCTTTATAGGCATACTTCCAGCAGAAGGATCAACGGTTGCTGCTATAATTGGATATAATGAAGCAAGAAGATGGTCTAAAAATAAAGATAAATTTGGAAAAGGATCACCTGAAGGTATAGCAGGTCCTGAAGCTGCAAATAATGCAGCAGCAGGGGGAGCTATGGTTCCAACTTTAGCTTTGGGTATACCTGGAAGTGGATCTACTGCTTTAATACTTGCCGCTCTCATAATGCATGGTTTTAGACCGGGACCTTATTTAATTAGTGAGACACCAGAATTTGTTTATGCAATTTTTGGGGCAATGTTAATTGCTAATTTAGGTTTTTTATTTATTGGATTAATTGGAGCTAAATTCTTTTCACTAGTTGCATTTATTCCAAAAAAATTACTTTGGCCTGCTGTCTTTATTTTTTCAATGATTGGCTCTTATTCTTTTGCATCATCTATGTTTGATGTATGGGTGATGCTTGCGGCTGGTCTTGTGGGATATTTTATGGATAGAAATGGATTTTCGGCTGCACCTTTAGTTATGGGATTAATTCTAGGTAAACTGGTTGAGGAGAGCTTTTCACAATCTATGATTATTCATGACAATAACTTTTTTGCACTCTTAGAAAGTCCCGTTGTCCTATTGTTTTTTGTACTTACTTTTTTAAGTCTATCATCACCATTTTGGACAAAGTTTTTCTCTAAGAAATAATTTTAAAAAGATAATCGTATGAATGAAAACAATAATATCTTTGTTGCAGAGAAATATGCTGAATGGACCAGTAATTTAGATGTTAATGATATTCCTGAAGAAGTAAAAAATAAATTACAAATTGTTGTAATGGATTCTTTAGGCTTAATGGCGTCTGCAAAAAATGAACCCTACGTTCAAAGTTTAATTGAAGCCCTTCAAGAAAATGGTAACTGTAGTTTAATTGGTCATAATAAAAAACTAACACCATTTAATGCCACAATCATAAATGGAACAGCTGTTCACGGTGAAGATTTTGACGATACATTTGAGGGAACCCCAGTTCATGTTGGGGCTGTAATGGTTCCAGCTATGTTAGCAACAATCCAAGAAAAAAAACTATCTGGAGTTGAGTTTCTAAAAGGTTTAGCTATCGGTTCTGAACTGATATGCAGGCTTGCTTTAGTTGCACCGACAGCTATTCACCGACAAGGTTTTCATCCAACAGCTATTTTTGGAGCTTTTGGTTCTTCAGTAGGAATTTCATCTATAATAGGAAACAAACCTAATCAAATAAGTTCTGGCCTAGGAATTGTAGGTAGCATGGCATCAGGAATAATAGAATATTTAGCTGAGGGCACCTCTACAAAACGCCTTCACCCTGGATGGGCCGCAGGTTGTGGATGGCAATCTGCTAATTTTGCAAAATCAGGATTTATTGGTCCAAGGACAGTTTTTGAAGGAACTCATGGAGTTTTTAATAGTTTCGTAACAAAAAACATACAACCTGACTTTACACATATAACGGATAAATTGGGAGATAGATGGGAATGCAGTAATTTAGCTATAAAACCTTATGCCTGTGGAACAATGGCTCAACCCTTCATAGATTGTGCCATTAAACTCAAAAATAAAATTACTGATTTTAATGAAATAGAAAAAATAGTAGCTCAAGTAGGTGAAGGAACAGTTCATAGATTATGGGAACCAATCAAGGAAAAACAAAATCCATCTTCTCCATATGGAGCCAAATTCTCTGTTCCTTATTGTATTGCCGTTGGACTAATTGACGGAGTTGCTGGACTAAAACAATTTACAGAAGAACGTTTAAAAGACCCAGAAATAACTAAGTTAACTCAAAAAATTAATTATGAGATTAATCCTAACGATGAATATCCTAAAAATTATTCCGGTGATATTTCTATTTTTATGAAAAATGGAGATGTTTTGTCAGCTAAACAAGATTGTTTAAGAGGGGGAAGGAAAGCTCCCTTAAGTTTTGAAGAAGCTGTTGACAAATTTTATGCTAATTTAGATTTCGCAAATATAAAAAGAAATGAGATTAAAAAACTTAAATTTTTAGTTGATAATATTTTCAGTTTTAAAGATCTAAGTGAGCTAGACAATATTGATTTCAGTTAATCAATCTTTTCACAACCTTTCCCTAATATTAAGTCAAAAAATCTTCTCCACTTAGCTTTATAATTAGTTCTATTAACAACCCAATCTACATGCTCAGATTTGTCCTTCTTAGGATTTATTTGAATACCCCATAAACCATCAACTTCATTTGGTACCGCAGAATATCTTACATCAGTTATAATATTTTTTTGATTTCCAAAACCTAAATAACCTTGAGAAAACCAATCGAACCTCTGAATATCCTTATATTGTTGACTATTCTGACTTAATTCCATGAAACTAATTGATGTATCTAGTTTTTTTATTCTGGTTCCCTTACAATATTCAGATTTTGAAAGCAATCTAACTGCATCTACATAGTAAAAACCATTATATTCATATATAACTTTCCACAAAAATAGATTTCCTAAACTTGGCTTAACTGTTAATCTTTTACTTTCATGCCCTCTTAATTTAGCAATAGATTGACCAATATTCTCTGCACGATTTTCTTGAAATAATCCTATAGCAAGATAAAGAAAAATATAAAACAGACCAAAAAAAGTAATCAATTTATTTTTCTTTAAAATTGCAATAATTATTAAAAAAATTATGGGAATAGTTAAAAGTGGATCAACAACAGATATGTTATTCCACGAAATTCTTTCATCAGTAAATGGCCATAAAAGTTGTGTTCCATAACTTGTACAAGCATCTAAAAATCCGTGAGTTGCATATCCAATAAAACAAAAAAAGTACGTTTCCTTCCAACTTAAAAATTTACTTGAAAATAAACGTACAAATAAAGTAACAATCAAAGCCCCTAAAGGAATAAATATTAATGAATGAGTGAATTGCCTATGATATACCAATTTCAGCAAAGGATCTGAGTTTGATCTAATTAATATATCTAAATCAGGAGCTAAACCGGCGAGACAACCAATTATTGAGCCAACAAGAATTTTCTTTTTATTCGATATCGTCTGAGCAAAAATTGCTCCAAACGCACCTTGACTTACAGGATCCATTTAACAAACCAAAATAATTAAAATTATATTCTATACACTAAGATTTCTTGACTGTTCATATTTTTTTCTTTTAACATATTAATTATATCAAAGAGGAATTTTAAATGAACCACATCCATTCATCCACCAAAGAATATGACGCCATAATTGTAGGAGCAGGGTTTTCAGGTTTATATCAGTTGATATGTCTGAGAGATCAGCTTGGTCTTAAATGCGTAGTACTTGAGACGGGAGATGATGTTGGTGGAACTTGGTACTGGAACCGTTATCCGGGTGCGCGATGTGATACGGAGAGCCACGCATATTCTTATTACTTTTCAGATGAACTGTTAAAAGAATGGACATGGTCAGAACGATACCCAGGTCATGAAGAAATTAGAAAATATATGAATTTTGTTGCTAGTAAGTTTGATCTTAAAAAAAATATTCTATTCAAACAAAAAGTAACAAGTGCTAAATTTATAGAAGATAGTAATAATTGGTATGTAACAACTGATAATAATAATTTTAAATGTAAATTTCTAATTACGGCAGTGGGATGTTTGTCAAACACCAATATTCCTAAAATCAAAGGGTTAGAAGATTTTGAGGGTAGTTATTACCATACAGGAAACTGGCCGAAAGATGGTGTTTCTTTTGTAAATAAAACAGTAGGACAAATTGGAACAGGTTCTACAGGTATACAAGCAGTACCTGTTATTGCAGCTGAGGCTAAACATTTAACAGTTTTTCAAAGAACAGCTAATTATAGTATTCCTGCCAGGAACAAACCATTAACAAAAGAATTTAAAAAACAAGTTAAAGAAAATTTTCAATATTATAAAGATCTTATTAAAAGAACACCTAACGCACATCCTTTTGAAATTTCAGATCGTCTTGTTTCTGATGTTAATTCAGTAGAGATGAATAATATTTATGAAAAAGCATGGGAAAAAGGTGGCTTACAATTCCGAGCTGTGTTTAATGATTTAGTTACTAACCTTGAGGCCAACAACACAGCATCTGATTTTATTAAAAATAAAATTAATGAAACTGTTTTAAACAAAAAATTTGCTTCTATTCTGTCAGATATTGACCACCCTTACGCAGGCAAACGGCCACCTATTGATAGCAATTATTTTGAGACTTATAATAGAGATAATGTTAACCTTATAGATCTTAGGTGTGATCCAATTAAATGTATAAATAAGAATGGAATAGAAACTGAAAAAAACCATATTGATTTAGATATTATTGTGTTTGCTACAGGTTATGATGCCATGACTGGACCACTTTTAAATATGAATATATTTGGAAAAAATAATTTAAAATTAAAAAATGTCTGGAAAGAAGGGCCAAAAACATTTTTAGGACTTCAAATTCCTGGTTTTCCAAATTTATTCACTATAACTGGACCTGGTAGCCCTTCAGTTTTAACAAACATGCCAATGGCAATAGAACAACATGTAGAATGGATAAGAGATTGTATAAGCTTTATGATTAAAAAAGAATATACTACTATTGAAGCACGTTCAAATTTAGCAAAAAAATGGGGTCAAGAAGTAAACAGAGTTGCTAATAAAACATTATTACCTACCGTTAAACATTCTTGGTACTTGGGCGCCAATATTCCAGGTAAACCTCGTGTATTTATGCCCTACGCAGGGGGGCTTCCAAGATATAGTAAAATATGTAATGACGTTAAAAAAAATAATTTTGAAGATTTTATTTTAGCATAAATACTCAAGTCTCTGAAAGCTGCTGTATTTTATTTATATTAGTTCTAATTTTTTTAATTCTCTCTTCAATTAAATTTTTCTTTGGAGGTGACTTTGAGTCAAGTTGGTCTAGTAACATTGATATTTCATTTGCTAATTCATTGCTCTGTTTATTAGAATCTATCAATCTTATTTGTGTTTTCCTTATTAATGCACTGAGTATTACGTTAGATTTAATCATTTTGGTAAAATATGATTTTGGTATTTTTTTTGCCACTAACTTTTGGGCACATACCCTTGCAGTTACCGTTCTAGGCACATCTAACAGTATCGAACTTTCTCCAAAGATTTCACCTATCCCTAACCTATTTAGTTTTAAACCATCTTTTGTTTCTAAATTGACATATCCTTCTAATATTAAATATGCCTCTTTTGGTAAGCTCCCAGCTTCATATATAACTTCACCTGGCTCCCATATGGCTGACTTTCCGTTATCTAACATATAAAGTTTCCTCTTCAAATTATCTTAGATTAGTCAACCAGTAATTTTTAATGGCTCCATCCAAAAGATATAACCATAAAATACTAAATAACAGTAAAAAAGACCATAAGCCCACCATGGTTTAGGTTTAAATTTTTTACTTTCTTCCTCAATGATTTCTAATTCTTCTTTGTAATTTTTATAATGATTCATCATAAAATTAGATCTAGCCAATAATTTCTCCATCTTAATTTAAAGTATCAAATATCTAAAAATATTGTTTCTTTATCACCTTGTAAAAATATATCAAATAAAAAAATATCTTCATCAATTTTTTTTGCTACTAAGCTACTCACATCATTTCTGCTATTCCTTACAATGGATAAAAGAGGATCACTAGTTAAATCGTCACCTTCAAAATATATCCTGGTGTTAAGTGTCATATTTAATCCTCTAGATGATATTGATAATAATATATGAGGACTTTGTGCTTTGCCATCAATGTTATTAATAAACCCAGGTTTTACAGTATATAGATTAAATTTCTTAGTTAATCTGTTTGGAACAAATCGAGCAAAACCACTTTCAGGCGAATACACTCCATTTTCATCACTTTGCCAAGATTCGAGCATAATATCGTCTAAAGCTTTACCATCACCGTCAAATACTGAACCAGTAATCTTTATAAACTTGTCATAATCTTTGTTGACAAAAGGTTTCACACCCAAATCGTTATCAAAAACTCCCTCAATATTTATTGCATTAGGTAAACACCCAATATGAAGAAAAGGACCAGCTGTTTGGAATGGTGTTTCGTCTAGAACTGTTTTGATATCACTCAATTTATAATCCCTCTTTTCTGTTTTCAAAAAAAGTTTGGTTAGTACCTCTTAGAATAATATCAAACTTATAGGATAATAATTTTTTTGTATTATACCTTGATGTGTCAAGTGTACTTATCAAGCTATGCTTGGCTTTTTCATCAGGTATCGAATTTACCATAGGGCACGAATTTATAAGAGGATCGCCCTCAAAATACATTTGAGTAATTAACCTCTGACCAAAATTCTTTCCAAATACAGAAAAATGAATATGCATTGGTCTCCATTCTATTCCACGATTTGGATATGGATATGGGCCGGGTTGAATTGTAATAAATTCGTAATACCCTTTTGAGGAAGTTATATATCTACCGCAACCAGCAAAATTAGGATCAATAGGAGCAGTATTATTATCATTATGATGAAGATATTTACCAGCGGCATTGGCTTGCCAAATTTCAATGAGCGCTCCTTCAATTGGATTAGCAAATTGATCAGAAATTGTTCCAAAAACGATTATTTTGTGCCCTATAGGTAAAATATTATTCTTTGAGAAATTTAATGTTAAATCATTATCTAACTTACCTATAATATCTTTGTTGAAAACAGGTCCAGAAATCTCTGTTGATGTGGATGAAAAAGAAATCTTTTTATTTTTAGGGGCCCTTAAACGGCTAGACTTATAATCAGGAAAGTTTAATTGAGGGTGTGTTTTAAGATTTCTTTTTATAAGTGCTTCAACCATTTTTTTTCCTAGGATACTAACTTAACTACAAATTAATTTAGTAAGGTAAACCAACATAATTTTCGGCCAAAACAGTTTGGGATGCAACTGAATTTTCTAAATATTCTAATTCGGAATCTTGTATACGTTGATCAAATGATGTTTGATCGGGGAACTTATGAAAAGTTGTTGTCATCCACCAACTAAATCTAATTGCCTTCCAAACTCTTGATAAAGCTTTTGAAGAATAAATATCTAAACCATCATTTATTTCAAACTTATAATATTGTTCGAAAGCTTTGTATAAATAATAGACATCCGAAAAAGCTAAATTTAGACCTTTTGCCCCAGTAGGTGGAACGATATGAGCGGCATCTCCAACTAAAAATAATTTTTTCCAGCTCATTGGTTCGCAAACGAATGATCTAAGAGGTGCAATAGATTTTTCTATTGATTGTCCTGTCATAATTGTTTCCGCAGCTTCTGTTGGAAGCCTTTTTTTTAATTCATCCCAGAACTTTATATCTGGCCAATCTTCAATTTTGTCATTCAAGGATATCTGAATATAATATCTACTTAAATTCTGGTTTCTCATCGAGGCTAAAGCAAAACCACTTCCATGATTTGCGTAAATTAGTTCGTCACTTACAGGAGATGTTTCAGATAAAATACCTAACCATCCAAATGGATAAACCCTTTCATGGGTTCTAATAATATTCTTTGGTATAGTGCTTCTACTTATTCCGTGGTATCCATCGCATCCTACTATAAAATCGCAAGTGATTTTTGTTTCAATACCATTTTTTTTGAAAGTTACATATGGATTTTCTGTATCTATTTCCCTAGGAAGTACCTCTTCGGCATTATTTATTATAGTTCCATTCTCTTCTTGTATAATTTCATATAAATCTTTTGTTACTTCAGTTTGGCCATATACAGTTACATATTTATTGGTTAACTTTTTTAGATTTATTCTAAATCCATGGTTCTTAAAAGATAATTGTATTCCATCATGTTTAAAGCCTTCTTTTTCTAATCTACCAAAAATACCGGCCATTTTTAGCATTTCTATAGTCCCACTTTCTAAAACCCCTGCCCTAATTCTTCCTATTACATGTTCTTGTGATTGTTTTTCAAGAACCACATTATCAATACCTTCTAAGGATAAAAGTCTTGATAACAACAAGCCTGAAGGACCTCCTCCTATTATGACAATATTTGTTTTCATTAAAAATATTCCTTGGAAGCTATTATTGTTATTTCAAATATATTACCAACAAAAAAACAACTGCAATTATTTGAACAAAATTAATAAAGACTGAAAACTTATGTAATTTGTCGAATTTATTATGATTGTTTTCATCTTTTGCCTTATTAATCATTGGCATTAAGATTTGTCTAGAAAAAAGAAAGCCAAGCAAAATAAAAGAAAAAACTAATAAAGAAATATTACTTTTTTCAAAAATAGATAAAATAATACCAGATAAACTTAAAATAAATCCAAAGAGATAATATTTAGGAAAAAAAATTCTCAAAAATCTAGATGACTGCTTTTCGTCTAAAACTTTAAATACTGAGGTGGCAACTACTAGTGGAAAAAAGATCATAAAGCTCAAAATAGCTCCAGCTACAAATATTAACAAATCTTTCTCCTCATAAATTAATTTTTTTCTAAAAATTAAATGTTTTAAAATTTAATAATATCATACAATATATTGTTTTAAAAAAAAATCTTGAGAAATAATAATGAATGAAAATGAAATATCTTACTCGGTTGATACACTTATTTCTGAAGAACAAATTAAGAAAAGAATTACTGAATTGGGTCAGGAAGTAAATCAATTTTATAAAAATACAAATAAACTTCTTGTTGTTGGTCTTTTAAGAGGATCCTTTGTATTTATAGCAGATTTGGTCCGTGAATTAAAAATACCAGTGGAAGTAGATTTTATGACAGCATCTAGTTATGGCAACTCTATGCAATCATCAAATAATATAAGAATCTTAACAGACCTAAATACAGACATAAAAAACCTAGATATCTTATTAGTTGAAGATATTATTGATACTGGTCATACACTTAATCAAGTTATTAAATTGCTTAATAACAGGAAACCGAAAAGTCTTGAAGTTTGCTGTTTATTAAATAAATTTTCTAGGCGCGAAACAAATGTTGAAAGTAAGTGGGTAGGTTTTGATATACCTGACGAGTTTGTTGTAGGATACGGCATTGATTATGCTCAAGACAACAGACATTTACCTTTTATTGGAAAAGTTGTTCAGAAATAAGTTGGGAATAGCTTAATTTATTTACCGTTTAGGTAGGATAATCGTGGAGATTTACAAAAAGCTATTCCCATCAATTCATAACTGCAAATCTCATGCCATATTGATACTTTATTTTATCCTATTTTAGTAAAGTTTTCTAAATTCATTTTATCTGAGTATTCAACTTCACACTCACCAGTAACTCTGGAAACAGATCCTCCCATTTCTTTAATATCTTGCCAAAACTGATCTGTCCAAGCAGATCTTTCTTTTAAAGCATAATCTTTATCTTTAAATACATGAAAAATTTCTACTTGTGTGTCAGTAACACTCAAAAAACTCCTAAAAATTAATCCTCCATCTTCAAACATGTATTTACTTTTTGATTTAAGTCGATCAAGAATAGCCTCTCTGGCTAATTTGTTTTGAAATTTAATTGTAATTGTAGTCCCAAACATTTTTTAGCTTTCCCTATTTACTAAACATTATGAGGTTTAATAACTATTTTAATTGCATCATCTATTCTTTCTCGAGCATACTTTAATGCAATTGGCAAATCAATCATGTCAAATGTATGAGTGTGCACTAGTTTTGCATCAAATTTTTTCTCTTTCATAAACTCCATTGCTCTATGAGTGGCGCTTTTACCCTCACCTCTAATTCCAAACATGTAAATATTATTTATAACCATGTGCGGAATGTTAATTTTAACGGCATTGTGAGGGAAAGCTGCCAAACATATTTTTCCTCCCCTATTCGTCATCATGATGGCATCATTTAATGCCTGTTCAGTACCTGCACATTCCACTACATAATCTGTACCCTTTTCACCAACTATTTTTTTAACAGCTTGAACAATATCTTTTTCATTTTTTATATTAAGTGTGAAGTCAGCACCGAGTTTTCTCCCAATTTCTAGGCGACTATCTCTTGTACCAATTAGAATTACCGGACCTGCACCTAAAGCCTTTCCAACTGCAACACCTAACAAACCGATTGGGCCAGGTCCAATAACCACGAGACTTTCACCAGCGATAAGACCTCCTAATTCTGTCAGCCCATACATAGTAGTACCAGCTGTAACAACCAAAGTTGCTTCTTCATCAGACATAGTGTCTGGAACTTTTATTAATGTATTTATGTTATTTATAGCATACTGCTTAAATCCACCATCTGTTGTAAATCCATTTGCTCTATGACCTTTATTAACATCTCCATAGTTAAGGCCATAATTGTGGCAGGAGGTATACATGCCCATACGACACCTCTTACATTGCCCACATCCAGAATGAATTTCTACAGTAACCCTATCTCCAATATTAAATTCATCAACAGATGGTCCTAAGGCTACTACTGTTCCCATATATTCATGTCCTGGGGTAAAATTTTTATTAAATGGTAATCCACCCTCTATTAATGCTGGAGGTCCATGACTTATAACATCAAGGTCAGTTGCACAAATAGCTACTGCGTCTATTTTAATTAGAACTTCTGATTTATCTGGCATTTCTACTATTTTGTCGACCAAAGATAACTCATCAGGATTTCCTAAAACCCAAGCTTTCATTTTCTCAGGTATAGGAAATTTTTGAGATGTTTTTCCTTTAAATTTTATGGACATGACAAAAACCTTATTAAAGGTTAATCAATCCATTTAAACAACAATTTGTCAAACACGATTATATTTAAATATTATATTTCTTTTTATACTCACGCCAAGTAGTAAACAATCCTGAACCAATAACAATTATTACACCTATTACAATCATAGAATTTATACTTTCAGAAAAAATTGTCACTCCAATTATAGATCCAAAGACCAATTGAAGATAAGAAAAAGGTTGTATAACAGACGCTTCTGCAACCTGTAATGTTTTTACCATCATAAAATGTGAACTAGCACTTAACAAACACATGATAAAAAGCCACAAATAATCCTCTTCAAGAATATTATTCCAAATAAACAAACTAATTATACTCATAGTTACAGTCCCTCCTATACCTGTCCAAAAAAAACTAGTAATGGCTGAATCTTGCCTGGAAACATATCTTGTTAAAATTAGATAAACTGCAAACATTACAGCACCTATTAGTGCAAAAATTGATCCCTCAGAAATAATATTTGTGGAAGGCCTTAAAATAATAATCACACCTACAAAACCTACAAAAATTGCCGTCCACCGTCTCCAGCCAAACTTTTCACCTAAAAAAGGAACAGACAAACCTGCGACAATCAGAGGATAACAGGCGATAATTGCATGTGTTTCAACAAGACCTAATAGGGTAAATGTGTAAACAACTAGACAATTATTTAATGATAAAATGAGACCTCGTGTAAATTGTTTATATGGCTGTTTAGTATATAATATTTTTGTCAAACTATTCTTAAGAAATAAACATGAAATGATCATAATCATAGCAATAAACCAATAACGCATAGTAACTAAAGTGAAGACATTATTGCGTTCAGCTAAGAACCTAGAAACACCATCCATAGCTGAAAACATAAATGTAGTCACAACCATTAGGCATATTCCTAAAAGGACATTATTTTGCATAAAAACTCTAAACAAGAAATGAACTAAATTTATATATTGTTTGAAAAGGTCTAACAACAATAAAAAATAGAGACCCTATGGTCTCTATTTTAAATAAGGAGGAATATAATTTAATTACTTTCTGATTATACTTACGACATTTAAAAAAAAAGTTTAACTTAGAGATAAACTATCTTGTAAAGTTTTAACTTGATTTATATGCATAAAAGCCTCTTCATGCTGAAATGAGTCAAAATTCTTGATAGGTGGTCGACATGTACTTGTATCAAATATTCCTTCTTGAACACGTAACAATTTTGAAAATTTAATAGCTATATCAATATGCTGATGAGTAAAAGATAAAATTGGTAAAATTTGATAAAATAATTGTCTGGATGCTTCAATTTTATTTTCAGTAAATAACTTATAAATTTTATTATAAATAATCTCCATCGTCGAAGGAATAAACGCATGTACTCCTCTATTTAATGCTTCTATCATTCCCATAATAGCCCATCCACCACTAAGATGTAATTGATGATTTGCTGCTTCTAAGATCCTAGAATATTTAGGACCAGAATTTAATACTTCTATTTTTAAAGCTTTGAACTTATTGATGTTTTTAAATAGTAACATTATGTCTCCGTCGCTCATCCCATTATCTGTCCAAGATAAATCCTGTATCATTAAATTGTGTGGACCTGCTTCAGCAATTTCATTAAAACATTGTAACAGTTCACTTCCAGAAACGTTCTCAGGAGTCTGGCATAATATCCAATCAGCGCCTGATTCTTTTGCAGATTTTGCCAAAGCTACTCTATCTTTTTGATTTTTTGCACTACAACTTATAATTATAGGTATTCTATTTTTATTATAACTTAAACATTCATCAATAATCATCATCTTTTCTTCAAAAGATAAACTTGAGTTTTCACCTGCAACAGCTCCAACAAGCATGCCTGAGCACCCAGTGGAAATTGTATGATCAATAAGGTTTTTTAAGCTAGGTATGTCAATTTTATTTTGATTACAAAAAGGAGTGTGAAGACTGGGTATAATTCCTCTGAGACCATCAATTAGTTTTTTTTCTTTATCCAATTAAAGTACCATTTTCTAGCTCAATATCTGGGCGTAATAAATGAACATTTTTACCAGAAATAGCCCCTAGTATAAGAACTTCAGAAGTGAACCCCGCAACTTTTTTTGATGGCAAGTTACATACTGCAACAACTTGTCTTCCTATTAATTCTTTTAATGGATAATTAGTAATCTGAGCTGATGTGTATTTGAGCCCTACTTTTGTGCCAAAATCAATTTTTAAAATATATGCAGGTTTTTTTGCCTTAACATTTTTGGATGCTTCTAAAATTGTTCCTAAAACAAGGTTTAATTTAGAAAAATCATTAATAGAAATCTCTTCATTATTTGATAAGAGCATAGATTTATTTTTTACTTAATTTAATTAAATTTTTCATTTTAGAAATGTTTTGAACCATCTTAGATTTTAACATTCCACCCGAATCAATAATAATATTACGATACATGACGTCCCCATCTACAACACCAGTTGATTTTAAATGTAGATTTTCAGCTTGAATATCTGCATTCATTTCACCTTCAACTATAATGTTTTCAGCAGATACATAACCAATAAAAATACCTGATTTCTTAATATACAAGTTTTTAACATATAAAGAACCCTCAAAATTTCCATAAAGCTCTAAATCTCCAGATCCAGAATATTCACCTTTAAAAAAAGAGTCTTCCGTAATTCTAATTGATTGTTTCATATTTTTTCCAACTAACTAAGCAAATTAATCATGCAAAGTTTTAATATTAAATCAATAACAATTAAGGCTCTCACTCGTTACCAATACATTTTAAGGTTAAGTCATTAGTATATATTTCATTATAGCTTTCTTTAATAGATCTTAAAATAGAATTGAATGCCAAAGATTTATCTTTAATAATAAATATGTAATTAAGAATTGGATCATTATCTTTAGAACCTTTACTAATGGCCATTAACATTTTTTCAGAATTTTCCACAATTTTATATTCCGAGGGCTCACCCTTTTCATCTTCATATTTTAATAATTGATCCTCTATAAACATTTTTGAAAAACGACCATATTTTTTGTCAATACATGAAAATTCCAATGCGTGAGAATTGAAAGAATAAAATAAACAAAAAATTATTAAATATATGAATTTCATTAAAGTTCCCTATTTAAACCCATAAAACACTAAGTAATTTAAAATATTATTAAAATAATCTAACATACCTTAAAATAACTTTAATAAATTATAAAATGAAAAAGCAAACTACTCTATTATTTATCTTTTGGGCTCTAGCTTTTATTGTTGTCGCTTGGTTATTCCCTTTCATGGCCAGAGAAAATAACTTTTTAAATGATTTTTTATCATATTGTGTAACATTTATAAAATGACAAGGATTTTATAAAAGAGTAAAAAGATAAATAAACTCAATCTAGACTAAATTTCATGACTCCCACAAATAAAAAAATAATTCTAATATCTACAATTATAGTTTCTTTTGTAATTATTTTAATTGCAACATTTATGTTTGCAGAGCATCTATCTCGCCAGAATAGTCCTAAGAATATATTAGACGTCATTAAAAATATAAATTTGGTTGATCAAAATGGAAATCAATTTAATAAAGAAAGTCTTAACGAAAAACCATCTTTACTTTTTTTTGGATTCACACACTGTCCTGAAATTTGTCCAACAACACTAACCCAATTATCGTCAGTTACAGAAAATCTTAAACCTCCTATTAATTTAACAAATATAATTTTCGTTACATTAGACCCTAAACGTGATACCCAAGATCACTTAAAAGATTACATTCAATATTTCAATAAAGATGTAATTGCTATTACAGGTAAAATTAATGAAATCAAAATTTTGGCTGACAATTGGAATGTATTTTTTGAAACTATTGGTTCATCGAAAGATAATTATAATCTAAACCATACAGCTTCTGTCTTTATGCTTGATAGAAAAGGTGTTTTTAGAGGAACTATTGCTTGGGGCGAAAATGAAGAAACTATAATAAAAAAGATAATTAATTTAAATAAATATTAATCAAAAACATATCCAAATCTTTTTAAGTCTTCTTTAGTTCTTTCAGAAGAAAGAAACTTTAAAAAAAGTATTGCATTATTTTTTTTCTCACCATTTTTGAGTAAAATAGCATCTTGTTTTATAGGCGAATATAAATTTTGAGGAATTTCCCATGTTTTTCCCTTCTCATTATTACTTAGAAAATCTGCCTTGGAAACAAAACCTAAATCTAAATTACCAAAGAAGCTCATTAAAAAAACTTGATTAACACTTTTACCTAAGACAAGCTTTGGAGATATTTCTTTAATAACTTTTAATGATTTTAGAACTTCTATAGCAGCTCTTCCATATGGAACATATTCTGGTTTTCCAATTCCAATATAATTAATTTTATTTGAAGTTAAGAATTGAGGAAAACTTTTGCCAAAAAGATGTTTTTTCGTACTGTACACGACTAATTTTCCAGTTGCATATGTAAAACGTGTTCCTTTTATTGCCTTAGTAGTTCTTTCAAGTTTTTTTGGCTGATTTTGATCAGCTGACAAAAAAATATCTAGTGGGGCTCCATTTATAATTTGTGAGTATAAACTTCCACTGGAACCACTTGAAATAAATATTTTGCCACTTTTTATACTTTTAAAGTTTTCTTTTAATGCTTTCATGGGTGTCAAAAAATTTGAAGCTACACCAATATAAATATCTTCTGCAGATAGATGCTTAAAAGGGATGGTGTTTAAAAATATTAATAATAAATATAATAATATGAAATTAATTTTTAATTTACTTCTTGTTAAAAACATAACAGATTAACTGAAAAAATTACTGAAATAGTCAGCTATAAAAATTATGATTATTATTAATATTATAAAAATAAATAAAATCGTCTGTAGATAATCACTAATTAAAACAACTATAAATTGTTTTGTTTCTACAATTCCTAAGAAAATCAAAAATAAAATTAAAGATAAAGGAAAAGTTAAAATAAATAAGGTAGAAAAAATCCAGAATTTCATAAAACCCATTTCTTTAAATCTGTTTTTTTCTTTAACTGAATTTATTTTATGCCTCCAAAAAAGTAGAAAACTAGTTATTAATTAAACTTATTATTCAATCTATCAATAACTTATCTGAAATTGAAACAAGACCAGTTTTTATAACTCTTGCGTAGACTCCTAAATCAAAGTGTCCATAATGAGCATTAATTTCATTTGGTATATTGATGTCTCGAATAGCACTTTCAGGATTTACATTGGTTGCTCCACACCTCTGTGTTTTTTTAAAAACTTCTAGGATGCAGTCACCAACAGAAATTTTTTTTCCAATCCAATTAAATTCTTCCCAAGGATTTCCATTATGTATTAAGAGGTTACCACGAAACCTAGAAGGTGCAATTTTCCTACCAAGTTTTTTTTCAAACTCACTTATTGTATTTAGGTTTATTATGGACACAGCTTTGTCTGGAATATCTGAAAATGAATGAGTTAAGTTATTGTTATTTTGAATTTTAATTCCTTGCACTAATTTTGGCTTATTATCAATTCCTAAATTTAAGTAATTTTGAAAAAAAGTTTCAACTTTTTTAATATTTTTTTCTTTCAGAAGAATTTCATTAATAACAACTTTATTATCAAGATTTATAGTCAATTTTCTAGTTTTTGGATCAAATTTAGTTTCTAATTTAGCTAATTTTTCTTCTTTTACTAAAGCTAAAAAATTTGTTTTTCTTAAATAAACTGGATTGTTTCTGTCGTAAGTAACATGTGACCTAGAAAATGCAAACTCACGATCTCCAGGTAAAACTTGATTTTTTTCTAGTATGATTTTTTCAATATTTTCACCTGAAAGTCCTTTGATAGGATATCGGACTATACTCTTAATTTTATTCATTTACATAACCAATTTTTAATACTCATAGGTATTGTAATTTGAAATATTTTTTTATGTATCTTATTTTTAACTTTAGATTTCTAAGATGTACTTAAAATGACTACATTTAAATTTTAAATTTGGAAACTAAGACGCAGTTTCAAATAAAACCTCAGGGTTAGACATAGTCTTAATTTCAAGAACATTACCATTAGGATCTTCTATAAAAAATGTCTCTTGCTCAAACTTTGAACCAATAAATCTTCTATACGGATTGTCAAAATAATCAATTTCGCTTGCCTCTATTCTTCTTTTAACTTCTTCAAAATCATTAGCTTCAAGATGAACACCAAAGTGAGGGACACAAACATCGCCCATATCAACATCGTGTCTCTCCCTAACTTGTTTTGTTTTTGTCTCATGAAGAGTAAGTTCGTTTCCCCAAAAATTAATGTCTATCCAGCGACCTTCTTCTTGATTACCTGTTTTACATCCTAAAATGTCTCGATAAAAACCTAAGGCCTTACTAATATTACCGGCAGGTATTGCTAAATGAAAACAATTAGTCATAACTTCCCCATATGAATAAAATGTTATATAATAATTTATATGATATAATTATATCTTAAAAAATCAACTAATTAAGGATAGTTTATTGTTGAGGTGCATCAGTTACTGTGAAAAACCCTGAAAATGGTCCTGATCCACCACCACTCGTAGAGTTAGTTGGGTTTCCAGCGGCAGAAAACAATTGAGCACCGTAGCCAGTGACATTAAATGTAAATTTAACAGATATAGTAGATGGAGTAACAACAACTGGAGTATTTAGTTCCATAACACCTACTAATCTATCAACACCACTACATGCTCCACTCCCATCATCATCAGCCAAACCATCTCTTTTATCTAAATCCGATGATCTCATAAGGTAACCATTTAGTGTTCCGCCTTGAAATATTGCTCCTAAATATTCCCCATCACAATTTCCTGACTGATTAAATTGAGTTAGACTAGTTGTACATTCTTGTGCAGGAGCAGTGTTATTTGCAGAACCACAAGCCCCACCGCCACCGTCGTTTTTTATGTAATAAGTAGACCCTCCTTCGTGTTCAAACTCTCCTCTTATAGTAAAATCATTTTTTAAAATTATATATGGGAAAGTGAATGTACCATTTGCAGGACGACTAGAAGGTCCGGACAGTTCAGCATTACCTAGTGCAAAATCGTGAAGCGAACCATTTGTTTGATCAGTTGCAGTAAATACTGTAGTACACGTAGACTTATCTAATGATGCGCCAGACATAGGATTAGCAGTACAAAGACCCATCTCAAAAACTGCTGCTTTGTATAACTGTGGCGTAAAACGACAAGCCGTAGCTGAGCCCGTGAATAAATGAGTGCCAGTGTCGCATGCTTTTACGCTTTCAGCACTAGCAGAAAAAACTTTATATGAAGTTAAAATATTTAATAAAAATAATAATATAAAAGTTTTTAAAATATTTATCATATTATATTCCCCCAGCCGAAGCTGTAAAGCCTGTTTGAATTACGATCTGATTTTTACGTCTTACTTTAACAAGCATCTTTTTCTTCATTGATGTGTTATTAAATGCTTGATCAGCAATTAAATCTCGAACAATTGCGTCTTTCTCTGTTGGGCCTCCACCTAATCCAAACTTGTAGGTTAGATTAACAAAATCAAAATCTGTCCCAGTATCAAAATCTTTTGTTCCCGCCTCCAACGTTACATTAGGAGCAATCGGTGCATTAATTTGTAAACTATAGGTATTACCTTTTGTATCTGCAGTCTGATATCCTTCCCACTCCCAGTTTTTTACAAAAATTTTGGCTGATGGTATATATGGCACTTGTCCCCCAAACTCTATTTCATATCCATCTAGAGCTCTTTCAATATTACCATCTCTACCAGTTTTAGCACCACTTAGAGCAAAATATTTATTAGCATTCACTTCAAAAGCTGAACTTCTTAATTCTGCTCCAATGCTCATCCTTGAATGTTCGTAAGTAGTTTCATAATCGTGGAAAGCATTTACACCGTAAATCCATTTTTCATCCTCAGTAAGTTGTCTATATCCTATACCTAAATTAATAGTATTTCGGTTGTTTTGTCTAATAACAGAGCCTTGAAAAAACGTTAAGTCACCCTTATCTAAATTTTCAGATATGGGATTAATCGTCAGTAAAGTAAAATTTGGGTCAGCAGCGGTCCTGCCTTCAATAGTTAATTCAGTATTTTCAAATAAGGAATTAAAACCATCTTCAAATGCTTGAATAGTTTTGTCAATAACCGTGTCTTTTAATTTGTCAGATGCGTTACCAGCAGCGCTGACTTCTAAGAATGTTAATGGCATAGCTACTACAGAAGCTATTAAGATACTTTTAATTTTCATACTTATTCCCCTACAACCTAGTCTAAAGTTAGAGTAAAATATAAGTTTTGTCAAAAATCTAAAAAGACTTGAGAAGTTTTTTTAATAGTTTCTTTGATTTGCCATAAACTTTAATTTTCTTAATTTTGTCTAAATTATTTTTATCTTCACCAACTACAACAAGACCAATCATACCCATTGCTTTGTGAGGAGTACATTGATACAAATATATTCCAGGTTGTATGAATGTATATTTAGCGTCTTTACTGATTTTAGATTTATATTTAGAGGCACCTTTAGGCATACCTATGAATTCAACATTGTGACCTTTATCAACTGATTTCCATGTTATCTCATCATTAACTTTAATCGAAAGAACTTTTTCAGAATAAACCATTCTTTCTTTTCCAAGTTTATTTAGCATCTCTACAGTGTAATTTTCTGCAATTGCATGAGTTGAAAACAGTGAAATTATTATTGTTAGGGAAATTGATATTAATTTTGTCATGAACATTTTTTTCCTCGTAATTTACCTATATATATAATTATATTTTTATAAATTTAAACCATAATATTGAAATAAATTATTAATTTATTTAAGTAAAATTCAGACTTAATTTAAACCCATAAGTGTCACATGAAAGAAATTAAATATGTTCAAAATTGTTGTAATAATAATTGTTTTTTATCTCATAGATTGGTTAGATGATCTAAAAATCTATTTCACAAAGCAGTATTGCTAGTTGAGCTCCATGCATATCTCTATCAAAAATATGACCTTGAGTTATATTTCTTGGAAAAGAAAACTTCACAACATATAATTTGTCTATTTCAAATCTTTTTAAATCCTTAATATTTATCATAAATAAATTTGCTATTTTTGAATTATTCAAATTAAGACATACATCCTTATAAACTTCTTGACTTCCACAAAAAATATCAACTGTAATCCAAAATGGGCCTGCATTTTTGGATCTAATTTTCTTAACTTTTTCTCCAAGACTTGACAATTACACCTCTGATACTTTTATATGAAATGCATCCATTGGATTATTTAATTCTAAAAGGTGATTTAAAGAAAATTCATAAACACAACCTCTATCTGAATGAACAGGAGAATATGGAAAAGCAAAAGTAGGTAGTTCCTCATTAGTAGTTAGAGGAAAGTGTAGTAAAAATGGATTTATTAATTTTGCAATTTCAGTGGATATTTTATTTCTTTTCGATGTGACAATACATAAAACTCCTACTTCAACTGGTATTCTTTCACTTTTTTCTAAATCACCTAAAGTTGAATTTATACCAATGTGCCTAAATTCAAGAGAATAATCAGAAGTATTTAACTTCATTCTAAGCTTGATTTCTTTTTTTAAGAAACTTGAAAGTTTTTCAGTCCATTGCATAGCATTTTTAACGTAAAAATTTTCTCTTAATATCACCAGTAATGAAGTCTGATAACCATAAACTCTTGCTCCTTCTAACTTAACATTATATTTTTTTGATATATGCCAGTTTGCTCCCTGTACTCTGACCTTTCTATTATTGATGGAGCTATAGAAAGCATTAGTCACATCCATATATCCTCCTGGCTCAAATAAAATATAAGGATCAGCATTTTCGTAAAGCATGTGAGCAGCTACTGTATCTGGGGTACAAAAAGCATTTTCAGACATTGCTTCGACCGTAAAGCCAATCTGATCAAATTCGACCAATACCACTCCTGATGTTGGATTGCTGGAACATAGAGCTCCACATTCAGCAATTTTTGCACCATGCCAGGATGCTCCTGGGTCTGAGCCGTTCATTAGGGGCAAAGCAGATATAATAGCAGTATCAGTAGTTCGACCTGCTAAAATTATATCTGCACCTGTTTTTAAACATTCTTGAATTTGTTCTGCACCTGCAAGTGCAACGATGTGTGTCATTTCATCTATTAAGCTAGCATTCAAATTTGGGGCAGGATTAAGAGATGTTATTCTACTATTTTTATAATTTATCTTAATATAGTCTCTTTTTTGTTCACAGTATAACTTAGCAATTTTAAGATTTTGATTAAGCTCTTTTGCTAACTCAATAGTAATCTCCTCCATCCAGTCAACCATACTATCAGTTCCACATGTTCCACAACTTCCAACAATTAAGGGAATTTTGGCCTTATTTCTGGCCCTCATAAGACTTTTCCATTCAGATCTTACTGCATCTCGTGAATATTTAGAAGTCCCGGAGCCTAGCGAAAATGGGCCGCTATCAGTTGAACCACCATCAATAGCGATTATGTCAGGTTTATTTTTTATACCAGTATTTAAAGCTTTCAAATCAAAGCCTAATCCAAGAACACCCGAGGGAACTAAAACTTTTGTAGATTTCATTTTTTCCAACTTACTTATTATATTTAATTAAATTAAAATATTTTGTTTAATCAATACAATAAATCCAATTTTTGTTAGTTAAAACTTCTCCTATAAATAAGAATGGTCTTTTTCCTATCTTTTGGGAATATTTAATTAGATCAATTGTTTTATCTGATTTTAAAATCAACTCAGTTTTTTTAAAATTTCCTTTAGAACCAATTATTACAACAAATTCTAAGGAAATGTCTGCAAGCCCCTTTTTACGTTGAGTTGGTATTAAAATTTTATCATAGTTAAACCCCCAAGATTTCAAGCAAGTTATAGCGATATCAATATTTTTTGCCTTAACTTTAATTAGGCATTGTTGAAGAATATTCTTATCTGCATTTTCTAAACTTCTTATTGGATAATTATTATTAATATTTTTATTAGAACCACATTTTTTCCACTTACTTAGTTGGTCATTTGATGGAACAATAATAATTGTATTAAAAAATAACTTGGATTTAACTAAAACCTCTAACTTTATTTCTGAAATAATCTTTTGATCATATAATTTTTCTACCTTAGTATTTTCTTTTTTATTAATTTTGTCTTTATGTAATTTTACAAATTTAATAATATCTTTTCTTAGTGAAGAAGAGGTTATATTATTATTTTCGAATAGTTTAAAAAAGTTTTTGCTACCCTTTTCTTCTCCATAATATTTCTGATATTGGTTATCTAAAGCACTTAATTGATATAAAGAATCAAAAGATGTAGGAGCAAATTGTTTTACACTAATTAAGTTGTTACTCGAACCAATTGAAAACCATTTGGAAAGTGTACCTTTAGACATTCCAAGTTTACTTGCTAATTCTATTTGTCTATTTTCTAATTGATTGATAGCATTAGTGATTGTTTCTGCCATTTCAAATATACTAGTTTTAACTTTACTCTTAGCTAAAATAATTTGTGTTACATGATCATCTAGTGACATTTTATTTGAAATTTGTACGCTCATTTTTTTTACTTGAATTTAGTAGTTTATGTCGAAGTGATGGTTATTACTAAAATTTCTTACCGCCATCTTTGAGTCGATTTATAATTTGGTGGTCAACTCTCACTTTGTTGTATGCTAATTTTTCGTAAATAGTTTCACCTAATTTGAAACCTCTAGATTCAGCCAAATCAAAAATTCTAATAATAGCATCCGCTAATTCAACTTCCATCATAGACTTATGTTTTAAGTGGTTATCCATTAAACCTTTTCTTGCGCCTTCCATTGCTTCACTAATCTCAGAATGAATTAAACATAACAACTCCCCTACATTTCTGTCTTTTTTAATACCTCTAGCATCATGCCACCATCCACCTTTAACAGCTGCTTCGTGACAATCTTTTGCACACCCGTTTATTCCTGCAATATTTTTATCCATAACTTTCTCCCACGAGTTTTAAATATTGATTAAATTAGACATGAATAAATAACTTGCCATACCTATAGATATAGTCGCAAGAATATTGTTTGTGATTAATGCCACAATTATAGAAATTAAGCCTGCATGTAATTTATAATTTTCAATAAAAAAGAGAGAATTATTTTCAACAATTGATAAGTCATTAACAATAATTGGAGTTAACACCGCTAAAGGGATGTATTTAAATGAATTTTTAGTAGAGGGTGATAATTCTCTAGAAATTATTCCTGACATTGGAATAAATCTTATTAGAAAAGTAATTAACCCACATACTATGATTCCATACCATATCATCTTTTTTTATCCAATTTAGAAGAAGTTAAACCAATCACAACCCCAATCATTCCTGAGATAACAATCCAAAAATTAATATCTAAGCTTTTTAAAATTAAACTTGAAAAAGCTGACGCAATAACTACAAAAAAAGTTGAAATTGACTTAATCATTGGCACTATTATAGCAATAAAAGTAAGGGGAATAATAAACTGTAAATCTAAAAATTGTGGTAGGTCACCACCTAACAATACTCCAATCAAAGTAGAGATTTGCCAAGACAAAAATAATGTTATTCCCGTGCCTAAAAGGTGAAAATGAAGAAAAGATGTGCTAGGATAATTTATAAACCTTCTAATTGATACAGCGTAAGCTTCATCAGTTAATAAATAAGATAATACAATACGCCATTTTAACGATAAATTTTTCAAATACTCCATCATTGAAATACTATATAAAAAATGTCTTGAATTTATTGCACTAACTGTTGTGACAATAACCCCAAGCGGAGTAGCACTTGATATTAGTTGAACAAATGCTATTTGACTTGCTCCTCCGAATATAATTGAAGACATTAGAAAAGCTTGTATGGGCGTTAAACCACTTTCAACAGCCATTATTCCATAAATAATACCAAAAGGAAAAACTCCTATCTGTAAGGGTAATTCTTCAAGGATACCTTGTTTGAAAACTTCTATTTTTTTCATTATACACTTATTATATTTAATTATTATACTATGTTTATATATGATTTCGTATTTTTGAAATTATATTTATCAAAACAATACCTCTATATCATTAGGATATTAATTTGTTAAAATCTGAAAGAGCAAAGTTTATAATGGATTTTTTGGAGTATACTTATCCAGAAACTCCTATTCCTCTTAAAAACAAAAATGTTTTTGAGTTATTAGTTGCCGTATTACTCAGCGCTCAATGCACAGACGAAAGAGTTAATAAAGTAACTCCATTCTTATTTAAAATTGCTAATAATCCTTTTGATATGGAAAAAGTTCCCGTAGACAAAATATACGAAATTATAAGACCATGTGGATTGGCGCCTAAAAAATCTAAAGCTATTTCAAATCTATCCAAAATTCTTGTCAAAAAATTTGCTGGCGTAGTTCCTAATGATATTGATGAATTAGAAAAGTTACCAGGTGTAGGTCATAAGACGGCAAGTGTAGTTGTTTCACAAGGATTTGGTGTTCCGGCCTTCCCAGTAGATACTCATATACATAGACTTGCTCAGAGGTGGGGTTTGACTAACGGTAAAAATGTAAAGACTACTGAAAAAGACTTAAAAAAACTTTTTCCTTCTGAAAAATGGAATAAGTTACATCTACAAATTATATTTTATGGAAGAGAGTTTTGTTCCGCTTGGGGATGCAATGGAACGGTTTGCAAAATTTGTAAAACATGCTTTCCAAAAAGAAAAAGGTCAATAATAACAAATAAAAGTTAAGCATTATTATATAAGCTTTAACTGTTTATCTATTTTTTTCTGTTTTTTTTTAACTCTTTTACTACCTAGCTTACTTAAAACTCTTCTAGATCCGTCACTGTAACTCTCTTTATTTAAAATAAGTGCTAATTTAAATTTGGCTTGTTTGATGGCATCTAAATGATCAACAATTGGCCTAGGGTAATGTTTACCAATCAGACAACAAGTTTTTTTTTGGGTATTTAAGTCCATTTTCCAAGGCTCATGTATATAAGTATCTTGAACGTTGGCAAGTTCAGGGACCCATTTTTTTATGAATTTTCCTCTAGGATCATGATCAGTTGATTGTTTTAGTGGGTTGTAAATTCTTAAAGAATTAATCCCAGTCACCCCAGACTGCATTTGTAATTGGCTGTAATGAATACCTGGCTCATAATCTGTAAATTTTTGAGCCAAGTGGTATCCAGTTTTTCTCCAATCAAGCCAAAGGTCATAACTTGCAAAACTTACAAGCATAGCTCTCATTCTAAAAGTTATCCAACCATTATAATTTAGACTTCTCATACAAGCATCAATAAATGGATAACCTGTGAGACCTTTTTTCCATGCATTATAAAAATCTATATTAAAATTATTTTCTCTGATACCTTCATAATATGGGTGCATACATTTAAATTCTATTGATGGTTGAGTTTCTAGTTTTTGTATGAAATGGCATCTCCAAGACAAACGTGAAATAACCGCAGTCAGATTTTTATTCCAAATTTTTTTTTCACTTTCTGATAAAGATTCTTTTTTTGTTTTTATTAGTTTCAATATTTCTTTTGAGGAAATAGTCCCCCAAGTCAAATGAGGTGAAAGTCGGGTACAAGTTTGTTCAGAGACACCTGGTTTAGAAATGTTATATGTATAATTTTTACCTCTAACAGCTAAAAAACTATCCAATATTTTTATTGCTTCGCTTCGCCCTCCTTTTTGAACAATTCCTGAATGATTATTTTTAAAAATAGGATCATTCTTGAAGGGTATTTTCCCTTCTTCTATTTTTATAGTAGGAGTTAAATTAGTAGGAGTAGAAATCAGCTCTTCTTTCATCCTTAAATTTCTTATTTTTGACCATCCTGTTCGATTTTTCAAACATCTCACAACACCGTTTGAAGGAAATTCATGAAATAATATATTTTTATTATGGCACCAATTTTGTATTCCAATGTCTCTATCATAAGTCCATTTATTACCTGTTTCTTCATGGGATAATATTGATTGGATATTATACTGAAGTGATAAACCTTCGAATACATCTTTAACAGCACCAATCCTAACAACCAAAGTTTGGCCTAAATTCTTTAAATCCTTTCTCAATTCTTTAAGACTATCATGAATAAAGCTCCAATGTCTTGTACTTGAAAATGGTTGTTTCCAGTAATCTGTTTCAACTATATAAATGGGTAATGTTGAGATTGAATTGAGTGAAGCTTCAAATAAAGGTCCATGGTCTGTTATTCTTAAATCCCTCTTAAACCATACAATCTGAATGTTATTTTTTAGCATGTTTAGCTTTTCGACCGTAAACTCTTTCTCTCCAAACCTTAAAGCTTGTTTTTTTTAAATTAGAACGCATTATTTTAATGACATCTTTTTCGGGAATACCCGTCTGAGCTTTAATTGAATCAAAGCTTGTCTTATCGCACCAAGCCATTTCTATTACGCTATCAACGTTGAAGTTTTTCTTAATTATTTTCAATTTTTCTTACCTTAATTTTTTTACATTTTTTACTGCAATATTTCACTTCATTCCAAACTTTTTCCCATTTTTTTCTCCACGTAAATGGTCTTTCACAAATAATACATATTTTTGAAGGAAGATTTTGCTTTTTAATCATTATCTAATTTTTTTCATTTTTATTAATATCTGAAGTTTTAGTTAAAACTGCAGTATGTAGTCCTGAGGCTGCTATCTTTCCAGTAGATGATATAAGCCTACCCTCAACTGACACTATTTGCCTACCTATTTTGATTATTTTAGCTGTTCCTATAACTTTTCCTAATAATAAAGGTCTATGGAAAGAAATATGTATATCTGTTGAACTGGGTAAATATTCATCTTTGGTAAATATGTTAACACTTATTGATGTAATTTCATCTATTGCGCTAGCTATCATACCGCCTTGTACAGTCTTAAATGGATTTAAACATTCTTCAGAAAACTCAAGTTCATATTTATATATTTCACCTATTAAACCTAAAAACTTTGTTTTTAAAAAATGATGTGTACCTCCAGAATGAGCCCGTTTCATGGATTTCTCTAGGTTTTTGTCAGTCATTCATTATTCCTTTTTTGTAGAATTTATATAAGAAATGATTATTTTAAAAAAAGTATGTATTCTAATTTTATATCAAAAGGAGTTTTTATGCCCAAAGGTTATTTTTTAAGTGCACATCGTTCACCAGCAAACCCTGAAAAAAGACAAGCTTACTTAGAGCTAGCAGGGCCTGCAATGATTAATGCTGGAGGTAAAATGCTGGCTAGTACCAGCACAGTAGATGCACATGAAAATGGAGTTGTAGAGCAGACAGTTTTAGTTGAATTTGAAAGTCTTGAAAAAGCAAAAGCTGCCTATAGAAGTGATAGTTATCAAGCTGCTTTAAAAGCGCTTGATGGAGGAGCAGACAGAGATATCAGAATTTTTGAAGGTAAATAAGATTATAATTGACCTAGTGATTATTTTTGGTTTGACATTCTATCATAGGTTTTAAATAAAGACTGGTTCCCATTTTTACCTTCGTTATGTGCTCTCGCTTCGAGATATAACGCTAATACCAAAGACAACCCTGGAAGTGGTACTCCACTCTCAAATGCAGCTTCACTAGCCAATTTTAAATCTTTTAGCTGTAAATCTATTCTGAAACCAGCATGTTCATTTTTATTTATGACATCATTACCTAGATTTTCTAGCATCCATGAATTAGCAGAACTTCCTATTAGAGTTTCCTTTAAAAGTTTTAAATCTCCTCCCATCGATTTACATAAAGCGAAGGCTTCACACATTGCTAGTATATGTGTACCAACCATTATTTGATTGCACATTTTAAAAACTTGTCCCATTCCAAGTCTTCCGACATGTATAATATTTTCACCTACAGCATTTAGAATATCCAAGGATTTTTTGTAAGTATCTTTCTTTCCTCCTACCATAATTGACAAATTTGCATTTAGCGCTCCTTTAACACCTCCACTTACAGGGGCGTCAAGAAACTCTATTTGTTGTTTTTGCAATGTTTTACCAATTTCTGATGCTGATGTTGCAGAAATTGTGCTCATGTCAATTACAATTGTTCCAGGTTTTAAATAAGAAATGATACCAGTATCAGTATTAAATACACTTTCAACATTTTGAGTGTCTGGTAAAATTGAAATTATGAACTTATTATTAGCAACAGCTCTTAAATTATTTACTGTTTTTATGTTATCTTTATCTAATCTTTTAGTAATTTTGGGATTTATATCATATACCTTTAATTGGAAGCCCTTTTTGATAAGGTTTTTTATCATTGGTAAACCCATGTTTCCAGCACCAATAAAGCCAATTGTAGGTTTTAAATTTTTCACTTTCATATATCTTCCAAAATTTTAGAAATTTTAGAATACGTTAGCCTTTTAGATCAATAATTTAAAGTAAAACATTAGTTTGAAAACATGTAATAAATTTAGCAATAATTTTATTAATTAATTAGTTAACAAAATTTATTTGAAATAATTGCACATAAATGTATCATGATTCATTGGGGGATACAATATGAAAGAGACTAAACAGTCTTTATCAGAGCTATGGTCTTTGCTCAGAAATAAAGAGGAACAATACGGTCTTATCAATCTATCATTGACAGAACGTGACATACTTCAAGCTATCATATATCTTCAAGGGAATGATGATAATATTAGTTTAGATGATATTCTAAAAAAGTGTCCTCATCCTAGAGCAACTTTTTTTCGTTGTCTTAAAAAACTTCGTGCTAAAAAAATTGTAAAAGTTACCAAAGACACTGAAGACGCAAGAAGATCGTTTATTAGAGTATATCCAAAATTTACAAATTAGTATGATTTAAGCTCAATGTTTTATAACTGAATTTTTAATCAGTGTTGTAAAAATATCACACGTAGTGATAAAAGTATCAAAATGATAGTTATTTTACTTTTAAAATGTAATTAATTAGAGTATCAAAATGATACCAATCGTTTTTGCGTATCCCCGTAATTGTATTGGAGGTGTCTCATCTAACCAATGAGACACCGTTTTTTTAACAATAAAACAATCTTTTAAGGAGATTTTTATGAGAAAATTACTTTTAGGTACTACAGCTTTAGCAGCTGCAGCAACGCTTTCTGTAAATGCATTAGCTGATGTTGCAGTGAGCGGTTACTATGAGTGGAGATATGAATCAAGAAGTTCAAATTCAACATCTCTTGACGGTACAAAATTTGCTTCCGATTCAGAAATTAAATTTGTATTTTCAAACAAAACAGATAATGGTCTTGATGTTTCTATGAAACAAGAATTCCTAACAGATGGTGGTGATAGTACTGTCCAAGAGAGTGCGCTATACATATCTGGTGGTTTTGGTAAAATACAATTAGGTAGTGATGACGGAATAAATGATGGAAGTATACCTATTGCTTCTAATGATTTAATTTCAGAAGAAATGTATTCAGATTCAACTGTTACTGCAAATGATGGTAATTCAAATCTTGGAATTAAAGATGGTGATATGGCTAATTTAGGTGGAAACAGTAATAAAATAGCTTATTATCTTCCTGCCATGGGTGGTTTAGCTGCGGGTGCGGCATTTACCGACGGTGGTGTAGCAGGTGATGCTGATACTACTGAATTTGGCGCTGGTTACTCTATGGAAGCTGGTGGTGCATCAGTATACTTATCTTATGTAACTGGTACAACTGAAAACTCAACGCAAGATATTGATTCTTCAGCTGTGGGTGTTAAAGTTGCAACAGGTGATATAACATTTGTTATTGGTCAATCACAATATGAAGCACAAAACGATGACGAGCAAGGTACTAGTGCAGCTGTCAAATTTAATGTAGCTGATGGTATGACACTTGCAGCTTATACTGCTGAAGTTGAAGATGATATTTCAAAAGAAGAGTATTCAAATACTGGAGCTGAATTAGTTTACACAATAGCATCAGGATTAAAAGCGATCGTAACTATTGAAGATTATGATTACAAAAAGGGAACTGGATCAGGTGCCGGTTCAACAGATGATTCTGGAACACATTCAAAGCTTACAATGAAAGCAACATTCTAGTTTTGGAAATAAAAAATTTTAAGAGGCGACCTAGGTCGCCTTTTTTTATATTAAAATGATTATGCAATCCCAACATTTTCTGATATTTTGTCTTATGTCTAAAATTAAAAATTCTTCTACCGATATTCATAATTATCTCTTACTAGAATACAGAAAGTGTGTGATGAAAATTGAAATGGAAATTTTTAAAGCCAGGCAAACAAGAATGCTAAATAAAGTACAAAGATATTTCAATTCAACACCTATACGTAATGCTTTTGCACGGTGGATGGTAAACGCATTATATGAAAACACATTTTACACTATTTCACATTTAGTAAAAGAGATGCATACAAATAGGCAGACTATTTCTAGTATAATAAATGAATGTGAAAATGAAGGTTACATAATTGTTGAACGTAAAGGCAAAACTGTTTCTTGCCAAGCAAGTCAAATATTACTGGATAAAATGATTGACTATTGTAAGTGGAGAAAAGACATTACTGAATTAACTGTAGGCAAAGCTTATAATGATTTAGTTCAATTTGAAAAATGGATGTCTAAAGAATTTAACGTGTAAATACGATATACATATTTTTATTTTTGATTACGTTTATAGTTCAATCATGAATATTAATAGTATATTTGATAAATTTGTTTCAAATCTTATAGTTTATGCCTCATATACTTTAATGATTTTTATTTGGTATTATCTTTATTATAATTCAGCAAATCAAATAGACTTCTTATTATTTTATTTTCCTTATGGAATAATTATTTTAGCTTTTTTATTTTTTGGGAATAAAATTATTATTGGATTGTTACTTTCTTATTTTACCTTATTCTTAATACTCAGAAATTATAACTTATATTTACCATTTAATAATTTTTTTGTAATATCAGCATCCCAGATATTCTGTGTACCATTAATATTGTTTGTTCTTCAAAAATTTAATATCACTTTAGGAGCTGGTAAAAAGTACAGGTTAGATAAAACAAATATTTACCATGTATTATTAATTAATTTTTTCTCAGCAACTCTTCTTGGAGTATTGTTACTTTTATCTTCTATATTTTATAAACTACAAATTAATATTTATACGATTATTTTGGGAAATTTTATTGGTGGAGTTGTTTTAATAATTTCAATGAAGCTAATAGTGAATTTACTGACTAGATTTAAAATATTACCCTAGTCAAATTAAATCTCAGGGTCAAGTCGAGGTTTCCAAAAAGGTCTAAAGAGTTCTATCTTTGGACATCGGTTCATAACTACTTTTAAACCTACTTTTTCCGCTAAACGAGCTGCATCATGATTTATTACACCAATTTGTCCCCATAAAACTTTTGCACCTATAGCAATCGCTTCTTCCGCTACACCATAAAGATCCTCAGGCTTTCTAAAAACTTCAACCATATCCACCGGCCGATCAATTTGATCTAAACTAGAATATACTTTTAATCCTCTAATTTCTTTTAGGCCTGGACGTGGATTTACAGGTATCATATCATATCCAGTCTCATGCAACACTCTGAGGACACCGTAGCTAAATTTAGTCTTATCTGGACTAGCACCAACCATTGCGATTGTCTTAACAGAACTTAGAATATCTTGAAGATAATCGTCACTATAGGGTTCATCATGATTCATTAATACTATCCTTTAAAATTGCAATATCAGCTTTTAATTCGTGAGGGGCCAATGGATCAATAAATGGATTTCGATATAGGTTATCGTGACTTTCTACGCCTATATCAAATGTGCAGTCAGTTTTTGCTCGAGCAACACATAGTATTACATAACCATTGTTGATTTGTCTGTTATTAAGTGCAACCTGAGATTTTTGCTCAACTTCACCATTAATCAACTTTGCTGCACAGGTTATACACCCACCATATTGACAACCATATGGTAGATCAAGTCCCTGCGAACGTAATTCTGATAATAAAGGTTTTGTTCCTTTAACCTTAAAAATAGTATTATTGCGATTTGCTATTGTAATCTTTTTCATAACCAAATATCACTTGTACAATCACCACCTGGATATCGACTTTCGTGGCATCTACTAGGGCCGTTAGGTTCTTTACCAAAGTCTAAAATGAAGTTTTTATTAATTTTCATACCACCATTCTCTACATCACAGTCAATCATAACCATAACTCCACCTTCAGTTTTAATTTCAGGATAGAATTGATTATCCCAAGTTGAAAAAAGGGAAGTTGTAACATACATGCGCTTACCATCTAAGGATAACTGATACATTTGAGGACCACCCGCAACCTTAACACCATTCACAATGGGTGCCTTTCCCAAAAGACCACCCATCCAAATTTGGCCTGTCAACACTGGGTTATGAGGGTCTGATATATTATATTGTCTCATATCACCGTGTAGCCAATTGTTTATATAAAGATATTTATCATCCATAGATACCAATAGAGCCGACATCACACCTGGAATTGGTATAGGCCAGTCTGGATGCGGTTCATTATCAATATCTATTATTTTTTCCCATTCCCATTTTTCATCTTTGGATTTCCAGAAATGTATGACATTAGAACTCAAAGCCGCCCCACAAAAACCGTGGCTACTATTTGGTTCGTGCATAAATTTAACTTCTAGTGGAATAAGCCCGTCTTCACCTAAATACATTGTTTCAATTGGCTTTTTCTTTTCGAAGTCCCAAATGTGTAATCGTCTTCCATATTTGAGATGCCCAACTTCTTCTAGGTCAAATCCTGGCATAAACGTATTTGGCGCTGCCCATTCAGAACTGATCATAACATTGTGACGTGGTTGATACCAGAAGTCATAACTAAATGGTATATCGCCCATAGAGTTTTCCCAGCGGCCAACAATCTCAAACTCTTTGTTCAGGTGTAGGTAGCCACCTGGAGCCTCTCCTTTTGCATCACCAAGGAAAGAAATAATTATTTCTGATCCAAGACAATGGACAGTATGTGGACCAGACAAATTTGTTTTGGATTTAATTTTAGCACCATCAACAACTTTATGTAAACTAGGGGCCTGTGGGTTTGTTGCCGTATCAATAACATATATATTATTTGATCTAACGCCTGGAACTAAAAGATATTTTCTAGTCATTTTTTCGTCGCCATGACAAGAGGAACACGCATTCCATCCCATATGGTGTAACTCATCACCAATTCCAGGCATTTCAAGTCTATGAATCACCTGTGAATAATTTTGACTTTCAGGATCAACGTCAATTGTTGCTAGATAATCAGGTTTTTGTATTCCAGTGCCTGTATAAATAGCAATGGTATATAGCAACTTTTCACGAGGTGCTTTAACTGCTTCGGAGGGACTCGCGTATCCTGGGCCGCAACATAATCCGTCCATTATTAGGCTCCTTAGTCAAAATTATACGAACTTATTTATATATTTATAAATGAGGCACTACAAGGTGAAAAAATAATTTTTAATAACATTAAAAATATAGTTTTTTGTATCTTGTTAAATAAAAAAAACTAGTTCAATCTTAGAAAGTACATTGCTTACATGGAGGTTTAAATGAAGCTTTATTTTGCACCACATTCGAGGGCCGTTAGAATTGCATGGTTACTGGAAGAACTTGAATTGTCTTACACCTTAGAAAAATACTCAGTTGGTGACAGGGCGTTACGTACTCCCGAGTATTATAAGTTACATCCTATGGGAAGAGTGCCTGTTTTAGAAGATGGTAATGTAAAGATTTATGAATCTGGTGCGATCGTACAATACTTGTTGGCTCGACACAGTGATGGCAAATTGCAACCTCAAATTAAAGATCCTGCTTTTCCAGACTATCTTCAGTGGCTTCATTATGCTGAGGGTTCTATTATGCAACAAGTAAATACCATAGTAGTGGAAACAATTTTACTTCCTCCAGAAAAGAAGAATGATGTAAATGTCGCTAGAGCATTAAAACTTCTTAAAATTGCGCTACTGAATGTAGACAACAGATTAAAAGATAGAGAGTATTTAACAGGTGTTTTTTCTGGGGCAGATATAATGACAGGACATGCTTGTTATGCCTCGAGAAGACTAAAAGTTGATATTTCAGACATGGTCAATTTAAATCAATATATTGATAGATTACTTTCAAGAACAGCTTTTAAAAAAGCTGTTTCCTTATAGAATTAATAAAGAATAAGGTATTAAAAATACTATGGAGTTTAATAACAAATTAGGGTCTATTCAGCAACAACTCACATCAACCAATATTGGTGTATTGAGAAGACAAGCATTATTAAAAGAATTAAATTTACAAAAAGGGCAAACCATAATTGACATTGGTTGTGGTGGTGGACATCTAGTTAAAGAAATATCTTTATGCATTGGACCCGACGGAAAAGCTATTGGCGTTGATCCAAGCGAATTTCAAATTAATTCTGCTAAGGACTTGTGTGATGGTCTGAAAAATGTAGAGTTATTATGTTGTAACGCAAATAGTATTAATGTTGACCAAGGTTCATGTGATGCAGTTACTTTTACCCAAACACTTGAATATATAGAAAATGTTGATGACGCACTTATTGAAGCAAAACGTCTTCAAAAAGCTAATTCTAAGTTTGCAAATATCTCTACATTATGGAATTTTTTTGGGTTTCATGGTCCTGAAAGAAAATTAAATGATATGATACATGATAGCTATAGAGGCCAAAAACATCCTATGCTTCCAACTCAATTAAATGGAAAACTTGAAATGCAAGGTTATACAAACATTAAAAATCAAGAAATCTCATTTTTTATTACTAATAAGGATGAAAACTCATTTCCTAAATTTCATGAAATAAACATGGTAAGTGCTGCTATTAAAAATGGTATATCAAAAGATTTAGTTCTAGATTGGCAAAGTCAGCTTGATAAGGCTGAAAAAGAAGGAAGGTTCGCGTTTACAGTTATCAGTGTACTTACATCTGCTTTTTCAGTTTAATGAAAACTAATTAACTTTAGACTAATTACTTTGTGATCTTAATTAATCTCATAAAGTAAAAAACCCAAGAATCGAAATTTTTGGGTTTTTAAAATTGTTTTTATTTAAAAATTACATCAGGTTTTTGACAGTTGATACACCTCATGTGAAAGACCAAGTTCTTGTTCCATTTTTTTAAACTCATCTGAAGTCATAAATTGGCCTACCATTTCTTGATTAAAGATTTCAGTGCTAATCATGGCAGTGTTTTCGTCCACCCTACCAACTAATGTATTTCTCATCATTTTGGATTGTACTTCAGCGTCTGAGTCAAATTTTTTCTTCCATTCATCGTAGGTAACATTACTAATTTTTACTATTATAAGAGTGTTCATAAAATTATACCTATATTATTAATCTGTAACGTCCATAACATTAGGCATTTCTTTTATGTCATTATGAAACATGTCTGCCATTTCACCTAAGGTATCTGTGATAGCTTCAGGAGAGTTCGCTTTCCACCAACAAAACATAACCATATCATTTTTTTCATTATTCCAGTTCATTTGGAAGTTTGCATTTTCATTTTTCATGTTCTTACGTATGTCGTCTGCCGTCATATCTTTTGTGGCCTCGAAATACTGTTCTCTCATTTCTTCTGACTTAAATGTGTGTGCTACCATGTAATCTTTCATTATCTTCGCTCCATTTATATTTTTTTGTTATAGATTAATTAATTTTATAGAAATATCTTGCTTTTATGAATTTTCATCTGCAAAACAAATAAAACATCACACATAATAAGAACATTGTCATTATCAATTTGAAACTATTTCTTAGTATTGATTTCATAAACCTTTTTAAAACTAATATTCTTCAAGTTTATTTTTTTGAAGAATTGATCTGCAATATTTGCAATGAAATTTTGGGCACTTACCCCCTTGGCTTTGCCGACAACGAACATCCGCCATCTACAACCATGAGATGTCCAGTTATATATCTTGCCCAATTGGATGATAAATAAACAACTGCCTTGCCAATATCCCAACCATCTCCTTCTACTTGGATTAGGGAAGCATTTTGTCTTTGAGAACGATGTTTATCTGTCATGCCGGAAGTGTACACCATTGGTGTATAAACTGGTCCAGGAAGAATGCAGTTAACTCTTATTCCGTCTGCACCATGATCAACAGCCATTGCTTGACTAAGTGAGAGAACTGCACCCTTTGAGGCAGAGTAGGAGGTTAGACCTTTAGGTCTAGTAGCAGAAATGGAAGAAATATTAACAATTGATCCACCTTCACCAGTATTTATCATTGCTGGAATAGCATATTTTGACATAAGAAACATTGGTTTTAAATTGACTTTCATAATCTTATCCCAATCTTCTTCTAATTCATCCACCACTGATAATTTGCTTGCAATTCCAATGTTATTATCAAGAATATCAAGCCTTCCCCAGCTTTTTAAAGCTAAGTCAACAACCTTTTTACATTGATCAGACTTTGTTAGATCTCCACTTATTCCTACAGCCTCTCCTCCTCTATCTTTAATCATTTGAACAGTATTATTTGCAAGCTCTTCACTTCTGTCAGCAACAATTACCTTTGCCCCAGCCTCTGCAAGTAATATAGAAGCAGCTCTTCCATTTCCGATGTCTTTACCAAAAGCTCCTCCTCCAGCGACTATTGCCACTTTATTTTTTATGCCAAAATCGAGTGTACCATGCATTTATTATGCTCTCCTTAGTATCAATTAAATCTTTTTTAGAACTAATTATTTCCATAAATTACACATATTGATTCAGTTTTAATGCTTATGGACTTTGGTGAAAGTTTATTTCGGTATGGATAGATCATGTCATTTCCAATTTTTTCTAATATATCAAAATGTTTAAAATCATCTAAAGTCCATATGGCTGCCATTATATTTGGTGAGTCCATTGATCTAGTTATTTCTAACTCACTTCCAGGCAATCTATTTATATAGATAGGCCATTGTTGTTTTAATACCATAATAAACATCTCACAGTCTTCTTTAGATGAAAATGTATTAGTTATTACTCTTCTAAAACGTTGCTTTGGCTCGTAATTTTTCCAACTCATTATTTAACCTGACATATACTTAATAAATTATAATATCATAAAAATACTAGTAACTATTTGCCTTATTTTTAAGTTTTTTATTATATTTTTTGAATTTTAGGAATATGAATTATTTGAATTTCAAATGTTTTAAACTAATATTTAATATTATTAATATTATTAATATTATTTGATCTATGTGTTTTCATACAACAAAGGAGAATTAAAAATATGAACATAATATCTAGGAGCTTTAATCCAGAATTAGTAGAATGGAGAAATGTAACAGATCCCAATTGTAAGGAATTCAAAGTTGATTTCGATTATAGTCTTCTTGGTTATGATATAAAATCAGGACGTCTGGATATGCTTTTGAGATATGCAAGTTTAAGTCACTGCCGAAGACACAGGCATGTTGCGTCAACCTTGACAATGGTTTTAGAAGGTGAACAACACCTTACAGAATGGCAACATGATGGAACTAAAAAATCTATTTCCAGAAAAAAGGGCGATTATGCACTTGCAGGTGCAGACGCTCTTCCACATGATGAGAGAGGTGGAGAAAATGGAGGGACTGTTCTTCTATCTATGCATGCACAAGATGGAATTTTATTTGAATATTTTGATGAAAATATGGAAAATGGATGGACATTATCTATAGATGAATATGTAGATAACTGGGAAAAAGGATTAATATACGGTCAAAGAAAATAAATAATTATAATAATTCAATGTTCCATATTTTATATTTAATAATATTTTTAAAATTTTCATTTAACTCAATTGCTCAACAAAATGACGTTGACATAAAAAATTATTGTTTAGATAGAACATGTACTAATCCAATAAAAGAGTTAAAAATTTCGAATTTTTCCTTCAAAACTAGAAATTGTGAAACTAAAGACTATAGAAAATGTTTGGTTTGGTTTGGCACTAAAAAAAATTCTAAAAGGATTAGCTGGGTAAAATACTATAGAATTATAAACGGCCCTATTCCAAATAAACCAAGTTGCTTGCGGGGCAAACCAGTATGGTTTCAAGATTTGCCTTTTCCAAGGAAACAAGAAAACTTAAACTACACAAAAATCTTTAAAAACTTAAACTATCAACATCGAGAAAAAATGTACTTTCATCGCTCTCCTATTGCGACTTTTAATTATTTTTCTTCTACAGATAAATCAATAGGAATTCTGGTTCATAGCAAAAACTTCAAAGGCATTGAAAAAAATAAAATATTTATCTTTAATACTGAAAACGACGATATGAAAATAATTGAACCCATCTGTAACAAGTAAAGTTTAAAAAACTTCTATGAAAAAAATTTATCTTGCTAACTTTATAAATATATCACCCATTCCAGAGCTTAATTCATTTATAGGAGTACTATTTCTAATGGGGCATAATCTACCAGTTATCTTATTAGAATAAATTTTTCTTAAATCTGAAGGTTGACAATATTTGGCATCATACAATAAACCAATTATTATTTTATCATTATGTGTTGCAACTTGTTTCTTATCTAAAATATTACCATCGCAAAAATAGCTCCTATTAACTTTTTTAGGAAAATCTTTTTTTATGCAAGGATTATCTATTATTAAGGCATATAAGTCTTTTGTACCATCTTGAAATTTTTTCTTAATTTTTGTGACTTTTGCATATTTCATTACATCACAAACACAAGGCCAACAGCATTTGTAATAATATCCACAAATATTTTTTGAAGTTTCATCTTCTTTTAAGTTTATAAATTCTGGTTTTGAACCTGGGCTGATTAGAGACCCGGATACAGCACAATATAATTTATTATATTCTTGAAACTCTTCAAAATTTGTATATTTGTCTGAAATATACTTAAAAAATTTTGGCCCTGCAGCATTTCTATTTCCGTCTGGAAATATTATACGCCAGTCCTTGGTCAAATTATTGTAGTATTTTTCTTTATTATCTTTGGATTGTACAACACTAAAATTTGAAAATATTAGCGTTAAAATAAGAGATAAGATGATTTTTAAGTTAAACATTATTTTAAATATCTTTTTTAAAAATATAAGTTTTGTTTAACTTATCTATTTTAAAATTGTTTGAAGATCCATCAGTCCATTTTATAGTAACACTCTCAACTTTTTCATTTACCCTTAAACCGTAATGGGCGATAGGTTCCATTTGACAAAGATATCCAGATCCGGCATCAATTGTTTTAGCATGTTTCCTAAAATTGGTATTTAGTATTACAGTTGATCCTCTAGCAGGGGCATTATAAATAGTCTTTGGAAAAATTCTTAAATACCTAAAAGGTCTATTAACATTTGCCTTATATAACGAAAGTGGTTGCATACCAGATTCGCCGTGAGACAATAATAATTCTAAAATTCCATCATTATCTATATCAGCAACAGCAGCACCTGTTCCCAGTCCATTCTTTTCTAATCCAACATTTAAATCAATTTGATATAATTCTCCATCATTAGAAATCTTAAAAAGTTTATTGGCCTCTCCAATATTATTTATAAAAATTTCGTCATAGCCATCATTATCAAAATCTGCTGAAATAACAGTTCTAACTCTTGATGGAGTTTTAAATGCTGAAGTTGCAACATCTTTAAATTTTTTATCCCCTTTTAAAAATATTCTATGTTCACCTTCCCAGTTACCCGTTACAATGTCGAGTTGTCCTCTATATAAAAAATCTGTAAGAGTTGTACCTCTGCCATTTTCAAATACATCTTCAACACCAAGCTTTCCTGCAAAGTCTTTAAATATTCCGTCTTCATTAAAATATAAAAAATTTGGACCTCTTTCATTTGCAGCAAATATATCCATATGATTTCCTAAAATATGTCCTGAAACAGCTGCTCTTCCACCAGTAATTTTATCAATATTTAGCATTGGAGCTTTATCAATTATTTGATTGTTTATTAACTCATAAAATCGAGTTGGACCACCATAATTTGCAACATAAAAACCATAAGTGCCTACACCATTTCTGTCGACACATACAACCGATCTTCCTGCTGTTAGATTTAAAGATTTTAAATTTTTTTCAATTTCAAATAAGTCAATAATCTTCGTTTGATTGTCAAGAAGGCGGTCTGAGTACTGTTTTCTCCCGCTGTAAGTATCTGTGTTCAGAAAATATAATTCCTCAAAACCATCATTATCAATATCGCACGCTGCAACCCCAATAGTTGACCTTATATTGTCTGAAAAAACTTCTTCATTAATTAAGTTTTCTAAATAACCTTTTTTATAAGAAAGTGCTAAATTAGGATGCCTGAAACCTGTAACAATGAATTCAAATTGACCGTCTTTATTAAAATCCGTTACCGAAATACCATAGCTTAATCTTTCTTTATTATTTTTGATTATGTTAGAAATATCTTGAAAAAATTCTGCAAAAGCCATTTTAGTAATTAAAAAAAATGTAAAATATATAATTAATTTCATATAATAAATATAACATAATAAATGATGTTTTTTAAATTTCTTTAACAAATATTAATTAAAATCATAAAACTTCAACAATATTACTAATTGATAGGATTAAAATACATAAAAAAGTTAGTAAAGTTCCGCCGACTCTAAGAAATGGACTATACCTCATAAAACCAAAGGCAACGCCATGCATCAATCTAGCAATTATAAAAAGAGTGGCTGTCATATATAACATATGTGGATGGGCGCCATTATACTCCGCAATGAAAAGTAGAATTAGAAAAATTGGGGCATATTCAATTAAATTACCCTGAGCTCTAACCGCTCTTTGTAAGGCCTCTTCACCAAAATTATTGAATGAGAAGAATTTTAAAAAAGAAACCTCTCTTAGTGCTATTACCCTAGCGGATAATATCAAAAGCCATATAGCAATTATTGATGTTAATAATGTTGATATCATTTTATTTTACTTTCTAAATTTAATTTTTTTTAAACTACTTTTTTATTATTTTGTAACGATAATGAAAATAGACATATATCTAAATAAAATACTACAATAAAATAAGTTTATATAGACTCGATAAAAAGGTTTTAAAACATGAATAAAAGAATTGAATACTACTTTGACTGTAGTAGCCCATGGACTTATCTGGCATTTAAGGGAATCACAGATCTCTATAAAAAAAAAGATTTTGAATTAATTTGGAAACCTATTTTAGTTGGTGGGATCTTTAATACTACAAATCCGAGTGTTTATAAGGCTAGAAATAATCCTAATCCGGTTAAAGAAAAATTAACTTATTATTTTAAAGATTTAAAAGATTGGGCTGATGCAAGAAAAATTATTATTAATCACGACGGTTTTGGACCACTTAATTCACCTAAGGTATTTCCTGTTAATAGTGTCAAAGCGATGAGAGGCTCATTTATGTTTCTAGATGAAGGAGGTATTGAAAATTATTTGGATTCAATATTTTATGCTTATTGGACCGACGGATTAGACATATCCCTAGAAAAAATTTTGATAAGTATTGTTGAAAACTTAAATGTAGATTCAAATAAATTTTTAAATTTTATACAACTACAAGATACTAAGGATAGATTAAAAAATAATACTCAAGAACTTATAGATAAGGGTGGTTTTGGCTCTCCTACTTTCTTTGTAAACGAAAAAGACATGTATTTTGGTCAAGATAGAATTTCTCTAATTGAAATGCTATTATAATTATTAAAAATTTTAAAATAGCTAATTTATTTATTTAAATTATAAAAAAACTAAATATTATTATTTTATGTATCAAAATAAAAAAATATGTGTGGTCGGTGCAAGTGGCCTAGTTGGGTCAAGTATTGTAAGACTTGCTCTTGAAAAGGGTTATTTTGTAAATGGTACTCTTAGAGACAAATCAGATATATCTAAAGTTAAGTATCTAACTAAACTTAAAAATTCCCACAATCTAGATTTATTTAACGCAAATATGGAAAATGAAAAAGACTTTATAAGCCCTCTACAAGATACTGACGCAGTGTTTATTGCTTGTTTAACTCCAACATATAAAGGTAAAGACGGTACACCAGCCAAAGAAATGAATGACGAAAGAGGTTACAAGGAGATCATAAACCCAACAGTTGATGGATGTCTAAACATTATTAAGACAGCCAAACACCATAGTATTAAAAATGTTGTAATATGCTCCTCTACATCTAGTACAAATCCTTTACTACCAGTAAAGTTTAAGAATGAAATTGATCACTGGTCTGATGAAAAAGAACAATGCAAATCAAAAAAATATACTTCTGCAACTAAGACAGTAATGGAAAAAGCTGCAATTAAGTATTGTGAAGAAAATGATATTAGACTGTCAATTATTTTACCAACTGGTTTGTACGGTGACCCAGTTTTACCAAGTCACCTTAATCATAATCCCTTTGTCTGGCTGAAGAGAGTTATCGAAGGTGGAAATCCAAGGCATGAAAAAATACCTAACGATTCTGCTTCAATGATACATCTAAGAGATTTAGCAAAAATTTTTTTAGCTGTATACGAAAATCCAAAGGCATCCGGACGATATTTTGGAGTTTACAAAAGCCTTCATTGGTATGATATTTATAATGAGTGTAGGAAATTAATTCCAAACATGAATATGCCTATAAAATTCTCAGATAAACCCGTTGAACCCACAGGATTTGATTTTACTAGAAGGGACAGTCTTAAAGTTCATATTAGAGATTTTTCTACAACATTAAAAGAAACTATAAATTGGCTTAAAACTAAACCTTTTGAGTAAGTAATTAAGAATAAATAGATCAGGACTTATTTTATTTATTTAACCCTTTTTTTGTTAACAAAATTATTTTTAGTAAATTAATAACAAGTTTTTGATAATTGATATGACAGAGTTTGTATTATGGATAATTTTAAAAATAGAAGCTTTTTTCACGAAGGTATGAGAGAATTTCAAGAACTTTTTGACGGTGTTAGGACTGCTGATGCAATTGAAAAGCATCGAAAACATTACGAATTTTGGAATGATGAAATAGACTTAATTTGTAAATCAAAATTTTTCTTTATTGCTAGTTCATGGAATGGATATATCGATTGCAATATAAAATCTGGAGATCCCGGATTTGTTAAAATAGTAAAAGATGGAGTGATTGAGTATCCTGAATATGACGGTAATTCAATGTATAGAACTGCAGGAAATATAGTTAAAAATGCAAATGTTGCTCTTCTTTTTGTAAACTTTGATGGAAAGAGTCGAAGAATAAGAATAAATGGGCATGCAAGCATTCACCGGGATAATGATTCCTTGAAAAGACATTATGGTGCAAAGTTTGTTGTAAGGATAAAATGCGAGATTTATCCAAATTGCCCTCGTTATATCCCAAATCTTAAGAATGATAAGCTGTCAGTATATACCCCTCGAGAAGAAGAGGGAACACCTCCTGCTCCGGAGTGGAAAGAGAGAGATTATATAAAAAATATTTTGCCTAAAGATGACCCCCATAATAATTAATTAGAGTTTAGATGTATTAAAAATAGGTTTGATGTATGGAACATGAGATGAAAGAAGGTCTTCCTAAAACGTGGGATAAGACAAAACGTTTTTATGAGATATTATATTCTAATGGTAAAAAAGAAATATGGAAGGATATTACAGCACGTGAGTGTCTAACAAAGTATGAAAATATGGATCCGTATGGCAACGGATTAAAATTAAGAGAAATAGTAGGCAAAGAATTACAATTAATAAAGCTGATAAATAACCAGAAATAAGCTTAGCTAAAGTTTCATTGTCATTTATTTTAAATGAGTCAACCCCTACGAGCAAACCTACAAATAATTTTAAAATTGTATAATTTTTAATCACTTATATTTTTTTGATCTGTTTATAAGCAAAATAATTAGATTTGCTATGCCGCATTGACTATACATTCAAGTTTCATAATCATATTTCCTGCTTTAGGTATTTATTGGGGAATATTGCCTAAGTTTAACTATATTAAATTTTACAGGAGGATTAATAATGAATAAAATTTTTAAATTTACAATTTTTAATATATTTTTTTTACTATTTTCAAATGTAGCTTTAGCTGAAAGTATAAAGTTTTGGACAACTGAAGAGCAACCAGCGCGTCTTGCAAAACAAAACTCAATGGCCGCAGATTTTTGGAAAGAGACTGGACATGAAGTAGAAGTTATACCCGTTTCTGAAAAAGATCTTGGCAAAAGGGCAACTGCTGCATTTGCAGCTGGAGACCTACCTGATGTAATTTATCATACATTACAGTATGTATTACCATGGTCTGAAGCTGGTATCTTGGACGTAGAGGCTAATGATGATATTGTAAATTCTTTACAGAAAAGCACTTTTGCACCAGGTGCGATTAAAATGGCACAATTTGATGGGAAAACTGCTGCAGTTCCAGTTGATGGGTGGACACAGATGGTAGTGTATAGAAAGGATGTTTTTGACGCTGCTGGATTAGCTCCACCAAATAGTTTTGCAAATATTGAGAAAGCAATAGATAAATTACATAACCCACCAAGCATGTATGGTTTTGTAGCTGCAACTAAGGTTGACGAAAACTTCATGAGTCAAGTGTTGGAACATGTGTTCTTAGCCAACGGTGTATCTCCGGTAAATAAGAATGGTTTCAGTCCATTAGATGAAAAATCTACCTCAGAGGTTTTAGAATTCTATAAAAAAATTGCAAAAGCTTCACCAGCTGGCGAACTTTATTGGAAACAATCTCGAGCAATATACTTTGCCGGTAAAGCTGCTATGATTATATGGTCACCTTTTATTCTTGATGAATTGGCCGGATTAAGAAATTCAGCACCACCAACAATAAATGATGACCCAACTTCTAGGGCTTTGGCACAAAAAACTGGTATTGTAACAACTTTTGGAGGACCTTCCAATCCTGCGGGAGCTGCTTGGGCTGATATTAGGTATTTTGGAGTAACTACAGATGCAAACACTGACGTCGCTGCTGAATTTGTAAAGTATTCTATGAAAGATGGATATACTGCAACTCTGTCAATAGCACCCGAAGGAAAATTTCCAGTTCGCAGAGGAGAACCTACCAATACCGCAAAATATGTAAACGCTTGGTCCAAATTACCTGTTGGAGTTGATAGAAAAGCTCCACTATCTGAATTATATTCGGATCTTACAATAAAAAAGATAGTGTCTGGACTAGAAACAGCAGATCGATGGGGTGTTAAAGAAGGTCAGCTATCCTTAGCATCGAAGATTATTAATTCTCAAATTATCAATCGTATAGTAAGAGAGTATATTGATGATCAAATAGATGTAAAAAAAGCAGTTACAAAACTAAATAAAGAACTTTCTACAATTAACTAAAATTATAAATTAGACGACCATTTGTTGGTCGTCTAATCTGTATTTATATATTTTTTGTAAAGTTTGAATATGTTTAACAAATCTAAAAAAAATGAAAGTAAGTTGCACCAAAAGGAGCGAAAACTTGCTTTTTTTCTCTTATTCCCGACTATATTTATAGTTCTATCAATTGTAATATTTCCACTTTTAGCTAATTTTTGGATTTCATTTAAACCAATATCCCTTGGGGATTTAAGACCACCTGAACTTATAATAAAAGAGAATCTTAGGGGTAAGTTGATTAATAAAGATGAAACAGCTGAAATTCACTATAGATACAGAAATTCATCTGCTAAATATGATCTCAATAACGTAATCTTCAATGATAAATTACCAAAAGGTTTTACTATCAAAAAAATAGAACCCAATAATACGTGTGAGATAAAAGATAAAAACTTAACTTGTAATTTAGAAAAAGTTCCTGCTAAATCCTCAGGAAAAATCATCTTAGAAATCGCTACAAATGATTATTGGCAAAAGAGTAAGGATAATCCCAAAAATACCAGGCCAACAACTTCATATCAAAGTAAAAATATCCTTACGTCATTTGAGTTTACTTTTGACAATTTTAAAAAAGTTTTTTCCGCTACTGAATTTTTACAAGTTCTAAAAGTTTCTATTTACTACACTATTTTTGGTACTGCTGGAGCATTATTGGTAGGTCTGTTTGCGGCGCAGACTCTACAAAAATCATTTAAAGGCCGAACATTTGTTCGAGGTTTGCTTCTTTTCCCTTATATATCACCTGTAATAGCTGTTGCATTTTCATGGGTAATTTTGTTTGATCCATTTTCAGGAGTTGTTAACTCAATGTTATTACAAATGAATGTTATAGATAAACCTATAAATTTTTTTGGTCAAAAATATACTGATATCAGTGTTTTTGGATATATATTTAAATTTCCTTTAGCTTTATCAATGGTAATTGCTTTTGAGATTTGGAGATACTTTCCACTATCTTTTTTATTTATTTTAGCCCGCATGCAATCATTGCCTGAAGATGTGTTTGACGCAGCTGAAATTGACGGTGCATCTCCTTTTCAACAATTTTATTATATTTCACTTCCTTTTTTAATTGGTATAATCAGCATTTTATTTCTACTTCGGTTTATTTGGACATTTAATAAATTTGACGACATTTTTTTGCTCACTGGAGGAAATGCTGGCACAAGGACATTTACTGTAAATGTATATGAACAGGCTTTTGCTATTTCTAACCTAGGTGCTGGAGCAGCCGTAGCAGTCGTTATTTTTACTTTTTTACTAGTTTTTTCACTAGTTTTTATAAAATATTCAAAAAAGGAAGCATTTTAGAATGTTTTGGAAATATGGTTTATTTTGTTCAATTTTTGCTGGATCCATATGGGGCGCTTTCTGGCAAATAATTTTTACTATGGTGGGAATATTAACTTTTGGAATTCCTCTAGAATTAGATGTAAATCAAATGCTAATTATTGGACTAGTATCAGGTATTTTTTATATTAATTTTCAAAGAATAATTTCAATGAAAATCCATTTAACTGCAATTTTTACAATGACTTTACTTGTATACGTATTCAATTTTGGTAAACCCTATCAAATTAATGAAAGCCTAAATAATATAAACATATTTATATTAATTTTTTTAACTTCAGCTGTTACTTGGATCAGTATTAATTTTTCCTTAAATAAAATATCCATTGGAAAACTCTCAAGATATGATCTTGAAAATTTTTATATAAAACTAATGTGGGGCCTGGGTTTAATAATCTTTATTTTAATTACGCTAATCCCTTTTTATATAATGATAATGACAAGTTTAAAAAATCAACAAAGCTTGATTTTAAACCCTCTAGATTTTTCTCTAAATATTAACTCGGATTTTAAAACTCTTTTTAATTCTTATATCGAATTATTTACAGATTTTAATTTTCATTTATTCTTAATAAATTCTTTTTTTGTCTCTTGTGTCACTGTGTTCATAACTTTATTTTTTTCTATTCCAGGAGCTTATGCACTTGCAAGATTAAGATTTCCTAGCAAAAAATTATTTTCAAGTTCAGTCATTCTAATTTACCTGATCCCTTCTATTGTATTAGTAATTCCTCTTTATGCCATTTTTTCTCAAATTGGATTAAGAAATTCTCTTTTTGCCCTAATAATAGTTTATCCGGCTACAACTATTCCTGTAGCACTTTATATGTTGAGGGGATATTTCAGTTCATTGTCTAGTGAAATTGACGAGGCAGCGTTGATGGATGGTCTTTCAAGGGTGCAAATAATTTTTAAAATAGCTATCCCTTTATCAAAACCAGCTATTGTAAGCGTAGGATTATATGTGTTTATGATTGCTTGGAATGAATTTTTAATAGCATTTATGTTCTTGGATGACCCAAGTATTTTTACTTTATCTAGAGGAATTATATCCTTGAACTCTTCTGAGGTTCCTCAACAACATCTTATGGCAGGTGCAGTAATAGCAACTATACCAGTAATGATAATTTTCCTTTATTTAGAGAAATTTTTAATTTCTGGACTCTCAACGGGTGGAGTAAAAGAATAAAGATGGCCTCTATAACACTTAAAAATATTTCCAAATCTTTTGCTGACAACCAAGTTATAAAGAATATTGACTTAGAGATAAATGATGGAGAATTTGTTGTTTTTGTAGGTCCTTCTGGATGCGGAAAGTCAACACTTTTGAGAATAATTTCAGGACTTGAAGATCTAAATGAGGGTAACATTTTTATCGACAGTGATAATGTTACAGATAAAATTCCTTATGATCGCGCTCTTTCAATGGTATTTCAATCCTATGCGTTATACCCTCATATGAATGTTTTTGAAAATATTGGATTTTCTTTAAAAACTTCTGGAACAAAAAAGGACATTTTGAGTAAAAAGGTTGTAGAAATAGCAAAAATCCTGCGCATTGAAGATCTTTTAAATAGATTACCTAAACAATTATCTGGTGGACAAAAGCAAAGAGTGGCGATTGGAAGGGCAATTATTAGAGAACCAAAAGCATTCTTGTTTGACGAACCTCTTTCTAATCTTGATGCAACTCTTAGAGTAGAAATGCGTTTAGAGATCTCTAGACTTCATAAAAAACTTGGTATCACCTCAATTTATGTTACCCATGATCAAGTTGAAGCAATGACACTTGCAGATAAAATTGTTGTTCTAAATGAAGGTCAAATAATTCAAACTGGTACCCCTTATGAACTTTATAATTATCCAAAAGATCTATTTGTAGCTGGATTTATTGGCACTCCAAAAATGAATATTTTAGATTGTTATCAAAAGGATGGATTGATCTATTTGGTAGGTGATAAAGATAAAAAGATTAATATAGAAACAAAATTAATTGATATAAAAAAGATTGGTTTTAGATCTGACAATGTTATCTTATCTGAACCAAAAACAAATACCTTACTAGGTGAAATCAAATTTTGCGAATACCTAGGATCAGAACAGTTTGTTTATGTGGATTGTAATATAAATGATCAACTTATTGTAATAAAGTTAAGTCCAAAAATCAAAGTTGACCTTAAGAAAAAGGTTGGACTAAAATTCTCTTCAGAAAATATACATTTCTTTTCTCAAGATGGTATTAGAATTAATTAAAAATTTAAATTAGCGCTGAGATTTTTAAGGATGTTTAAATATATATTTATCTAAGATTTTACAAAACTTAGAAATGATTGCTCTTATAATATTCTTTAATAAATATATCTCTAGAATAGTTGATTACATAAGAAATATAATTTGATTTTACAATGTTTATTATAATTATTCATGCCATCCTAAATTATCCATTACTTCAATAATTTTCTTAAATTCGTTAGGCCATATGCGATTAGCGGGATTAGTTCTTCCAATAAACATGGCTTTGGTATATTTATTATCTAATCGCTGATAATCAAGTAAATATTTTTTTTGATTTTCAAAATCTTTTTCTTGTTGAGAAACATATAAAAGAAATAGGTATGCAAATCCAGCATTACCACAAAAAGGGCTTTTGCAATTATCAATTTCGTCAGTATTCTTTCTATTGACAATTATTTTTTTTGCTAGTTTTTTTACTATCGCTAGATTATTATTTAAAAAACTTGCTTGCATGTAAAAAGATGTAAACGTATTAGTTGGATTATCGTCAAGTTCAAATAACTTTGCAAAAGAAGCAGTTGCCTGGTCAAATTTATTACAAAGCGTAAACACTTCACCTGCTAAGCCATATTGATAAGAATTCATATTTATTAGGCTAAAACCTTTTTCCGCAAATTCTCCAGCTTTTTTAAGCCCTCCCCATTCTTCTGCTCTGTTTCCTTTGCGGTTTACAATATATAGAGAAGCTAAGAAGTATCCTTTTGCCAGATAAGCATCAGCTTTATTTGGATTAATATCTATTGCTTTAGTTGAAAATTCTATTGCTTTTAAGAAACATTCAGTTGAAGTTGCTCGTCGTTCCTTCTTTGAAGCTTGATTATTTTTTGGTTTACAAAACCCAAGTCTAAATTTGTAATGATATTTCCAAGCTTGACTTAAATTATGTGCATAACCATTCGGATTAATTTTGTAAAGTTCGTCTAGAGCTTTTTCATAATCAGAATAACCTTCTCTAGACCATTTTTCTCTTTCTTTTGCTGCAAACTGAAGAAGTCTTAATTCTTCTATTGTTTGAATATCGTCATTTGAAACACGGATTTTATCTTCTTCAAGATTAAATTTAGAAAGAACAGATAGTACTAATTCGTCTTGAACATTAAATAAATCGTCTGTTTTTGAATTTTTCAATTGTGAAAATAAAATTTGATCGTTTTTTATATCACGAATTTCAATATTGGTTCTCATATCTTTTCCAAACACAGTTACAGAACCCCTCAGAACATATTTTACATTATAGCTTTTAATTAATTCTTTAATTTGAAGATTTTTTTTTACTACTAATAGACTAGTATTTTTTGAAAGGACTTTAAGATCTTTATAACCTGACAAACCACCCACAAAAAGATCTAGCATACTTTCAGATATAAAATTATGTTCTGTTGAATTTGCTAGATTTTGAAATGGAAGAACGAGTACGACTTTTTTGTGTTCTGAGGTTGAACTACTTACATCATCAGAATTAGAATAAAATTGAAATGATATTAACCCTACAAGTAAAATTGCTATCACTACAACAGAGCTCAAAATTGTTTTACTTATCTTTGATCTAATCTTAATAGATCTCTTTTGTGAAGGATCTATAAGAATATCAAATGCATGAAATTCATTTTGTTTTACTTTTTGTACACCAAGATCATTAAAAGTGATTTTAGTTTTAGGGACCACAAAATCATAAACACTCTTGGAAATAGAAATACCATTTGGTTGAGCAAGTGCTTCTAAACGAGCTGCAATGTTAACACCATCTCCAATAAGATTACCTCCTTTATTAACCACATCTCCCATATTAATACCAATACGAAATTCCAACTTTACTTCAGTTTCATTAAACTGATTTCTTTTTTTGATTTTGTTTTGGAATTCAACACCACATTCCACTGCATTTACAGCACTTTGAAATTCCGCTAGTACAGAGTCTCCAGCTGTATTAAATACAGATCCTTTGTATTTTTTTAAAAGTTTATTCAGAATTTCTTCACAAAGACTATAGTTGTTAAGTGTGCCATTCTCGTCCAATTCCATATGTTTAGAATAACCAACTACATCAGCAACAAATATAACAGCTATCTTACGATCTATTTCGGTGTTCATGAGGTAATATTAAATATTTTAAAATTAGTTTTCAACATTGATGTTATCAAAATGATATTCTATTCAGTATTTAAATTTTTAAAATAATCATTTAATCCTTTTTGAATATTAAATTTTGGCTCCCAATTAATATCTTTTTTAATTTTAGTGGTACTAAAATTTTTTCTTTCACTTATTTTATTTCTTTTTGAAAAAGTTACATTTGATTTTGAGAATTCTGAACTAATTAAATTTAAGATTTGTTTATAAGATGGAAAATCAGGGCCACCAACATTGTAAGAGTATCTATGACTATTTTTATAGAACAGGCATGAGTAAATACTTGATACTACGTCGCTTACGTAAATGTAAGGCCATTGTAAATCAATTTTAAATGGAAGATACAACTTTTTTTTCTCTGAACAAGACTTAATTATTTCATTAATAAAACAACTAGTTGTTCTCGCGTAACCATAAATTGTAGAAAAACGTAGTGAGATTATATCCAAATCATAATTCTTATGATATGATTCTAATATTAAATCACACGAAGCTTTTGTAGAGCCGTATACATTAATAGGAGAAAATTTTAAACTCTCATTTGTGTCAGAAACATTAATGTCTCCGTAAGCTGAAATTGATGAACAATATATTAGTCTCTTAATTTTTTTGTATTTTCGTACTGCTTCAATTAAGTACATCGTTAAAAACACATTATTTTCTATAATTTTATGTGGCTCGTCATTATGAAGCATTGGACCAGAGACACCTCCAGCATGAACAATTCTTGAAACTTTATAAGTCTTAAAAATCATTAAAAAATCTGATACTTTTTTTATTTTTTTTCTTAAATGTGTATATTTAGGGGAGTTGATGGTTTGTTTTCTTAAATCAAGACCAATAACTTGATAATCTAGTAAAAGTTTTTTAATTAGAGGATTTCCTACTAAACCTGAAGCTCCTGTTACTAGAATTACATCTTTCATATTTGAAGATTACAAGACACTCAATCTTTGTCTACAACTAATAGAACTCATTTATTTTAATTTATAAGTTTAGTTCAATTGTGAATGTTAAACTCCCTCCTATTAAATTTATTTATGAGTTTGAATAATATTAAATACATTATTAATGACTCTGTAATCGTTATCAGGCTTAAAACACAAAAAGCTCCAAAAAATTGAATTCTTTGAAGGCAATATAAGTTATTGAATTTATCGAATAAATTGGTTGCAGGGGGATGAAACTACAACCTTCAGATTATAAGCCTGACAAATCATTGCTATAAATCTTTTTCTATATTTTTCTTTACCTTCCTATTAGTGGAAGGTTTATTTTGTACAATACAAAATGATAATTAATAAAATTATACATATAAACTGGTTCTGCCAACATACTTGGTTACAATCATCTAAAAATACTTTGTGGTGTTTACTTGGATGTTGTATTGGTGATTTTGGTACAATAGCGTATTTTCAATTTATGGAAATTGAGTGGCCTGTTATATTAATCATGTCTTTGGCTATTGTTAATGGAATATTAACATCTATTGCACTTGAAACTTTTATATTATCCAAACAAATGGCTATGAAATTAGCTTTTAAAACAGCAATTGGAATGTCTTTAGTTTCTATGGTTTCTATGGAATTAGCTATGAATTTAACTGATGTTGCACTTACTGGTGGCGCTATTTTAACTTGGTGGGTTATTCCTTTTATGCTTATTGCAGGATTTTTGACCCCATTACCATATAATTATTGGCGATTAAAAGTATTAGGCAAATCATGTCATTAAATTTTAAAAGTTTTATTAAAATTAGGTTCTTACTTGCAATCTTTATTCCAACATTTTTATTGTTTTTTGGAATAATTATTTACATGCCTAAAGATAAAAATGCTCAAGCTGCATACATTTTAAATCCTGATAATCATGACATCGTTGAACTAGGAAAATCTGTATATGTTCAAAATTGTGCATCATGTCATGGTGTAAAATTAGAGGGTCAAAAAGATTGGATGTTAAGATTGCCAGATGGATTAATGCCAGCTCCTCCACATGACGAAACAGGTCACACTTGGCATCATAGTGATAAATATTTATTCATGATTACCAAGTATGGCATTGAAGATATTGTTGGTCAAAAATATGCTAATAATATGCCCGCTTATAAAAACATTCTCTCAGATAAAGAAATTATTGCAGTATTATCTTACATAAAGAGTACTTGGCCAAACGAAGTTAAAAAAATCCACGACCAAATCAATGATCGTGAGAAATCTATGTAACGTTTAAATTAATTAAAATATTAATGGATATAAACATGCTATCTCGACGTGAATTTTTAAATTTTTCAGCAGCAACAATTGCTTTAATATCTTTACCTAATCAAATTCAATCGAAGCAATTAATTCGTAATTATAAACTAACAGCCGGTGTTACCCCACATTTATTTAATAATAAAGGTGCCTTGGATAGCCTATGGTTATATAACGGACAAACACCTGGACCAGTCATTGAGGCAAATGAAAATGATATCATAAGAGTTGAGTTTGTTAATAATTTAGATGAACCTAGTACAATCCATTGGCATGGTATAAAAAATATTAATAAGATGGATGGTGTTCCATATTTAACTCAAAATCCCGTTCAACCTGGTGAAAGTTTTTTATACGAATTTCCTGTAAATCATGCTGGAACTTTTTGGTACCACGCACATGTTGAAACCTGGAAACAAATTTCAAAAGGCTTATATGGGCCTCTGATTGTCAAAAATCATGTTGATGAAAAATTTGATGATGATATTGTGATATTAGCTGATGATTGGAGATTAAATAAAAATTATCAATTGGATGAAAAATCTTTTGGATCACTTCATGATTGGTCCCATGCGGGAAGAATTGGAAATTGGCTTACGATTAATGGGAAAAAATTTCCCGAATACTCTATAAATAAAAATGGTCATACAAGATTAAGATTTATTAACGCATCTAATGCAAGGATACTTTCATTTGGATCAAGTTTAGAGGGTATGAAGATCATATCAATAGATGGGATGTGGGTTGAACCATTCATACAAGATAAATTTAATTTAGGGCCAGGACAACGAGTTGATTTGTTAATAAAAACTGATGATCTATCAACAATTGATTTCTTTGAAGTCAGTGGTAAAAAACCGTTAAGTGCTTTCAAGCTAAATGTTAGTCAAATTAGTAAAAAAAATATTATAAAGAAAGATATAAATTTACAATCTTTTAAAAAAATACCTAATTATAAAAACCCAAAAATATTAAAAATTCATATGCAAGGCGGTGCAATGGGAAATCTTGCAAAAGCTTATTTTGAAGGTGTTAAAAAAAATTTTCGTTCACTAGCAATGGAAGAAAAAAAATTTTGGGCATTTAATAAAGAAGTAGGTAAATATGAACATTTACTTGCAAGTGTAAAAAAAGGCCAAATAATAATTTTAGAAGTTTGGAATGATTCGAGATGGCCACATAGTATGCATCTGCATGGTAATCATTTCTATGTTGAATCTAAAGAGTTTTCAAACAATGATAAACTTGTTCTCAGAGATACATATTTAATGCAACCAAGTGAAAATTCAAAGTTTATATATTTAGCTGATAATCCTGGTAAATGGCTTTTTCATTGTCATATGTTAGAACACGCAGCCTCAGGTATGATAGGTTATATTGAAGTATTATGATTTGATTAAATTAATTAAACTTTTTATTAACTAATTAAAGTAGGAGAAGAAATAATGACAAAAGTATCTATAATTAGATTTAAACCAAAGCCTGAATGTTTTGATGAATTTTTAAATAATATCAAAGTTCGTAATGAAGAAAAAGCGAATTTGAACCCACCAACACACTATTTAATGACCACTTCTGATGAAGTAATTGCAATAGCTTTTCGAGCAGAAAGTGAACTTTCTGAAAGCTCCGCTAAAGGTGTAAATTGGTTGGATACGCAAAGGGACCTCCTTTTAGAATATAGTAAAGAAGACAGACACACTATTCCTATAACTGGAAATTTGGTTGAGTATTAAGCTATCAAAGAAATAATGGATTTCTTATTTAACTATTGATTATTCGGCAAAGCATAAGTCCATATTTGGTCGATTAACTTAACAACGTCGTCACCTCCAGAAAAAAGCATTTTTGAAATTATACTTGTTTTGCTAAATGACCAAAAAAGGCCTGCCTCAAGGAAGATTATTTCATTTGTGCGATTGTCTATTCTAAAATCAAATAGTGAATAATCTCTTGCGCCTATTGCCTTGTGAGCAATGATAGCTAAAGAAGTAATTTTTTCTTTTAATTCATCATTTAAATTAGCTGGGCATATGGTCTTTAAAGGAGTATTAGTAGACTGTTGATAAGGATCGCCAGCTCGATTTAAATCTAACTTATCTTCAGTAGCTCTTATGGGATTTTTATCACTAACTAAATATTCAATTATTGCCGGCACATAAAAATAATTAGACTTTTTTATGACTGCAATTCTTATTTCACGTCCAGGAATAAATTCTTCTGCTAAAATCGGATTATAAAATTTGTTTAACTCAGAAATATTTCTTTCAAACTGTTTCTCATTATGGACTAATCTTAAACCAGTTGAGTTGTCTTGATCATTCGGTTTTAATATAATTGGAAATTTTAATTTGGGTTTCTCACTTCCCCAAATTAGTTCACCTTGTGGTATCTTTATGCCTTGCTTATTAACTGTGTCCTTAGTTAGATATTTATTCATAGCTAACAACATTGTTTTACCTGAAGAACCAAAAATAGAAAAACCAAGTTCATTTTCAAAATAATCCCTATATTCAGTCATTCCTGACTTACAAAATAAGTGTGGTATTACTAGAGTGTTTAAAGGAATTATTGATTTTAAATCTTTTATGTTTATTTTATTTCTATTTTGGCCAAGATTTTTTGTTAAATAATAGTTTTTTTTTTGATCAATTATTAGAAAACTTTGCTCCCAATTTGAAGGCAACAAAATATCTTTTGCGTAAATTAAAGAAAGATTAAAGAAAAATTCATTGGTGGGTGATCCACATAAGTGAAGCACTTGTTTTTTGTTTTTACTCATTTAATAAAAAAGCTTATTTAAATTTTTAGATTTTTTTTGATAAAAGTTTCATTTTAATAAATAATATGTAGTAATTATTTTTTTAACTTCAACCTATAATTATGTAATTTTCATGATAAATAAATGTTTGAATTTCTGAATAATTAATAGAATTATATATAATTACTTTAATTAATTGGATGCAAATGTTTCACCAGCATGGCTACTTATCATTATATTATCAAATTCTTCAGAAGCTTGCTCTCTAATACTTGCAATTTTATCCGCAGCCTCCTTCGCAACCTGTCCGTTTGACCATTCTGTAATAACCATAAAATTCAATTCATCTGTCTTACACATCTTTACAGACTTTGCTCCCATGGACATAATCATAGGAACGTATTTTTCTGTAGCTTTGGTCTCATCTTCTTTGTTCCAAGTTTTTGCTTCCCAATGTGAAACTGTAAAAAATGACATGCTTTACTCCGCTTGAATATTTTTGTTGATTATAACATTTCTTCTTAATAAATATACATATTACGTTACTTTCGTTTCCTAAAAATAGCAAAGTTAAAAGAAACACGAATATTAGCAAAGTACCTAGATGGCTTTTTAACGCGTCTTCAAAAATAATGAAACATATGAATAGTGATTGTTAAATTGGAATAAACTTGACAGCTGATTGGCAGGATGGTTAGTACAAACACCTAAGATTATAAAAAAATACCCCAAAAACCGAAGTCTTTGAGGGTATCTAAGTCATTGATTTTATTACATAAGTTGGTTGCGGGGGTAGGATTTGAACCTACGACCTTCAGGTTATGAGCCTGACGAGCTACCGGGCTGCTCCACCCCGCGTCATGCTTGTAAAAGAATGTGAGGCTAAAAGGCCTGGCAACGACTTACTCTCCCACACCTTAAGATGCAGTACCATCAGCGCAACAGAGCTTCACGTTCGAGTTCGGAATGGGATCGGGTGGGACATCTGCACTATAATCACCAGGCCGTTTAGCCTCACACTTAAAAAAGAAGATGATCCTAATAATTGCTTACAAACTCATCATAGTTATAAAAACATCCGGTTTCTACTTTCATGACGGTCACGATCAAGCCGATCGAACTATTAGTACTAGTTAGCTTCACACATTACTGCGCTTCCACATCTAGCCTATCAACGTGGTAGTCTTCCACGGTTCTCGGCGAATCCTAGTTTTGAGGGAGGCTTCCCGCTTAGATGCTTTCAGCAGTTATCCTTTCCGCACATAGCTACCCAGCTATGCCGCTGGCGCGACAACTGGTACACCAGAGGTGCGTCCATCCCGGTCCTCTCGTACTAGGGACAGCTCCTCTCAAGATTCGAACACCCACGGCAGATAGGGACCGAACTGTCTCACGACGTTCTAAACCCAGCTCACGTACCACTTTAATTGGCGAACAGCCAAACCCTTGGGACCTGCTCCAGCCCCAGGATGTGATGAGCCGACATCGAGGTGCCAAACACCCCCGTCGATGTGAACTCTTGGGGGGTATCAGCCTGTTATCCCCGGCGTACCTTTTATCCGTTGAGCGATGGCCCTTCCACACAGAACCACCGGATCACTATGACCGACTTTCGTCTCTGCTCGACTTGTCAGTCTCACAGTCAGGCAGGCTTATGCCATTGCACTCAACAACCGATGTCCGACCGGTTTGAGCCTACCATCGCGCGCCTCCGTTACCATTTAGGAGGCGACCGCCCCAGTCAAACTACCCACCATGCAGGGTCCCGGACCAGGATAACTGGCCTCGGTTAGACAACAGAAAGCAGAAGGGTGGTATCTCAAGGATGGCTCCCTCATAGCTTGCGCTACAAGTTCCAAGCCTCCCACCTATCCTGCACATCGGCTTCCTGATGCCACTGCAAAGCTATAGTAAAGGTGCACGGGGTCTTTCCGTCTGACCGCGGGTACCCCGCATCTTCACGGGGAATTCAATTTCGCTGAGTTGATGTTGGAGACAGCGGGGAAGTCGTTACGCCATTCGTGCAGGTCGGAACTTACCCGACAAGGAATTTCGCTACCTTAGGACCGTTATAGTTACGGCCGCCGTTTACTGGGGCTTCAATTTGCTGCTTGCACAACTCCTCTTAACCTTCCAGCACCGGGCAGGCGTCGGACCCTATACGTCGTGTTGCCACTTTGCAGAGCCCTATGTTTTTAATAAACAGTCGCTACCCCCAATTTTATGCTACCTATTTCTGGTTGCCCAGAATAGGCCACCCTTATTCCGAAGTTACGGGTGCATTTTGCCGAGTTCCTTCAACATCATTCTCCCAAGCGCCTTGGTATTCTCTACCTGCCCACCTGTGTCGGTTTCGGGTACGGTCTTAATGATGGAGCTATTTCCTGGAACGGCTTCACTGCAAACACAATCCGATAAGCATTTACAATTTATACCATCCGTCACTACCATCAGGTCACGGAATATTAACCGTGTTCCCATCGACTACTGCTTTCGCACTTATCTTAGGGGCCGACTAACCCTGCGTGGATTAACCTTGCGCAGGAACCCTTGGGCTTTCGGCGAGAGTGTTTCTCACACTCTTTATCGCTACTCATGTCAGCATTCTCACTTCTGATACCTCCAATAACACTCACGTGTTACCTTCAGCGGCTTACAGAACGCTCCGCTACCATGCCTTACGGCATCCACAGCTTCGGTGTATGGCTTTAGCCCCGTTACATCTTCGGCGCAGGCCGGCTTATTTAGACCAGTGAGCTGTTACGCTTTCTTTAAAGGATGGCTGCTTCTAAGCCAACCTCCTGGCTGTCTTGGCCTTCCCACATCCTTTCCCACTTAGCCATAACTTAGGGACCTTAGCTGGTGGTCTGGGCTCTTTCCCTCTCGTCCAAGGACCTTAGCACCCATGGACTGTCTGCTATACTGTACTTACCGGTATTCGGAGTTTGGTTAGGTTTGGTAAGGCTCGCGCCCCCCTAGCCCATCCAGTGCTCTACCCCCGGCAGTAATATATAACGCACTACCTAAATAGTTTTCGCGGAGAACCAGCTATCTCCGGGTTTGATTGGCCTTTCACCCCTAGCCACAGGTCATCCCCGTCTTTTTCAACAGACGTGGGTTCGGTCCTCCAGTGCGTGTTACCGCACCTTCAACCTGCCCATAGCTAGATCACCCGGTTTCGGGTCTAATCCATCGAACTAAAACGCACTATTCATACTCGCTTTCGCTTCGCCTACACCTAACGGCTTAAGCTTGCTCAATAAATTAACTCGCTGACCCATTATACAAAAGGTACGCAGTCACTACGTAATGTAGCTCCTACTGTTTGTAAGCATTCGGTTTCAGGTCTTTTTCACTCCCCTCATAGGGGTTCTTTTCACCTTTCCCTCACGGTACTTGTTCGCTATCGGTCACAGAGTAGTACTTAGGCTTGGAGGGTGGTCCCCCCATATTCAAGCAGGATTTCTCGTGTCCCGCCCTACTCAAGGACTAAAATGAAACATTACCCATACGGGGCTGTCACCCACTATGGCTGACCTTTCCAGGTCATTCTGGTTATTTTCAAATTAGCCACTGGCCTGGTCCGCGTTCGCTCGTCACTACTAACGGAGTCTCGGTTGATGTCCTTTCCTCTAGCTACTTAGATATTTCAGTTCGCTAGGTTTGCTTCCCTTGCGGGATAAACCAAAATGGTTTGGGTTTCCCCATTCGGAAATCTGCGGATCAAAGCCTACTCACGGCTCCCCACAGCTTATCGCAGCGTGTCACGTCCTTCATCGCCTCTCTGTACCAAGGCATCCACCAAATGCTCTTCAAGACGCTTGATCGGACCGTACATGAAAGTAGTAACCGGTCAGACAACCTTTACTACTATTTAAAATTTAAACTTGAAAAAAATTTTAAAAGTACAATCCGCAAGCCGGATAATATTAATTATATTACCCTATTATTAGGATCATCTTCACCAACTATTTCAAACAGACTGTCCAACAGAGACAAAACTGTATAAATTCATAAATACATAAACATTATTATAGAGATTGGTAGGCACGGGCAGATTTGAACTGCCGACCTCACGATTATCAGTCGTGCGCTCTAACCAACTGAGCTACGCGCCTTTAGCTGTAGCAGAACTATAACTTATATGTTCGAGAAGAAGAGATACAAAGACGGCGGCATTTAATCTTACACTTTCCTTAGAAAGGAGGTGATCCAGCCGCAGGTTCCCCTACGGCTACCTTGTTACGACTTCACCCCAGTCGCTGACCCTACCGTGGCCGGCTCCCTCCTAAAAGGTTAGGATACCGTCTTCGGGTAAAACCAACTCCCATGGTGTGACGGGCGGTGTGTACAAGGCCCGGGAACGTATTCACCGTAGCATGCTGATCTACGATTACTAGCGATTCCAACTTCATGCTCTCGAGTTGCAGAGAACAATCCGAACTGAGACGGTTTTTTGGGATTTGCTCCAGGTTGCCCTATTGCTTCCCTTTGTCACCGCCATTGTAGCACGTGTGTAGCCCAGCCCATAAGGGCCATGAGGACTTGACGTCATCCTCGCCTTCCTCCTGGTCATCCCAGGCAGTTTCTCTAGAGTGCCCAGCCGAACTGATGGCAACTAAAGATGAGGGTTGCGCTCGTTGCGGGACTTAACCCAACATCTCACGACACGAGCTGACGACAGCCATGCAGCACCTGTGTTGGAGCCAGCTGAACTGAAGGAAATCATCTCTGATAACCAAACTCCACATGTCAAGGGCTGGTAAGGTTCTGCGCGTTGCTTCGAATTAAACCACATGCTCCACCGCTTGTGCGGGCCCCCGTCAATTCCTTTGAGTTTTAATCTTGCGACCGTACTTCCCAGGCGGTGTGCTTAGTGCGTTAGCTGCGACACTGAAAGGTAACCCTCCAACATCTAGCACACATCGTTTACGGCGTGGACTACCAGGGTATCTAATCCTGTTTGCTCCCCACGCTTTCGCTCCTCAGCGTCAGAAAATAGCCAGAAAGTCGCTTTCGCCACTGGTGTTCTTCCCAATATCTACGAATTTCACCTCTACACTGGGAGTTCCACTTTCCTCTCTATTTCTCTAGCTTGCTAGTATTAAACGCAGTTCCCAGGTTGAGCCCGGGGATTTCACGTCTAACTGTTCAAGCAGCCTGCGAGCCCTTTACGCCCAATAATTCCGAATAACGCTCGCCCCCTTCGTATTACCGCGGCTGCTGGCACGAAGTTAGCCGGGGCTTCTTCTACGGCTACCGTCATCATCTTCACCGTTGAAAGTGCTTTACAACCCTAGGGCCTTCTTCACACACGCGGCATTGCTGGATCAGAGTTGCCTCCATTGTCCAATATTCCCCACTGCTGCCTCCCGTAGGAGTCTGGGCCGTGTCTCAGTCCCAGTGTGGCTGATCATCCTCTCAGACCAGCTACTGATCGTAGCCTTGGTAGGCCATTACCCTACCAACAAGCTAATCAGACGCGGGCCCCTCTTTCAGCGGCTGACCTTTCCCCCAGAGGGCGTATACGGTATTAGCGTTCGTTTCCAAACGTTATCCCATACTAAAAGGTAGGTTCCCACGCGTTACTCACCCGTGCGCCACTAGATCCGAAGATCTCGTTCGACTTGCATGTGTTAGGCATGCCGCCAGCGTTCATTCTGAGCCAGGATCAAACTCTTAGGTTTGATGGGTATGAATTTAAAAAATTCTACCGAAAAGGTTATCTTACCTTCACACTCAATTACTGACAAACAAATAAATTTGTTTTCATTATTATGGTAAATTGCGCGATTCAATAGACGACCGTATATTAGTGTGTAAAACACAAAAACCGCCGTCTGTGAATCTCTTCTTATGTATTAACAATTTCAAACAGACGCTCATTAAAAGCTATTCGATTATTAACATAACCGAAAGAGCGTTATACTCATCATAATACCATATGTCAAACTTAATTAACATAATTTGTACGAAAATAGATTTTTTTTTTTTTATATCTAATTTCTTAAAATATGTTTATCTGTTTACAATTAAAAATTGTTGTCTTGACATTTATTAACAATGACCCCAGTATCCTCAATATTATGAAAAAAGCATTAAATAATAACTCTTTACATCAATTTCTTATTGTTCTGGTTTTATTAATTACTGGCTTTATTGTTTTCAATTCCAGCATTGCTTTTTCTAAACCTTATTTAGATAACCAACAAAGCATCCCTATTGAACGACCTGTAAATTTATTAAATCTTGAAGAATCAGCTGACACGATTTTTAATATGATACAAAAAGTAGGTGGAAAACCAACAGTTAATGAAAAAAGTACCACATTAAAGAAAAATGAAACTCTAAGTTCAGCTTTGAAAAGAATAAATTTTGATAATAAAAATATTAATGAAATCATTCAGGCTATTAAAAATATTTATAATGGTAAAAACATTCTTACAACTTTACCAGTTGGAATGATTATTGATTATTCAAACCCTTCAAAACTCGTTGGAGGCGCAATTAAGTTAAGCTATTCAAAGACAAAAGATGTTTTTGTGTGGCAAGATATAAATAACAATTACTTTTCACAAATCTATTTAAGACCTACAAAATTAGAAAACACTCTAGCTAAAGGTAAAATTCAATCTAGCTTATATGTATCAGCCCTTAAAGCAGGAATACCTGAAAATACTTTGCTAGAAATGATAAGCTTGTTAGGATTTTCTGTTGATTTTCAAAGAGAAATTAGAAAAGGGGATAACTTTGAAATCATATTCACAAAAAAAATTGATTTATTAAAAAATATAATTATCGAAACTAATCCTATAACTTATATTAGTTTAAATTTATCTGGAAATAAGTTAAATTTCTTCAATTATGAGGACAAATATGGCTTGCCACAATATTATGATGAGAATGGTAAATCTTCCAAAAGAACCATAATGAAAACACCAATTAATGGAGCAAGATTATCGAGTGGGTACGGAAATAGAAAACATCCAATTTTAGGGTATACAAAAATGCATAGAGGCCTTGATTTTGCAGCACCTTTGGGAACACCAGTTTTTGCAGCTGGTGATGGAGTTATAGAAAAAGCAGGATGGAATGGATCATATGGAAGGTACATTAGAATAAGACATACAGGAACTTATAAAACTGCCTACGCTCATTTATCCGGAATTAATAAAAATGTGCGTATTGGTAAAAGAGTTTTACAGGGTAAAACTATAGGTTATGTAGGAAGCAGTGGCAGATCAACTGGACCGCATTTGCATTATGAAGTATTAAGAAATAATAAACAAATTAATCCAGTAAAAATAAAATTACCTGTAGGTAAAAATGTTCCTAAAAAAAATATACATGATTATAAGAAGCACATTCAAAATATTCTTAATCAGAAAATAGCTCTTGAGAAATCAATTCAAAATGAAAAGATAGCTACAAATGAACTTAATATTAAGAATTCTAAGTTAAATTAAAATTTCACTTGACATTCACTCGAATATTATTCTCTACAACACTAACTAAGATTGTATCACCATTTTTAACTGAGTTGTTAATTATGAGTTGGCTTATTTCATCTTCAACAACACTTCTAATTTTTCGTTTAATTGGCCTTGCACCATATTCAGGATCGTATCCAAGTAGGGCGATTGTATCATTAACCTCATTGTCCCATTCAATAAAAAAATTATTTGATAATAGTCGTTTTTTAAGGTGATTTAATTGTATTTCTACAATTTTACTAACATGGGACTTACCTAATTTAGAAAAAAATAAAATTTCATCTAATCTATTTAAAAATTCTGGAGTAAATTTAGATTTAACAGAATCCATAACTTTTTGCCTAATTAGTTTTTCTTTTGCATTATTTTTACTAAAATTGACATTAGAATTGAAATGCTTTGCACCCACATTGCTTGTCATAATTATAATAGTATTTGTGAAATCTACAGTTTTACCATGACTGTCGGTTAATCTTCCGTCATCCATTACTTGTAAAAGTAAATTCAAAACATCCCCGTGAGCTTTTTCTACTTCATCAAAAAGTATTACCCTATATGGTCTTCTTCTAACTGCTTCAGTCAAAACGCCTCCTTCGTCATAACCGATATACCCCGGAGGGGCTCCAATTAACCTAGAAACAGAATGTTTCTCCATATATTCAGACATATCTATTCTTATAAGTGCATCCTTTTTATTAAATAAAAATTCTGCTAAATTTTTAGCCGTTTCAGTTTTACCTACACCAGTTGATCCTAAAAATAAGAAAGAACCTATAGGGCTGGCCCCATCGCTTATCCCAACTCTAGAGCGAATAATTGTTTTAGCAATTGCGCTAATTATATAATCTTGACCAATAATTGATTTTTTTAATTCCATTTCAATATTTAATAATTTTGTACGTTCAAACTCCAACATTTTTTCTACAGGTATACCTGTCCATTTTGACACAACAGTAGCAACGTCATCTTCTGTTACTGTTGTATTTACCAGATCATCTAAAACTTTAGACTCTGATATCATTTTTTCTAAATTTGGTATAATTTGATAAGAGAGTTCTCCGGCCCTATCCCAATTACCCTTTCTTTTTTGGATCTCTAATTCGTTTCTATAGGTCTCAAGTTGAATTTTTCTTTCTTGATCTTTTTCTATAATTCTTTTGTTTGATTTCCATTTCTCTGTTTCTTTTTTAGAAATCACGCCTAATTCTTTTAATTCTAACTCCACCTTTAATATTCTATCGTTCGATTGTTCGTTGTTTTCTTTTTTTAAAGCCTTTTTTTCTATTTGTAATTGTATAATCCTTCTATCAATTTCATCTAATGAGTCTGGTTTTGAATCAATTTCAATCCGTTTGCGACTAGCTGCCTCATCGATTAAGTCAATAGCTTTGTCTGGTAAATATCTATCATTAATGTACTGTGATGATAAATTTACCGAAGCTGACAAGGCCTTGTCTGAAATGGTAATTCCATGAAACAATTCATATCTTTCTTTGAGGCCTCTCATCATTGAGATAGAGCTTTCAATATCAGGTTCATCAATATAAACTTGTTGAAAACGCCTTTCTAAAGCTTTGTCTTTTTCAATATATTTTCTATATTCATCAAAAGTAGTTGCACCCACACAATGTAGCTCTCCTCTTGCTAATGCTGGTTTAAATATATTAGAAGCATCAAGTGAGCCATCCACACCACCAGCTCCAACTAATGAATGGAGTTCATCAATAAATAATATAATTTTATTTTTTTGTTTTTCTATTTCAATTAATAAAGATTTTAATCTTTCTTCAAAATCACCTCTAAATTTTGCTCCAGCTAAAATACTAGCTAAATCCAAAGAAAATATTTCTTTACCTTTGAGTTTTTCAGGAACATCGTCATTTCCTATTCTAATTGCCAAACCCTCTACAACAGCAGTCTTCCCAACACCTGGCTCGCCAATTAAAACTGGATTGTTTTTTGTTCTTCTAGATAAAACTTGGATGAGTCTTCTTATTTCTTCATCTCTTCCTATAACAGGGTCTAATAAGCCTTTTTTGGCATTATCCGTTAAGTTGGTCGCAAATCTATTTAATGCGTCAAAACCTGCTTCAGCATTTTCATTCATAGCTTTTTTGCCTTTCCTAAATCTTTTAATTTCATTTTGTAGTTTACTAAAAGTAATATAATGGTTTGATAAAATATATTGAACCTGATCGTTCATCGCTGTAAAAGATAATAATAATATTTCTTGAGTAACAATATTATCACCAAACTCTTTCATTAACTTCTTAGAAGTTTTTAAAAGTATAATTACACTTTCATCAACTTTTTCGTATTGGCTTGAAGAATTATATTTTTTTAAAAGCAGACTTATTTGATTTTTAATAAGGGTAATATTTGGATTCAATTCAATTAAGATATCTTTAATATATTTTTCTAAATCATCTAATAAAATAAATAATATATGATTAGAAGTTAAAGTTTCATTATTTTTGATAGCTAGTTTATAAGCTGAATTAAATACAATTTTAGATCTGTCTGAAAGTTGGTTGATTAAGTTATCTATTACATTTTTCCGAATTTATTTTACATATGGTGATTTATAAAAATTTTTCAATGTAATATTCAATATAATTAAACTAATAGATTGCTGCTATCTTTATTTTCTTTTTTAGGTGAGTTAAGATCTTCGTTTTCAATATTATTTTCAGCTTCTTTAATTTCGTTTTCTCTAATTTGATAACCTCTTTTTCGCCTTGGTGGCCTTTTATCATTTTTGTCTGTTTCAGTTTCATAAACAGCTTCTTCACTTGACTGTATTTCATTTTTAATTCTTGTTTCTTTGGCTTCGTTATTTATTTCTATTTCTTTCTGGAGCCTATAATAATGATCCGAAAATTGTAGGAAAGATTCTGCCAATATCCGATCATCCGACGATGCAGCATCCGATGCAAGACTAATGTACTTCTCACTTAATTGAGAAACTGAGCCTCTTTGACGACCATCAGGTCCTGCACTATCAATGACAGTATTTTTATTTAAGTTTCCATTATAATTTCCGTTACCAAAGTTTCGACGATTAGATCCACGGTTTTGGCGACGACGCCCATTATTTTGCTGTCTCATAATTTTCCTAAAAAATTTAAGCTTTTATTCTTATCAATACAATACTTTGTATAAAAGTGTTAGGAGCTCTTTTTTCAACCAATAGCTCTATAATTCAAAATTTAAGGTTTAAAAGTAAGTATCTAACTTATATGAATAATATATAAACTTTTTTTGATTTAGCCAAGCATAAAAAAAATTATTTGATATTAAATACAATCACTCTGTTTATATTTGATAAATCTTTTTTGTACCTCACGGGTAGAAGTCCATTCTGCAAACCTATTTTTGATACTAAATTTTCTTGACCTTTGCCTATTTCAACAAATATTTTCCCATTAGGGTTTAATAAATTTTTAAGCTTTGGGATTATAGACCTGTAAGCATCTAAACCGTCAGTACCTCCATCCAATGCTAGAATAGGATCATATTCCCTTACTTCTGTTTCCAAAAGCTTAATTTCATTGGAGGGTATATATGGAGGGTTAGTCACAATTATATCAAACTTTGTCTTATCACTAGAGTTTAATAACTTTATGTCCCAATCATCTGTATGCCAATCCAAATTAATATATTTTAACTTACCTTTTAATCTAAATTGATGTGAATTTCTGTTAACAATTTTAAGAGATTTTTTGGACGCATCTACAAAGATTATTGAAGCATTTCCATATTCTTCTAATAACGATAAACCCAAACAGCCAGAACCAGATCCTAAATCTAAAATTTTTAATGCTCGGGTATTATCAGAAAAATATTCTAGAACCGTTTCTATTAATATTTCAGAATCGGGTCTTGGATCAAGGGTCTCTTCATCAAGTATAAACTCTCTTTTCCAAAAATGCCTTCTATTCAAAATTCTTGACACAGGTTGACCCTCTTCTCTTTTTTTGACTAAGGCTTGAAATTTTATTATTTGATTTTGTGAAATATAAACTTCTTGATGTGTATAAACTGTATTAGTTTTGTTTAGGGTTTGAGAAAGCAACAACCTACAGTCTAGGCTAGCCGTTTCGTTACCTAATTTTTTTAATTTTTCAACTTCCCGTTTAATTAAACTATAGACATCAATTTTTTTTTTATTCATTCGATGCTAACTTTAAACTTCTATCTTCAACTAGTAGAGCATCAATTAATTCGTCGAGGGCTTCACCTTGAAGAACTTTGTCTAACTTATGCATCGTTAAGTTAATCCTATGGTCAGTGACTCTTCCTTGGGGATAGTTATAAGTTCTTATTCTTTCAGACCTATCACCTGAACCAACTTGATCTTTTCTTGAAGAAGACCTCTGATCTTGCTGCTTCTGTCTTTCAGTTTCATATAATCTAGATAGAAGTATTTTCATAGCTTTCGCTCTATTTTTATGCTGAGATTTTTCGTCTTGTTGACTTACTACTATACCTGAAGGAAGATGAGTAATTCTTACGGCTGAGTCTGTAGTGTTCACGGATTGACCGCCAGGTCCACTAGATCTGAAAACATCAATTCTAAGATCTTTTTCTTCAATAGAAATTTCTAAGTCCTCTGCCTCAGGAAGCACGGCTACTGTGGCTGCAGAAGTGTGTATTCTCCCACTCGTTTCAGTAGTTGGTACTCTTTGGACTCTATGAACACCAGACTCAAACTTTAATCTTCCAAATACTCCATTGCCTAAAATATTGGCTTGAGCCTCTTTATAACCTCCAACGTTAGTTTCGGATACTTCCATAACCTCAAATTTCCATTTATGCTTAATAGATAGTTTCTCATACATCGAAAAAAGATCAGATGCAAAAAGTCCAGCTTCGTCACCTCCAGTTCCTGCCCTTACCTCAATAATTACGTTTCGAGTATCGTCTTTATCTTTTGGTAGTAATGCAAATTGTATATCTCTTTCAAGAATACTAATTTCTTCTTTTAAAAATTCAAACTCACTAAGAGCAACCTTTTTAATATCGTCATCAGCCTCATTGTCATTTAATATTTCACTAAGGTCTAATAATTCTTGCAACATGACATCCTTTTTTTTTGCAAGGTCCGTGACTGGTTTGATATCAGATAACTCCTTTGACAATTCAACTACTTCTGATGGTTTTAAATTAGATGAATTAATAAGCAGCTGTTCAATCTCAGCCTCTCTTTGTATAATTTTATCAACATTAATTTTTAAACTCAAACTTTGCTCCAATTAATTATGTAATATTTTTTTTAAAATTTTTATTCCTTGATTTAAATCTATTAACTGCTCAGAGCCTAATGATAGATTTTTTAATTTAATAACCTTTTTAGCCACTTCTTCTTCACCAAGTAAGATGGCATATGATGCATTAATTTTATTTGCTCTTTTAAATTTTTTAGACATATTTCCTGTATAAATTATCTCAACTTTAAAATCTTCATTAACCAATTCATTCATTATTGGAAGCAAAAGATGATTATAAACCTCAGTTTGAGCCATTAGTACTATGTCGGGATTATCAATATATTCACTTTGAACCATCAATGCTAATCTTTCAATACCTGCTGCCCAACCAACTCCAGCAACATCTACTCCACCAAGCATTTTAGACAGACCATCATATCTCCCACCTGCTAAAACTGTACCTTGAGCGCCCAATTGATCTGTAATAAATTCAAAAGCAGTGTGACAATAATAATCTAAGCCTCTAACAAGATTTTTATCTATTTCATAATTGATTTTTAAAACATTTAATCCTTCACAGACATTTGCAAATCTTTCTTTCGATGCCTCATTCAAATAATCTAAAACATTCGGAGCATTGATTAATATTTTTTGGTCAATTTCATTTTTACTATCAAGTATTCTAAGAGGGTTTTCTGACAATCTCTTAACACTATCATTTGAAAGTTTAAATTTATAATCGTTCAAATAATTTATCAAAACTTTCCTATAGGTAAGTCTACTGTCAGCATCACCAAGAGAATTAATTTTTAAAGTAATTTTATCTGTTAGATTTAATTTTTTTAAAAACTCATAGCCTAAAAATATTACCTCAATGTCTGCCATTGAATTACTTATACCAATACACTCAACACCAAATTGTTTAAATTGCCTAAGTCTTCCCTTCTGAGGTCTTTCATACCTAAACATAGGACCAAAATACGAAAATCGTTGAGGTATATCTTGAACTAATCCGGCATTTAAAAATGCTCTTACAACACCTGAAGTTCCTTCTGGCCTTAACATTAGTTCGTCATCACTTCTATCTTTAAAAATGTAATTTTCTTTTGTTACAATATCGCTTGATTTACCAAGTGGTTTTTTAAAAACTTCCGAAAACTCAAATATAGGTATTTCAATTTCAGAATAACGAAATTTACTTGAGACATTTAATCCTGCCTCTATAACTTTTTTGTGTTTATGTAAATCATTAGGTAGAAGGTCATGTACCCCTCTTACCGTTCTAAGTTTTTCCATTACAAGCCTTTAAGATTTGAGCTAATTAAACTAACTTAATTTTCTTTGATCAATTTTATTTTGAACAAAATTTACTATATAATCAGCAACATTTTCATTTCTAATTATATGATCTGTGATGCCATTTACATAAATTTGATGATTACCTTTTCCACCACCTGTCAATCCAATATCAGTTTCTTTTGCTTCCCCTGGACCATTTACAATACAGCCAATAATTGAAACAGTAATTGACTCAGATATATGCTCAAGCCTTTGCTCTACTTCTTGAACAGTTTTAATAACATCAAATTGCTGTCTAGCACATGAAGGGCAAGAAATTACAGTTACACCCCTTCTTCTTAATCCTAATGACTTTAACATTTCATAACCCACTTTAACCTCTTCAGAAGGATGTGCAGACAATGAAACCCTTATAGTATCTCCTATTCCAGACCATAACAAATTACCAAGACCAATTGATGACTTAACTGTACCAGCTCTGAGGCTTCCTGCTTCTGTAATACCTATGTGCAAAGGACAATCATCTATGTCTGCTAGTTGCGTATAAGCTGCAACAGCCAAAAAAAACGTCTGAAGCTTTTACACTAATTTTGTAATCATGGAAGTCATGCTCTTTTAATATCCGAATATGGTTTAATGCTGATTCTACAAGAGCCTCAGGTGTTGGTTCGCCATATTTTTCTAAGATATTTTTTTCTAAAGAGCCAGCGTTCACACCTATTCTTATTGAAGTTTCATTTTGTTTAGCGACACTAATAACTTCTTTGACTTTTTTTATATTACCTATATTCCCGGGATTAATCCTTAAACAAGCAGCACCAGCGTCGGCTGCTTCAATTGCTCTCAAGTAATGAAAATGTATATCGGCCACAATAGGTATTGGGGATAATTTAACAATTTCTTTAAGAGCTTGAGTAGATTCTTTATCTGGGCATGACACCCTAATAATATCTGCTCCAGCTTCCGCAGACAAATTAATTTGTTCTAATGTTGCATTAATATCAGTAGTAAGAGTATTGGTCATTGTCTGAACACTAATTGGAGCGTCACCACCAACAACAACATTTCCAACCTTAATCATTCTTGATTTTCTTCGTTCTATATGCCTGTATGGCCTTATATTCATTTATATGTCCTGTAGATTTGTTTTTAAATAAATTTATTCTTAATAAATCTACTCAACAGCTAATGGCACTTTTGAAAATGCCTTTATGTTTAATGGTCGAGCCGTAATTATTTCACCTATAGCTCCTAGCTTTGGAACAATCACATCTCCTTGAGATAATGATAATGCCCCAGCATTACCCGTGTTAAAAGTTAAGCCATTGATATTTGGAACGACATATGTTTCGCCAGGCCTCATAAGTCTTGTCATTAAGATATTGCCATTTAAATCTTCAATTTCTACCCAACTATTGCCAATAGCTTTGAGCACCATTTCATTACTTGGATCTCTCTCATTTGCTTTTGCTGACATTTCATTAGTATGTATTTCAATATTTTTTGTATTAGCTGCATTAGAAGAGCTGGCAATTTTTTCGTTATTTAGATAAGGCTTGATAGGGTTTGTAATAAAATTTTCTTTAACTTGTGTAATATTGGCTTTTTCTTCCGGCATGCTTAGTTTAATTTCATCACCTTTATTTTCTGTCTTTGAAATAACAGAATTTTTAGGGTCAAAATTTTCTTCTATAATTATATAACTGCTTTTATCTGTTTCGGCTATTTTTTCAATTTGCTTATCTACCACATTGTTGGATGACATGTTAATTGAATTATTTCTGTCGGTATAATACCAACCAGAATAAACAACGAGCGCAATAAAAAAAGATAAAACAGCACCTATTGGTAAAATCTTGTTATTATTAATTTCTGGTGATAAAAATTTATATTCTTCTTTAAAGTTGTCTACTTCTAAGCTCTCTTTAAATTCTTGAACTAAAAGGTCGCTATCCAATTTCAACAATCGTGCATACGATCTTACAAATCCTATTTTATAGGCTGTGCCTGGTAAATCAATCTGATCACCATTTTCAAAGTCTTTAATAATCTTTACCCTTACTTTTAGTAAGCTACTAGCCTGTTCTTGTGTAAGACCGTTGTTTACTCTTGCATCAAGACACAATTTACCTATAGAAGTAAGTTCGACATTATCAAAAGCTTTAGTAATCACGTCTGAAATAGAATAATCTTCATTTAATAAAGATTTTGACTTATCTTTTCCAATTAAAGTGGGCATGTAATCTCCTAAAGGTAGTTCATTTTATAATGAGATACCTTTTAAATCAACATTTGTTTTAACGACTCAAATCTAAAAAAAAATTTACTTGATAGATATCATGTATCTAAACAAAATGCAGAATGTAGCGATCTCATTGCAAGTTCATAATAATCTGAGGAAATAAGAACTGAAATCTTAATTTCACTTGTCGAAATAACATGAATATTAATTTGATTTCGAGCCAATGTTTCAAACATCGTCTTAGCTATCCCAGATTGCGTTCGCATTGCATTTCCTACAACAGAAATTTTTACAACATTCGTATTACTCGTGAATTTATTAAAACATATTTTTTTTTGGAGTTCTTTGATTGCTTTTTCAGCAATTATCAAATCAGTTTCGGGTATAGTAAATGTGATGTCAGTTACTTCTTGATTTATAGACGAAGACTGGACAATCATGTCTACATTAATTGAGTGTTGTGCCAATGTTCCAAAAATATCCGCGGCCTGACCAGGTTGATCTGGAACTCCATGTAATGTTATTTTAGCCTCATTTAAACTATGGGCAATTCCACTTATTTCAGATTTTTCCATATTCTTTTCCTCTTTAACAATAGACGTTCCAGGTAAATCTTCAAAACTACTTAGAACTCTCAAGTTTACGTCATATTTCATAGCTAATGCCACAGACCTTGTTTGAAGAACCTTAGCCCCTTGAGAAGCTAATTCTAACATTTCTTCATATGTAATTATATCAAGTTTCTTTGCGCTTTTGACAATTCTAGGGTCAGTTGTATACACACCGTCAACATCTGTATAGATATCACAACGAACTGCTGAAAAAGAAGCTGCCATTGCAACTGCTGTTGTATCTGAACCACCTCTACCTAGAGTAGTAATCCTATTTTCATTTGAAACTCCTTGAAAACCAGAAACAATTGCAACCTGATTAACTTCTAGATCTTTTGAAATGTTATCTATTTTAATTTTTTCAATTACTGATTTCCCATATGTTTTATCAGTGGCTATTGGTATTTGCCAGCCTAACCAAGAACGAGCTTTTATAGATATTTTTACCAGAGCTATGGCTAATAGAGCTGACGTAATTTGTTCTCCCGTTGATATAACAGTATCATATTCTGAATAGGGTGGTATATCTGAAATATTTTTTACTAAATCTATTAAATTATTTGTAACTCCAGACATAGCTGAAACTACAACTATGACTTTATAACCTTTCTCTACTTCTAATTTAATTTTTAGTGCAATGTTTTTTATTTGTGTAACGTCTGCAACTGAAGTTCCTCCAAATTTTAATACCACGATATTCAAATTTCTGTTATCCTTTTAAAATAAACATATAATTTAAAAAAATTCATGAAAACCATATAATGACTAATACAGTAGACAAAAGAGAAATAGAACAATTTTCTTTATTAAGCAACAAGTGGTGGGACAAATCTGGCCCTTTTTCCGCACTGCATAAATTATCAAATGCAAGAATTGAATTTATTAAAAATAATGCTAGTAGAATAATTAGTCATGAGAAATCAGAAGCTAAATTTTTAGAAGGTATTGAGTGTATAGATATTGGTTGTGGTGGTGGCATATTATCTGAACGTTTAAGTAGATTGGGGGCGAGAGTAACTGGGATTGACGCTTCGGAAAGTTCTATTAATGTAGCTAAAGAGCATTCATTTAAAAGTCGTTTAGAAATTGATTACAAATGCTTAACTACAAGTGAACTCCTTATAAGTAAGAAAGATAAATTTTTAAATAAATTTGACATTGTCATTGCATCAGAGGTTATTGAACATGTAAATGAAAGAAAAATTTTCCTATCAGATGTTGCCAAATTGAGCCGATCTGGTGGTTTGATAGTCTTCACCACAATAAATAAATCTTTTTTAGGTATATTATTAGGAAAATTTTTTGCTGAAAACATCTTAAAGGTTGTTCCAAAGAATACTCATGATCCAAATAAATTTATTTCACCACAAAAACTTTCATCAGAAGCTGAAGAGCATAATATCATCTTAGATAATTTTGTGGGTTTCGTACCTACTTTAAAAGTTAAAAATATCTTAAAAAGGGAATTTGGAGACTTTAGATTATCATCTAATGTAGATGTAAACTACGGTGCTGCTGGTATTAGATTATAACTTAGTGATCATCTGGTATCCAAGGAATGTTAATTACGTCAATTCCTTCATCTCGTAATTCTTGAATTTCTTTTTTTGTACCATGACCATGAATTGGTTTGTCTTTTATTTTACCTTCTTTCATAGATCTAGCCTTAGAAACAAACTTATCTCCAACAAAAGTAGAGTTTTTTTGTATTTCTTTTTTTATAGTCCTTAAGATAGTTGTAATATTTTTTAAATTTTCATTTCCTAAAATGCTCTTTTCAGAGTTCGTGATCACGGTTTCATTTTCAATTTTAGTGATTTTAGAGGTTTGAGATTTATCTTTTCTTACGTTGGGTGTCGCCAATAATTTAAGGATATCATGACTGCCACATCTTGGACAATTTATTAGACCTAAGGACATTTGCTTTTCAAATGCTTTAATATTTTGGAACCAGCCGTCAAACTCATTTTGTTCAGAACAATAAGTAGATTTGCACTTTAATTTGTATTTAATCATTATGCTTAGAGTTTTCCACAACAATGTTTGTATTTTTTTCCTGAGTCACATAATGGGCATATTGAATTTCTTGGTATTTTTTTACTACTTGGGAGTGTTTGAGGTTCATTATTATGTTCCTGCGACTGAATATTTTCTTGTTCAATTTCTATATATGATAATACAGACGTAATAGTTTTTCTTAATTTATCAAGCATATTTTCAAATAACTCAAAAGCTTCTTTTTTATATTCATTTAAGGGATCCTTTTGAGCATAGGCTCTTAAACCTATAGATTGCCTCATTTGGTCTAACATCAATAAATGTTCTTTCCAGCCTTGATCTAAAACTTGTAATAATAGAGTTTTTTCTGCCTGTCTGAAAACATTAATTCCAAATTTAACAGCACGCTCTGCCATGAAATTGTTAGATAATTCAATTAGACGTGATATGATCTCTTTTTCAATAATACCGTCTTCTCTGGTCCATTCAATAATTGGGACTGTAAGACCTAAATAATTTTTAACATCTTTCGCTAAAGTTTCTGATTCCCATTGATCGTGATAACTTTGCTCAGGAATAGATTTAAATACTATCGTTTCTATAACCTCATGGCGCATGTCTAAGATCATTTCACTAATATCATCTGATTTCATTATATCTTTTCTTTGATCAAATATAACTTTTCTTTGATCATTCATAACATCATCAAACTTTAATAATTGTTTTCTAATTTCAAAATTATGAGCTTCAACTTTACTTTGTGCTTTTTCTACGGCCTTATTTATCCATGGGTGAACAATAGCTTCCCCTTTTTCCAAACCAAGTTTTCCTAACATTGTCTCTAACCTGTCTGAGCCAAATATTCTCATTAGATCGTCTTGTAAAGAAAGAAGAAATTTTGAGCTTCCAGGGTCACCTTGTCTACCTGTTCTACCCCGAAGCTGGTTGTCAATTCTTCTACTTTCATGACGTTCTGTGCCAATTACATACAAACCACCCGCCTTAAGAGCGATATTTTTCTTTTCTTCTATGTCATTTACTAAGTTTTTGACTTTCTCAGAGTTCAAAACATCTATTTTAATCTCTTTCGCTTGTCTGATTTCTAAATTTCCACCTAACTGAATGTCGGTACCTCTACCAGCCATGTTAGTTGCTATTGTTACTGAACCTGGCATTCCAGCATAACCAATTATTTGAGCCTCTTGTTCGTGATACTTTGCATTTAAAACTTCATGATCAATGTTTTTTGCTTTCAACAATTTTGATAAAATTTCAGATTTTTCAATTGATACCGTTCCTACTAAAACTGGTTGATTGTTATTTTTACAATCTTCAATTAAGTTTATTACAGCTTCATCTCTCTCTAGATTAGTTTTATAAATTTCGTCATTACTATCTATTCGTGCTATTTTTAAATTGGTAGGTACCTCTATTACACGTAAATTATAAATTTCAGAAAATTCTCCTTCTTCTGTAAGAGCTGTTCCTGTCATTCCTGACAATTTAGGGTACATTCTAAAATAGTTTTGAAAGGTTACATTTGCTAAAGTTTGATTTTCAGGCTGAACAGTAATTTTTTCTTTAGCCTCAATCGCTTGATGTTGGCCTTCTCCAAAACGCCTGCCTTCCATAGCACGCCCAGTAAATTCATCAATAATAATCACATTATCATTTTTAACCATATAATGAGTATTCTTTTTAAAAAGCTTGTGAGCTCTTAGTGCTTGATTTACGTGGTGCAATATAGATACGTTTTTAACATCAAAGAGACTTCCATCCTCAATCAAGTTTTCAGACTTTAATGCTTGTTCAATATTAACAATTCCATTATCAGTGAGATTACAAGTCCTTTGTTTTTCATCAAGTTCATAGTCATCTCCTTTAAGTAATGGGATAAACTTGTCTATAGTTTTATATAAAATTGAAGAATCCTCAGATTGACCAGATATAACCAGTGGTGTTCTAGCCTCATCTATTAAAATGGAGTCTACTTCATCAACAATAGCAAAATTGAACGGTCTCTGGACCATTTCATCTAAACTATATTTCATATTATCTCTAAGATAATCAAATCCAAATTCGTTATTTGTTCCATACGTAATGTCAGCTTTATAGGCAAGTCTTCTTTGATAATCGTCCATTTCAGAGACTATACATCCAACAGACATACCTAAAAATTCATATATTTGTCCCATCCATTGCGAATCTCTTTTAGCTAAATAATCATTTACCGTTACTACATGAACTCCTTTTCCTTCTAAAGCATTTAAATAGCAAGCTAAAGTGGCAACTAAAGTTTTACCTTCTCCAGTTTTCATTTCAGCAATTTTACCCTCGTGGAGGACTAAGCCACCCATCAATTGAACATCGAAATGTCTTTGATTTAATGTTCTTTTTGCAGCTTCTCTAACGCTCGCAAAAGCTTCAGGTAAAATATTTGTTAACTTATGATCTTTAGATAACAAATCTTTGAAATAAGTAGTCTTTAGTTTTAATTCATCATCAGAAAGAACCTGAAGGTCTTCTTCTAAATTATTAATTTGATCAATTATAGGTCTATATTTTTTTATCTGTCTATCATTGGACGAGCCAAAAAATCTAGACGTTAGTTTGTTGAACATTTAATAGAGCTCCAATTATTATATATATATGCTTCATAATCTTTGAATACTATAAAAAAACACATCATTCCTTGTATAGAATAAAAAAAACCTGTAAAAATTTATTTTATAATTGGAATATACTAAAATGTCTTCTATTAAAATCTTTTTTATTGTTGGAAAAATTCTTTTAGCTTTTTCAATAAGCAATGCTTTAGCTGAAAGCCCAAACAAAATTATTGCTGCAAAAGTTAATGACTACATAATAACTGCTCAAGACGTATTGGATGCTTTGAATAGATTACCCAAAAAAATAAAAGAAAGGCCTCTATCTGATATATATCCAAATATTGTAAACGAACTTATAAACCAACACTTAATTACGAAACAAGCTTACAAAGATAAATTAGATTTAAACACAGAAGTTGCTTATTTATTAAAGAAAAATAAAGATCAAATTATGGCTAAATATTGGCTGAATAATTTTCTTACTAATCAAGTAAAAAAAGAAAATATAGATAAATACTATAATAATTATATCAAAAATTTTAAATCATCAAAAGAATTTAATGCTAGCCACATTTTATTAAAAAGTAAAAAAGAAGCTTTGGAAATAATTAAAAAAAGTAAAAAATAAATCTAAATTTTCTGAGTTAGCAAGAGAATATTCTATTGGACCCTCTGGAAAAAATGAGGGAAAGTTAGGTTGGTTTCAATCTGGACAAATGGTAGATGCTTTTGAGAAGGCTACATTTGCACTAAAAAAAGGTACAATAACAGAAGCGCCTGTTAAAACTAAATTTGGGTACCACGTCATTATGCTGAATGATGTAAGAAATTCTAAACCAAAAGAATTAAATATGGTTAAACAACAAATAGTTGAGAGAATTAGGAAGTTTTCATTATCTAACCTAGAAAAAGAAATTAGAAAAAATCAAAATATAACCATTGTTGACTTTGAAGATGTTTCAAAAAAAGTAAATAGATAATTTTCTTATAGATTTTATTATGAAAAATAATCATAAAAAAGATATTCATTTGGAAGGTATAAAAGTTTTCACTACTTTTTGTGGAATAAAAAACACTCCTGATAATGAAGATGATCTCCTACTGGTTGAATTTGATAAATCATGTTCAATTGCTGGTCTTTTTACCAAATCTCTAACATCTAGCGCGCCTGTAAATCTATGTAAAAGTAATTTAAGTTCTGCAGATCAAGCTACAGTTAGAGCCATTGTTGTTAATTCAGGAAACGCAAATGCATTTACAGGTAAATTAGGCGAGGAAACAGTTTTAAAAATAAGTAAGTATCTTTCAAAAAAATTAAATTCCAATATTAACGAAATCTATACAGCATCTACAGGTGTAATTGGTGAACAATTAGATACTAACAAAATTATAAACGGTTTTAAATCAATGACCTCTTACGAAACTCAAAGCTGGTTAGAAGCAGCACACGCAATTAAAACAACCGACACTTTTCCAAAAGTAGTAATGAGAACATGTAAAATTGAAGGTGTCGAAATTGACATTATTGGTATAGCTAAGGGTTCAGGCATGATAGCACCAGACATGGCGACAATGTTAGGATTCATTTTTACCAATGCCAATTTACATTCAGACATTCTTCAAAGGCTCCTATCTAAAGCAAACGAAACTAGCTTTAACTCAATAACTGTAGACAGTGACACATCTACAAGTGATACAGTTTTATTAACTGCCACACGAAGGGCTAATCATGACTTAATTACAAAATATTCAGACAGACGCCTTAAAGAGTTCAAAATCAGTTTATCCAGCCTAATGTTAGAATTAGCTAAATTAATTATTAAAGATGGAGAAGGTGCATCAAAATTTATTACTATTAATGTTACAGGTGCTAACACAAAAAAATCAGCAAAAAAAATAGCACTTTCTATTGCTAATTCTCCCTTGGTTAAAACTGCAATTGCTGGGGAGGATGCAAATTGGGGAAGAATTATTATGGCTATAGGCAAATCAGGAGAACGCGCAGACAGAGATAAGATTAAAATTTACATAGGTGACGAATTAGTTACCAATAAAGGGATGCTTCATAAAAATTATTCAGAAGCAAGAGCAACAAAACACTTAAAGCAAGATGAAGTTTATTTGTCTATTGATGTTGGAGTGGGTAGATGTTGTGGAAAAGTGTATACATGTGATTTAACACATAAATATATTGAGATTAATGCAGATTATAGATCATAAAAATTTAAAAATTGTTGTTTCAATTGCACTTATAAATAATGAAAACGAAATTTTATTATCAAAACGACCTAAAAAAAAGCATTTGTCTGGATTTTGGGAATTTCCTGGTGGCAAAGTTGAAGAGGGTGAAACGCCCGAAAAAGCTCTAATTAGAGAAGTTAAAGAAGAATTAAATATTGATATAAATGACAAATGTATTGCTCCTTTATCTTTTAGTGAGTTTGATTATAAAAGTTTTCAATTATTATTGCTTTTGTACGTTTGTAGAAGATGGGATGGGGAACCTATATCTATGGAAAATAATAAATTAGAATGGGTCAAACCAACTATGCTTCGAGCTTATAAAATGCCACCTGCTGATGATGCTTTAATATATTGTTTACAAGATCTATTTTAAAAATTTAACTAATTTAGGAACCTTAATGAAAAAAGTTAACAAAGTAATTATATATACAAGTTCTTTATGTGGCTTTTGCTACAAAGCAAAATCTTTATTAAAAAGAAAAAACATTCTTTTTGATGAAATTAATATTGATATAAACTATGAAAAGAAAAGAGAAATGATTAATAGATCAAATGGGAGAACATCAGTGCCACAAATCTTTTTTGATGACCAACATATTGGTGGGTATGATGAATTATATATACTTGATCAAAAAAATAGATTGGAGATTTTTCAATAAATAACATATCTAAACATCTATCAATAGCATGCCTTCAATACGCTTCAACTAAGAATGAACTACTTACTTTAAAAATTATAAAGAAATTAATAAAAGAGGCAGTTGATCTGGGCGCTGAATTTATTGCTTTACCTGAATGCGCTACTTCTCTTCATGAAAATTCAACAATTACAAAAAAATTAGCAAAACCAGAATTGGAAAATTTCAGCCTACAAACTCTAATAGCATTGGCCAAAAGTCATGCAGTTTATATTTTAATTGGTTCTTTACCAATAAAGTTAGAAAATAAAATAACTAATAGATCCTTCTTAATTGGCCCGGATGGAAAAATTTTGTGTAAATATGATAAAATACATTTATATGATGTTAACTTACCAAATGGTGATATTTATAGAGAATCAGATACTTACTCATCTGGGAATAAAGCTGTTATTGGCCAAATAAAAGAAAATAGATTTAAAATCGGAATGACGATTTGCTATGATCTAAGATTTCCAAATTTATACCAAGATTTAGCTAAAAATGGTGCAGAAATCATTACTGTTCCTTCAGCTTTCTCGAATGTTACTGGTCCTGATCATTGGCACACACTATTGAAAGCTAGAGCTATTGAAACCGGTTCGTTTATAATTGCGCCGGCTCAAAGTGGTAAACATCAATGTGGAAGAACCAGTTTTGGACATTCTTTGATTATTTCTCCTTGGGGGAGAATTTTGAGTGACGCAAACAAAAAAGAAGGCTTAATTTATACAATAATAAATTTGGAAGAAGTTACATTAGCCAGGCAAGCAATTCCAAATATATTTAGCAAAAAAAAATATTCAACCAATATTTAAATATTTATCTTCTTTTTGTTTTATGATTTCTTCTTTACTTATTGATAATAAGGTTTCTAGTCTTTTTTCTATAACATTTCCTATGGCATTTATAGCCATCTCAGGATTTCTATGAGCACCGCCGACAGGTTCTGGAATTACTTCATCAATGATTTTAAATCTTTCCATATCTTGTGCGGTTAATTTTAAAGCTTCTGCCGCCTTGTCTGCATTATCTGTACTTCTCCACAAGATAGAAGAGCAACCTTCAGGTGAAATAACAGAATAAATAGCATGCTCTAACATTAGAGTATTGTTTGCAACAGCTAGTGCAACCGCTCCACCAGAGCCACCCTCACCTGTAATTATTGATATAGTTGGCACTCTAATTTCTAAACTTTTTTGTATGCATCTAGCTATAGCTTCTGCCTGTCCCCTTTGTTCGGCTCCTTGTCCCGGGTAGGCTCCAGCAGTATCAACAAACATAATTATTGGTATTAGAAATTTATCTGCCAACTCCATAAGTCGCACTGCTTTTCTATATCCCTCAGGCCTAGCCATACCAAAATTTTTTAAAATTCTATCATCTGTATTTTTTCCTTTATCAATACCCATAATAATAATACTTTTACCTTTAAAAATTGCTGTCCCACCCGTAAGAGCATTATCGTCAGAAAAATTTCTGTCACCGGAAAGAGGTATGTAACATTCAAATAATTGTTTAACAATATCTTGAAAATGAGGCCTTTCAGGATGTCTAGAAACCTGAACTTTCTGCCAAGGGGTAAGTTGTGAATAAGTAGATTTTAATTCTTTTGAAACTGCCCCTTGAAGTTTACCAATTTCTTCAGCTATATTTATGTCAGTCCCAGAAGACAAATGACGTAGCTCTTCTATTTTTCCTTCAAGATCTGATATTTGTTTTTCAAAAGATAGAAAGTGTTTGATCATATTATAAGCTTTCGTTATTTTTAAAGTTCATTTTGTTTAAAGGGTGAGTATCTTTAACAAGGCCTGAAAGCCTATCTGATTTGACATAAGTATATATTTCAGTAGTGCTAATATCAGCATGACCTAGCAGTTTTTGTAATGATCTTAAATCAGCCCCTCGATTTAGCATATGAGTTGCAAAACTATGCCTAATGTTATGAGGTGAAATTTCGTTTTTACCAATGCCTATACTTTTTGACAACCTAGATAAATCTTTGTAAATTATTTGACGTGAGATATGACCACTACCATTTTTTTCAGGAAACATATATTTATTATCTATTGATCCCTCTAAAGTAGATCTATGGTCTAACCAAATATCTATTACACTTTTAGCTTCTTTATTAAAAGCAACCATTCTATAAACGTCACCCTTACCTTTAATTTGCAACTTTTCAGTTATATTTATAAAGTCTGATAATGGCAATTCTAATAACTCAGTAATCCTCATACCTGTTGAGTACAAAATCTCTAGTATTGTTAAGGTACGCAAACATTTATTTTTTTGAAAAGCTAAATCTTGTGAATTTTCGTAATCATGCTTAGCTTTTTCTAAAAGCAAAATCATAACATTTTCTGATAACGATTTAGGTAATTTTACATGCTTTTTAAAACTTTCTTGATTAGTCAAGGGATTTGTTTTTATATACCCTTCTTCTTTTAAAATCTGATAAAATTGTTTAAGTGATGAAAGTTTTCTATTTAATGAGCTTGGTTTAAAATTCTTAGTTTTTAATAAAAAAAATATTTCTTTAAAATCGTGTTCTTGCGCTTCTAGAGCATTGATATTATTTTCGTTCAATAAATTTAATATTAAATTTATATCAGATCTATATGCACTTTTAGTATTTTTAGATAGACCTTTCTCTGAACTAATAATATTTATTATTCTGTTAACTAACTCGATATTTTGATCTTTGTTTTTTATCATCAAGAAACTTTTTTAAAAATTGATAAACTTAGAGGTCATTATTTCATAAGTAATTTTATCAGCTAAATCTAACAAACCTATTTTAATAAGTGCAGATCTTATAGTTATCATATTGTTTATGTCAAAATCAACTAATGTAGTGTCATCCATTAATCTACCTATAAGTAAAACTGTTAGCGCTTTTCTGTCATTATCAGCGGCTTGTTCTATAGATTTTCTTAAAATAAAATTTTTTAAGCTATAACTATTTTCCCACCGAATAAAACTATTGTCGTCCAATTTTTTTTCATCTGTACTATTTAGATAATCAAGCCATTCAATTGAACTTGGTTCTTGCATCCCTGATTTTTCAATAATAGGAATGATAGGCCATGCTCTTTCTTTTAGAATTATTTCCCAATTCCAAGTCTTGTCTTTTTCTAACATTATTATATTTGCTAAACTATTATCTGGATATAAGTTTGGTTTGGAAATTATCATCAATCTATTTATTGAATTATTTAGTTCTTTTGTCAGCGAAGATTTATCTATCTTTTCTAAAACAGGGATATACAAATCAGCAATATCTTTAAATCTTCCATTTCTAATTTCTAATTTAATGAACGTTATTATTGACTCTGCTTTTTTAATTTCATCTTTCATCGTTATTATTGCTAGCCAAACGTTAGCTCTATTCAAACCATTAGGTTTTTTTGTATAGCTAGATAAAGCTTTTTCTATATCAATATTGCCGTCTGCTACAGATTTATAATTTTCAATTATTTTATTAACATTTACAAAACTATAATTCATTTTTTTATCTAAAAGAAAAGACCTAGCACTCGGAGTTAAATAAGTAAGTGATAAGAGAGAATCTGTATACTCAACCGCAAAATGTGCAATATAATTTGCTTTAATTGGTATCTTTAAAGTATCCATCATAATTACGTGTAAAGGCTGAATTTTATTATATTCATTTTCCAAATTAAAAGTTTTTTCGTTGTTATTAATAATCTGAAATAAATTTTCAAAAATTTTGTCTGAGAAACCTCTTGATTTAATTAAATCCAGTATAAACTCTGACTGATTTACTTTACCGTCTATGGCAAGACAAAAAATTCGAGCCATTTGCCAGAAGTTATCCGAATTAATTTTTGATTTTTTATTAACGTATTGGCACGCCTTTTTATCTTTACGGTTTATTAGTTCATATTCTGTCTGCCAACGTTTCCAAAAATCCCACCTTTTGCCTCCCGGCAACTGAGTAACTAATTGGTATAATTTTTGACTTTCCCCACCACTTTTAATTTTATATAGTCTAGTTTCTAAGAATTTTACTATATTATCTGAATTACCAATTGGTGGATTAGACGTGCTTAAGTACAAATCGCTTAAAAAAATGTGTAGGCTTTTACTTAATAATATGTCTGGAATGTAATTAAAATTTTCAATTATATCAGACGCCTTCATTTTAGTCCAAATATCTAGACCCATTATTTCATTTACGTCTGTTTTAATGCCTAGTGATCCCAATGAAGGCTTTTCTAATTTACTTACTTTAATAATAGAATTTTTATTATTATCCAAAGGTTCTTTATTAGTTGATTTAGTGGTTTGGGAGTACACTTCAATTTCAGCCATAATTAATAGAAAAATTAGACCACAACTAAAAAAAAATTTTAACACTCTATTGAACAAATTGTGACTACCTTACTACTTCATCATTTACATCTATAATTTTGTTTTTTAACTTATCGGGTGCAGGCATATCAATATATGTCACTGTAGCAAAAATTCCTAAAACAGTAAAAACAAACACGATTAATAAAAACTTATAATTTTTCATATACAATTCCAAAATTGAATTAGATATTATTTTAAAATTATGGCGAGTTTTTGTCTATTACTAACGTGATTACTTAACATAAAATGTAAAAATTTACTAAAAATATGATGTTTCAGAAAAATTAGTATGATAATTTATTCTCATGTTAAAAAAAAATAAAATAAATCTGAAAAGTCTTAATAGTAATAAAATTATAACCTTCATTGGTATGATGGGCACAGGGAAATCTAAATTTGGCCGTCTAATTGCAAAAAATCTTAGTTTTAATTTTTATGATATAGATTTATTGATTGAACAAAAATTTAACAATACAATTAAAACAATTTTTGAAGAAAAGGGAGAAAAATTTTTTAGACAAGCTGAAGAAAATATTATTGAAGAATTAATTTTTAATATATCACATGCTAATAAAAGTTCAGTTATAAGTTTAGGAGGAGGTGCTTTTGACAACGTAAATACAAGAACACTATTATTGAAAAAGTCGCATGTAATTTGGCTGAACACTCCTATCGAAAAACTGATTAATAGAGTTGGAGATGGATCAAAAAGACCTATGATTAGAGGAGATGTTAATAAATCAATTTCTGAGCTTTTGAAAAAAAGAACTAAATACTATTCACTTTGTCATGATCAATTAAATACTAATAAACTTAATCAGAACCAGATAATTGAAAAAATTACTAAAATAATATCTAATTAGAACTAAAAAAGAAACATAATGAAGTCAAAAATCTTAGACGTTTCCTTAAATAGAAAAATAGAAAATTTATCATACCCAATAATTATTGGGGATAATATATTAAGCAGTAGTGGCGAAATTTTAAAAGAATTTATATATAAAAAAAATGTTGTTGTGATTTATGACAGTTTTTTTTCTGTTAAAGCCAGTCCAAATAATGAGTTTAAGGAGTTTGTTCAGTCTATAAATACATTAACAACAACTTTGAATTTGATTGATATTCCTGGAGGAGATCAAACAAAAAATATGGATCAACTGAATGAAATTATCGAAAAAGTATTAACGTATGGAATAGATAGGCAAAATGTAATAATTGCATTTGGTGGAGGGGTTATTGGTGACATTGCTGGTTTTGTAGCGTCTATTTTATTAAGAGGAATAAATTTTATACAAGTTCCAACTACCCTTTTGTCACAGGTTGATAGTTCTATAGGAGGTAAGACTGGTATAAATTCTAAAATAGGTAAAAATTTAATTGGCTCTTTTCACCAACCTCAAGCAGTCTTGGCAGATATAAATATACTTAAAACACTTCCAAATCGAGAGTTCAGAGCTGGCTTTGCTGAAGTTATTAAATACGGATTAATAAAGGATTTAGAATTTTTCAATTGGTTAAACCAAGAATATGACAGTATTTTCATTCATGACAAAATTAAGTTACAGAAAATGATAACTAAATCTTGTGAAATAAAAGCTAAAATTATTAAGAATGACGAAAAAGAAGGAGGAATAAGAGCTCTTCTTAATCTTGGTCACACATTTGCTCATGCTATTGAGTCCTTTGGTAATTTTGATGGAAGAATAATACATGGAGAAGCTGTGGCTATAGGAATATGTTTAGCTTTTAAGCTCTCAAATAAATTATGTTTTTGTTCAACAGATGATACTAAAAAAGTAATTAATCTCTTTCAAAAATCAAAACTACCCACTTCTTTACACGATGTAAAAAAAATATCTATTTCTACATCGGGAATGATTCAGAAATTTAAACTTGATAAAAAAAACAGACAAAACGAGCTTACATTCATATTAAATAAACGGATTGGTAAGTCCTTTATTAAACATAATGTGAGTGTTAATGTTTTAACCCAATTTTTAAATGAAGAAATTTAATGCCAGAACTGTTTGTTTTTTTTACTAATATTTTATTATTAATTATCTTGTCAGCTTTTTTTTCAAGTTCCGAAACAGCTTTGACTGCAGTTTCAGAAGCTAGAATTCACGAGTTAGCACTTCAAGGTAATAAAAGAGCCGTCACAATTGAAAAAATTTTAGCAAAAAAAGAAAAAATGATAAGCACAATATTAATTGGAAATAATCTAGTGAATATTGTTGCCTCTGTTTACGCAACCAGTTTTGCTATAAATTATTTTGGAGAATTTGATTTAATTTTTGTGACTATATTGTTAACAATTGTACTTGTAATTTTTGCTGAAGTAATTCCTAAAACGTATGCTTTTAGCCATGCAGATAAATTAGCTTTAACAGTAGCCCCTATCATTAGACTTTTTATTTTTTTATTTACTCCAGCGACCTTTATAACAGAACGTTTTGCCAAGATTATTTCTGGTCCAATAATTGAAGATGACGAAGCCAAAACTGAAGAACTTAGAGGAATGATTAGATTGCATGCTGGTAACGAAAGCCGAGGAAAAGAAAGAGGAAAAATGATGTCAAGCATGCTCGATATGGATGAAGTAACAATTGAAGCTGTTATGACACATAGAGGTGCTGTAACAATGATTGATTCTGAGGAAAATCCAGATATCATATTCAAGGTTGTTGGTGAAAGTCCTTTTACTAGAATACCAATTTATTCAGGGAATCCCGATAATATTATAGGAATACTTCACGCTAAAGAGTTGTTTAGAAATTTGAGAAGACGTAATTTTAAAAATATCAACTCAATAAACTTATCTGAGTTGATGATACAACCATATTTTGCACCAGAAACAACTTTGTTATTTGACCAATTAGAGATCTTCAAAACTAGAAGAGAACATTTTGCAGTTGTAGTGGACGAATATGGTGACTTTCGAGGCATTGTTACCCTAGAGGATATATTGGAAGAAATCGTGGGTGAAATTGATGATGAGACTGACATTAAAGTTAAAGGTGTAAAACCACAACCTGATGGATCTTTTATTGTTGACGGTTCTGTTACAATAAGAGATTTGAATAGGTCACTAAGCTGGTCACTTCCTGACCAAAATGCAAATACTGTTGCTGGGTTGGTTTTGTATGAATCAAAAACAATCCCAGAGCCTGGTCAAGAATTTAGATTTTTTGAGATAAGATTTAGGATTCTTCAAAAAAAAGGTAATTTCGTCTCTCAATTACGTTTATGGAACGAAATGTCGACAGAAAAAATATAAAAATTTATCTCATATAATTTTGTGTTCATCAATCGTATAAGTCTTAATAACTACTGAATGAAGGTCTGATAAAAACTCTTCTTTAAGACATGCATTTACCATTCTATGTCTATCAATTTTATTTTTATTTTGAAATTTTTCAGAAACTATTATAATTTCAAAGTGGCTTTCAACATTTTCTCTAAAATTTTGATGACCTCTATGTTGTTCAGAAACGTCTAAAACAGAAAAAAAGTGTGGCTTAAAATAGTTTAAAATTATTTCTTCAATCTTTAATTTTCTTTTCAAAATAACTTTCCACTTATTAAATTTAAAAAATGCATTCCAATCTTGCACGTATTAAAAGATAATTCTATAATAACCTAAAAAAATAAAGTTATGCTTAACACAAAACAAAATGAAAATGGTGAGAAAATTTGCTCTAATCCAGGTTGTGAAAAAACTGGTATTTATCCTGCACCTAAATCAAGAGAAAATTTAAATGAATACTTATATTTGTGTATAAATTGTATAAAAGTGTTTAACAAGTCTTGGAATTATTTTGCAGGATTAAGTGAAAAAGAATTAGAGATTGAAATACGAAAATCTGTTACTTGGGATAGACCAAGTTGGAAATTTGGTACTAAAAACTTAAATCATAATTTTGAAGAAGCCTTCAGGGTCTTCAATGGACAAAAAAAATTAATTAAAGAAAAAGTTGTCGATAAAAAACTAGAGAATTGCTTTAAGGTTTTAGGTTTAAATTCAAATAGTAAATTACGTGAGGTTAAATCTAGATATAAAATTTTAGCAAAGAAATGGCATCCTGATGTTCAAAATGAAAAAAATTCAAAAAATAAAGATACGTTCATAAATATAACAAATGCCTACAAAACTATTTTAAAATCATTTACAAAAACTACAAAAAATAAATAACCCTGCTTTGGAGAAACTATAATGAATGAAGTTAGTTTAACTAACAATATGGACTTTAACTCAGAAACTTTTCCCACTTCTCTAACTTCAGTTATAGATTCAGAAAAGGTTTTTGGCTTTAAAAGTAATATGAAAATTCTAGGATTTAAAGATAAAACTAAATTTGTACCTGATATTGATCAGTCTTATTTATTTGACGAAATAACTACAAAAGCAATCCTTGCAGGGTTTTGTTACAATAGGAGAGTGATGATACAAGGGTATCATGGTACTGGAAAGTCAACTCATATAGAACAAGTTGCTGCAAGATTAAATTGGCCTTGCGTTAGAGTAAATCTCGATAGTCATATAAGCCGTTTAGATCTAGTAGGTAAAGATGCTATTGTTTTAAAAGATGGTAAACAAATTACAGAATTCAGGGAAGGTGTTTTGCCTTGGGCGTTACAGAACCCAGTTGCAATTGTTTTTGACGAATATGATGCAGGTAGGGCAGATGTAATGTTTGTTATTCAAAGAGTTTTAGAGGTTTCAGGTAAGCTAACACTCCTTGACAATAATAGAGTAATTAATCCTCATCAAAACTTTAGATTATTCGCGACTGCTAACACAGTAGGTTTAGGTGACACTACTGGTTTGTATCATGGAACCCAGCAGATTAATCAAGGTCAAATGGATAGATGGTCAGTTGTTTCAACTTTAAATTATTTACCTGCAAAAGCAGAGGAGGAAATAGTTGCATCTAAGGTACCAAATTTTAAAACTAAAGAAGGAAAGGAAACTATCAAGTCCATGGTTTCTATAGCTGAATTAACAAGAAATGGTTTTATCTCAGGTGACCTTTCAACAGTAATGTCTCCAAGAACTGTTATAACATGGGCTGAAAATACAAATATAGTTGAAGATATAGATTTAGCTTTCAAATTAACTTTTTTTAATAAATGCGATGAAATGGAACGACCAATATTGTCAGAATATTATCAAAGATGTTTTGGTAGAGATTTAATTAAAGTTGACAAAACTATAGATCTTTAAATTCGCTGATGAGTAATAAATCTGAAAATACTCAATTTCAAAATGCAACTGCCTCTACTTTAAAGGCTGTTTCGGGAGATCTTGACAGTGAAAGAGAGATTAAATTTTCTGGAAATTCAAGTTATTTATCGTCAAAAGAAATTAGATTACCTCAAATTTTAAAAGAATTGGATAGTACGCAGCTTTCAAGATTAAGAGGTGAATCTGATAAAATTGCTCTTAAAATAAAGTATCATGACCCCATCGTGCATAATAAGTATTTGCCATCATCTGATCTGTCATCTCAAATATTTCAATTTGCTGAAGATTCTCGCATTGAGTCTGTAGGATCAAAAAATCTTGTTGGTATAAAGAATAATCTGCAAAATTTAGTTGAAGAAAAATTTAAAGAAACGATTTTGCCGATACCAGGTGGAGACGATAAAGAAGCTCTAATGAATGCATTACAGTTAGTAATTAGAGAAAAGATTACTGGATGTAGTTCACCAGCAAACACCTCTTTATCGCTTGAAAAATGGCGTCCTTGGATTAATAGTAAAATAGGGAATTTACTTAATCAATTAGCAGAAAACACCCAAAATCAAGAAAACTATGCTAAAAAAACTAAAGAATTGTTGACTGCTCTGCAAGCAGACATAGGTGAGACAGATCAAAATAAATCTGGTGAAAATGAAGACGAGACTGATGAAAGTAACACAGATGAAAATGAAGATAATGATTCTTCTGCTCAAAGTGATAGTGACGACGATCAAGATGCAGGCTTAGATGGCGGAAGTGAAGCACAAGATGAAGATGGAGAAATAGGTGATGAACAACAAGAAGGTGATTCAGAAGATCAAGATGGAGAGACTGAAGGTGAAATAGCCTCCAATCCTCTTCTCGATCATAACCAAGGTAAAAATAATGTTAATTATAGTTACCAGGTTTTTTCTACAAAGTATGATGAGATTGTTAATGCTACGGATCTGTGCGAAGAGGATGAGTTAAATAGGCTTCGAGGTACTTTAGACAAACAACTCGAAACACTTCAAGGTGCCATTTCAAGATTAGCTAATAAGCTACAAAGAAAATTACAAGCAAAACAAAATAGATCTTGGAATTTTGATCTTGAAGAGGGTATGCTTGACGCCTCAAAATTGTCACGAATAATTACACAACCTCTATTTCCTCTTTCTTACAAACAGGAAAAAGATATGAAATTTAGAGACACAATCGTAACATTATTAATAGATAATTCTGGATCTATGAGAGGCCGACCAATAACAATTGCTGCTATTTGTGCTGATATAATGGCAAGGACACTTGAAAGATGCGGCGTAAAAGTTGAAATTCTTGGCTTTACTACTAAAGCTTGGAAGGGAGGTCAATCCAGAGAAGAATGGATCAATGACGGTAAGCCTTCTTATCCAGGTAGATTGAATGACTTAAGACATATAATTTATAAACCTGCAGACGCTCCATGGAGAAGATCAAAGAATTCTCTTGGGTTAATGCTAAGAGAAGGTATTTTGAAGGAAAACATTGATGGTGAAGCATTAATCTGGGCCCATGAAAGATTATTAGGCAGGTTAGAAGAAAGAAAAATTCTTATGGTTGTAAGTGATGGTGCACCAGTTGATGATACTACATTATCTTCAAACAGTGGAAACTATTTAGAGCTTCACTTGAAACAAGTTATTTCTTTTATTGAAAGCAAATCACCCGTTGAATTAGTCGCAATAGGAATAGGCCATGATGTTACCAGATATTACAATAAAGCTGTAACTTTAACTGACGCTGAACAATTAGGAGGAGCTTTAACAGAACAGTTAGCTGACCTATTTAATGAGGAGTAATTTAGGTTGATTTAGTTTCATTTTTAATATTTTTTAATATCAATTTTTTTAAATATATCGCTTCTGGAGCCAAACCTCTATTTTTTGTCTTCGTTAGATAATCATCTAAACCACCATTTTTTTCGACTGACTTTAAAGCACGTACACTTACCTTCAGTCTAATGTATTTGTCCAATGTTTTACTAAAAAATTTAACATTTTGAAGATTAGGTAAAAATTTTCTTTTTGTTTTATTTTTAGCATGACTAACGTTATTTCCACTCATAACATTTTTACCGGAAATTTCACAAACCCTAGACATTTTTAACCTCTATCATTAATGTGGTGTTTATAAAATATGCTTTTTAAAAGGTCAAGTTAAATGGGACAAGAAATCAATTTAAGTTTGAAGATTATCTACGATCCCATCATTAGCAATCTTCATCGCAGCTTCAGGATTATCAACTATACCTCTTACTTGGTTAATTGAAATTATTTTGTCTCTGTTCATTAATTGCAGCAACCCTTTTAAAATATTGTCAGCAATTAAAGGGCCAACAAATGTCATGGAAGAATATAATTGGACTAGATGAGCCCCACATAAAATTTTAGCATATGCAGATTTAGCATCTAACACTCCACCAGCAGCAATTAAATGTAAATTATATCTTTTGTGTTTTATTATTTTATTTGCTAAAGCCAAAAAAGCAGTCGATTTATTAAAAAGTGGTTTCCCAGAAAGTCCACCCTCTTCATGCAAATTATCAGGATGAAGATATTTGTATCTATCCACAGTTGTATTGGAAACTATTAAACCTGAAATATTATTTTTATTAGCGGTTTCAATTATTAGATTCAAATTGTTTTCAGTTATATCAGGAGAAATTTTTAAAAATATTGGTAAATGTAACTCCAATTTTTTAGATTTGGCAATACCATTTTTTACAGATATAAGGACTTTTTCTAAGTTTTCAGTTTCATGAAAATCTCTTAAATTTGGTGTGTTAGGGGAAGATATATTTATAGTAAGATAATCAGCAAACTCTGACAGATCTTTAGAAAGTATTTCATAGTCTTTAAATCTATTATTGCTATCTTTATTTGGCCCTATATTAATACCTAAAACAAAATCGCTACCAACCGGAAATTTTTTTCTATAATGTTTTAATTTTTTTATAGCCTGAGCCATTCCCAAATTATTAAATCCATTTCTATTTATTATTGCTTGATCTTTTTTTAATCTGAATATTCTTGGTTTGGGGTTTCCATACTGTGGTAATGGGGTAACGGTTCCAACTTCGATTAATCCAAAATTCAAATGATGAATTTTTTCAATTACCTGTGCATTTTTATCAAAACCTGCTGCAACACCAAGAAAATTACTAAAATGTAAATTATTAATTTTAACTGGAATTTCTATTCGCTTTAATCTTGGATGCAATCCTAACTTTAACGCAATTAAAGATATTTGATGAGCAATTTCTGGTTCAAGTTTACTGACAAAAGAAGTAATAAATTTCCAAATCATTCTTTACCTATTTTCTAACTAATTCACCATTAAGTACTTTTTCTAATAGTTCTTTAGTTGTTTCTATGCCATAAAGTTTTATAAAACTTCCCATCCTAGGACCTTCTGGTTGACCCAATACAGTTTCGTACAATCCTTTGAACCAATCACGTAAATTTTGATATTCCAATTTTTTCCCTATAGAAAATATTATAGATTGAATTTCATCTGATGAGGTTTCTTTATCTAAAGTTGATAGAATTTCAATTAATTCTGTAATCCCTTTTTTTTCTTTGTCTGAAGGTAATCTATATTTTTTTTGAGGTTCAATCATCTCTTTATAAAAATTAACAGCTAAGTTAATTAATCCCTCTATTTCATCTGTTCTTTTTATATCTGAAGCATAGCTTGAAACATATCCCCAAACTGTATCCGTATCATTTGCATGACATACTGATGCTAAATTTAGTAATAAGGTATAAGTAACAGGCAAATCACTGATTTTTGGTAAGCCTTTATGAATATGCCAAACTGGGTTATTAATTTTTTCATCATCTGTTTGTTGATTATATTTTTTTAGATGTGAGAAATATTCATCAGTAGTTTTAGGAATAACTTCAAAAAAAAGTCTTTTGGCTCTCTTAGGATTTGTAAACATAAAAAGACTCAACGATTCTGCAGTGCCGTATCTTAACCATTCTTGAATAGATAATCCATTTCCTTTCGATTTTGAAATCTTCTCACCATTATTGTCTAGGAAAAGTTCGTAAGAAAAACCAGATGGTGGTGAAGATCCAAGAATTCGTAAAATTTTACTAGATAAAATCACACTTTCTGATAAATCCTTTCCTGACATTTCATAGTCAACTCCGAGGGCAAGCCAGCGCATTGCCCAATCACATTTCCATTGTAACTTGCAAGCTCCACCTAAGATGGATACTGTAATTGTTGTTTTTGAATCTTCGTCAAAATAACTAACTGTATTATTTTTATTATCAATAGAAGTGATATTTACCTGTAAAACCTTTCCTGACTTAGGACAAACGGGTAAGAACGGACTATATGTTTTTTTTCGTTCTTCTCCTAAGGTAGGTAGGATTACATTTTTAATATCTTCGTAATGTAATAAAATTTTTTTAAGAGCATTATCAAATTTACCACTTTTATAACAGTTAGTTGCAGAAATAAATTCATACTCGAAATTGAATCGGTCTAAAAATTCTTTCAATTTAGAATTATTGTGAGCTCCAAAACTATCAAACTTTCCAAATGGATCTGGAACATTCGTTAGTGGATGATCTATATAATTTTCTAGCAAAGTCTTGTTAGGAACATTCTCAGGAACTTTACGAAAACCATCCATATCATCTGAAAAACAAATTAATTTTGTATTTTTTCCTGTCAAAGTTTGAAATGCAAAACGTACTATGTTAGTCCTAGCGACTTCTCCAAAAGTCCCTATGTGGGGCAATCCAGATGGACCATATCCAGTTTCGAACAAAACTGGCGGTTCATTTTCTTCACCCGACTTGCTTCCTATTTTTTTTAACCTATCTCTTAAATTTCTTGCTTCAACAAAAGGCCACGAATTAGATTTTTCAGCAATTTTTTGTACTTCAGAATTGTTCATAATTTACTTCTTATTATTTTATAATATAGCTATATCAGTTAAGTCAGATAGGCAACAATTTATAAACATCTAGACATACAAAAACACCTCTAATGTTAATTAGAGGTGTTGTATAGTTTTAATGAGAATTATGGTTACATCATGCCTGGCATACCACCCATGCCACCCATGCCGCCCATGCCGCCCATGCCGCCCATGTCAGGCATTCCACCACCGGCACCGCCAGCTGCTGGCTCAGGTTTATCGGCAACCATTGCTTCAGTTGTAATTAAAAGTCCAGCTACAGAAGCTGCATTTTGTAAAGCTGATCTAACAACTTTGGTAGGGTCTATAACACCAGCTTTAACTAAATCGGTAAATTCATTAGTTTGAGCATTAAATCCAAAGTTTGCATCTGTAGATTCTAGTAGTTTTCCGACAATAACTGCACCATCTTGGCCTGCATTGTCAGCAATTTGTTTAGCAGGAGCCTTCAGAGCTCTTCTCACAATGTCAACCCCCATTTTCTGGTCAGGATTATCAACTTTGACTTTGTCTAAAGCAGGAATTGCTTTCACGAATACAACACCACCCCCAGGTACAATACCTTCTTCTACAGCAGCCCTAGTTGCATGCATTGCGTCATCCACACGGTCCTTACGTTCTTTAACTTCAACTTCTGTTGCTCCACCAACTTTAATTACAGCAACACCACCAGCTAATTTAGCCAATCTTTCTTGAAGTTTTTCTTTATCATAGTCGGATGTTGTTTCTTCAATCTGCGCTCTTATCTGGTTACATCTTGCTCCAATATCGTCTTTAGAACCAGCACCATCTATGATAGTAGTTTCCTCTTTCGTGACCTCTACTCTTTTAGCAGTACCCAGCATTTCAAGAGTCACATTATCAAGTTTGATACCTAAATCTTCAGAAATTAGATCACCTTTTGTCAGAATTGCAATATCTTCTAGCATAGCTTTTCTTCTATCACCAAATCCAGGAGCTTTGACTGCAGCAATTTTTAGACCACCTCTTAGCTTATTTACAACAAGTGTGGCAAGGGCTTCACCTTCTACATCTTCAGCAATTATCAATAAAGGCTTACCCGATTGAACAACCTTTTCTAGTATAGGAAGCATTTCTTGAAGATTAGCTAATTTCTTTTCAAATAAAAGTATATATGGATCATCCATAACAACTTTCATTTTGTCAGCATCAGTAATAAAGTAGGGTGATAAGTAACCTCTGTCAAATTGCATACCCTCAACAACATCTAATTCTGTAGCAAGTGTTTTAGCTTCTTCAACAGTAATAACGCCTTCATTGCCAACTTTATCCATAGCTTTAGCAATCATATCACCAATTTCGCCTTCTCCGTTCGCAGATAAAGTTCCTACTTGAGCTACTTCAGAATTTGTTGATATTTTACTTGTTCTTGTTTCTAAATCAGCAACTACAGATTCAATCGCTAAATCAATTCCTCTTTTGAGATCCATGGGATTAAGTCCAGCTGCAACTGCTTTTGATCCTTCTTTTACTATAGCTTGAGCTAAAACTGTAGCAGTTGTTGTTCCATCGCCAGCAACATCATTGGCCTTAGATGCAACTTCCCTAACCATTTGTGCACCCATGTTTTGAAATTTTTCCTTTAATTCAATTTCCTTGGCAACAGTAACACCATCTTTTGTTATTCTTGGAGCTCCAAATGCTTTATCAAGAACAACATTTCTACCTTTAGGTCCCAATGTTACTTTTACAGCTTCTGCAAGTATGTCTACGCCCTCAAGCATCTGAGCTCTTGCGTTTGCACCAAATTTGACTTCTTTAGCAGCCATTTTTTATTCCTTTCAAATTATAAAGTAATTATTATTTAATCCGGAGAATAATTAACCCATTATTCCCATAATATCGCTTTCTTTCATGATCAATAGATCTTTACCATCAAGCTTGACTTCAGTACCGGACCATTTTCCGAAAAGTACAACATCATTTTCTTTAACATCCAAAGGTTGAACTTTGCCTGTCTCGTCACGCGCACCAGAACCTGCTGCAATAATTTTACCTTGCATAGGTTTTTCTTGAGCTGAATCTGGAATTATTATTCCACTAGCAGTCTTTTCTTCAGCTTCAAGACGCTCAACTACTACTCTATCGTGAAGTGGCCTAAACTTCATGCCTTAATCTCCCTTATTTAAAAAGTTAAAATTAAACAATAAATCCATTATTGATGAAGCTTAAATAATGTTTTATTGTTAACTTTCAAGACAAAAAAAAATTTTTTTTTAAATATTGTTTTTGTTAAATTAATTCACACATAGATATTACAATATAACAATATACTAACATGAATTCTATTTCACATTCTAGACTTATTCGCATATGGCTATTATCAACTATTGTAATGGTTATACTAATGATTTTAATAGGGGGAGTCACTAGATTAACTGACTCTGGTTTATCAATGGTAGAATGGCGCCCACTTTTGGGATTCCTTCCTCCAATCTCACAATTTGAATGGAATAGAGTATTTGAATTATACATGAAATCACCAGAATATATTTTTAAAAATAAGGGAATGAGCTTAGAAGAATTTAAGGAAATATTTTTTTGGGAATATTTTCATAGGCTTTGGGGAAGGTTAATTGGAATTATTTTTATAATTCCATTGTTGTTTTTTATAATTGTAAAAAAAATACCGAAATCAATTTTATCAAAATTATTTTTAATATTATTTTTAGGTGGATTGCAGGGCTTGATAGGTTGGTGGATGGTCAAGTCAGGCCTAGTAAATGACCCAACTGTTTCCCAATACCGTCTAACAATTCATTTATCTAATGCTTTGTTAATACTATCTCTTTTAATTTGGGTTTATCTTGATGTTAAAGAGGGTCTTTCCCAAATCAAGCCAGATTTTAGTTTTTTTATGTTTTCTATATTATTTATAACTATTATAGCCGGTGCATTTGTTGCAGGAATGGATGCTGGCTTAATGTATAATGAGTACCCTTTTATGGGAGACAGTTTAATACCTGAAAATTATGGTGAATATGAATTATTAGACCCATTTGAAAATCCAGCATCTGCTCAATTTCATCATAGACATTTAGCTTTATTTACTACATTGTGCGCTCTTTTTTATTGTTATAAATATTACTTCAAGAGTGAAGACAAAAAAGTTAAAAAACTATCTTTGCTCATATCTGTACTAGTATGCTCACAATTCACGTTAGGCATAATAACACTAATTAATATGGTGCCCGTATATTTAGGGGCAATACATCAAACTGGTGCTGTTATTTTATATATCTTATTAATATGTTCTATGCACAGACTTAATTTAATTGAAAAACTTAATTAATTTTTGTTTTCTTATCTAACTTTATTCCAAGTTCCTTAAGTTGAGCATCGTTAATTTCGTTAGGAGCATTCATCATTAAGTCTTCTGCTTTTCCTGTCATTGGAAATAAAATCACTTCTCTTATATTTGGCTCGTCTGCTAATAACATCACAATTCTATCTATACCTGGGGCTATTCCTCCATGGGGCGGCGCTCCGAATTTAAAAGCATTAATCATACCGGGAAATTTGTTGTCTACCACATCACGTTTATGACCTGCAATTTCAAAAGCTTTGTACATTATTTCTGGTACATGATTTCGTATCGCTCCAGATGAAAGCTCAATTCCGTTACAAACCAAGTCATATTGGAAAGCTAATATTTCTAGTGGGTCTTTATTTAAAAGAGCATCCATTCCGCCTTGGGGCATAGAAAATGGATTATGTGAAAATTCTATTTCACCAGTTTTGTCATCTTTTTCATACATTGGATAGTCTACCACCCAACAAAATTTAAAGGTGTCGTGCTCTATTAATTCTCTGTCATTTGCAATCTTAACTCTTGCTTTCCCTGCTAAATTTGCTGCTTCATTTTCATGTGCACACGAAAAAAATAAAGCATCACCATCTTTAAGATCAAATAAAGTTTTCATCTCTAGTGACTTATCAATCCCCAATGCATTAGCAATAGGCCCTTTTGCAGTTTCTTCACTAAAAATTATATAACCCATCCCCGGTGCTCCTTCAACTTGAGCCCAACTATTCATTCTATCAGCTACAGACCTGGAACCACAATGAGGACCAGGGATTCCTCTTACTACCGCTCCATTTTCAATAGATTTTGCAAAAATGGAAAAATTAGAATTTGCAAAAAATTCAGTGACATCTTTAATTTCAAGTTTAAATCTTAAATCAGGCTTGTCATTGCCATATTTTAGCATTGAGTCTCTATATGTAATTTTTGGGAAAAAAGCATCAATTTTTCTATTAGAGAATTTCGTAAAAACTTCTCTTATAACTGGTTCAACAGCGTGAAAAACATCTTCTTGTTCTACATAAGACATTTCTAAATCTAGTTGGTAGAATTCTCCGGGTGATCTGTCAGCTCTACTATCTTCATCTCTAAAACATGGTGCAATTTGAAAATATTTATCAAAACCTGAAACCATTATGAGTTGTTTAAACTGTTGAGGTGCTTGTGGTAAAGCGTAGAACTTACCTTTATTTAACCTTGAAGGTACTAAAAAATCTCTTGCACCCTCAGGACTTGAAGCAGTTAGAATAGGAGTTTGAAATTCGAGGAAACCTAATTCTAACATTTTATTTCTTATAGTTTGGATGACATTTGATCTTAAAATAATATTTGAGTGAGGTCTACTTCTCCTAAGATCTAAATATCGATATTTTAACCTGGTTTCTTCTCCATAATCTTCGTCTGAATTTACCTGTAATGGTAATGTATTTGATTTTGAGATTATTTTTAATTCAGAAAGATTTACTTCTATATTTCCTGTAGGAAGATTTTTATTTATTGTTTCCTCAGATCTTTCAACTACTGTTCCACTTATTGTAATAACGCTTTCAAGAGATACATTTTCAACAGCAGAGAAGTTTTTATTTGACGAATCAACTACAACTTGTGTTAATCCATAATGATCTCTTAAATCTATAAATATTAATTGACCATGGTCTCTTTTTCTGTGAACCCAGCCTGATAGTTTCACACTGTCCTGTACGTTTTCAATTCTTAATTCGTGACATTTGTGAGTTCTATATTTATGCATAATATTTTCCTAAAATTTAATCTAATTTTTTGAAATAGATCTGTCTTTTATTTCTTTAATAATTTGAAGAGCTCTTTTATTATTTATCTGTGACCAAATTGCTATTTCAGAAGAAGATCTTAAGCATCCAATACATAAGCCACTTTGAGGATCAATTGAACAAACTCCTACACAAGGACTAATAACATGTTTTTTATTCATTAAATTACCTTAGTTATTTTGTATTATCTTTAATAGCCGCAGCTAACATTTCCAAAAGATCTGAAATTCCAGCTTCACCACTAGTTGCACTTATTAAGTTTTTATCTCTTACAGTCGGCTTATCTATAATTTCTGCTCCAGCAGCAATTAAAAGAGCGCTGTCAGCGTCTGACGCAGCAACTTTTCTACCTTCAGCTGCGTCAATAGTTGTTAATAGCATTGTTGAAACTCCGGCTAAAGCTACTGGTTCGTTTTCTCTGAGAAATGCCCTTAAAATTCTTCTTACATGAAGATCACTACTTAGTGTTTCAATCTGATTTGCTCCACCAGGTACTATCAAGGCATCAAAGTCTATTGCCAATGTTTCAGAAACAGGCAGGTCAACCGGATAAGACAAACCCCATTTTTCAGAGGCCCATCCATTTGTAGTACCTATGTCCCTTGAAACAATTGTATAGGAACCTTCTGCAGCTAATATTGTTTTTTGTATTATTAAAAATTGCTCTTCATTGAAGCCGCTAGCAACCATAATAGCAAATTTTCTGCCTTTAAAGGCCGAAATGTCAGCCAAAATAATCTCCTGAATCATTATGTTAACGTTCTATAAAAGATTTATTATACGTTATCAAGTGTACTAAACAAATTTAAAATCTCCATTTACAAATCTTTTTACTTAAATAGGCTACAGAAATTAATATTAAAATTGGTATTATCATCTGAAAAAAGGTTGCCACTCCTAAGTCTTGCCTTGAACCACTTAAGGCTAAATTCAAAGCCTCTACTGTTAGAGTAGTAATTCTTCCTCCGCCAAAAAAATAAACTGGCGTGTAAAGAGAGAATGAAACAAGCATCCCGATAGCAAAAGATGTTAACAATGAAGACATAACTATCGGAATCTTAACATTTAGTAGCCTCTGTAATCTGTTTTTCCCAAGAGAAGTTGCAACTATTATTATTTCTTTTTTAATTCCTCTCAAAGATGGTGCTAATATTATAAAACTATATGGAATAACATAGAATAATTGTATGATAATTAATGGAAGTAAATAGCTGTTAAAATCAAAAAGTATTATAAAACTTTGTAAACCAATTAAAAAGGATATTTGAGGTATAAATAAAGGAATAAATATAATCCATTCAAGATATATTTTTTTTATTTTTAAAATCTCAATTAATTCTACCCAAATAATTGTTAATAAAGACGATATTAATGAAACAATGAAAGAAATAAAAATAGATATAAATATTATAGATTTGTTTTCATTATAAAAATTTGTAAAACCATCTAAAGTAAAGCTCTTTGGAAAAAAATTTGGAAAGTACCAATTTGCACTAAATCCCCATATTAATGAAGAAATTATACCTAATATTGACAAAAAAAATAATATTATACTTGTAAGAACTACTATTTTTTTAATAAAAAAAGTTTTAAATGACAAAATTTTCATGAAAAATATAAAACTTAACTTATAGCTAAATATTTTTTCTAAAATCATCCAAAAAAGTAACAAGATTATAATTATAAATAATTGTATTAAAGCTAAATTCGATGCAATAAAAAGTGAGTCAGCATCAGAAGATTGATAAGTTTGTAAAATTCTAATTGCCAGAGTAGATGGAGTAGATGGAGCCAGAATTAATGACATATCAACAACCGAAGCTGTGAATGCAATTACAATGAAAATAACAAATCTTATTTTTTTATAAATTAATGGAAAAATTAAAATACACCATGAAGAGAAATTAGAATTTTGAAGAGATTTGCCGAGATCAAATATTTTTTTTGCAGAAAATTCTTGTAAAGCAGATAAAGAAACTAAAATAAAAAATGGAATTTCTTTTAAAATAAGCCCTAAAATTAAAAAAAGTCCATACTCATCCGGCATTATAAAAATATTGGGGGGTCTATCAAACCCTGTCAACCAAGGTGAAATCAATCTGAAAAATAAACCACTTGGAGAAAAAATAAATATTAACCCAATAGCCATCGTAATATGAGGCAATGCTATCAAAGGTGATATTATTATTTTGATGTAATTATAGGCTCTTGTTTTAGATAAATGTAAGAGTATAACTTGCGAAAAAAACAACGCTAACAAAGTCGAAACTAAACCAGTAAATAAAGACAATATTATAGATTTTGAAATGCCTGCAATATTGAATGATAAGTGAAAATAATTTAAATTGAAATCACTTTTACCCAAGATGGGAAAATATCCAAAAGATGGTAAAAAAAAACCAATAAATCCAAAAATAATAGGAATTGTTACTAGTGTTCCAATAAAAATAACTATGGCTTTAGTTAATTGTCCATAAAAATTTGTTCCCATGAATATTTAATTACTAGACCCATATTTTTTAATCCATTTATCTTCAATAACTTTTACCCATGAAGGATGGGGTTCCTCAAGCTTCATTCTCAAATCTTCATTAGTTAATGTAGCTAGGCCTCTGGGTAGAGTAGAAAATTTGTTTTTCCACTTTTGACTTAATTTATTTATAGATATTACGCTTGGATCTCCCCAAAAATCTTTGTTCTGTTTTTTTATTTGGGCTTCAGGCGAGATTAAAAAGTTTGCAAATACTTTAGAAGCTGCTTTATTAGAAGAATTATATGGTATAGCTACAAAATGAACATTGGCTAGCGTACCTTTGTCGTGGATATAACTCCTCACAGAATTTGAAAGTTTACCTTCAGAGATAGAGTTTGAAGCATGTGCAATGTTAAATGCCATTCCAAGATCTATTTCTCTTTCTGCTACCAGCTCAGTTATAGCCGAATAGTTTGATGGATAATTTTTGCCTCTTCTCCATAAATGAGGAGTAACTTCGTCAAGCCATTGCCACAAAGTGTCAAGCTCTCTTTCATGTTGTTGAGTAACATACTTCAATTTTAATAAATTTTTATTAGAAATAAGTTCAATTAAAATTTGTTTTAAAAAACTAGTGCCTACAAAGTCAGGTGGCTGTGGAAAAGTGAACCTTCCTTTATTTTTAATTATGTAATTTTTTAATTCTAGAGCAGATCTAGGGGGTGAATTTATATATTTAGTATCATAATAGAAATTTAATTGAGAAACTCCCCATGGCATTTCCATGCCATCAGTTGGTATTCCAAAGTCATTAAGCAAGCTTGGATCATTACTAAAATCTAAAAATTTTGAGTTAGGTAAGTTAAATATCCATTTTTCACTTAATAATAAGTTATTACTCTTCATTAATGAAAAATTCTCGCCATTTATCCATACTAAATCGACTGAACCATTATTATTTTTTTTTACGTTTTTTTCAGATAAAATCTTTGCGACAACATTTGCTGTGTCAGAAACCTTTACATGTTTAACAGTAATATTATACTTCTTTTTTACTTCTTCTGCAGCCCACTTTATATAAGAATTAATATTTTTAGCTCCGCCCCATGCATGAAAATATATAGTCTGCCCAGATGCTTTTTTTAAAACGTCTTTCCAACTTTCATCCCGTTCAAGAGCTAATGAGGGAAAAATGAAATGAATAAAGCTGTAAATAAGGCATAGATTAAAAATTAATTTTACAAGATTTTTTCTTATATTTATTAGCACTTTATTTTCCTTTTGATAGAAGTTCGTGAAATAGACAAAAGTTTACGTTAAATGTAGTATTTTAAATATTAATAATTATTTATATAGTTATTAATCTCACTTTTACCATAATGTCATGAATGCACTCTTAATATTATTAAATGAAATCATTACACTCTACTTATATACTCTATTTGTATATGTTATAATGAGTCTTCTGATTCAATTTCAGATGATAAATAGTTATAATAAAATCATAAACACCATATTTCGTGCATTAATTTCATTACATGAGCCCTTATTAGGAAAAATAAGGAGATATATGCCTTCTCTATCAGGAATTGATTTATCACCGGTAATCGTCATTCTATTGCTAAGTTTTATAAAAAACTTAATTCAAGATTATAGATTAGGGTTATAAGATAACATCTATGGAACATTTTAAAAAAATTATAGACGGGAAAAAATATTCTAAAGAATTTCTGCAAAAAATACATCCTTTGAGTACTGAATTCTTTAAAAATTTCAACCGAAAGCCCTGTCTTGCTGTAATATTAGTTGGAGACAACACAGCTAGTAGTATATATGTGAAAAATAAAGTACGTACAGCAGAAAAAAACGAAATACGATCCATAGAAGTAATTCTTTCTAAAAATGTGTCAGAAGAAGATTTATTAAATGAAATATTTAAGCTTAATCATGATCAAAATGTTGACGGTATTCTTGTTCAACTTCCTTTACCAATACATATTTCAGAAAGAAAAATTATTAATAGTATTAACCCGATAAAAGATGTTGATGGATTTCATCCAACTAATTTTGGTAAACTGTTTATGGGCGATCCCAATTTCATACCATGTACACCATTAGGTTGCTTTTACATTTTAAAAAATGAATTAAAAGAACTAAGTGGAAAAAATGCTGTAATAATTGGGAGATCTAACATTGTTGGGAAGCCTATGGCTTCACTTTTATTGTCTTCCAATTGTTCGGTTACAATAACACACTCCAAAACTAAAAATCTTCGCGAACATTGCAAAAAAGCAGATATTTTGATATCAGCGGTAGGAATTCCTGAGATGGTTGACGATACATATGTAAAACAGGGTGCTATAATTATAGATGTAGGTATAAATAGATTGCAGTTTGTTAACTCTGAAACTAAAGAAAACGAGACTAAACTTGTCGGTGATGTTAATTTTAAAAAAGTAGTAGATATTGCAAAAAAAATAACTCCTGTACCAGGAGGAGTTGGCCCAATGACAATTGCCTGCCTAATGCATAATACTATTAAGGCTGCTTATAAAATTAAAAATGAAAATTTTGCGAACTTTTTAGGAGAAAATTTCTAGTGGATTGGTTTAATATTACATTATTTATCTCAATGTTTTTAGTAGTTCTTATCTTAGCTTGGGGGCTAATCACTATGGCTAGAGGAGGTGAATACAACAAAACCAACAGTAATATTTTAATGCGATATAGAATTATATTTCAAGCTGTGGCTATTTTGATATTTGTATGTCTTTTAATGTATAAGAGATATTCTAATGGTTAAACTAAATAAAATTTATACTCGAACTGGTGACGATGGATCGACAGGTTTGACTGACGGAAGTAGAGTTGCTAAACATTCTTCAAGGCCACAGGCATATGGAACTGTAGATGAATTAAACTCTTCGTTAGGTATAGTTTATTTTTGCCTAAATAAAGATAATTCAAATCCTTTATCAGTTGAAATTAAAAATTTAATTAAAGAAATTCAAAATGACTTATTTGATTTGGGTGCAGATCTTTCAAATCCTATATCAAAAGGTAAACAAGAATATCCAGCACTTAGAATTCAAAAAAGTCAAATTGATAAACTTGAAAAAAAAATAGACCACTATAATGCAGATTTAACGGCACTAAATTCATTTATTCTACCTGGTGGTTCAGAAGCTTCTTCTTTATTACATGTGTCAAGAACAATTGCTAGAAGAGCTGAAAGAGATACAAGTTTACTTTCAAGTGAAGAAGAAATTAACATGAAATCATTAACATATTTAAACAGGTTATCTGATTTATTATTTGTTTTGTGTAGAGTTTTGAATGAAAATGGATTAAGAGATATATTGTGGATACCAGGTTTAAATCAAGAATAATTTATAACAGATAGATGTTGAAAAGGAGTTTAACTTGAAAGTCTTAGTACCTGTAAAAAGAGTTGTTGACTATAACGTCAAGGTTAGAGTTAAAAGCGATAAATCCGGCGTGGAATTAGATAATGTGAAAATGTCAATGAACCCTTTTGATGAAATTGCTGTTGAAGAAGCTTTAAGACTTAAAGAAAAGGGAATAGCTACTGAGGTAATTGCTATCTCAATTGGACCAACTCAAGTTCAAGAAACTATTAGGAATGCTCTTGCTATGGGTGCTGACTCCGGAATTTTTATAGAAGCTACAAATAATCTTGAGCCTCTTAACATAGCTAAAATTATTTCATCTGTAGCTAAGAAGGAAAATATAGATCTAATGATTTTAGGAAAACAGGCTATAGACGATGATATGAATGCTACTGGACAAATGATTGCTGCTTTACTTGGTTGGCCACAGGCTACTTTTGCAAGTAAAGTTGAGATTTCAGACAAAAAAGCCGTTGTAAGTCGTGAAGTTGACGGAGGTATAGAAAATATAGAAGTTGCACTACCTGCTGTGATCAGTACAGATTTAAGATTAAATGAACCAAGGTATGCAAGCCTTCCAAATATTATGAAAGCAAAGAAGAAACCAATAAATCAAATTCAAGTTGATGAGCTGAATTTAAAAATTGAACAAAGGCTGGATATTTTGAAAGTTGAAGAACCTACCAAACGTCAATCTGGGATTATGTTAAAAACAGTTGAAGAGCTAGTTGACAAATTAAAAAACGAAGCAAAAGTAATATAAATAGTATGAGGTTAAAAAATGAATATTCTTGTTATAGCAGAGCATAATAATACTGACTTATTGCCCGCGACTTTACATACCGTAAATGCTGCTAAACAACTTGGCAGTACAGATTTACTAGTAATTGGTTATAATTGCAAAGATGTAGTTGACGCTGGAAGTAAAATCGAAGGTGTTAATCAAGTTATATTTTCTAATGACGCTATTTATGAAAAACCCCTAGCTGAAAATACAAGTCTTTTAATTCAGTCTATTGCGAATGATTATACGCATATTTTGTTTGCAAGCACAGCAAATGGAAAAAACACAGCACCACGCTTAGCAGCATTGTTAGACGTAATGATTATTCCAGACATAATTGAAATTATTGATCATGAAACTTTTAAAAGACCAATATATGCAGGTAACGCTATTGCGACGTGTAAAAGTAGTGATGCCTGTAAAATTATAACTGTAAGAACTACAGCTTTTGAGAAAGCTACATTAACTGACAAACAAGCTAAAATAGTGTCTGCCAACCCTTCTAAAAACACTGACTTAGCAAAATATATAAACTCTGAACTTTCAAAAAATGAACGTCCTGAATTGACTGCAGCTGATATTGTTGTCTCAGGCGGAAGAGGGCTGGGATCCAGTGAAAACTTTAAAGTTCTTGAAAAATTAGCAGATAAACTGGGCGCAGCCATGGGAGCCAGCAGAGCCGCTGTAGACGCTGGCTACGTTCCAAATGATTGGCAAGTAGGTCAAACTGGTAAAGTTGTGGCACCTAATTTATATATTGCAGCTGGAATATCTGGTGCAATACAACATTTAGCAGGCATGAAAGATAGTAAAGTTATAGTGGCTATAAATAAAGATGAAGAAGCTCCCATCTTTACAGTATCTGATTATGGACTTTCAAATGATTTATTTAAGGCCGTGCCAGAAATGGAAAAGCTAATTAAGTAAATTAACTATTTCTTTTACTACCACATCTTTTGACCATTTTAAAATGCCCTCATGTTTTGATATAACTAAGCCTGTTTTATCGACTAATATAGTTGTAGGGACTCCTCTTAACTTCATTGCTCTAAAAATATTCATTTCTTTATCAAAAAAATGAGTTAAATTGGATGCACCATTAGTTAATAGAAATTTGATTTGATCTTTAATATTTTTTTTATCTATTGACATCAATAACACTTCAATTTTGTAATTTTCTAGTTTTTGGTCTAATAAACTCAGATCAGGAAGTTCTTTTTTGCAAGGGACACACCAAGTAGCCCAAAAATTTACTACATATCCATTTTTATCTAAATCTTTATTTAACTTTAAAATTATTGGTTTTTCTTTACTATCTAAAATTGTAAATATAGGAAATTTTATAGGGTCCCTAAGTTTTTCTATATAATCAGCAGCAAAAGTATTATTATTTAAAATTAAAAAGTATAATATTAATAATATTTTTTTACTAAATTTTGATGTATGCATATTAATAGTTGTCTAGTAATAGTTTTAAATAGTTCAATATAGATTAAAAATGAAAAAAAGTAATAGTAAAATATGGGGTGGAAGATTTTTAGCTCCTACCGATGAAATAATGGAAGAGTTTAATTCTTCTATTCAATTTGATAAGATTTTATATATTGAAGATATTGAAGGATCCATAGCCCATTCTGAAATGCTTTCAAAACAAAATATTATTTCAAAAAATGAATTTAATTTAATTAAATCAGGCTTGAAACAAATAAAGTCAGAAATATCCAATAATAAACTTAATTTTTCTGTTAAATTGGAAGATATTCATATGAATATTGAAAATAGATTAATAGAAATAATTGGTGAGGCAGGTAAAAAGTTACATACTGCTCGATCAAGAAATGATCAAGTTGCCACTGATGTCAAATTATGGCTAAGAAAAAGAATAGACCAAATTGAACTAAATCTTAAGAGTTTACAAAGAACATTAATTGAAAAATCAGAAACTTATTATGATCTTCTCATGCCAGGGTACACTCATCTACAAGTTGGACAACCAGTTACATTTGGACATTATCTGCTCGCCTATGTAGAAATGCTTGGAAGAGACAGAGGTAGATTACGTGACTGTAGGAAAAGATTGAATGAGTTGCCTTTAGGCTCTGCAGCATTAGCGGGTACCAGTTATCCAATAGATAGGCATTTTGTTGCTCAAAAACTGGATTTTACTAAACCTACAGAAAATTCTATGGATTCTGTATCAGATAGAGATTTTGCAATTGAATTTATGTCATCTTCATCCTTGATCGCTATTCACTTATCGAGATTAGCCGAAGAGTTAGTAATCTGGTCCTCAGATAGGTTTAATTTTGTTAAGTTGTCTGAAAGTTATACAACTGGATCAAGTATAATGCCGCAAAAAAGAAATCCAGATGCGGCTGAATTAATAAGAGCAAAACCTGGAAGAATATTTGGCAATTTACTTAGCTTAATGACAGTCCTTAAAGGACTTCCGATGACATATGGGAAAGATATGCAGGAAGATAAAGAGCCAGTTTTTGATACTGCCAAGACTATTGAATTATGTATCATCAACATGGAAGGAATGATTAAAAATCTTAAACCTATCCCAGACAAAATGATGGAAGCTCTTCAAAAAGGTTTTCCAACTGCAACGGATTTTGCTGACTATTTGGTAAGCAAACTAAAAATGCCTTTTAGGGATGCACATCATTTAACGGGTAAGATTGTTTTATTAGCTGAAAAAAAAGAAAAAACTTTAGACAATTTAACTATAGAAGAAATTAAAACTATAGTTCCAAATGCTGATACCACGATTTTAGATGTTCTTAAAATAGAAAGTTCTGTTTCTAAAAGAACCTCATATGGTGGAACTGCCCCAAACAATGTTTTACAAGCAATTAAAAAGGCTAAAGAAACGTTCTTAAAGGATTAAAAATATGAAGCTTAAACCTATATTTTCTATAATATTATTTTTGTTAGTATTTTCGCTTAATGGATGTGGAAGGAAAGACGCACCATTAAAACCTTCACAAATAATTTCAAAACAATAGATTTCATTATGCGTAAAATTGGTTTTTATAGAGATCAAAATGGTGATTTAAATATTCAAGGCATTAAAATTTCTTCCTTAGCAGAAAAATATGGGACACCATTATTTATATATGATGCAGGTTTAATGAAAGAACGTTATAATACTTTTTTGGATACGATAAAGGAGGTCCAGGGAAATATTCATTATGCAGTTAAAGCAAATGACGCTCTAAGTGTTATAAGCTACTTTGCAAAATTAGACTGTGGTGCAGATATAGTTTCAATAGGGGAATTTGAAAAATGTCTTGCAGCTGGAATGTCACCACAGAAAATAATATTTTCTGGTGTAGGTAAAGATAACCACGAAATTGAGTTCGCTTTAAAAAATAATATTTTACAATTCAACATAGAGTCAGAGGAGGAATTAAAAGACATTTCTACAATTGCTTCGAGGCTTAAGTTAATTGCTAACATATGTTTGAGAGTCAATCCTGACATAGCTCCTAAAACACATAAGAAAATATCAACTGGTGATAAAGAAACTAAATTTGGAATAGATTTCCAAAATGTAAGATCAATTTACAAAAAGCTTCATCAATTGGACTATATAAATCCGGTTGGTTTAGGTGTGCATATAGGATCACAAATATTTGATTTTAAATTTTTTCAAAGAGCATATTTAAATCTTAAAAATTTAGCTGACGAGCTCAGATTAAGTGGATACAAAGTGCCTACTTTAGATTTAGGCGGCGGAATTGGAATAAATTATAATAATAGTTCAGAACCTGATTTTAATAATTATAAGAAGATTATCTCAAATTTGTTTAAAGAAACTGACTATCATTTAAGTTTCGAACCTGGAAGAAGCCTAATTGCTGAAGCAGGGATCCTAATTACCAAAGTTATAAGAAATAAAAAAACCAAAGAAAAAAATTTTATTATTGTTGATGCTGCAATGAATAATTTAATTAGACCTACTTTATATGACGCATATCATAAAATTGAAACAGTCAAGAAAATCAATAATACTGAAATTATTGCTGACATAGTTGGACCAATTTGTGAGACAGGAGATTTTTTTGCCTTAAACAGGAAAATAAGTAAAGTTGATAGTAATGATTTATTAGCGATTAGAACAACTGGTGCATATTCATCAGTAATGAGATCTAACTATAATGCAAGAAAAGATGCAATAGAAGTTATGATTTATAATGGAAATGATTATCAGATAAGAAAAAATGAACCCATAAAAGAAATTATTTCTAAAGAAGAAATAATAAAATTTGATTAGAGATCGTAAATTTTTTTTATCAATGTCGCTTTTACGCTTATATTTTCTTTTTTACTCTGTATTTCTAACATTTCACTAAATTTAATCTCAGATAGGGGAAAAATTATTTTATCTTTAAGAGTTATAACTTTTTCTAAAATAATTTTTCTATCTTCCCTTACAGCTAAAATTTTTACTCTAGGAACTAATATTGGTCTATTAGAAGTATTTTTAATTGTTCCAACAAATTTAACTTTTTCATTTTGAAAAGTTGCTACAAAGTTTATCATGTTTAGATGATTAAGATCGGCTAAAATAGGTAGTTTGATATAATTAAAAAGTTCATTCAATTTATATTCATAATTTTTTGTATATTTTGGAAAGTATAAAAAACTGTAACTTAAAAAAACAGACCGAAAAAATAATAGAGCAGAGAGTAGAATAATTATTAACAAAAAAATGTAAGGAATTAAATATTTTTTTGTGGAAGAATTGTTGTTAATAACTTTATTTTTAGGTTTAACATCAACTGCGTCATCTTTCTTAACCTTTGAAGCTGATAATTCAGATGCTATTTCAGAAACACTTTTATTTTTTTGTTCTAATACAGAATTTTTTTTTGTTGATATATTTTTTGTTTTATCTTCTACAGCTGATTTTATTATAGCTAATTCATGCTTTACTTGTTCAGACTTATTTTTAAACTTAACTTTTGTTGACGCGAACTTTTTTTTATCTTTGATTGCACTTTTATCAAATTTTTTATGAAGAATTGAGGAAACACTCCATTTTTCGTTACAAACACCACATCTAAGCCACTTAATCTTTTTTGATAAGATATTTTCATCAATGTCAAATACTGTTCCACATGAATGACATGTTTCAAGCATAGAGAAATTCCTTGTATAAGATTAGAATTTATCGATTATTATATACTAACACAGGTTTTTTTGCCAACATGTTTAAAATATTAAATTGTAATGATTCAAAAAATGTTACGCTCTATTTTAAAGACCATTTGTATTATTTTAATATCTTCGATTTTAACATTTTTTTTAATTGGACTGGTTCAATACAAAGAAAAAATCTTATCAACTATAAAATATATAAGTAAAAAAAGTTCAGATATTGTTATTTTAACTGGTGGCACAAATAGAATTAAAGATGGATTAAAAATAATCAATGAATTTGAAAAAACATCTACTTTTAACTCTAAAATACTTGTAAGTGGAACAGGGAAAGGTTTTACGAAAACAAGCTTAGAAAAAAATATAAATTTTGATTTAGATTTCAACTTAATTGAATGTTGTATTGAACTTGATAGTATATCAGTAAACACTTATTCAAACGCTATTGAAACTTTAAAATGGGCTGAAAAAAATAATATCAGTGAATTTATTTTAATTACTAGCAATTATCATATGCCAAGGGCTTTTCTTGAATTTAAATATAGAATGCCAAACCTGAAAATCTTCACTTATCCAATTACTCCAGAAAAGCATAATATAAATATGTGGTTAAGTTCATTTCAAACTTTCTCTCTTATTTTTTCTGAGTATTGTAAATTCATCGTTGCTAACCTGAGGATAGCATTTCAAAAATTATAAAATTCTTATTAAATTTGTCCCGCATCTATAATTTTTTTTCGAATTAACCTAGTTCTCGAGAAAAACGAATGTAATTTGTCTCCATCCTTTTTTCTTATTGCTTTTTGTAAATCTGACAAATCTTCATTGAACCTTTGAAGCATCTCGAGCACTGCGTCTGAATTATTAAGAAAAACATCTCTCCACATTATAGGATCAGAAGATGCTATTCTGGTAAAATCTCTAAAGCCTGATGCAGAAAATTTAATAACATCATTTTTTAGATCAGTTTCGAGATCTGATGCTGTTCCAACAATAGTATAAGCAATTAGGTGTGGTAAATGAGACGTAATTGCTAGAATTTTATCATGATATTCTGTATTTACGATTTCTACAATTGAACCCAGTTTTTGAAAAAAATTAATCAACTTTTTTGTCTCATTAGTTTGTTTATCTTGTACTATTAACCAATATCTATTTTCAAAAAGAG
>QBZZ01000002.1 GCA_003282145.1 SAR116 cluster bacterium AG-337-N21
TTAATGTAGAAATGACCCCCTATGATTTGACAAAAGGAAGAATTACTTTTCGCTTTAAATAATTTTTATTCGTTAAAGTTTGTTTTATGAACAAAATTAAATTAAACAAACAATTTATACTTGCTTCTGGTTCTAAAAGACGACTTGAACTATTGAAGCAAATAAGCATAAAGCCTGACTTGGTTCTAACTCCAGACATAAACGAAACTAATTATTTTCAAGAATTACCTTTAAATTATGTAAAAAGAATGTCTGTCGAAAAAAATAAAGTTTTTCAGACTAAATATTCTCAATCTATTATCCTGACTGCAGACACTGTAGTTTCATTAGGAAGAAGAATATTACCTAAAACTGTAAATTTAAAAATGGCTAAAGAATGTTTACAATTGATTTCAGGAAGAAGACATAAAGTTTTAACTAGTTTTGCATTATACTCACCAGATTTTCCTCTTAAAGTAAAAACAATAAAATCTACTATAAAGTTTAAAAGACTTCATTCTGACGAGCTAGATTACTATCTTAAATCCAAGGAATGGGAAGGTAAAGCTGGAGGTTATGCAATACAAGGAATTGCAGCTTCTTATATAAATTTTTTGTCAGGATCTTACAGTAATGTTGTAGGCTTACCTTTGGCAGAACTATACAGATCTCTTTTATCTATTGGATATAATTTCAATAATGATTGATAAAATTAATGATCATTTTATTTTAGTAGACAAATGTGCAGACCAAACAAGAATTGTTGAAATTTTAAGTCATAAAATTATTAAAATGATTTTTTGGTTTGATAAATATCCACCATTAATTGGCAGCGTTCATAGTGCTATAATTATTAAAAAATTAAATGGTGGCGTGACTCGAGCAAAAATAGAAGGTAAAACCATTTTATCAGTTAGAGGTATCTCAAAATCTTTAAATATAAATGATAAGATAAGAGTAATCATTACAAGCGAAAAATTTGAAGATAAGCCTATCCAAGCAAGAATGTTACCTGCTGACTCAAAAAATTATGAAGTTTTAGATGTTGTCCAAAGGATAATTAATCTTTTTTTTACAAAAAATATCCCTGTCATTAAAGATATGTATGCTATTTATTGGAATAATTTAGATCTGGATAGTCAATTTATTGCCGCTTTACAACCAAAAATAGAATTGAGTGACGGTGGACTTATTTGGATTGAAAAAACTAGAGCAGCAACACTCATTGACATAGATACACATAAATTATTACTTAAATCTGAGGAAGAAATACTAGAATTTTGTAAAAGAGCATTTGTTAGATGTGCAAAAGAAATTAAACTTAGAAATATTGGAGGAATGATTATTATAGATTTCCCAAGAATATCTTATAATAGAAAAAAACATCTTCATCAAAATATTATAGAAATAGGAAAACAATATTTTTTCGATGCTAATTTTCTTGGCTTTTCAAGGTTAGTTTTATATGAAATGTATATTCCTAGAAATTTTGGTTCACTGGAAAGTTTTTATGTAGATAGAAATTCATATAACTTTCAAAATCATATAAGATCATTGTGGAGAAAATCTAAAGAACCAAAATCAAAAAATAATATACAATTTTTGTGTGGAACAGCTTTGTTCAAAAAGTTAAAAAGTAGAAAGGTACCACCTTTTATAAATATTGTTGAAAGATTAGATTTTCCCGATGATCATGGTGAGTTGATGGAAATAAATAGATGACAGTGTCAAAATCTAATAAAGCAAAATGTATTACATGTAATAAAGAGTTTAATATAACTTTAAAAACAAAGCCCTTCTGTTCTAAGCGTTGTAGTTATGTAGATTTAAATAATTGGCTAGGAGAAAAATATGCCATTGAAGCTAATGAGAATGATTACGATAAAGACATTTGATTTTTTGTGGTTGATAGCTAGACATAATCTGATGTACGCGTTATAGATTACTTATAAAAGCCCGGGTAGCTCAGTAGGTAGAGCAGAGGACTGAAAATCCTCGTGTCGGTGGTTCGAATCCGCCCCCGGGCACCAATTAATCAAAATTAAATAATCAGTATATGTAGAATTAACCACATTGATAAACATATAAAAAACATAAATTTATATTTTATTTCAAAGAAACTGTTATAGGTTGCAAAAAACTAACCATTTTTTTTACACTTGTTTAATTAATTCAATAACTCATAAAATATTCTCTGTTAATAGAAATTTCTTGATAATTAACCAAATCATAGTGTTTATTTACGATTATACTAATAACAATTAAATAGGAATATTAATGAAACATAAATTAAAACATTTTATTGCAACTCATACATTTCACTCTACAAAATCAAAAAAGGATTTTTTTTCTCTCGTTAAACATAGAAAAACAAATTCAGATTGGTTTGGAAATGAAACTGCAGAAATGAAAGAAAATTTTTTTAAGTTATTAAAAAGTAGGAATTTACTTGATGATGATAATATTACTGAAAAAAATAGTGATGATTATGCACTCCTTTTACAATTATTCATAGGTCGTGGTGAATTCTTTTTTTGTCATTGGTATGCAATTGACGAACAAACTATCAATGATAGGCTTAGTGTGACTAGTGGAGAAAAATTTTTCATTACCATGGCAACACAAGTAGATGGTCCTAAAATACATGTAAATAAACTGACAAAATATATGAAAAAGCTAAAGTAATTTATAATTGATAATTTGTGATGGAATAGTGGTATCCAAAAAATTGCAATAATAGTCTTCATAAAAATTAAATAAATAAACTAAATGCCAAATAATTTTAAAAATTATCATATTTTAATGACTTATATTTTGCATTGTAATTTTATATTATGTTAAAATATTCATTTACTTGATAATGACAATTTTAAAGTAAAAAAAATGAATAAATCTTTTTTTAGAAAAGTTGGATTTGGTCTTAGTGTTAATTAAAAAAAAGTTATTCGGGGGAAGAGATTTAAACTTTACGTTGGATACTAGATCAATTTATTGTTCTGCAATGTCAACATGCTTTAATACTGTCTTAAACTGACGAACAACATGTATTTCCTGACAAAACTATCATTAATTTAATTAATAAAATATTCAAATCATAAATATTCTTAGATTTATTAATTGACTCTTTAATTGTATTCTCAATGCAATTTGATTAACATTAATATGTTAACCAAGTTATTAACGAAATTCATTTGGAATATATTTTGGGGGTAAAATGATTGAAAATACTCAAATTAATAATAGTAACAAAAAAAAGGTGTTAATGGTTCAGGGTCTTCATGAGGAAGGTCAAAAGTTATTTTTGGCAAGAGATGATATTGAACCTATTACTATTATGTCCTCTAATGAAGATGAAATCATGGAAGCCGCAAAGGATGTTCATGGTATTACTGTAAGAACTGCAAATATTTCTAGAAAAATAATTGAGAATGCTAAAAATTTACTAATAGTTTCTAGGCATGGTGTTGGATATGATTCTATTGATGTTGATGCTTTGAATGATAGTGGTATCCCTCTAGCAATAGCTGCCCATTCAAATATGATATCAGTTGCAGAACATGCAATGTTTATGTTGTTAGCTCTTTCCAAAAATGTATTTTATTATGATAAATTTGCAAGAAAAGCTGATTGGTCAACAAGATGGAATATAAGGGCTTGGGATGTTGCAGAAAAAAAACTACTTGTTGTGGGTTTTGGAAGAATAGGATCTAGGTTAGTAAAACGTGCGCTTGCTTTTGATATGAAAGTTTATGTATATGATCCTTATGTTAATGCTGAAGAAATAAATAAGTCAGGTGCTATTCACTTAGAAAATTATTTAGACATGTTGTCAGAGATGGACGCTGTATCTTTACACTGTCCCAAAAATAACGAAACTAATAATATGTTCTCTGACAAAGAATTTAATATCATGAAAGATAGTTCATATCTTATCAACTGTGCAAGGGGAGGTATAGTAAACGAAAAAGCCTTATATGATGCATTAACTACTAATAAAATTCGCGGTGCCGGATTAGATGTATATGACGACGAACCCTCAACATCTTCAAATCCACTTTTTGGCTTAGATAATATTTTACTTTCTCCTCATATTGCTGGAGTTACTCAAGAAGCAACTATAAGAATGTCAAAACAATCAGCTCAAAATGTTTTAGATGTCTTTGACGATAAAGTGAATTATGAAGTTATTATAAATAAGAATGTTTTGTAGGAGATAACTAAATGGAACAACAAACTTTAAGAAATTGCTGGTCAAAAGGAAAAGGTGCCATTAACGCTTGGTGTTCAATTCCAAGCGCTATTACAGCTGAAATGATGTCAATGAGTGATTTTGACTCAATTACAATTGATATGCAACATGGACTAGTTGATTATCAAATGGCTCTTAACATGCTCCAAGTTGTATCAGGCTCAGGCAAAACTCCTATGGTTAGAGTCCCTTGGAATGAACCAGGAATTATCATGAAGGCTCTTGATGCGGGTGCATTAGGTATTATTTGTCCAATGATAAATACTCCTGATGACGCCATTAGCTTTGTTGGAGCGACTAGATACGCCCCTGTTGGTCACAGGAGTTCTGGCCCTACTAGGGCATTAATGGTTCATGGTCTATCATATCATGACGAGGCGAATGAAAAAATTATTTCATTTGCTATGATAGAGACTGTTGAGGCCCTTGAAAATGTTGAAAAAATTGCGGCTACTGACGGCTTGACTGGAATCTATATTGGTCCGTCTGACCTAAGTATTTCTATGGGATTTAAACCAGGTTTGGATAGAGCTGAACCAGAAATGATTGATGCTATTAAAAAAATTGAAAATGCATGTAAAAATAATAATATTAAAGTAGGAATTCATTGTCTTTCACCTTCTTACCTTAAAGATAAATTATCCAATGGCTATGATTTAGGGACTTTAGCAAGTGACGTTAGAATTTATGCAGAAGGAATTAGTAATAAAATGAAAGAGGCAAGATCATAGTCTTTTTCAAAAATGAAAGGAATGAAAATGAAAGCAGTTACAGTAGCTGAAACTGGTGTTCAAATTCTTGATGTAGATATACCAAAACCAAATAGTAGCGAGGTTCTCGTTAAAGTTTATGCATGTGGACTTAATAGAGCAGATTTAGTTGTAGCTGATGGAGGCGCTCACGGTGCTGCTGGCGGACCTGGAACTATAGTAGGTATGGAATTTTCAGGTGAAGTTGTTGAATGTGGTAATAATGTAAAAAATGTCTCAATTGGTGACAGAGTTATGTGTTCTGGATCATCAACATGGGCTGAATACGCTATTGCTGACTATGGCCGTGTTATTAAGATACCAGACAATAATATGGATTATTTAACAGCAAGCACATTACCTGTGGCTCTTGCAACAATGCATAATGCAATTGTTACAATTGGAGAGTTTGTAAAAGGACAAACAATTCTGATCCAAGGTGCAAGTTCAGGTGTTGGTCTTATGGGACTTCAAATAGCCAAACTATTAGGCGCAAAAATAATTATTGGAACTTCTACAAAAACTAAAAAATTTGATAAATTAAAGTCACTAGGAGCCGATGTTGTAGTAAACTCAAAAAATCCTGCTTGGGTTGATCAGGTATTAGCTACAACTAACAAGGAAGGTGTAGATCTTATTATAGATCAACTATCTGGCTATACAGTTAATAAAAATATGCAAGCTACAAAAATAAAAGGTAAAATAGTTAATGTTGGAAGATTAGCAGGTGGAATAACAGATTTTAATTGTGATCTCCATGCATTAAGAAGAATAAATTATCAAGGGGTAACTTTTAGAACTAGATCTGTAGAAGAAATAAGGAGTGTCTATTTAGATATGTGGAACGATCTTGGAAATGCAGTGATAGCTGGTCAATTATCCCTTCCAATTGAAAAAATCTATGATTTTAATGATGTAGCACAAGCATTATCTTCAATGAGAGATAATCAACACTTTGGAAAATTAATTTTAGAATTATAAAGCTTATATTCAGTTGAATTTTGAACTCATAACAATAATAGCAATCTTTGCTGCATTTGCTTTAGGTGGAATATTAAAAGGCGCAACTGGAGCAGGGGCTCCAATTATTACAATACCTGTGATAGCAGCTTTTTATGATGTAAGAATTGCAGTAATTATTATGGTAATTCCTAATTTGTTAACAAATATCGGCCAACTTTATCAATTTAGAAAAACCATTCTTCCCTCTTTTTTTACTGTCTCGTTTGCATTGGGTGGAGGAATTGGAGCTTTTCTTGGTACAATTTTATTAGTTAGTTTGCCAATTAAAATCTTAACCCTAGCGGTAGCTGTCATAGTAATAATATATATTTTACTCAAAATTGCAGTACCATCTTGGAAATTAGTCTATGCAAAAGCAGAAAAATTAGTATTTATTATGGGAGCAGGTGGCGGTGTCCTTCAAGGTTCAGCAGGCTTATCAGCACCAATATCAATTACCTTTTTAAACTCTATGAAATTAGAACGAAATCAGTTCATACCAACAATCTCAGTATATTTTGGCGTAATGTCTATATTTCAAATGCCTACTTTGTACTACTATGATTTTTTAAATATAGAGATTATTATTGTAAGTATTATGTCTACGATTGTACTCATGTGCTTTATGCCACTTGGTTCGTGGATAGCTAAAAGTATATCCAAAGAAACTTTTGATAAAGTAACCTTAATCCTTTTGGGATTTATTGCGTTGAGAATAATTTATTTAAATTTGTGATATTTATTTATATCTATTACCGCATACCAACCTTCCATTCTTAGTAATACAACCATATTGAAGATCCCAATCTCTTTTTTTTGCTTTTGAGTTTTGGATTTTGTTTACGCATCCTTGTAAAAATTTATTTGTGTATTGACTGGCATCAGTTGCATTAACAATTTCTAAACGATTTTCTTTTTTGGATATTTTTGCATTAGAATAAGGTGGAATGTTTAATTTCTTTTTGTCTTTAAACATAAGTTTTAATTTATTATTAAAGTTAAGAATTTCTAATTTATTTTGTTTTGAAATTATAATTTCGTCTTTAAAATTATTTATTTTATAATCAGAGAAAATGACATTAAATTTATTTTGAGAGTTATTAGGCACTGATAAAAGGATATTCCCTTTTTTAAGGCTTAAACTTATTTCATATTGATCTGCTGCTAATTGAACATTCTCTATTTTTAATGAAGTGCTTTTAGACAAACAAACTTTTGTTTTGTTTGTTAAAACTAAGTTTGCGGGATTTTTCCTTGTACGTAAATAGTCTCCACTCTTAATTTCTGAAGATTTATTAAGAGTATACCTTTTACCGTAGATATCCAGAACATGAATTGTATTCTTAATGTCAATAATTTTAATGTCTGAATAACTTAAAGAAGTAGATAATAAAGAAAATATAACTGAGAAGCCAATCATATTTAGAAATTTTTTGATTGCGTTAAACATAATTTAAATAATGTAGCCATTAAAATTATATAGCTACATTATTTTCGTAAATTTTTATATTATCCTGGGACTTTCCCATTAACACCTTTGAGATAATAATTCATACCCCATAAGGCACCGTCATCAAGACTTTTACCTGCAGGAATTATTTCTTTACCCGTGTTATCCACTAAAGGACCTGCAAATATATTAATCTTACCACTTTTTAGTCCGTCTAGAGCTTCTTGTGCTTTTTTAGCAACGCTATCTGGCATATTTTGAAATTTAGAAATAAGCAACATTTCTGCTTTTAGTCCACCCCAATCATTGCCAGCCCAATGGTTAGGACCATCACCAGTATTCCATTTACCGCTTTTTAACTCTTCAATTTTTCTAATGTAATATGGACCCCAATTATTTATAGAGGCAAATAATTGAGCTTTTGGTGCGAATGCAGACATATCAGTAGATTGGCCAAATCCAAGTGCACCTTTTTTCTCGGCTATTTGAAGCATTGCGGGAGAGTCTGTGTGTTGTGCAAGAATATCTGCACCTTCTGCTATATGTACCTTAGCGGCATCTGCTTCTTTTACTGGATCATACCATGTATTTGCCCATATAACTGAAATTGATGCATCCTTATTTACAGATCTTAAACCTTGAGCAAATGAGTTAATACCCATAATAACTTCAGCTATTGGATATGCACCAATATATCCGATTTTATTTGTTTTTGTCATTAATCCTGCTACTACACCTTGGATATATCGACCTTCATAAAATCGTATATTTCCTGTAGCAACATTTTTAGATCTTTTATATCCGGTAATATGTTCAAATTTTACATTAGGAAATTCTTTAGCAACTTTTAAAGTTGGTTCCATGTAACCAAATGAGGTAGTGAATATAATTTCATTACCTTGTTTAGCAAGTTCTCTTATTACTCTGGTTGCGTCGGGACCTTCAGGGACATTTTCAACAACTGAAACTTTGACATCATTGCCAAATCGTTTTTCAACCATTTGTTTACCTAGTTCATGAGCATAAGTCCAGCCATGATCTCCAGGTGTTGTTAAATAAACAAAACCTACTTTTGTTGGTTTTCCAGCAAAAGCACTATTAAATATAAAAAATACAACTGATGCACTTAATGCAAACAGTGAAAAAATACGCATACAAAATTTTAACATTTCACACTCCTAATTTGATAATAAAACCTTAAAAGTGAATCTTTAAAATAACAATAAAAAAAATGAATTTTAATTTTAAAATATAAAAATGCAAATATTTATGACTTTTTATTGAGTATCAAAAAAAGGTTTCCCAAGAGATGCTGGTACTACGCTATTACTTTTCGAAATTCTTCCAGATATAACTGTTAGAGCAACAATGGTCGCTAAATAGGGCATCATAGAAAGAATTTGAGAGGGAATAGGCCAACCCCTTGCTTGACCAACTAATTGAGCGATTGTTATTCCCCCAAAAATTAATGCGCCGACAATAATTCTCCATGGTATCCAAGAAGCAAAAACAACTAAAGCTAAGGCTATCCAACCTCTACCTGCGGTCATTCCTTCTGACCAATGTGGTGTCAACACTAGTGGAATGTAGGCTCCTCCAATACCCGCACACATACCCCCAAAACAAGTAGCGTACCAACGAATTTTTTTTACTGGATAGCCAACTGAATGAGCACTTTGATGGTCATCACCAACGGCACGTAAAACAATCCCTGATTTAGAATATTTTAGAAAATAAGTAATAAAAATAATTATAGCTACCGACAAGTACGCAATAAAATCTTGTTTGAATAAAATTTCTCCAAAAAATGGTATATCTGACAACAAAAAAATTTCTATCTTGGGCAAAGATGGAACTGTTTTCCCGACTAAAGGAGCTCCAGCCAAACCTGTCAAACCAGTTGCAAAAATAGTTAATCCAAGCCCCGTTGCAACCTGATTAGTCATGAAGTTAATGGTAAAAATTGAAAATATAGAGGCCATTAAAACACCACATAACCCTCCTGCAATTATTCCAAAATAAGGACTTCCCAACCATAAAACGGCTCCTAAAGCACCTACAGCACCACTTAACATCATACCTTCAACACCAAGGTTCAGAACCCCACTTTTTTCTGTAATTAATTCACCAGTAGCTGCTAACAAAAGAGGTATAGAAGTTGCTATTATTGTTAATATTAATGCATCCATTTAAGTGACCTTTGACCATTTAATCTTATATTTTTGAAGTGTTTCTCCTGTTAATAAAAAAAACAATAGTATTCCTTCAAATAAACCAGTAACTACTTTAGGTATACCCATAGACATTTGTGCGTTATCTGCCCCTAACTTAACGGTTGCTATAATAATACCTGCAAACAAAATTCCAATTGGATTTAATCGGCCAAGGAATGCTACTATAATTGCAGTAAACCCATATCCAAAAGAAACTTCAGGTTGCAATTGGCCAATGTTTGCAGAAACTTCAATTACTCCTGCCACACCTGCTAAGCCACCAGATATTAACAAAACAGTAATTGTAATGGTATTTTGCTTGAAACCAGCAAATTTTGCTGCTTTAGGAGCAGCTCCTAACACATTTATTTTGAACCCACTCAACGTTTTATTTACAAAAAGCCATGAAATTGGAATTAATAATATTATAAATAAAATGCCATAGTGAAGTTGTCCCAAATAGCCTATAGCAGGAAATGGTATCTTATTGATTATAGCTCCTTCTGGGTACGGTTTAGATAATGGGAACCCAAAACTCATTGGATCTCTTAATGGACCCCTTACAATAAAATCTATAAACAACATTGCCACGTAAACAAGCATAAGACTAACTAATATTTCGTTTACGTTTAATTTCGTTTTTAGAATTGCAGGAATAAATGCCCACAAAGCACCACCTATAAAACCAATAACTATCATGATAAATATAAAGAATTTTGTTTCTACACTTGGGAATAATAATGCAAAAGAGCCAGCAAGTAGTGTTCCCATTATGAATTGACCTTCAGCACCAATATTCCATACATTAGCTCTGAAGCACAACATCAAACCAATTCCAACAATAATCAAGGGACATGCCTTAACAAGAATATCACTAATCCTGTCAATTCTTGAAAATGGGGATAGAAATATTTGATATAAAGTTTCTAAAGGATTATACCCAAGAAAAGTAAAAATTAATAAACCAAAAAAAATTGTTAAAAAAATTGATAAAATTGGACCGATGATTGTCCAGTTTTTGGAAACTTTATCCCTTGGTATAAAAGTGATCATTATGTTGATTCCATTTCATTAGAAGTTTCTAATTTACCACCCATCAACAATCCAACATCCTCAGCAGTGATTTGAGCTACTGGCAAAATTTTACTTAACGCTCCATCATTTATTACACAAATTTTATCGGATAATTCAAAAATTTCTTCTAAATCTTGGCTTATAAGAATTACAGCTTTTCCACTATTGGATAAGTTCAATAATTTTTGTCTTATTGACGTCGCAGCACCTATGTCAACTCCCCAAGTAGGTTGTGAAAAGATCGCAACTTTAGGATCATTAGCTAATGATCTTCCTAAGATAAATTTCTGTAAATTACCTCCCGACAATTGATTTGCTAAAGGATTTGCTTCAGGACATCGAACATCATTATCCTTTATTATATTCTCACTCTCAATCTTACTGTTTTGAGGATTATTTAATAAATTTGAAATTATATTGTTAGCTTTTGGGTATTTAAAAAAATATGTGAGAAAAGTATTTTCGGCAATTGTGAAATTTGGAACAGTAGCGTGAAGTGTTCTTTCTTCAGGAATAGTTTCTATCCCTAATAGCCTTCTTTCTGCAATATTTTTAAACCCTATAGGTCGAGTTTCCAACAAAATGTGATTTTCTTTTTCACATTGTGTTTCACCGCTTAATATTTCCATTAATTCTACTTGACCATTACCTGCAATACCTGCAACACCTAATATTTCACCATAGTTCACTTTTAGATTTATATTTTTTAGAGATATTCCAAAATCTGTTTCTTTAGCTTTGTTCAAATCTTTTAATTCCAAAGCAATGTCTTTAGTAACGTTCATAGAATTTGTTTTTTTTAAATCAGTAATTTCTTTTCCAACCATGGTTTCAGCAAGAAATTTTGTATTTGTTTTTTTTGCATTAATTGTAGCTATTGACTCACCAGATTTTAAGATAGTTACTTGATCTGCTAATTCTATAATTTCTTCTAATTTATGGCTTATATATAAAATAGAACAACCTGAAGAAGCTAAACGTTTTAAAATTTTAAATAGATTTGAAATTTCTTGAGGTGTTAGAACAGACGTTGGTTCATCCATAATCAACAATTTAGGGTTCTGCATTAAACATCGTATTATTTCAACTCTTTGTTGTTCTCCGACTGATAGTTCACTTACCCTTTTTAATGGATCAACAAAAAGCTCCCATTCTTTAGAAAGTTTAGAAATTTCTAAAATTAAATCTTTGAATTTAATTTTTTTGTCTAGTGCTATCAAAATATTTTCAGCAACTGTAAGTGCTGGAAATAAGGAAAAATGTTGAAATACCATTCCAACACCATTTTTCCTGGCAGAATTAGGTGAGGATATAGAAACTTCACTATTATTAATTTCTATGGTTCCTGTATCTGGTTTTAAAACACCGTAAAAAATTTTCACGAGTGTTGATTTACCAGCACCATTTTCACCTAAGAGAGCGTGAATTTCTCCCTTAGCTATAGATATGTCAATATCTTTATTTGCAATGAAGTTACCAAAAGATTTATTTATTTTGGACGCTTTTAAAAGAATTTCTGGCTCTTTTTTTATTGCCATAACATACCTATTAAATATTAACTTTTAAAATTAATATGACCATAACGATATATTTATAGTATTCAATTTTTTTGTTTAGAAGTCTTTAATATTAAAAATATCAGTATTGCGATTGATACAAAAATTATAGAGATGAATAAATTGAAATTGCTAACATGCATTTTATTGAAACCACAAGAAAATATAATTATAGTGGTCACAACAATCATTATCCAATGAATTGGTTTACCTAAAAATATCTTATTCACTATGTTTCCTTTAAACTAAAATTTAGTTTATCTTGTAAAAAGTATATAATTAATAAAATTAAAATCCCAAAAAAATTATAATAAAAACCTTCTAAACCATAAATAGTCATTAATGGTGGGATTAGTAAAGTTACCGAACCAACTAACACTAAAGTTCTTTTGTACAAGTTTAATTTACCATTAAACCATCCTTCGAGACCAAGTGTCATTAACCAATAAGCCAGCAAAACAGCAACAAGACTATATAAACTCCAAATAATGGGACCTTCCATCAAAAGAGACGGATTATAAACAAAGGCAAAAGGTACAATATATTTTGCAATACCTACTTTGCTGGATTCAACAGCTGTAGACATTGGTGGAGACTTTGCAATAGCTGCACCTGCAAATGAGGCCAAAGCCACTGGAGGAGTTATCGTCGAGACAACTCCAAAATAAAATGCAAACATATGAGCGGCTATTGGTAAAATACCAGATTCAATTAATGAGGGAACAATTAATGCAGCCACAGTAATATAAACAGCAGTAGTCGTCATTCCCATTCCTAAAATAATTGCTGAAATGGCGGTAAGACAGAGCAAAATAAATAGTACACCACCGGATAAATCTATAACGGATTGTGTGAATTTTAGTCCTAGGCCAGAAACAAATACGGAACCAATAATTATTCCAGCACATGCACAGGCAATAGTAACAGGGACTGTAGATTTTATACCACTTTCAAACGCGCCAAGTATATCAACTACAGACATTCTAGTATTTTTTTTCAAAAAACTTAAGGCAATGACAGACACTATACTCCAAAAGCCAGCAGTCATAGCTGTTTTTCCATAAATCAAAAGACCCACTAGCACAGCCAGTGAAAGCAACATATGACCGCCACCTTTCAATACTTCAATAACGTTAGGTAGCATAGACTTATCAATTTTTTCTATTCCATGTTTTTCAGCTTCGATGTGAACCATAAAATAAATTGTAGTAAAGTATAAAAATGCAGGAATAATAGCTGCAAGTATCACATATGAATATGGTGCTTCTAAAAATTCAGCCATTATAAATGCAGCAGCACCCATTATCGGAGGTGTTATCTGCCCTCCAGAAGATGCACATGCCTCAACCGCAGCAGCAAATTTTGCTCTATAACCGTAATTTTTCATGAGGGGTATAGTAAAAGATCCTGTTGTTACAACATTTGCAACAGCTGAACCATATACAGTTCCAGTCATTCCAGATGCCACAACTGCTGCTTTTGCAGGACCTCCTGTTCTATGTCCTGTTAAAGCAACAGCCAAATCAACAAAAAATCTTCCAACCCCAGACCTAATCAAAATACCTCCAAATATTATAAATAGAACAATATAAGTGGATGCAACATAAAGAGGTATTCCATAAATTCCATCTGAGGTCATAAATAAGGTGTCTATATATTTAGCAAGTCTTGTAGGTGGTCCATAAAAAAAACCAAAAAACTTGTGAGCGTATAATGCGTGTAGCATAAAAAAACCAGCAACAAAAACCATTGCCCAACCTACTGCACGTCTTGTGGCGTCTAAAACAATAAAAATAAGAATTGATCCGACTATAATGTCGCCAATATACTTGTCACCATATCGCATCATAAAATTTTCGACATCCCATGTTGTCCATAATTGAATAAATATTATTGAAAGTATTATTATTAAATCATATGCAAAACCAAAGACTCTGAAATAATTACCTTGTTTGTCATTTTTAATCAGCAGAGGATCTTTTATGTTTTGTCTAAATAAGGGATATATAAAAACTGCTAAAACCATCATCGCGGAAAGATGTATAGATCTAAATGAACGTCCCTCTGGTGTTCCATAGACTGCAACAAATAGATGGTAGAAGGCTAAACCAACAGAAAGCCAGGAACAAACTACAATAATCCAATAATAAATTGATTTATCTTTGTTCCACTCGAGCAGCTCATCAAAGAAACTAATTTCTTTGACTTCGTTATATTCTAATTTTTTGGTATTTTCTGACATTTGTATTTGAAAAATTAAGAAAGGCACATATTTGCGCCTTTCTTATTTAGATTTACATTACGCCTTGTTCTTTGTAATATTTTGCAGCTCCAGGATGAATAGGAACCGCTGCACCATTAACAGCGTCTTTAAGTATAACTTTCTTCCAAACACCTTTAACTTTTACAAATTCTGCGTGATTATCCCAAAAAGCCTTAGTCATTTTGTAAACGAGGTCATCTGATAAATCCTTGTGTACAATCATGGAAGTAACAATTCCTAGAGTTGGAATGTCTTTATCTAGAGATTTATATGCACTTGCAGGAATTTTACCATAGATATATCCAGGATTATTTTTTACAATTCTGTCAATTCTTTCTTTAGGTAAGCCAATAAATCTTATGCCTGGGCTATTTTCTAATTCAATGAAACTAGCCTGAGGTACTGAAGTAGCAGCCATAAAAACATCAGCTTGTCCATCTTTCATTAAAGCAACTGATTCTTTATAACTTACCATATGGACTACACCACCATTTTTTTTGATAGTACTAAAATCATAACCATAATCTTTTATAATTGACTCACAAAAAGCTGTACCGGTCCATTTTGGTTTACCAGGACTGATATTTGCTGATTTCATATCTTCAAAACCTTTAATTTTTGAATCAGCTCTAACCGCAACTTGAAATGCAGCAGGATAGAGTGTAGCAAAATATCTCACGTTTTTATGTGCTTTTTTGAATTTACCTTTTCCTGAGTATCCATTGGCCACAGTATGGGCATAGGTCCATCCAATTTCAGCATCACCACCATCAACTGACATAACATTGGAAATACCACCACCAGAAGTATTAGAAGTTGATACACCTTTAATGCTAGTTTCCATTACTTGCATTACTTTAGCACCAAGTGGATACCAAGATCCTCCAGATGGTCCTGATACCATCCTAAGAAATTGATCTGCATTAGCTATTGATGATGTAACAAAAAGTGATGCAGCAATTAAAATTGCTCCTGAAATACGTTTCATATAATCCTCCAAATTTAAGTATTAACTCTAAATATCATTACGAATTATAAAAAAGGTCAAGTGAATGTTGTATTTTTTTTAATAAATCCTATTCTCTATAAATTAAAACATAATCAAATGGGGTTTTTATATGAAAGTTGAAAAAGTTAAAATTACTGAGGTTGGACCTAGAGACGGCTTTCAATCTGAAAGGACTATATTAAAAACTGAAGATAAAATTGATGTAATAAACAATCTAATAGATGCAGGTCTTCAAAGAATAGAAGTTTCATCTTTTGTCTCCCCAAAAGCAATTCCACAATTGGCTGATGCAGCAACAATTCTAGAAAATGTAAAAAGAAATCCCAAATTTACTTTAGCAGCACTAGTGCCTAATGCAAAAGGAGCATTAAGGGCTGTTGAGGCAAAACTTGACGAAATTGTTGTTTTTCTTTCCGCTTCAGAAAGCCATAATAAGAAGAATGTAAATAGAAGTGTAGAAGACTCTCTAATTGGATTTAGAGAAATTGCAGACATTGCTGGAAAAAATAATATACCAGTTCAAGGTGATATAGCAACAGCTTTTGGCTGTCCATTTGAAGGTAACGTTTCAGCAAAAAAACTAGCTGAAATTTCTAATGAATATAAATTAATGGGTTTTAAAGGTGTTACTTTAGGTGATACCACCGGGATGGCAACACCACCTGTAGTAATTGATGCTATTCACGCGATAAGGGATAAAGTCCCAGATTTAGAAATTACCCTTCATTTTCATAACACTCGAGGTGTTGGACTTGCTAACGTGATGACAGGATTGAATGAGGGAATAACTGATTACGAAAGTTGCTTTGGTGGGATGGGTGGATGTCCTTTTGCACCAAATGCAACGGGTAACATTTGCTCTGAAGATCTTATTTATTTACTTCATGAAATGGGAATAGAAACTGGGATTGATTTAGATCAGATAATTTCAATTGCTAAAAAAGTAGAAAAATTGGTTGGTCATAAATTACCTGGTCAGGTTATGAGAGCAGGCCACAGATTATTGTCTTACTCTATGGACGAAGTACCTACTGCTGTTGGAGCATAAATGACTTCTGAAAATAATAATGGTGCACTTTCTGGTGTAAAAGTTATTGATCTGACAAGAGTGCTGTCCGGTCCTTTTTGCACGATGCTTTTAGCTGATATGGGAGCTGAAGTAATTAAGATAGAACCACCTAAAGGTGACAATGTAAGGAATCAGGGTGATATGGTTGATGGCTATAGCTCTTACTTTGCACAGTTCAATAGAAATAAAAAATCTGTAATTTTAGATTTATATAAAGAAACCGATAAAGAGTTATTAAAATCTTTGCTTAGTGATGCAGATGTTGTTGTAGAAAATTTTAAGGCAGGAGTTTTTAATAAAATGGGTTTTGATTATGAAACCTTGAAATCGATCAATCCGAAACTGATTAGTGCATCTGTCAATGGTTTTGGAAGTAAAGGAGAAATGAGTGACAGACCAGCTTTTGACTTCATAGCTCAGGCATTAAGTGGATTTATGTCATTAAATGGTACTGATGAAAGTGGCCCAATGAGAGCAGCTATGCCCATATCAGATTTAGTAGCTGGTCTATATTGTTCTTTCGGAATCGTGAGCGCTTTATATTCAAGAGTTCAAACAGGAAAAGGGCAACAAGTTGAGTCATGTCTTACATCAGGTCTAATATCAATGATGGCATATTTATCATCTGAGAGTTTTGTTACCGGTAAAGCCCCAAAAAAATCTGGTAATAATCATCCAATTTTAGCACCTTATGGGATTTTTCAAACATCTGATGGTGAGGTAGCTGTAGCCCCAGCAAGTGACAAGTTTTGTAATATATTCCTTGAAAGTACTGGTTTAACAAATTTGTTAAAAGATGAACTATATAAAAATAATACAAATAGAATGAAAAATAGAGACAGTCTAAATAAAATTGTTAATGAAAAAATGGCCTTGAAATCGTCAGATTACTGGATAAAAAAACTAAATGATGCAGGTTGTCCTGCAGCTAAAATTGTATCACTACCAGAAGCTCTTGATAGTCAATTAGTAAAAGATACTGAGATGGTTATAAACTCAAACGGCCCAGAGGGTAGAAAAATAAAAATGACAGGTTTCCCAGTCAAATTATCTGAAACACCTTCCCAACTCTATAGATCCCCGCCCTTACTAGGTGAACATACAGAAGAAGTTCTAAAAACAATAAAAAATTAATTGGAGAGAAATTATAATGGATTTAAAGACAATAAATTTTAAAATCGAAAATGAAATTGCATTGATTGAATTGAATAGACCAAAACAATATAATTCTCTAAATCAAGCTATGGCAGAGGATTTATTTCAAGTCTCATTGGAATGCGACGATAATCCAAATATTAGATCTGTTTTGATGAGTGGAGCTGGGGAAGATGCCTTTTGTGCAGGTGGTGACGTAAATTCTTTTCATAAATATGGCCATAAGACAGCTAGTCATCTAAAGGAAGTTACAACAATCCTTCATGGAGCTATTTCAAGACTCTCAAGAATGAATGCTCCTCTTGTTGTCGCGGTAAATGGCGTGGCTGCTGGCGCGGGCTTTTCTTTTGTTGGATTTGCAGATATTGCAATTGCATCAACAAACGCAACATTTGTTTCAGCTTATTCAAAAATAGGATTAACACCAGACGGATCCTCAACATACTTTTTGCCAAGAATTATTGGTACAAGAAGATATACGGAGCTTGTATTAACTAATAGAGTTTTAAGTGCAAAAGAAGCACTTGATTGGGGGCTGATAAATAAAGTTGTTGATTTCAAAGATCTAAAAGATGAGGCACATAATCTAGCAAAAAAATTAGCTGTGGGCCCATCTCTGGCATTTGGTAAATTAAAAAATTTAGTCCACAACAGTTTTTTAGATTCTCTTGAAGGACAAATGGAGTATGAGTCAAGAATGATTGCTGAATCTGCAAAAACAAAAGATGGCATCAATGGGGTTGATGCGTTCGTAAATAAAAAAACAGTTACATTCAAAGGTGAGTAAGAGTGTTATTTTATGTCGATTAATATTTTAGCTTTTGACGGCGATGGTATTGGCCCTGAGATAATGAAATCAACACTGGATATCGTTGAGCTTTTGAATAAGAAATTAAAATTAAAAATAGATATATCTAAAGAGCCTATAGGTTTTGAATCACTAGAACAAAAAGGAACAACTTTTACAGACGACGCACTAACAAAAGCAAAAAAAGCAGATGGAATTATTTTGGGACCTGTTGGCCACAATGCTTATCCGTCCAAGAAGCAGGGTGGTATTAACCCATCTGGAACACTTCGAATAGAATTAGATTTATATGCAAATATAAGACCTGCGAAAAATTATAAAAATGTTAAGTCTCTTTCTAAAGATATGGATTTAATTATTTTAAGAGAAAACACTGAAGGTTTTTATGCTGATCGAAATATGTTTGAAGGGAGTGGTGAATTTAGCCCGTCTCCTGGAATAGGATTAGCTATTAGGAAAATAACTAAAGCTGCGTCGCTTAGAATAGCAGAAACCGCTTTTGAAATAGCTAGATTAAAGAATAATCAAATTAAAAAACCAGTTGTTCACGCAATTCATAAAGCAAATGTAATGAAATTAACGGATGGTATCTTTCTAGATGCTTGCAGGCAAGTGTCTAAAAAACACAAAGATATTATTTATAAAGAAATGCTTGTAGATGCCTGTGCTGCTCACATTATAAGAGATCCAAGTCAATTTGATATTATTGTAACTACCAATATGTTTGGAGATATTTTATCTGATTTAGCAACTGAATTTTCAGGTTCCTTAGGTTTGGCAGGATCGCTAAATGCCGGTGAAGATTATGCAATGGCTCAAGCTCAACATGGCTCTGCTCCAGATATTGCAGGTCAAAATACGGCAAACCCAATTTCTCTAATTTTGTCCACAAGTATGTTACTCAATTGGCTTGGAGAAAGAAGAAAGATAAAGGACCTGATTTTAGCATCGAGTTTAATTGATAAATCTGTTACAAACCTATTCGAAAACAAAAATAATTTAACTAAAGATCTTGGTGGAACGGCTTCAACAGAAAAAACAACCGAAAATCTAATTAACATCTTAAATCATTTAATTTAATAAGTCATGACTGATCAAATATCTATACCTACAGTTTTTATGCGAGGGGGAACATCCAAAGGATTACTTTTCGATAAAAGAGATTTGCCTTCTGAAGAAAAAAAAATAAGTAAATATTTACTAGCTGCAATGGGTTCACCTGATTTGCGTCAGATAGATGGGATGGGCGGAGCTACTTCAGTAACTAGTAAAGTTTGTATAATTTCAAAAAGTGAGCTTAAAAATATTGATATAGATTATTTTTTTGCTCAAGTTTTAGTTGATGAGGCTAGAGTAGATTATGGCCCAACTTGTGGTAATATGCTCTCGGCCGTTGGCCCATTTGCTATTGAAAAGGGTATGATAGATGCAAAAGAGATTAAAACTAATATAGTTATTAGATCAGTCAATACTGGTTCAATTGTAGAAGCAACTATCCAAACTCCCAATAAGAAGGTTAAATATTCTGGTGACTATAAAATTGCAGGAGTTCCTGGTGAAGGATCACCAATATTATTAAAGTTCAAAAACTTAGTTGGGGGTATTACTGGTAAACTTTTACCAACTGATCATCCAACCACAATTATAAATGGTATTGAGGTCACATGTTTAGATGTTTCAATGCCAATAGTTATGGCAAATGCAAAAGATTTTGGCATTGTTGGAAATGAAACTAGTAATGATTTAAATGAAAACAAAACTTTATTAAAAAAAATAGAAGAAATTCGACTTAGAGCTGCTTTAAAAATGGGTATGGGAGACGTAAGTGGGATAGTTATTCCTAAGTTTGCTCTTTTATCAAAACCACTAAATGGTGGAACTATTACTTCAAGGTATTTTACTCCAAAAACTTGCCATGAGACTCACGCTGCAACTGGTTCTAATTGTATTGCTTCAGCATGTTTAATTTCCAACACAGTTGCATCTAAAATTACAAATATTGAAGCAACTGGTAACGATAAAATAACAATAGAACACCCATTAGGTCTGATAGATTGTTTAGTTGAAACCTCAACTACAGTAAATAGTTTTGATAAAGATTTTATCAAATCCTGTGGTGTGTATCGTACTTCAAGAAAAATAATGGATGGTAATGTCTATATTCCAGAAAATATAGATGATGATTAAATCTACTAACTTATACTTTAAAAACTTTTTTGACTGGTGGCCTCAAAAGTGGGGGTATATTTTCAGTTTATTGTTAGCTGTAATTAGTAGTTTGATTGCCTATTATTTAGGGTTGCCTCTACCTTGGATGTTAGGACCATTGATGGGCTGTGGCTTTTTTGCAGCAATAGGTAAACCGGTCATAATTGGTAAAAAGCCTAGACCAATTTGTAGGGCACTTTTAGGCTGTACTATTGGGGCTAATTTTGGGCCAGAGATTTTAAATAGATTTAGTGAAATCGGAGTGTCTTTATTATTTATACCTGGTTTTGTTTTAATTATGGGAATCACAACTTTTTTATATTTATCAAAAATTATGAAAATGGATCGATCAACATCAATTTATGGTTCAATTCCAGGTGGTTTAAATGAAATGGTTATTTTGGGTCAAGAAATTGGAGCCGATCCAAGGACGCTTGTTTTAATTCACGCAACAAGAATAGTAGTCGTAGTATTTTTAGCCTCTTTGGTAATATTATTTGTTCCGAATTTAGGTGTTGAAGATTTACCTGAACCAGATTTATTTTATAATTGGAAACAAACCCCAACTGTTATTCTAGTTTCGCTAATCGGATGGTTTTTAGCAGTCAAACTAAAAATACCTGGACCCACAATTATAGGCCCAATGATTTTATCAGCGGCTGCCCATATTTTTCAGATTATAGATGCAATGCCAATGTATATAATAGTAATTTCCATTCAAATTTTACTTGGTTCTGCACTTGGATGTTTATTTAAAAACATTACTTTCAAAGAAATGTCTGGTCCAATATTAGCTGGATTAATAACAACTTTAATTGCAGTAATACCTCTAATTATAATTTTTTATTTTTTAAGTAATATTGGTTATGATCCTTTATCAATTTTGTTAGCTTTTTCTCCAGGTGGTCAGTCTGAGATGAATATTTTAGCATTATCTGTTGGTGCGGATATGTCTTTCATAAGCCCCCACCATATGTTCAGAGTGTTTCTTGTGATTATATTTGCAGGAATTTTACATAAAATCATAAAAAGATTTATTTAAATCCTTTTACTAGGGCTTATTTTTTTAGTCAATCAAGCTCATGCCTTTATTATCAACAAAAGGTGTATTATTTATCCAAGACATTTCAAAGCCTTCAATGCAACCAATATTGTATCCATACTGATTAGGATCAGATCGTCTTTTATGATGAGTATTTATGCCACATATCTTACAAAAATAATGCTCAGCTACTTTGGTGTTCCACTTATAAGAGGTTAAAAATTCTTTACCTTCAGTAATTTTTAATTCGTCTATTAAAGCTGTTCCCATAACAAAGCCTTTTCTAGAACAAATAGAACAATTGCACCTACGTAAATTTTTTATGTTTGTGCTCACTTCAAATCTTACTGAACCACAATGACATTTTCCTCGAAGAGGTAAAGATAAATCGTCAATTTCCATATCAACTCATATATTTTTTAAAATATGAACCCATAATCACTTTTTAATTTATTGGCCAATTCGTGGGTCTTATGTTCGGATATAGGTATGAATGGTGGCCTTAAATTATTCCACATAGTATTTTTAGTCTGTAATGCCAATAAAGATTTTTGTGCTGGTATTGGAGCATAATCTTGAAATAATAGTCTAACTGATTTAACTTTCTTTTGGAGTTCTTCTGCTCTTTCCCATTCTCCAGCATGACAAAGATCTATGACCTTAGATATATCTTTACTATTCAAGTTGGCAGTTGCTGATATACACCCTGGTGCACCTAGTTTGATTGCCTCAATTACTGGAAGTTCTGCTCCTGGATAAACTATAAGCCCATTTATTTTCAGAAGTGCTTCTGTATTCTCCCAAACACCTGAACTATCTTTTATACCTATTATAAAGTCAGGGTATGAAGATTTTAGTTTATGAACCAGATCGATTGATAAACCTACGCCACTTACCTGAGGTATATGATACAAATATATCTTAAGTCTTTGGTCATTTACACCATCAATTAATTTTTCAAAATATTCATACAGTCCGTCATCGCTCACACCCTTGAAGTAAAATGGTGGTAAAGTCATTGCACCAAGGCAGCCTAAGTCAATAGCATGTTTAGTGATTTCAATTGTATCAGGTAAATTACATAAACCAGTCCCAGGAATTAATGTTTTGGGGTTGATACCAGATTTAACTAAACCTTCAATTGCTTTCATCCTTTCTTTATTTCCAACTGATAATGCTTCTCCAGTAGTTCCAAAAGGGGCAAGACCAGAGCATCCATTTTCCATTAGATTTTGTGCTAGATCATTATACATTATTTGATCAACTTTAAGTTCATTATTAAAAGGTGTTAAGATTGGTGCAATTAGTCCTTTAATCAATTTTGTCTCCATGAATCCAACTAGATTTATACATTACTTTAATTTTTGTAAGAAATAAATTTCAATTTGAATTCTGTATTAATAATTTCAGTTTAGGATAAATATATTTTTCGGCTATAGCTAAGATTATGAGCACAATTAACAATCTAAAAAAATGATGAGTGACAACAAATGCTGGTTTAATATCTAGTGATGAAGCTACTAAACCCATTTCTTGAATTCCACCAGGAGCAAATGCTAATATTATTGCTTCTGCTTTAGCACCTGTAAAAGAAGATATAATCACTATAAACGGTATCATACAAACTGTAAGAGACATGACTATCCCAATTGCACAACCAATGTATTCTCTTGCGATTTTCCAATTTAGTCCATGCATGTTACTTCCAAAAAAGCTGCCAACTATGAGTTGTGCTAAAATGAAAATTATAATAGGAGCATCTAAGGCAATAATTTCAGTCATATGAAGAACCGCACTTAGGATTAATGGTCCAAAAAGTTTTTTACCCGGAAGTTTTATAATTGTTCCAAAGAATATACCACTAGGGATTAATATGAGAATTATAAAACAATCAACTATACTTCCATAAAAATTAGGCCACATTGGTTGTCTTTCAAATGATCCTGGAAATACGAATAATATAAGAGTGGGGATGGTAAATACAGTTATAAAAATTCGTATAATATGTATTAGTCCTACCTTCTTTGAGTTTGCTCCACATTCTTCTGCTCCTAATGCCATTTCTAACAAACCACCTGGAGAAGAAATAAAAAAAGCTTCTACTTTTGGTACCTTTAAAATTTTGTAAAGGAAAACATAAGTAATAAAAAACGCAATTGGTACATACAGAAATAAGAACATGATAGAAATTATCCAATCATTCAATTCATGAAAAATTGAAGATGAAAATGACTGACCTAACCAAACACCTATAATGCCTACAAAAGGATCTCTCAGTTTTTGTGGAACATGTACTTCGTTTCCAAAAAGTGTAAAAATAGCTATTGAAAAGGCAGGTCCCAAAACCCACGGCAAAGGAAAAAGTAAAAAATTGAAAGTAATACCTCCTAAAATACCAATAAAAATTGTTATTAAAATAATTTGAATTTTACCCATAAAACATCCATCTACAAAAAATATCTAGAGAAAAAATTGGTATGTATTTTATTTTACTTAATATATTAAATAAATTATATCTAAATCTCAGCATATGAATAGATACTAACAGGGGAGCAAATTGACGGGGGAAAACATTAATTCAGAAATTCGTATTAAAGTTAAATACGCAATTCAACTTATTACTGAAATATTTCAAGCTAAGTCATGTAGTGAATATGAAGCTAAGACAATCGCGCAAAGACTATGTGGCTCAAATTTAAAAGGTCATGACAGTCATGGAATTGTTAGAGTTCCAAGATATGTACAGTGGATGGACTGGAACTGGGTTTTTCCAAATGTTAAACCTGAAATAATAGTGGATGCTGGAGCAATGGCTTTACTGGATGCAAAACAAGGCTTTGGACAAGTGGCAGGTGAATATGCAGTTGATGAAGGAATTAAAAGAGCTGCAAAACACGGTATTTCTGTTATAGGTTTGAAAAATTCTGGTCATCTAGGTAGGATTGGAGACTGGGCTGAACGAGCAGCTGATGCAGGATTAGTTTCTTTTCATTTTGTAAATGTAAGGGGCAGCTTGCTTGTGGCACCCTTTGGAGGAAGCGACCGGAGAGGAAGTACATCTCCGTTATCAATAGGAATACCATCTAAAGGATTTCCTCATATTATCCTAGATATGGCAACTTCGACAGTTGCAGAAGGAAAGGTAATGGTAGCTCAAAAGGGAGGAAAAAAATTACCCTTTGGCGCATTAATTGATAGTTCTGGAAATTTAACTACTGATACTGAAGTTATGTATGGCAAAATAAGGGATGATGAGATCCCAAACTCTGAGAACGGAACGGGTGCGATCACAGCTTTTGGATTACATAAGGGATCTGGAATTAATTTTATGATGGAAATGTTAGGTGGAGCTCTAACTGGCTCAGGTGTGTCAGCGGGTATTGATGATAAAGAAAAAAGAAAATTTGGGAATGGCATGTTGTCATTGTACATATCTGTACAAAAAATGGTTGATTTAGATTACTTTTCTAAGGAAGTTAAATCTTACGCAGATTTTGTAAGGGCATCTCCACCTGCAAATCAAAATGAAAAAGTAATGATACCCGGTGACAAAGAAATATTGACTAATGAAGATAGAATGAAAAATGGTTTACCAGTCGCACCTTTGGTTTGGGAAAATATCAGGCAAACTGCTAAAAAATTAAATGTTCCGAACCTACAGAGATTTGAAGAAGCTATAAATTAATATTATGTATCAAAAATTCTGTCTCCAGCATCTCCAAGTCCTGGGATTATAAACCCTTTTTCATTAAGATGATCGTCTTTTTGGGCACATATTATAGTTACATCTGAAAATTTTTCTTTAACATTTTTTATACCTTCTTCAGATGCAAGTAAGCAAACTAATGTTATGTTAGATGCATTATTTTGTTTTAGGGTTTCTAACGAAGATATTGCACTTCCTCCCGTTGCGAGCATTGGATCACAAAGAAAACATTGTCTATTTTGAAGGTTTGAAGGAAGTTTTATTAAATAATTTACGGGGCTAAGCGTCTTTTCGTCCCTATACATACCTATATGTCCAATGGATACATCTTTGAAAATGTCGGTGATACCTTCAGAAATTATCAAACCCGCTCTAAGAATTGATATAACACATGGTTTAGGGTCTTGAGTTTTTGCACCTAAGAAACTTTCAAGTGGAGTATTAATCTTTTTTCTATCAACTTTAAGATCTTTAAATACTTCAAAAGCCATTAAGGAAGATATTTTTTTGGCTGTATATCTAAATTCAAAACTACTTGTCTCTTGAGAACGTAGGTTTGTCATAAGTACATTTATTAAAGGGTGATTTAGGACTTTAACTGTCATAATTTTATCTTTGTGGTCTAAATTTACTCAAATAACCGGTATAATTCTTATCTCTAGGTAAAGCATAAGAGCCGATTTTACTTGTTTTAATTTGAAGATTAATCAAACCTTCTATTAATACAACTGCTGAAGAAACCCCTTCTATTACTGGCAGACCGTGACTTAGCTCAAGGTCTTTTGCTAAGTTAGACATTCCTGCACATCCAAGAATAATAGCTTCTGAATTATCTTCTAATATGGTTTTTTCTATGCCCTTATTTAGTTTGTCAAGATTATCATCTGAGATTGCTTCTAGATCTAATACAGGTACCTCTATAGCAGTGACACTTACGCATTTTTCAAACAATCCATATTTTTTTAGATTATGCTTTAAGGGATTTATCGATCTTGATAATGTGGTTATAACTGAGAAGTTTCCAGATACAATACTAGCCACATGATAAGCCGCTTCTCCAATTCCAATTACGGGTTTGTCGGTAATTGATCGAACTGCATCTAGACCTGTGTCGTCAAAACATGCAATTATATAACCATCAGCATTTATATTATTATTGATTTCTTCGATTAATCCTGGAACACAAAAGGCTTCGTCATAATAACCTTCAATGCTCTCAGGACCAATATTTGGTTCAACTGAAATAATTTCAGTATCTACATTTGCAAAGTTCTTTGCAGTTAAATCTATTTTATGCGTCATTGCTTTAGTAGTATTAGGATTAATTATACAAATTTTTCTTTTCAAAATAATTATCCTTTATTTCTTTTAAGCCAAATATAACATACTATTGAAATACCAATTACACTAAATGATACAAAGGTAGTTACAGTACCTAATGCATATATAACAGGAGTTGTGACTGTTGTAGTCAAACCTTTCAACTCTAATGGAAGTGTGTTTCCAGCTCCCATAACTTGAGATGATCTTGCTAACTCATCATATGACAATGTGAATCCAAATAAAGCAATTCCAATTATGCTAGGAGCAATTAGCGGAAAAACAATTTCTTTAAAAGTTTTCCAAGGGCTTGCTCCAAGGTCTCTAGCTGCTTCTTCGTAAGATTTGTCAAATCTGTTAAAAACTGCAAACATAATTAGTAATCCAAAAGGAAGCGTCCATGTCAATTGTGCTCCTAATCCACTTGTAAACATTCCTAAAGAAGTTTGAAAAAATTCATTAATATAATTTATATCAAAAGTAGATCCAAGCCATTTAGTAAAATCATCAAGTAATCTAAATTGAAGAGCAACCCCAAGTGACAATACTATCGATGGTACAATTAAGCTTGCTACTGTTGCAAAGAAAAGCATATCGGAGCCCCAAAATTTTTTTCTAAATGCAAGACCTGCACTTACAGATAAAAGAACTGTTAAGACCATAACTATTAAACCCAAGATTATAGATCGTTTAAAAGCTGATCCAATATCTACAACAGAACCGCCTCGCCATAATTCCTCGAACCAATATATTGAAACGCCATTGAGAGGGAAAGTTAACCCTCCATCAGGCCCCTGAAAACTTAAAAGAATGATCGTAAATGTTGGGCCATATAGAAATAATACAAATAAACAAAAAAAGAAAACGCATATATAATAAGTTTTATTTTTTTTATTTAACATTTTAAAGCTCTTTTCGAATATCTATCATTTTAGTCATTATCCATATAATCAAAAGGGTTAATGCCAATAGTATCACAGCATTTGCTGCAGCAGCGGGTAATTGAAGATAACTCATTTCAACGTAGATAATTTTACCAATTGATGGAACTTGTTGCCCACCCATAATCCCGATTGTAATAAAATCGCCCATAACGACAGTAATAACAAAAATAGATCCAATTACAATTCCGGGTTTGCATAATGGTATAATGACATTCCACAATATTTGAAGTCCATTCGCTCCGTTATCATAAGCAGCTTCAATGATTGATTTGTCAATTCTCATCATAGAATTAAAAATCGGAACTATCATAAACAGTGTGTATAAATGCACAAAAGCTAAAACTATAGAAAAGCCTGAATACAAAAGCCATTCTTGGGGTGTATCAGTTAGACCTATGTAAAGTAAAAAATCATTTACAAGACCATTTCTTCCTAGAAGAGGTATCCATGATATCATTCTAATGACATTTGAAGTCCAAAATGGAATTGTACAAAGCAAAAATAATACAATCTGCCAAGTAATTGAATTTACGTAAAAAGCAAGGAAATAAGCTACAAAAAATCCAATGATTAATGTAAAAAACCAAGTTGCAAAACAAAAAATAAAAGTTGATATATAAGTTTTAAAAGTAACACACATATTTTTTTCAAAGTTAAAGCAATCTTTAAAAATATATATGTAATTTTCAAGAATAAAATCAGGTATTATTGAATATTCATTATAATCCCAAAAACTAATAATGAGGGTTAATACTAATGGAATAAAGAAAAAAAATATAAATACAAAACTGTATGGTATTGATAATAAACCGACTGATGGCTTAATCTTCCAGAATTTCATCATATTTATATTCAATTAAAATTTTAAAAAAAATAGGGTAACATTTGTTACCCTATTTTGAAATATTTTTTAGGACGCAATCATTTCATTCCATTTTCTAACCATGTATTTGTTCTCATCCATGGTAGCATTCCAGCATGCGACACCGCCCATTCTTGCCTCATATGATCCACCATCTCTGATTTCTCCTTTAGAAGCTAATTTTTTGCCTTCTGGGCTCATAATATCAGCAGTAGCAGGTTTACCCATCATCCAATAATCCCACTCATAAGCCTCCATGTACTTCTTTGCTGTTGGAATAACAGCTGAATAGTAACCTTGACGATTTAAATAAGCACCTACCCAACCAGATAAATACCAATTTATAAATTCATAGCAAATATCAGCTTGTCTTCCTTTAGTAGTAGATGGTAAACCAAAACCTGCTGCCCAAGCTCTATAACCTTCTTTAAGCGGCTGATAGACACATGGAATACCCTTAGTTCTGACAGCAGTAATCGCTGGTGACCACATTGACTGTATTACAACTTCACCAGATGCCATTAGATTTACACTTTCATTAAAATCACTCCAGAAAGCTCTAAACTGACCCGCTTTCTTTGCTTCTGTAAAAATTTTCATTGTTAAATCAATTTCTTCTTTGGTCATGTTACCTTTATCTGGATATTTATATTCACCCATAGCTTCCACAACCATAGCTGCGTCCATTATACCAATTGATGGTATATTTAAAATTGAAGCTTTTCCTTTGAATTCTGGATTTAACAATTCCGCCCAAGTACTAATTGGTCTTTTAATAAGATCAGGTCTTATACCTAAAGTATCAGCGTTGTAAACAGTAGGTATCAATGTTACGTATTGCGTTGGCTCAGAGGCAAATTCTTTAGATTGTGAACCCTTAAGATACATCACCTTTTTAGGTGCTGTTCCTTGATCTCCTATTTTCTTTCCTGCAACCTCTCCTTTAGTAAATGCAGAAGTTACATTATCCCATTCTTTTATTCTTTTGGTATCCATACCCAATAAGTTTCCAGATGGTACCAACTTAGGCATACTAAAATACTCAGAGTCAACGATATCAAAACTGTTTGGTTGCGTAAAAATCGTTTTTACAACTTCATCGGTTGTCTTAACAATGAATTTGACTTTAATTCCAGTGTCATCAAATAATTTTTTTTGAACTGCATCACCCATGTTAACAGCTGTTCCAAGGTATCTGATTACTGGAGCATCTGCGGCATGTATTGCCGGAAAACCTTTTAGCAATCCCGCCCCTGCAACTGCACCTATCGCTGCAGTTGATGTTTTAAGCATATTACGCCTAGTTAAACTTTTTTTCATATTAACCTCCTAAAATGTTAATGTTAAAGTTGTATAATTAATATAATTATAATAAACATCTTAATGTGTGGAAATATATGCTGCATATTTTTTAAGCAATGCATCATTTTTTTTCAAAATTGATTAAAGTCTAGACAACTTTAATCTATAAAATTACGCGAAAGTATAAATTTGGTAAATAAATTGAATAATCCGGAAAATCTAGAATTTGCGATTCTAACAAAAAAATACGGTGAAACCATTGCTGTTGATAGTATAAATCTTAAAATACCAGCAGGAACATATTGTTGTTTTCTGGGTCCTTCAGGTTGTGGTAAAACCTCAACTCTAAGGATGATAGCTGGACACGAAGAAATTTCAGGAGGTGACATACTTTTAGGTTCCAATATCATAAATGATTTGCCACCAGCAAAACGTGGAACCGCAATGATGTTTCAAAATTATGCTCTTTTTCCACATTTATCATGTCTAGACAATGTTGCGTTTGCTTTAAAGATGCGTGGTATAAAAAAAAATGTAAGATATGATAAATCTCTAAAAATGCTAAAATTAGTTCAAATGGAAGATTACTCTGATCGATATCCTAACCAGCTTTCAGGCGGTCAACAACAACGAGTAGCACTAGCGAGAGCTTTGATTACAAATCCTTCTATATTGCTTTTAGATGAACCTTTATCAGCTTTAGACCCTTTCTTAAGAATAAAAATGAGAAGTGAATTAAAAACATTACAAAAAAAGCTTGGTATATCATTCATTCATGTAACTCATTCACAAGATGAAGCTATGGCTTTGGCTGACATGATTGTTGTAATGAATAACGGAAAAATTGAACAAGTTGGCGAACCTTACGAAGTTTTTAATAAGCCCAAAAACGAGTTCATTGCAAATTTTGTTGGTGGGCATAACGTAATTTTAAAAAACAAACAATTTTATTCTATCAGAATGGATCACATACAAATAATTAATAGTAAAAAATCAAAGAATTCCTATTCAATGACTGTGAATGAAATTGAATATCAAGGTCAAATTGTCAAAGTTACGGGTATATCTAAAGATTTTGGACGTTTAAGTGTATCTCTAGGTGATGATATTTTTTTAAAAAATAAATTTGATATTGATGATGAAATTTTTATAAGTTGGGATAAAACAAAAGAAAATTCCTTAGTATAATCTTGTTTATCTTTATTGATTTTTTTAAAATTTAGAAGTTATAATCTTAAAATAATAAATTAATTTGAGGTAATAGTATTTGACTAATTCAACAAACATTATTTATATAAATAATAAAAAAATAGAAGTTAAAAATGTCTGTCATGACATCACTCTATTAGATTGGTTGAGAAATTATCATAAAATAACTGGAACAAAAGAAGGTTGTGCGGAAGGAGATTGTGGAGCATGTTCAGTTATAATAGATGAACAAAATAAAGAGAATACAAAACCCATAAACTCATGCTTAGTTAGATTAGGTCAAGTAATAGGAAGTAACATTACAACCATAGAAGGTCTAGGTTGTGATAAAAATCCTCATCCTTTGCAAGTGGCATTTTCGAATGAGTACGCCTCTCAATGTGGATATTGTACGCCAGGATTTATTATATCAGGTGTTAGCCTAATAAATTCTGGTAAAGTAATTAATAATGATACAATAAATGACGCAATTTCAGGAAATTTATGTAGATGCACTGGTTACTCTCCAATAATAAAGGCAATTAAATCTGTATCAGATAAAAAAACAATATTAAAAAAAGTTCAAATTATTAAAAAAGAAAAGAAAGTTCGTTTTGGAAACATTACTTATTTAAAACCGAATAATTTAAAAGAGCTTAAAAATTATTTAAAAGTAAAGAATTTTCAATTTATTGCAGGTGGTACAGATTTAAATCTTCAAAGACCTATCATCAACGAAAAAGAAAATAATATTATATGTTTAAGTTCAATTAAAGAATTGAAATTTATCAAGAAATTTAAAGAAAAAATAGTTCTTGGAGGAGCAGTTACAATTGAAAATTTCCTTGATTCAGTTAGATCAAGAATGCCTGAATTAATAGAGATCCTTCAGAGGTTTGGATCGCCACAAATTAGAAATCAAGGAACCATTGGAGGAAATTTATGTACCTCAAGTCCAATTGGAGATATAGCCCCATTATTAATGGTTTTAAATTCTGATATAAATGTGTTTGGAGAGAATGGTATTAAAAAAACAAACATAAAAAACTTTTTCCAGGGTTACCGAAAAAATATTTTGAAAAACGATGAGATAATTTTATCCATAGAAATACCTTATCCAAACAAAAAAAATAAAATTTTTTCCTGGAAACTCTCTAAACGTTATGATCAGGATATATCAACTGTTTCTCTAGCTATAAATATACAAACCCAAAAGAATATAATAAAAGAGATACAAGTAGCTGCAGGAGGGGTGGCAGCAACACCAAAGAATTTGGACAAATTATGTAAATCAATGCTAGAAAAAAAATTAGACGATGCAATAGATTTTGCAACTGAAAATTTAGAAAAACATATCAAACCAATTTCTGATTTTAGAGGTTCAAGTAATTATAGATTAGAGTCCATTAAAGGATTATTTAGAAGATTACAAATTTGCCTAAATCAAAATAAAAAAAGTTTATCAATTATGGATTTGTGAAATGAATAATTTAAATAAAATTCCAATTCATGATTCCTCTTTAAGGCATTCCACAGGTAAGGCAATTTATATCGATGATATACCTGAACAAGAAAATTTATTACATGGGGCGCCTGTTTTATCAAAATTTGCATGCGGAAAAATAAAAAATATTAATTCTGACAAACTAAATAACTTACCATTTTTTACTAAAGTTATTACCGCAAAAGATATTCCTGGAGAAAATGAAATTGGTCCCATTAAAAGTGGTGAACCAGTTTTAGCAGATGAATTCTTTTCATATTTGGGTCAACCAGTTGCAATTGTTTTGGCTAAAACACATCAAGAAGCTATATACGCAAGTAATTTGGTTGATATTGAGACTGAGTTTAATACTGAACCAATTCTTAATTTAGATGATGCATATAAACAAAATTCCTTTTTAGAAGATCCAATGGTTTTAGAAAAGGGAAACATCAAAAAAGATATGTTAAAATCAAATTATAAACTATGCGGTAATTTTGAGATTGGTGGTCAAGATCATTTTTATCTGGAAACTCATGTCGCGATGACATTTCCTGGCGAAAATGATGAATATGTGGTGTGGTCAAGTACTCAGCATCCTACTGAGGTTCAACACGGTGTTGGAAAGGTTTTAAATATACCATCGGCTAAAATCGATAGTAAAGTTCGCAGACTTGGCGGTGGTTTTGGTGGAAAGGAAAGTCAGGCTACGATTTTTGCTGCCATGTCTGCCTTAGGAGCGTATGTAACACAAAAACCTGTAAAGATTCGTCTTAATAGACATACTGATATGACAGCATCAGGAAAAAGACATGACTTTAAGGTAGATTATACGGCTGGTATTACAGACACAGGCAAGATTTTAGCTTTGGATATAAAACTTCTAAGTAATGGCGGGAATGTATTAGACTTGTCTGGACCTGTGATGACCAGGGCTATAACTCATCTTGATAATTGTTATTTCATTAAATCACTTAAAGCAGTTGGTTATGTTTGTAAAACTAATACTGTTTCAAATACAGCCTTTAGGGGTTTTGGCGGACCACAAGGAATGTTTACAATTGAAAATATTCTTTATTCAGTAAGTCAATATTTAGGAAAGCCACTAGATGAAATTCGCAAACTTAATTATTATTCAAGACAAAATGGTCTAAAGACACCATACGGTCAAATTGTAAAAAACTTGAGGATAGATAGGATTTTAGATGAGGTATATAAGTTAAGTGATTATAATAACAGACTTAGAGATATTAATAAGTTTAACTTAAGTCAAAAAGCTAATAATTTGCCTTTTAGAAAAGGTATTGCCCTGATGCCAGCAAAGTTTGGCATTTCATTTAATAAACCATCATTAAATCAAGGAGGAGCGCTGGTTCATGTCTACTCAGATGGATCAATAAGGTTAAATCATGGTGGGACTGAGATGGGCCAAGGTTTATTCATTAAAGTCGCCCAAGTGGTTGCTGAATGTTTTAAAGTTCCTGTTGAACAAATTCACATAACTTCAACCAATACTGCGGAAGTACCAAACACCTCAGCTACAGCAGCTTCTTCTGGTTCAGATTTAAATGGCATGGCAGCATGGAACGCATCAAATGTTATAAAAAATAGAATGATCGACCATGCTGCAAAATTATTTAAAAAAAATAAAAAAGATATTGTTCTCAGTGATGGTAGAATTATTTGTGGTAACAAAAGTTTATCTTTTTCAGAGTTAGCCTTTTCCTGTTGGGAAAATCGAATTTCTTTATCTTCTACAGGTTACTATAAAACTCCCAAAATTTCATGGGATCAAGGTAAGTTGAGGGGTCACCCTTATTTTTATTTTACATGGGGAGCTGCAATTTCTGAGGCCTTATTAGATATAAATACCGGAGAGAGTAGAATATTAAGAGCTGATATTGTTCAAGACTGTGGAAATTCTCTTAATGAAAATATTGATATCGGTCAAATTGAAGGAGGTTTTATTCAAGGTTTGGGGTGGTTGACATGTGAAGAATTATGTTTTTCCAAAGAAGGAAAATTACTTACAACTGGGCCGTCTACATATAAATTACCTGGGAGTAGAGATATTCCTCAAATCTTCAATGTTAAATTACTAGAAAAATCAGATAATGAAGAAAAAACCATCTTTAGATCAAAAGCTGTCGGTGAGCCGCCTCTACTACTTGCAATCTCTCATTTTCTAGCGCTGAAAGAAGCAATCAGGGCTTCTTCAACAAAATCAAGACCTGAGCTTCTTAATTCTCCAGCTACTCCATCTGAAATTTTGAAAGTCTTAAAAGTTTAGTTATCAACAACATCTTCTCTAACAATTGTTTCTTTTGGAATTCGTAAAAATTTTACTTTTCATCTCTACTATAATTATACATTTAAAAGTTTGATAAATATTGTTACATTACAACACAAAAAATTTTCGAGCTTTAGTATGAAAATAGCAAATTTATTAATTAAAAATGCTCAAATAATTGCAACAATGGATGATGAAAGAAAAGAAATATCTAACAAATCTATTTATTGTGAAAATGGCAAAATTATTGACATCGGGGATCTTGAAAATTTTAATTATAACCCTGGATTAATAATTGATGCACATGAAATGGTTGTTATACCTGGTTTGGTAAATACTCATCATCATTTATTTCAAAATTTGACACGCTGTTATCCTGGCTCCCAAAATGAGTCATTATTTGGATGGCTTACAAATTTATATCCTATTTGGAGTAAAATATTACCCTCTGATATTTATATTTCAACTTTAATTGGATTATCTGAAATGGTTATTAGTGGGTGTACTACTTCTAGTGATCATTTATACCTCTTTCCAAATGGATCAAAGCTTGAAAATCAGATTGAAGCATCAAGTGAGATTGGTTGTAGATTTCACGCCACTAGAGGCTCAATGAGCATAGGTGTTAGTAAGGGAGGACTTCCGCCAGACGCACTTACTGAAAACGAAAACTCAATTATAAAAGATTGCCAAAGGGTTATTGAAAATTTTCATGATTCTTCTGAATTTTCAATGTTAAAAATTGCTTTAGCACCATGTTCTCCATTTAGCGTTAGTCAAGATTTGATGAAGGAAACTGCTAAGTTAGCTAGAAATTACTCAGTTAGTATGCATACTCATTTAGCAGAAAATAACGAAGATATTGTTTATACCAAACAAAATTTTGGTATGTCCCCAGGTGAGTATATTGAAGACTTAGGGTGGGTTGGAGATGATGTTTGGCATGCTCATTGTGTAAAATTAAATGAAGATGAAATTGAATTATTTTCTAGAACAGGTACTGGTATTGCTCATTGTCCTTGTTCAAACATGAGGTTAGCAAGTGGAATAGCTCCTTTGAGAACGTGGATAGATAAAGGTGTGAAAGTAGGGTTAGGTGTAGACGGTTCAAGTTCAAATGATAGTGGATATCTTTTAAATGAAGCTCGCCAAGCAATGTTGTTACAGAGAGTAAACTTAGGTGCTAATAAATTTTCACCAAGAGAAGCATTATTTACTGCAACAAGGGGTGGTGCAGAAGTATTAAATAGAAATGATATTGGTCAGATTTCTATTGGTAAAGCTGCAGATTTTGCAATATATGATTTGAATAAAATTGCCATGTCTGGAGCTTGGAGTGATCCACTGGCAGCGTTGGTATTATGTACCCCTTTGGAAACAGCGTACACAATTTGTAATGGAAATATAATTTCTCAAAAAGGTCATTTAAATAATTTTGATCTTAATTTATCTTTAGAAAAACATAAGGTTGCGTCAAAAAGATTGCTGGATTTATAGAGTTATGTATCTAGTTTCATTATCTGTGAAATGATATTCTTTTAAATTAATAGAAGAATCTTCTTGATCATTTATTCTATCAATCACCCAAAAATCTTGTTTCTTTTTAACTAAAAGAGGGTGGTGCCAAACATTTTTATTGTATGTAACACCAGTATCTCCGTTAACATGGAAACATCTTAAAGTATCTAAATTTGGTAATTCATTTATTTCCTCACTAACAACTATTAACCAATCATAATCTTGAATTGGAAGAAAACTTTGTGAGGCAACAGGATGTTTTTCCATAATCTTTATTTCTATAGGAAGTTCTCTTGGTAAACCAGAAAAGATAGAAATACCTGAATTTCCATCTTTACTTTTTAAATCTAACTTTGAAATGTTATGATATCTAGTAGTAGTTCCTTGATTGATAGAACGCAATTCTGATGCATTTTTCTTTTCTAAAACATTCCCAAATCTAGAAAAAATATTAGAATCTAATTTTTCAATTGGAATATTATTCATTTTATAATTTTATACCAAAAATTCTTAATCTTGATACTCCTCCGTCAGGATAAATATTCAATCTGACATGAGTTACACCTTTAGTTGACGTATCATTAACTTCGTAATTATGTATATTGTCTGCTTGAAGTTTTGATTTATCCAAGATGTATTTCCAGTTATGTGAGTCATTAATCACTTCTTCTAAACCTTTGTTTTTGTCAAAGTTTGAGACTTGCACTGATGCTTGATCTGGATAATTTCCTTTAAAATGAGCAGTATCTATTTCAATTTTTTTTATCAGACCCTTGGTTGCTAATTTAATTATAATCCAGTCATTACCAGGTTCTCTTCTCCTTCTAGTTTCCCATCCATCACCCATTGTTTTTCCTCTTCCATGAGATAGAAGAGCAGATACGTCACCATAATGAGCATTATTATAAGCAACAATAGAACCACCTAATTTTAAAGATGATAATTCAATTAGATTATTTTTATTATCATAATTCTCCCAATTAAGTTTTACTTCACCAAATAATCTTAATCTTGCAACTCCTCCGTCAGGAAAAATTTGTAATTTTATGAAATTAACTTTTGTTTTTGATTCAATTTTAAATTTATTACCGGAATCACCTTTTAAAGATGTTTTAGAGAGTATTTCAATCCAGTCTGAGTCTTTGCTAGGTTTTTGATCACTATATAGACCTTCAATTGAAGCAAAAGGAGGAAAATTTCCGGTAAAAAAACTTGTATCAATATCTATCTCAGTAATAATTCCTGGAGATCCTAATTCTATTATAGCCCAATCATTGCCACCATCTCTTCTTCTTTTACTCTCCCATCCATCCATCCACTTTCCATGCTCATCATATTTATCTTCAATGAAGACTGGCTCTTTGTCATCTAGCATACGGGAAACTTCACCGAAAAAATCATCAGAAACTTCAATTATTTTTGTACCAATTTTTGGAGAAGCTAGATTAGTTAAATTTTGATTTATATCGTTAGTGCTCATTTTTTTCCTATTTATTTAAAGCATACAAAAATCTCTAAAAATATATTTTCCTAAATTTTTGTTAACTATGAATTCATTCTGATCGTAAATTTTGTTACCTCTTAACCAAGTTTGTATTGGCCATCCAGTAATATCTAAACCTTCATAAGGCGTATAATCAGAGCCATGGCTTAGATTAATTTGTTGAATTTTATCTTTTTTATTAGGATCCCAAATTGTTATATCAGCATCAGATCCAACTTTAATTGATCCTTTTTCAGGATAAAGTCCATACATTTTGGCAGGATTAGTAGAAGTTAGCTCTACAAACCTTTCCAAGCTGATTCTATTTTTGCTTACTCCTTCAGAAAACAAAATTGGCAATCTTGTTTCCACTCCTGGGATACCATTTGGGACCCATTTAAATGATGTTCTTGCTCCAGGCCTATCTTTACCTTTACTATCTTTAAAACGGAATGGGCAGTGATCTGATGAAAAGATATCAAAAGTTCCATCGATTAATCCATCCCAAATAGCCTGTTGACTTTCCAAATCTCTTGGCGGAGGTGAGCATACGTATTTTGCTCCCTCAAAATCCATATTTAATCCCTTCATATCATCTTCAGTTAAACAAATATACTGAGGGCAAGTTTCAGAAAAAATTTTAATTCCTTTATCTTTTGCCCATTTAATTTGAGATAGTGCCTCCTCTCCCGAAACATGAACAATTACAATTGGAATATCAACTATTTGGGCATGACTTATTGCTCTGTGCGTTGCTTCTCTTTCCACAATCTGAGGCCTAGACAAACCATGATAATAAGGGGCTAATTTTCCTTCATCTTCTAATTTTTTTGTTAAAAATCTAATAGCATCATATCCTTCAGCATGGACCATGACTAACGTTTTCTCATTTTTAGCAACTTCGAAAACTTTTAAGAGTTCTTCATCATTTAAAACCAGATCGTCATATGTCATAAATACTTTAAAAGAGGTATAACCATCTCTAGCTAGTGCAGGGAGTTCTTGTCCTAAAACTTGTGGTGAGGGGTCACTTATAATTAAGTGAAATGAAGTATCTACAAACAAATTGCCATTAGCTTTTTTATGATAACTTTCTACACATTCTCTGAGGGATTGTCCTTTTTCTTGCATAGCAAAAGGTAAAACTGTGGTATTACCTCCAGCCGCGGCAGATTTTGTAGCGCTTTGAAAGTTGTCAGCCATTTCAACGTCTGGTCCTGATGGTTGATCTATGTGGACATGGGCATCTATACCGCCAGGCAGAACTAATAGGTTAGAAACATCCTCTACAATTTTTGCGTCAGCATTAATCTCGCCTATTTCACGAATTTTTCCGTCAGCAACGGCAATGTCGCAGTCTTCTACACCATTTTCAGTTACTGTTTTTCCATTTTTAAAAATTATGTCAAAGTTTTTCATGAACTATACTCCAATGACTATTTATTTTTCAGATTATGAACACTCATATAAAGTTGATTAATTAAATTTCTTTCATCTTCTTCAAGAAAAGAAATATTCCCAGGTGGCATGGCATATGATATCACAGACTGTTTATATATATTATCAATATTGTTTATTATATCTGTAGGTGTTTCTAAATTGACTAATTTTGGAGCATTTTTCATATTTTCCCATAAAGGCTCTTTTGCATGACACATTGAACATTTAGATACAATTATCTCTTGAGCACTTACCAAAGTTTTTTCTGGGATTAGTTCGATCAAAGTAGCTGTGTTTTTTACGTTATTTAGTTTTGGTTTACCCAAATCTGAAATATAAAAAATTATTGATCCTAGAATAATTATTGGAACACATACCCAATAAGGTGGTTTGGCTCCAGTATGTTTAATATTGAAAAAATGTCTAATGAGCGCTCCAATTATTAAAATAATTGAAATGATTATCCAAGAATATTTTGTAGCATAAATTAAAGGATAATGATTTGAAATCATTATAAAAATCACTGGCAATGTTAAGTAATTGTTATGAAGAGATCGTTGTTTAGCAATAGCACCATGAATTGGGTTAGGGGTCTCATTTGCTAGCAAACTAGCTACAACTTTTTTTTGACCAGGAATTATGATCATAAGAACATTAGCAACCATTATAGTACCTAAAACTGTACCTATCTGCATAAATGCTCCTCTATAACTAAATATTTCAGAATAAGCCCACGACATGACAGTGATTAAAATAAATATAGAGCTGATTAATACATAGACATTTGTTTTTAATGATAATCTGCACACAAAATCATAAATTACCCAACCAGAGACGACGCCTAGTAATGAAATTATTACAGCTTCATATTTTTCTAAATCATATTTGACAATATCAATCATGTATAATTCAGCACCTGCGTAATATATAAGAGCTAACAAAGCAAAACCTGAAACCCAAGTTGCATAGGCTTCCCATTTAAACCAGGTTAATTCTGAAGGCATTTTTGATGGTGCAACAAGATATTTAACTAAGTGATAAAATCCACCTCCATGAACTTGCCAAGCTTCTCCATGAGATTTATCTGGAAGATTATTATTTTGTTTTAAACTTAAATCTAAAGCAATAAAATAAAAGCTTGAGCCAATCCATGCAATACCTGCAATGACATGGAACCATCTCAAAATTAGTTCAGTCCATTCTTCCAATAAAAATATCAAAAATTAGCTCCCTCTATAAGTACTATAGCCAAAAGGAGATAGTAATAGTGGTACATGGTAATGTTCAGATTTATTATTTACAAAAAATCTAATGGGTATTTTGTCAAGAAAAACATGTTTAAGGTGAGTATTTTGTTTTTTCAGATAATCACCAGCAAAAAATAATAATTCATAATGACTTTCCTCTAAGCTTTCAGCAGATAACAATGGTTCGTCAATTCTACCATCCTCATTAGTCAAAACAGTTTTGATCAAAATTTTCTCAATATCTAATATTTTGTACAATTCAATTTTTAATTCTACTGCCGGTTCACCCTTGCTAGTATCTAAAACATGAGTTGAAAGACCCGCCATATTTTTCTCTATTTAAATTTGTATAAAGTATGCTTAAATTCACTGACATAATAATGTCAGGTAAAATAATGTACAATAAAACTTTCAAATTTCTTTCTAAAAAAATGGAAAGAGAAGAAATAATAGATCTACTAAAAGGTGTTTATGAGCATTCTAAATGGGTACCAGAAAGATTGTTAAATGAGAATATTAGCGAGATTCAAACAAAAGAAGAATTACAATTGATGATGAAAAAAATAGTTGATGATTCTTCAGAAACAGAGAAATTAACTTTGATTAATGCTCATCCTGAACTTGGAAAAAAACTTCAAAAAAAAGAAAAATTAACAAAGTTTTCGGAAGATGAACAAAAGTCTGCTGGTTTAGATCAATGCTCTGATGAAGAATTTAAAATTTTAACTAATCTCAACAATGTATATAGATTAAAATTTAAATTTCCATTTATAATTGCAGTGAAAGGTCTAAATAAAAATCAGATCATAGATAATATGCAAAAGAGGGTTAAGAACATTAAAACTAAAGAATTTGAAACTGCTATTAGTGAAATTCACAAAATTGCTGAACTAAGAATTAAAGATTTGACTTATTAAGTAGCTAATTTAATTTTTATTCCAGATAAATTTTAGGAAGGTAAATGACAAAAGAATTTAAAGATATGAAAGGTGTTATTGCCATTGCAACAACACCTTTTAACAATGAAAACTTAATTGATTTTGAATCAGTCGATAGACTTTCAAATTATTACATAGAAAGTAAAGTTTCAGGGGTTACAATCCTTGGGGTTATGGGAGAGGCTCACAAGCTGAATATTGAAGAACAAAAAACATTAATAAAAAGATACGTAAATAACTTAATTAATAGTGTTCCAGTAATTGTAGGGGTTTCTAATGCTGGTCTTGATAACTTAGAATTACTATCAAAATTTTCAATGGATTCTGGAGCCTCTGGAGTTATGGTATCTGGTAATAATGGTCTAAAAAATGACGATCAAATCAAATCATATTTCAATCAAGTTGTAGATCGCACTCAAGATATTCCAATTTGTTTGCAGGATTATCCACCCACAACCAATGTTTACTTTTCTGAAAGTGTTATAAATACTATAATGGAAAACCATCCTTCAATTGAAATGTTTAAGCATGAAGACTGCCCAGGACATAATAAATTATCAAGACTTCTTAGATATAGAGACAATCATTTAAACAGAAAATATAGCATCTTTGTAGGGAATGGAGGCTTATATGTTCCCCAAGAACTCGAGAGAGGCGCTGACGGAATTATGACGGGTTTTGCATTCACTGAAATGTTGGTGAATTTACATAATTTATTTTCTAATCATGATAAAGAAAAAGCAGAAGACTTATTTGATATATATTTACCACTTATAAGGCATGAACAGCAATTTGGAATAGGTTTAGCCTTAAGAAAATTTGTCTTACAACAGAGAGGTATTATTAAATCGTTAAATGTGAGATCTCCTGGGCCTGTTCTTACAGAAGACGATATTAAGGAAATGAATTATTTATTAAAAAGATTACACTTAAAATTAACTGAAAAAGGTCTTACAATTCCAAAAGGAATTAATTAGTGGCATGAAAATATTATTGTATAACCCAAACACTTCTGAATCTATAACTGAAACACTTTATGAAACTGCCAAGTTGGTTGTAAGTAGTGAAACAACCTTAATTCCTAAAACAGCAGAAAAGGGTTTCCCATATATATCAACTAAAGTTGAAGCCCAAATTACTGGCACTTTAGTTTTAGAAAAATTAGCAGAAATACATCCAAAATTTGATGCCATAATTATAGCTGCCTTTGGTGATCCAGGTCTGATACCAGCAAAAAGTTTGTTTAACTTGCCTATAATTGGGTTAGGGGAGGCAGCTATGTTGAGTGCTTGCTTATTTGGTAAAAAATTCTCAATTATCTCATTTACTAATGCAATGGCGTCTTGGTATGATGAAAGTGTTGAATTACTAGGATTACAATCTAGATATGCAGGATTTAGAGCTATAGATGGTGTTAATTTAACTATTGATAAAATCCAAACGCTTCAGAAGAAATCTCTAATTGAATCTGCCAAAAATGCTATCAACCTTGATGGTGGTGAGGTTATTATATTTGCAGGGGCTCCATTGTCTGGATTTAAAAAAGTTGTTCAAAAAGAAATTAGTGTTCCTGTGATTGATTGTGCTGAAGCAGCTGTAAAGCAAGCAGAATTAGCTGTCGTTATGAATCAAAACACTATTAATAAACATAAACTACCACCTAAATCGTCAATTGGAGTTGATAAAAAATTATCACAATTGATTTCTCATAAAGCTAATAATGGTTCATAAATGATTAGAGATTTTATTGGTTATGGAAAAGAAAAGCCAAAAATTTTTTGGCCACAGGGTAATAAAATTGCAGTTTCGTTTGTTGTAAATATCGAAGAAGGTGCAGAACTCTCTGTTTCTTCAGGCGATAGTCAAAATGAGTATGTATTCGAAAATAATAAAACTAAAATATTAGATACCCCAGATCTTTGTATGGAGTCTCATTTTGAATATGGTTTAAGATCAGGTATATGGCGTATTTTTGACGCTCTTGATAAATATAATATAAAAGCAACATTTAGTTGTTGTTCTTTGGCTTTAGAAAAATCTCCTTGGTTGATAGAAGAAATTTTAAACAGAAAACATGAAATATCCGCTCATGGTGTAAAGTGGATTTCCCATGCTTATTTCAGTAGAGAAGAAGAAAAAAAAATTATTAATGATTGTTACTCTTCAATTCTAAAACTTTCTGGTCGTCCCCCACAGGGATGGCATACAAAATCAAGTACGTCACCATTTACTAGGGATCTTTTAATAGAGCATGGAGGTTTCATATATGATTCTAATGCTTATAATGATGATATACCTTATGTAATAAGACAAAACGATAAGAAATTTGTAATTATCCCATATTCATTTGATACAAATGATATGAGATTTGATGGGAACAATGGTTTTGTACAAGGCGACGATTTTAATATTTATTGCAAAGAATCATTTAATCAACTTCTCTCAGAAACAGATGATGGTTCTTTAAGAATGATGTCTATTGGACTACATCCCAGAATTATTGGAAGACCAGGAAGAATTAAGGGACTTGAAGATTTTATCAAACATATAAAAACATATCAAAATGTATGGATACCAAAGAGGATTGACATAGCAAAACATTGCTTAGAAAAAGATTTATTCAATCTTTTCTGATTAAATTTATGACACATATGTGAAGAGATAAAACAAAATTTTGCTTACGTTCAATTCAATTTGACTCTGTTTTAATATGAATGCTTAATTATTAAACACTTAAAATGAAAGGAATTAAAAATGATTATAAAAGTTTTAAAAAAATTGTTTCTTTTTGTAAGCGTATCTTTTTTTAGTTTTAATTTGCAAGCAGCAGATTGGACAATGGCCTCAGGATACCCAAAAAGTAATTTTCATACTCAAAATATAATTAAATTTATAGATGACGTTAAATCTACTACTTCGGTTAATATCAACTTAAACCCTAATGACACTCTAATTAAATTAGATGCTATAAAAACATCTCTTCAAAGAGGACAAATTCCAATTGGTGAAATAAGATTAGGTATTTATGGTAATGAAGACCCAATGTATATCTTAGCAGGATTACCGTTTATTGCGCCAGACTATTCAAGTGCTTGGATGTTGAAAGATGTTCAGATGGAATATCTTCAGGAAAAATTCGATAAAAAAGGACTTATGATTTTATATACTGCTCCCTGGCCAGGACAAGGGTTTTATACTAAGTTTCCTGTAAGTAGTGTTTCTGACTTTAAAGGTAAAAAGCTAAGAATATATTCTACCGCCACACAACAAATGGGATCTATGTTAGGGTTTAATGCAACAATTCTTCCTTTTGCCGAGATTCCTCAAGCATTTTCTACAGGTCTTATTGAAGCTTTATTTACTAGTCCGCAAACAGGCATAGATATTCAAGCGTGGGATAATACGAAACATTTTACATATGCTGGAGCTATTTTCAGTAAAAATGCAGTCGTCGTTACCAAAAAAGCCTTTAATGCTCTATCAAAAGGTGATCAGAGTAACATTTTAGCTGCAGCAAAGAAAGCTGAGCTTAGGGGCTGGGAAATGAGTGCTGAAACTACAAAGAAGCAAATAGATATCCTCAAGACAAATGGAATGTCTTCTAAAAATGCCCCAGATGAAGTAATTAGCAAAATGAAAAGTATTGGTCTAGAGATGATGAAAAACTGGAGATCAAAAGCTAGTCCAGAGGCTAATGCTGTCTTAGATAGATATTTATCTTTGCGTTAAAATTTTAGCGAGATAGTCATGAGAACTAAATTAAATAAATTATATTTATTCAGTGGCTATCTCTCTGCTTTTTTTATGGTCTTGATTGCTTTGACCATTGTTGCTCAAATTTTAGGTAGATTTGTTAATATTACAGTAGATTCTACTGAAACTGCTGGTTTTAGTCTAGCTGCATTAACCTTTTTTGGACTTTCATATACTTTTCACAGTGGCGAACACATCAGGGTAACTTTATTTACAAGATTATTAGGAACAAAAGTTAGAAGATATCAAGAGCTCTTCTCTTTGTTATTTTGTATTATAATTTCTAGTTATTTAACATACTGGAGTTGGGACTTTGTGTATTTTTCATTCATTTTCGAGGATATTAGCCCAGGTCTATTGGCTATCCCTTTTTGGATTCCAAGGATAAGTATGTCTATCGGGGTAACTATATTCCTAATTGCTCTTATTGATGATTTTTTTACAGTTTGGAAAAAGGAACAGCCATCTTACGTAAAAAATGCTGATCCAATATTAAAAGATAATACTTAAAAGAGAAATATATGGCCACTGGATTATCATTAATTCTATTTATCTTGTTACTATTCCTTTTATCTTTGGGTATCTGGGTAGCTCCAGCATTAATTACTTTAGGTTATATACTTTTAGAATTTTTTACTCCAGCACCTGTAGGATCTCTCCTTGCAAGTACATTATGGGATGCAAGTTGGAATTGGGCATTAACAGCTTTACCTTTATTTATATGGATGGGTGAGATACTTTTTAGAACAAGACTCTCTTCAGAAATGTTTAAAGGTCTTTCTCCAATGTTATCTAATTTACCTGGAGGTTTGTTACATGTAAATGTAGTTGGTTGTGGTATAATGGCTGCTGTTGCAGGCTCTAGTGCAGTAACTTGCGCCACAATAGGTAGAATGAGTATACCGGAATTAAAGAAAAGAAACTATGACGAGACACTTAGCATAGGTTCTTTAGCGGGTTCTGGCACGTTAGGTTTGTTAATTCCACCTTCAATCATGCTGATTGTTTATGGTGTTTTAGCTCAAGTCTCAATTTCAAGACTTTTCATAGCAGGTGTTTTGCCAGGTATAATGATTATTTTTATTTTTATGTCATATATAGCAATTAGATCTAAACTTAATCCTTCTTTAGCACCAAAACAAAATGTTAGTTATACTTTTTTAGAAAAAATAAAAGCGGCAAGAAACTTGCTCCCAGTAGTTGCACTAATATTTTTTGTTCTAGGATCGATTTATGGTGGTTATGCTACTCCAACAGAGGCTGCAACTATTGGCGTGATTGGAGCACTAATACTTGCATGGTCTTCAAAATCTCTTAATTTCAAAAGTTTTATGGATAGCTTACTAGGTGCAGTCAAAACATCTTGTATGATTAATTTTATTATTGTGGGAGCTGCCTTTCTTTCTGTTGCAATGGGCTACACTGGTATCCCAAAACAATTAGGACAAATAGTAAATGACTTTGAATTATCACAACTTTCACTTTTAGCAATTTTAACAATATTATACATTTTCCTTGGTTGTTTCCTTGAGGGAACATCCATGATGGTATTGACTGCATCCGTAGTTTTGCCAATGGTTCAGACAGCTGGTATAGATTTAATATGGTTTGGTATTTTTACTGTAATAGTTGTTGAGATGGCACAAATTACTCCTCCAGTAGGATTTAATTTATTTGTTCTTCAAGGAATGACAGGTAGAGATATATTGAAAGTTACTAAAGCTGCCTTACCCTTTTTCTTTTTAATGTTATTAAGTATAGTTATAATTGTAATTTTTCCTCAAATCGTAACCGCACCTGTCAATTTCATGATCCAATGATAATTTTTTAGAGGATTTCAATTAATGAGACTTGCTATCGATATTGGTGGAACTTTTACAGACATAGTTCTAGAAAACAAAACTGATCTTTACACTAAAAAAGTGCTTACTTCTTCCTCTCAACCTGAAGTTGCAGTAATTCAAGGCGTAATAGAACTATTACAAGAAAATAAAATCAATTCTTCAGATATAAAGATGATTATTCATGGTACGACTTTGGCTACAAATGCAGTTATAGAAAGAAAGGGTGCCAAAACTTGTTTTATAACAACTGAGGGTTTCAGAGATGTTTTAGATATTGGTTATGAAAGTAGGTTTGATCAGTATGATATACTTATTGAAAAAACAATGTCACTTGTTCCAAGAAAGTATAGATATGTAATAGAAGAAAGAACCGATATTAATGGAAATATAATAAAGCCTATAAATACGAAAAAATTTCAAAGTTTAGTTGATATAATTAAAAATGAAAGATTTGAAAGTATTGGAATTGGGTTTTTACATTCCTATGGAAATCCTAAAAATGAAAATGAATTAAAAGAATTTTTATTAAAATATTTACCAGATGTAGAAGTCAGTATATCTTCTGACGTATGTCCAGAAATAAGAGAATATGAACGTTTTACTACTACTGTAGTAAACTCATACATAAAACCTCTAATATCTACTTATTTGAAAAAATTAGATACTAAATTAAGGCAAAAAGGTTTTAATTGTCCCCTCTTATTAATGACCTCTGGTGGAACTTTAACTAATGTAATAAGTGCGTGTAACAATCCAGTCAGGTTAGTTGAGTCTGGTCCTGCAGGTGGTGCTATTTTAGCAACATCTATTGCTGAAGATTTGAAATTAGATAAAGTAATATCATTCGATATGGGAGGAACAACCGCTAAAATAACTATAATTGAAAACCAGCAAGCAATTAAAGCTCGAGAATTTGAAGTTGACAGAAAAGCAAGGTTTAAAAAAGGAAGTGGTCTACCTTTAAGAATTCCTGTAATTGAAATGGTTGAGATTGGTGCAGGAGGTGGGTCAATAGCACGGGTAAACAAGTTAGATCAAATAATTACTGGGCCAGACAGTGCTGGCTCAAACCCAGGCCCAGCATGTTATTCTAATGGGGGAGATAATCCAACAATTACAGATGCAGATTTAGTAATAGGGAAGATTGATGCTAATAAATTTGCTGGGGGGAAAATAGACCTATCTAAAGAATTTGCTAAAAATGCAATTACAAAAAATATTAGTGACAAGCTTAACATTAAGACCGAAACAGCCGCATTAGCAATATCTGAAATTGTAGATGAAACTATGTCAAATGCTGCTAGAGTTCATACTGTTGAACAAGGTCACGAAACATCAAACAGAACATTAATTGGATTTGGAGGAGCTGCTCCTCTTCATATCTCTAGAGTTGCGGAAAAATTAAGAGTAAAAAAAATCATCATTCCTACAAACGCAAGTGTAGGATCAGCAGTCGGTTTTTTGAAAGCACCTGTTGGTTACGAAGTAGTTAAAAGTTTAAGAATGTTATTAAATAAGTTTAACTTTGAAAAAGTTAATAATTTACTAACATCTATGAAGAATGAAGCCAAAAAAATTATACAAAATAAGTCTGAAAAAACAGAATATACTGAAGAACGTTTTGCATTTATGCGTTATGCTGGACAAGGTCACGAAATCAAAGTGCCTATAGACAATGAAGTGTTGTCTACTAAAGATACAAATAAAATTAAAGAGACTTTTGAAACTAATTACGAAAAATTATATTCTAGGACACTGCCAAATGCTGACATAGAGATTTTAACTTGGTCTTTGTCACTATCTATTATAGATGAGAAAACTACTAAATATATAGAACTTTACGCTTACAAAAACATTAAAGAAAATTCTCTAATTGATTTTTGTGATTATGAAAGTGGACAAAAAATTAAAATACCTAATTATGAAAGGACAAATTTAAAACCTGGAGATCTTATAAATGGTCAATGTATAATAACAGAGGATCAAACTACAATAGTTGTTTCAAATAATTTTAATACAAAGGTTTTAAGTAACAATTTTTTGCAAATGGAACATATAGATAATGAATGAGAATAATCTAATTGATGATAAAAATAATATTCAATATCAAGTGATGTGGAATAGACTTCTTTCTGTTGTTGAAGAGCAAGGCCAAACACTAGTCAGAACTGCATTTAGTCCAATTGTTCGTGAATGTGGAGATATATCTGCTGGAGTGTTTGATTTAGAAGGTAGAATGATGGCTCAAGCTGTTACAGGTACTCCTGGTCATGTAAATTCCATGGCGGAATCAGTTAAGCATTTTATTAATCATTTTCCATTAAATACTATGAATGAAGGAGACATATTTATTACAAATGATCCATGGATGGGAACAGGGCATTTGAACGATTTTGTACTAACAACCCCTTGTTTCAAAGATAACAAAATAGTTGGTCTTTTTTCATGTACATCTCATTTGACAGATATCGGAGGATTAGGAGTTGGTCCTGATGCCACTGATATACATATGGAAGGTCTTTATATACCTATGTTGAAATTAGCTAACAAAGGTGTAATGAATAAAACATTATTAAAACTAATTAGCCAAAATACAAGACAACCAGTAGAAACAGAAGGTGATGTTTATTCATTGGCTGCATGTAATGATATAGGTTGCAAAAGATTAGTTGAAATGATGAAAGAATTTAAAATTGATGATTTAAAAAAATTATCTGATTTCATATATGACAAGTCTTTATCAGCTGTAGAAAATGAAATTCAGAAAATCCCAAATGGTGTATATAAAAATTTTATGATGATAGATGGATTTGAAAAGGATATTAAATTAGAGGCTAAATTGATCGTTTCGGAAAAGTCAATATCTGTAGATTTTACTGGTACTTCAGAAAAATCAAAGTTTGGCATAAATGTACCTTTATCTTACACTAAGGCTTACACATGTTTTGGATTAAGTTGTCTCGTTAGTGCAGAAATACCAAACAATGCAGGTTCTCTAAAACCTTTTGAAATTGATGCACCATTGGGTTCAGTTTTAAATGCGCCATATCCTGCTGCAGTATGTGCAAGACATATTATTGGACAAATGCTTCCAGATGTAGTTTTTGGTTGCTTAGAAAAAGCTATACCTGAAAAGGTCCCTGCAGAAGGTGCTTCTTGTTTGTGGAATATTACATTTCGAGGCAAGACTGACAGGGGTGCAAACAATAACTCTTTATTTGCGGTAACTGCCGTAGTTAATGGTGGCACAGGTGCAAGGCCAAATAAAGATGGTTTATCAGCTACTGCCTATCCTTCTGGTGTGAGAGGAACTCCAGTTGAAATTAATGAAGCGGTTGCGCCATTATTATTTCTTAAAAAAGAATATAATCCTGGTAGTGGAGGTAAAGGAAAGTTTAATGGTGGTATGGGGCAAGTTATTGAAATTAAATCAGCAATTGATGAGGATATGGATTTGTTAGCTTCCTTTGACAGAATAAAATTTCCAGCTAGAGGAAGGTTAAATGGAGAGAATGGTAATGCAGGTAAGGTATCTATCAAAAATAAAAGAAAGCTTAATGGTAAAGGAACTCAAGTTATTAAAGCTGGTGAAATATTAGAAATATTCACACCTGGTGGTGGAGGACTTGGAGATTACTCTGATAGAGATAAGGAATTGATGGATACTGACATAGAAAATGAATTGTTACGAGATTAAATATTTTAAATAGGAATTCCAAAATTTCTTAAAGGTTTAGGAACAAATCTTTTTATATTTAATTGAAGTTTGGTTAAATTTTCAATGAGTGCAGTTGCTGCAGTCATACCTTCTATAATGGGTAAATCAAATTTAAGTCTTAAATCTTTTGCAAGATTTATTATTCCCGCGCTAGTAATAATGATTGCCTCAGGACTATCTTCTGAAATAGTTCTTTGAATTTCAATTTCTAATTTTGTTAGATTTGACTTTGACATTGTCTCCATATCTAAGATTGGGACTTCAATTGACTTTAATGAAACACATTTGTGATCCATATCATATTTAATTAAATTATTTTTTAAAGCCTCGTGGGATTGAGATACATTTGTAATAATTGAAAACTTATTAGCTATTATATTGGCAGTATAAAATGAAGCCTCTCCAATACCTATGACTGGTTTTGTAGTAACCTTTCTAATTGTATCAACTCCAACATCTTCAAAAGATGCAATTATAAATGCATCTGATGAATTATTATTCTCTATTTGTTTAACCAAACCAGAAATATTAGTTGTTTCTAAATGATGACTGAAATAATCATTTTCTAAATTTTCCTCATTTATATAAATTTTAGAATTTTCATTAATTACTGTTGACGCACATTTTTTGAGCTTTTCATTAGATCTGGCAGTCCCGTAAGGATTAATGATACAAATTTCTATGCTCAAATTTAATTGCTCTATTTATTAACTATGTTGGGTTTTTCTAAAATACTTATAGGAGGTAATTCTTTTACAAATCTTTTTACTTCAACTAATGTAGAGTGAGCAGATGGACCTTGTGCAAGCGAAGAAGTTCCTATGTCAGCTGTTAATACATTTGGGTTGCCGTGCACACAAAATCCACCATCGTCAACAGGGTCGTACCAGGCACCCACTGGAAGAAAAACAACACCCTTCATAACTTCTTTACTAATAACAACTCCTGCAAGACATTTACCTCTTTTATTAAATATTTCTACAATATCTCCATCATTTAATTTTCTCGCGAGAGCATCATGTGGATGAATTTTCACAGGTTCTCTTCCAGATATTTTATCTCTTTGACTTTCAGATCCGTTGTCAAGTTGACTATGTAACCTATTATGAGGTTGACCTGATATAAGTTGAAGAGGGTAATGTTTAGTTAAAGATGAACCCAGCCACTCTTCCTGTTCCAACCAAGTTGGGTGACCAGGGCAGTCCTTATAATTAAAATTTTGTATAGTTTCTGAAAATATTTCAATTTTTCCAGACGGGGTTGATACAGGATTTTTAATAGGATCTTTTACAAATTCTTCTAACAAAATAGTTTGTTTTTTTGGAGACAATACTTCCTGAAATCCATTTTTCCAAAACTTATCAAACTCAGGCAAATTAAAACCAGCTTCTTTTGCACTCTCTCTTGCTTCACTCCACAAATATTTTAACCATTGATCTTCATTTCGATTTTCTGTGAATTTGTCTTTAATATTAAGTTTTGAAGAAATTGATGAGAAAATCTCATAGTCTGATTTTGACTCTCCTATCGGTTCGATAATTTTATGCATTGGTGATATAGTTTGATCCCAATGTCGAATTCCAATATCATTTTTCTCCAGTGACGAAGTAGCAGGTAAAACAATGTCAGAGTGTCTTGCTAGGCTATTCCACCAAATTTCGTTTACAATTATACTATCTGGTTGTTTAAACGCTTTAACAAGTTTTTTTAAGTTCATCTGATGATGGAACGGATTACCACCTGCCCAATATACTAATTTAATATCTGGATATTTTATTTCTTTGCCGTTATACGAGAATATTTCACCTGGATCTAGGAGCATGTCTGATATTCTTGCTACAGGTATAAAATCTGAAACGGCATTTTTAAATTGATCTAATGCTGGCCATTTGTGATATTGAACTGGGTTTCCAATACCGTTTTCAGCGCTATATCCAAGGCCGAAGCCACCACCGGGAATACCAATCTGTCCAAGCATACAAGCTAGTACAGTAATCATCCAATGAGGTTGTTCACCATATTGTTGTCGTTGTAAAGCCCACGCCCCAGTAATCATAGTTCTATTAGTAGACATCTTTTTTGCTAAATTATATATCGTGTTACTGGGTATGCCAGTAATTTTAGATGCCCAAAAAGGAGTTTTTGCCTTGCCGTCAGATACTCCTTTTAAATATTTTAAAAATTTATTATACCCAACACAATATTTACTTATAAACTCTCTATCAACTAAACTTTCAGTTTCAAAAATAAATGCCAAACTCAGCATTAAAGCAGTATCTGTCCCGGGTCTTATTTTAATCCATTCTGCTTTACTAATTATATCAGCTTCCATTTCCATGGGGCTAACATTTATAAATTTAATACCCTTTTTTTCACATTTTTTAATATAGTCTTTGGTAGTATGTTTACCCACTCCACCAGAAGTTACTTGGGAATTTTTGAGTGGCAATCCTCCAAACATAACGATTAATTGGGAATTATCTTTGATGTTGTTCCAATCTGTATGAGTATCAAGAAATTTTCTATAAGATAAACCAATAACATGCGGCATAATTGTTTCACTTGCAGCATAAGAATAAGTGTTGACTGACCTTGTGTAACCACCATAACTATTAAAAAATCTATGAAGTTGGCTTTGGGCATGGTGGAATCTTCCAGCTGACCCCCAACCATAAGAACCAGCAAAGAAAGCTTTATTTTTATATTTTTTCTTAATTCTACTTAGTTCAAATGCAACAATATCTATAGCTTCATCCCAACTTACAGGAACAAAACTATCGGATCCACGTTTGTCTCTCGCACGTTTTCCTGTTAAAGACATTTTACTATTAGCAAGTTCTTTTCTTATCTCACGAAGATAACCTTTCCTGATATGTGGAGTTTTTATTCTCAAGTCATCGTCAATGCTATCAATTATTCCATTGGCGATACTCGATGGGTCTTCATCATTCTCATATGGTCGCATTGCAACAAGTTTATCATTTTCTATCTCAGCGTAATAACTTCCCCAATGAAAAGAAGTGGGTTTTCTAATTTTGCTTGGCATTCTTACCTCTTGTTAAGAATAGACTAATTCTTAATTTGATTTTAGTAAATTATATTATCATCTAGAAATTTAGCAACGTGAATGGCTTGCTTATCTAAACCATCCTTGATTTGGCATCTACATGAAGTCCCATCTGCAATAATTTTAATTCCTTTTGAATTATTTTTTATAGCTGGGAAAAGTCTTTCCTGAGCCATTCTCATAGAAATATCATAAGTGTCTTTGCCATAGCCAAAAGCTCCAGCCATTCCACAACAACTCGTTTCTATTGTTTCTACGTCTAAACCTTCAATGTAATTTAAAATTTTTTGGATTGGCTTAACAGCATCAAATGCTTTTTGATGGCAGTGTCCATGAAGTAACACTTTTTCATTTAATTTTTTAAAAGCAAGATTTTTACATTGTTTGGCTAATAATTCTTCGAAGGTATAAGAATTTTTCTTTAAAAGTTCGGTATTCTTATTTTTTAATAAAGCAGGTAATTCGTCCCTAAATGACAAAATACATGAGGGTTCTAATCCAACTACACTTATACCTTGCGATACATAAGGTAAAAGAGTATCTAAAACGTTAGTTGCCTCTGTTTTTGCATTGTCAATCAAACCATTGCTTAAATATGTTCTTCCGCAACACATTACTCTCTTTATATTTTTTGATTTCGGAATAAACGGAAAAAATCCTGCAGCATTTAAAACTTTTATTGCAGATCTTACATTTTCTGGTTCATGATAACGATTAAAAGTATCTACAAATAAAATAACTGGTGTTTTGTCTTGTGTCTTATCTATTGTATTTGGTAATTCACTATCTTTGAAGTAATCATTTCTCCATTTGGGAAGAGGCCTTTTAGCCGTAAAACCTAATAATAGCTCACTTATTTTAGCTAAACCTGGCACTTTATCTCTAAGATTCATAATTTTAGACATTTTTGACGCTAATGGGGCATATTTTGGAAGGTAAGCAACAAGTTTACTGTTAATATCTAAACCATATTTTTTTGCTTGTAGATAAGATAATTCAATTTTCATCTTTGACATATCTACACCTGTTGGACATTCTCTTTTGCAGGCTTTACAGGACACACATAATTTCATGGTATCTGTCATCTCTTTACTGATTAAAGCATCTTTTCCAAGTTGTCCTGAAAGAGCTAATCTAAGAGAGTTTGCTCTTCCTCTAGTCGAATCTTTTTCATCCTTTGTAACTCTGAAAGATGGACACATTACTCCACCGTCTAATTTTCTACATGATCCATTATTATTACACATTTCAATTGCACCCTGAAAACCACCAGCTTTACCTGTCCACAAAGACCAGTCTAAAAGTGTTTTAATATTTTCAGCGTTATAAGATGGCGCATATCTAAAAAGATCTCTACTATCCATTTTAGGAGCATCAATAATTTTCCCAGGGTTAAATATATTATTAGGGTCAAATGATTTTTTTATGGTTCTAAAAAGATTATTCATATTCTTGCCAAACATTACTTCATTGAATTCAGATCTTGCTATTCCATCTCCATGTTCACCAGAATAGGAGCCATTAAATTTTTTAACTAAATTACTAGTTTCATTTGCAATGTTTCTCATTTTGGAAACATCTTCTTGAAGTTTCATGTTAAGAACAGGTCTTACATGAAGGCATCCAACGGATGCGTGAGCATACCAAGTTCCTTTGGTATTATATTTGTCAAAAATTTTGTTAAGACCGTCAGTATACTCAGCTAAGTCTTTAAGCTCAACAGCACAATCCTCAATAAACGAGACTGGTTTTGCATCTTGCTTCATTGACATCATAATGTTTAAACCAGACTTTCTCATTTCACTTACTTTAGACTGAAGAGAAGTGTCACTTACGTCTATAACTCCGCCAGGCTTTTTAGTATTTTTCCATGAGTATCCAAGATCATTAATCAATTCGTGAAGTTTTTTCAATCGAACTAGATTCTCTTCCATATCCACTTCAGCAAATTCAACTAAAAGTAATGATTTTGGATCTCCTTTAACAACAGCTTCTACAGTGGGCTTGAACATATCAATTTTTCTTGCAAGCTGTATCATAGTGTCATCAACTAGTTCAACTGCAACCGGATCTAGTGGAACAATATGTTGTGCAGCATCCATCGCTTCATAAAATGAAGGAAAGTGACACACACCCATAATCTTTTTTGATGGAAGCGGTGATAATTTTAATGTTATTGAAGATGAATAAGCTAGCGTGCCCTCAGACCCTACTAATAAATGTGATAAATTTATACCATCACCTACCTTACCATTAGGTCTATTGGCCATTGCATCAGGAAGCAGGGCGTCAATATTGTATCCACCTACCCTTCGAAGAACTTTTGGAAATTTTGTAAGTATTTCTTCTTGGTTATCTTTAGCTAATTTCAAGAGATCTAAAATAATATTGGTAGCAACACCATTACTTACATTGGGACGGTTATTTTCTATTTTCCCAAAATTATATGTTGAACCGTCAAATAATATAGCTTCTATTTCTAGGACATTGTCGCGCATCATGCCATATCTAATCGATCTACCACCACAGCTGTTATTTCCAGCCATGCCACCTATGGTAGCTCTGCTTGAAGTTGAAACGTCTACTGGAAACCAAACTCCGAAAGGTTTTAAAAAACGATTTAACTCATCCAAAACTATTCCGGGCTCAACAGTACAAGTCATTTTTTCTTTATCAAAATCAATGATTTTGTTTAAAAATTTGGAATTATCAATAACAATAGCTTTATTAACTGTTTGCCCACATTGTGACGTACCTCCACCTCTAGCTAATAATGGAATATTACTTTCTCTTGCATAGTTAATAGTATCTATTAAATCTTTGTTTGTTTTTGGGATTAATACACCATAAGGAACCATTTGATAAATTGAAGCATCCGTAGCATATCTTCCTTTGGTAAAGTTATCGTAATAAACCTCAGCTGAGGTATTTTTCTCTAATTTTTTTAATAATTGGTCTGTATCGCCATCTGGCATTGAAATTACCTTTAATTTTGATATTAAATTCTGTATGGAAAATTTTAAATTTAAAGTGTATAGATTAAATAAGACATTATCTTAATATTTTCAATAAAACTTACTAAGTAAAGAAGGAATTTTTTAATTATGAAAAAAAAATATATGCCAGGAAAACATTTTTTACAATTACCTGGTCCTTCAAATGTCCCAGATAGAATTTTACGAGCTATGGATTATCCAACAATTGATCATCGTGGACCTGATTTTACCAAACTAACTCGAGCATGTCTTGATGGAATGAAATCAATATTTAAAACCACTTCAGATGTAATTATTTTCCCTGCGTCAGGAACTGGTGCATGGGAAGCTGCTTTAGTTAATATCCTTAATGAAGGTGATTTGGTATTAATGGTTGAAACTGGTCATTTTGCATCTTTATGGAATAAAATGGCTCTTAAACTTGGAATTAAAACTGAGTTTTTAGAAACTGACTGGAGAAGAGGTGTTGAACCTGAAAAGTTGTTTGATCGATTAAAAAAAGATACTGAAAAAAAAATAAAAGCTGTTTGTGTTGTACATAACGAAACATCTACTGGTAGTACTTCAAGGATAAATGAAGTTAGAGAAGCAATTGACTCCTCTAGTCATAATGCATTATTGATGGTAGACACAATATCTGGCTTAGCTTCTCTAGAATATAAACATGACGAATGGGGTGTTGATGTAACGGTGTCAGGATCTCAAAAAGGATTGATGTTACCTCCAGGATTGTCCTTTAATGCAATATCTGAAAAGGCACTTTTAGCCTCAAATGAAAATAGTATGAAGAGATCTTATTGGGATTGGAAAGAACAAATTAAATCTTATGAATCAGGATCTTTCCCTTACACACCAGCCACTAATCTTTTATATGGTCTAAAAGAAGCAATAAATATGCTTCATGAAGAAGGGTTGGCAAATGTTTTCAAACGCCATGATAGGCACGCAGAAGCTACAAGAATTGCTGTTCAAGCATGGGGATTAGAAGTTCTTTGTCAGGAAGAAAAAGATTATTCCAGTGTTTTAACGGCTGTTAAATTACCAGAGGGTCACAATGCTGACGGCTTACGAAAAATCATACTCGAAAAATTTAACATGTCTCTTGGAAATGGTTTATCAAAACTAGCTGGTAAAGTATTTAGAATTGGTCATTTAGGCGATTTCAATGATTTAATGTTAATGGGAACATTAAATGGAGTGGAAATGGGACTTTCTCTAGCTGGTATACCTCATCAAAAAGGAGGTGCTAGTAGAGCTTCAGAATATTTAACAAATAATATTGTAAAATGAGCAAAATCAATTTTTTTCATGGTTTAATTAATTCTTTATTTGATAAACCAATTAAAAGAAGACCCTTTAATTTTTTTTCAGAAAAGAAACAACCTATATCTTCTAAAGACATTATTGAAAACGTTGCGTCTGCGAGAGGTGAAGTGTCAGCTCTTGAATATGCAGAATTATTAATGCAACATTGTGAGAAATTAAACGATAAAGATTTAATAAATTTTTTTAAATTAATTAGGGATAATTTTGATATTTCTACTTCGGAACTCTCTGAAGCTATTGATCAATATAAAGTTGGTAGTAACTCAGAAAATTTAATAACTTTTATGAAACTTTCAGAACCTAAAAGGCGTGAAATTTTTAGAAGATGTAATGGAATATCGAAAGGGACTATAAGATTAGTTAATTTAAGAAAAAGATTGTTAGGTCTTTTAAAAAAGAACCCTGAGCTTAACGCAGTTGACTATGACCTCGTCTACTTATTTAAAAACTGGTTTAACAGAGGCTTTCTTATTTTAAGGCCGATAAATTGGGAAACACCAGCACACATACTAGAAAAAATAATAGCTTATGAAGCAGTACATGAAATAAACTCTTGGGATGAGCTCAGATTACGATTAGCACCTAAGGACAGAAGATGTTTTGCTTTTTTTCATCCAGCAATGCAAGACGAACCCATTATATTTGTTGAGGTTGCTCTAATGAATAATATTCCATCTAAAATTCAAGATGTTTTAGAAGAAGAAAGACAGTTAATTGAGCCACATGAAGCAAATGTTGCAGTTTTTTATTCTATATCAAACTGTCAAAAGGGATTGTCTGGTATATCATTTGGTAACTTTTTAATTAAACAAGTTGCTAATGATCTAAAGATTGAGTTTAATAATATAAAAAAGTTTGTAACTTTGTCTCCAGTTCCAGGATTAAGAAATTGGATTAAAAATAAAAATCCTAAATTTGAATTAATTTTGGAAAAATTTAAGAAATCTGAACAATTTTTAAAAATTAAGCCTTCTTTAATGAGATATGCAGGAGAGTATTTTTTAAATTCCGATAGATCTGACGGAATGCCTAATGATCCAGTTGCAAGATTTCATTTAGGTAATGGGGCATCTTTAGAACAAATTAATTACTTAGGTGATACTTCATTAAATGGTTTAAATTTATCTGGTGGTTTGATGGTAAATTACCTTTATGATCTAGATAAAGTAGAAGAAAATCATGAAGCATTTATTTCAGAAAATAAAATTAATATTTCTAAAAATGCTAAAAAAGATTTAATACAATATGCTAAAGGTGATGAATAAATTTTTAAAAGGAAAAAAATGAATATTTTAAAATTTTTACCAATCTTGTTATCAATTATTCTTTTTTCTGCGAATAGCTATGCAAAAGAAACTAAATACAGTTGTAAGCCTAAAAGTGCTGCAGCAGTTAGATCAAATGGTATCCAAGTTTTTAAAATTACTGGAAAAGAAAAACCAGTGGAAATTACTATAAAAGATGGAAAAGGTACAGATTCAGGGTTTTTCATAGTTAATAAATCAAAATACGAAATCTTAGATTTGGGAACTGGAAAAGCTTATGCTTTTGACAAAAACGAACCATGGACTCACATACAAGATATCTTTTTTTTAGATAATAACATTTTATCTTTTATTTTAGCTGCTAACGCATCTATAACTAGATATCTATGTGACGAAATTAAATAATTATTTTGAAATTTTGCAATAAGAAATTTTAATACCAGCTAAGTAAAAATATAAATAATTATAGGATTGAAATGTTTACTCGTCCTCGACTAATGAAGTTTTGTACATCTGTTTTTATTAAATTAAAAATGGATGAAGAAAAAGCGATAGATACCTCTGATATTCTAATTGAAGCGGACTTGATGGGGCATTCTACACACGGCGTTAGACTATTACCATTATATATAAAAGATATTGAAACTGGCAACATGAATATATCAGGCGAAGAAGAAATTCTTAAGGATATTGGAAGTTGCTTAACAATTGATGGGAAAAGTCTTCCGGGAATATGGTTAACTAAAAAAGCCTTAAACCAGTCAGCTAAACGAGCAAAAAAATACGGAACTTCAACGGTTCTTATAAAAAACAGTCATCACAATGGCGCACTTGCTGCGTATATGTTGCCAATAATTAATCAGAATTTAGTTCCGATAATTAAAAGTTCCGTTCCTTCCTCAGCTACTGTTGCTCCATTTGGAGGGACAAAAGCTCTTTTAACCCCTGATCCTATGGCTTTAGGTTACCCTACTAATAAAGAACCTGTAATTATTGACATTAGTGCTTCTATTACAACTAATAATATGATCGCAGACAAAATAGCTAAAAATAAATTATTTGACTTTGACTGCTTGCTTACATCAGAAGGAACTCCTACTAATGATCCTAAAGAAGTTATGGAAAAAAACGGTACTGTTATGCCTGTTGGTGGATTACAATATGGTCATAAAGGCTTTGGACTTGCCCTAGGAATTGAAGCCTTGTCTCAAGGATTGTCTGGTTCAGGAAGGAGTAAAAAACCAAAATCTATGAATCTTTCTACCTTTGTTCAAGTAATTGATCCTGAGGCATTTGCTGGTTTGAAAGTTTTTAAAGATGAAATGACTTTTCTTTATGAGCAATGTATCAATAACCCACCCATAAATGAAAATAACAAAGTAAGGATGCCAGGACAATACGCGTTATTAAGAAGACAAAAATCTTTAAAGGAGGGTTTTGAATTAAGTAAAGAAACTATGATAGCATTAAAAAGTATATCTGAAAAATTTGATATAGTTCTCTAAACTTATCTTATCTACCACGCCATTCACTAACTTCTCCAAGTAAATCTAAGAGAACACTCAATTTTTCTTCTCCATAACGTTTTTGAATAGCTTTATAAATTATATCCATATCAGGAGCTATTTTATTTAAAACTTCTTGTCCCAGTGAAGTTAAAGATAAGTTTATTCGTCTTCCATCCTTATCATCAATAAATCTTGTAATAAATTTTTCAGTTTCAAGTTTTCCAATAATTCTTGATAAACTTGGAGCTAAAATACAAGCATCAAATGCTACTTGACCAGCGTCCGATGTTCCTTTTTCACCCAAAACTCTTAAAACTCTCCATTGCTGCTCTGTAAATCCATGTTTAGCTAAAATTGGCCTAAAAGACAACATCATTGCCTCTCTAGCTCTTAACATAGCAATTGGCAAGGATTTACTAGTTTCTGGAAAACGAGCGGTATCAATATTACTAATTTTACAATCCCCCCAGATAGAAATTAGCAGTAAGCTAATCTGAAGTAAAATCAATTTATATGTCATTTTAAATTATTAATTTAAAATATTAAATGATTATTTCTTATTTTGATTATCATAAAGTATGATTAGATAAAAATTTAAATATATTGGTTAATTTAATTAGATGGAAAAGATTATGAAAAATATTGCAAAAGAGAAGCTAAAAAAAAATGAATTGTGTCTTGGTGTAGGTTTAAGACAAAGTAGAACGGTAGATATAGGTAAAATAATGGCTACGTGTGATTATGATTGGTTGTTCATAGATATGGAACATAATAGCATGGACATAGACATTGCTTCACAGATTTCAGTTGCCGCACAAGATGCCGGTATAACACCTCTAGTAAGAGTGCCAGATTTTGCACACCATCATGCGACGAGAGTGCTTGACTGTGGAGCTATGGGTATAGTTTTTCCTCATGTCGACAATGCAAAAACTGCTGAAAAATTAGTCTCTTTTTGTCTTTTTCCTCCTAAAGGTCACCGTTCCATGACAGGATTATTACCACAATTAGATTTCAAGCAATCTCCAATTTCAGACGTAGCTTCGGTAATTAACGATAATATGTTAATTGTTATTATGTTAGAAAGCCCTGAAGCTATTGAAAATGTAGATAGTATTGCTGCAGTTCCTGGTGTGGATGTTATTTTAATAGGTACTAACGATTTATGTATGGAAATGGGAATTCCAGGAAATTATTCTAATCCAAAAATTAAGGAGGCATATAAAAAAGTTATTAATGCATGCAAAAAATATGGCAAGACCCCAGGAATGGGTGGGGTATATAACGAAGAACTTATGTCAGAATATATTAGTATCGGAATGAAATTTATATTGTCAGGATCTGATCTTTCTTTTATGATGGCCTCTGCTTCACAAAGATCAAATAAATTAAGATCTTTCCAAAAATAAAGGATTAATAAATTTTTCTGGAGACTTAAAAATGAACAAAGTACCTCTTTTTTCATCATTTAAAATTAAATCCAAAAGCTTTAGAAATCGCATAGTTTTGTCTCCTATGTGCCAATATAAAGCTAAAGACGGAGTTATTAGTGATTGGCATTTTCAACATTACTCAAGATTTGCTTTTTCAGGACTAGGCGCTGCTTTCGTTGAAGCTACTGGAGTATCTCCAGAGGGAAGAATTGGACATGGGTGTACAGGTATTTGGAGTGACAGTCATGTTGAAGGATTATCTAAAATTGCGAAAATATTTAATGAATACAATTGTTTAAGTGGTATTCAATTAGCTCATGCTGGAAGAAAAGCCAGCTATTTAAGACCATGGGATGGTGCTTCTCCTATCACTGAAAATGATAAAGTAGAACCCGCTTGGCAAACCATAGGACCAAGTGCAATTCCTATAAATAACAGTTCACCCGTTCCAAAAGAAATGACAGTTGAAGATATTAATAAAGTAAGGGAGGATTTCAAAAAAGCTGCTCAAAGAGCTGATGAAGCTGGTTTCGATATTATTGAGATACATGGCGCTCATGGTTATTTATTACATTCCTTTTTCTCTCCACTTTCAAATCAGAGAAATGATCAATATGGAGGAAGTTTTGAAAATAGAATCAGATTTGCTATGGAGATAATTGCTGACATCAAGTCTATTTGGCCAAATAATAAACCATTATTTTATAGGTTGTCATCCATTGATGCTCCAGGTCAAGGTGCGAACTTAGAAGATAACATTATGTTGGCAAAATCACTCAAAAGTGTTGGTGTAGACGTTATAGATTGTTCTTCGGGTGGTATTACTGGATCCCCAGTTCTTACTAAATCTAAGATTATCCCTGGTTTTCAAGTTCCTTATTCTGAAAAAATTAAGAAAGATGCAGAGATAAGCTCAATGGCAGTAGGAGCTATTATAAGCGCAGATCAAGCGAATGAAATTATTTCAAATAAAAGAGCTGATTTAGTGGCTATGGGAAGAGAGTTACTTGCTGACACACAGTGGGTTTATAAAGCTGCAACATATTTTAACTTAGAAAATGCTAAAGATTATCTCCCTGATAGTTATTCTTTTTATTTATCTAGAAGAGATGAGTATTTAGATAGAGCTGCAAAACCTGCTTAACTAGGTGTTTTTAAAATTGAATTTATAAAAATCAACAGGTTTTAAAAGTTTATTTTGCTGGGCTTCTAAAGCCCCAAGTTTTGCACTTTCCACTGTATAACTAACCCAAGCGGGATCTGCCCACATCGCAGCTCTTTTATTTTCTCTATCTCCTGCATTTTCATATACCCAAATATGAGTATACTGGTTTGGGTTGCCAGTCTCAGTAGTGGCAAAAAGTAATGGTTGGCCCAAGTGTTTAGATTGTACAGGTTTACCTTTTTCGCTGTATAGTTTTAGATGGGTATTAATAGTACCAGGCCTACATGTATAAGTTCTAACGTCTAAAAGCATAAAAATTCCTTAAAATTTATTAAATTATTTAAAAATATTAGCTTTTTTGTATAAGATTGTAAAAGATTATTAACTTGTTGAAATATTGGAAAAGCATAGTGATTTCAGGAGAAAAAATTAATACTGTTGAGAGACTTGTCATAGATGCATCGAGAGTTAGTAGATATCTAGGTTATCCAAGGAAAGTTCCAATATGGAAATTAATTTTTAATCTTCCAAAAACTTGTTATATATTTCGTGAAAATAATAATTCAGATATAGCAATTGATATTGAAAACATGATGGGTTCAGCAATTGTACCAGCATTGTCAGAGAAGGAAGCTTTAAATCGTTTAAAAACTTTAATACCTTCAATAATCGTCACAGGTAATATAGTCAGGTTATGAAAAAAATTTATGTTGATGCAGATGCATGTCCAGTTAAAGATGAAATAACTAAAGTTGCAATTCGGCATAACATTACTGTTTTTATGGTTTGTAATGGAGGGATTAGGCCATTTAAAAATAACTTGGTAAAATTAATTATTGTTTCTGAAGGTGCTGATGAAGCGGATAAATGGATACACAGCAATGTTAAGGTTGACGATATTGTTGTTACTTCAGATATTCCATTAGCATCTAAATGCATAGATAAAGGTGCGTTTGTCTTAAAAAATAACGGGCTGGTTTTAACAAATACAAATATAGGAAACATTTTAGCTACAAGAGATTTGATGTCTGATCTAAGGTCGTTTGATCCATTTTTAAAAGGTAAAAACAAAGTTTTCACAAAGGCAGATAAAGGTAAGTTTTTAAATGCTTTGGATAATTTAATTACTCAAAAATAGGAACTAATAATTTTATAAAGCTTTTTTTATTTGCTAAATGATAGAATTTAGAATATAGCATTGTAACTATCTTAGCCTATGAAGGCAGTCAGTAAATCTGACTAATACGATCGACTTACTTGCTCATTTCATGTTCAATCTAGTCTAGCGTGTTTTGATTGAACAACAAAGCTTAAATTTAAGCGAATAATAAGGAGTTGAGTATGCCTAACGGTACAGTAAAATGGTTTAATCCAAATAAAGGTTTTGGCTTTATAGAACCAGAAGGTGGATCCCAGGACGTTTTTGTTCATATTTCTGCTGTCGAAGCAGCTGGTATGAATACTTTAAATGATGGAGCTAAAATTAGCTTTGAATTAGAAACTGGAAAGAACGGCAAAGTAGCTGCAGTTAATCTTCAGTCTATGTAAACCATCTTAAATCTTTTAATTAAAAGGGCCTTAGGCCCTTTTTTTATTTTGAGGATGAATTAATTTAAGGTATTTTGTTTACTCATTAATGATCTAAAGTGAGTGAGTAAAATGAAAACATTAAAATTAACACAATCAAATATGGAAAAAAGAATTTCTAGATTTTTGGATTTAGAACCGTTACCTATTCAGATTGATGAAACTATTCCTCAAGCTGGCAAAGACATTGTGTATGCAAGAAAATTACTTTCAGTTATTGGTTTAGATCCGTCAGAAGGTAAAACACCCATTAATTCAGGTGCACCTATTACTGGCGCTGGAGGAATAACTATTACTTTAGCTAAATGTCCTGTTGGCCAAGGCCCAAGTCTTCATAATCATCTTGCAACTTATGAAACTTTTACAGTTCTAGAAGGAGAATTTTTAATTAAATGGAATGATGACGGTTCAGAAGAACTGACTCTTAAAAAATATGATACTATTTCCATACCACCAGGCGTTTGTAGATCTTTTACTAATGTAGGAAAAGAAGAAGGTCTTTTACAGGTAATTATTTCTGGTGGAGTTCATGATATGAATGATATTTCATTTACTCCTTATGCGGCTCAAGAGATGAATGAATTAGAACCAAATCTATCTAAAAAATTTGAGAAAATTGGATTTAAGTTTGACGCTGGCATTTAGCTATTTTAGCTCAAAGTACTAACGAGTGGTATTGATACAATTGATAATAATGTTGATATCAGTAATGCTCTTGTAATTGCATTTGGGTTAACATCATATTGAGTTGAAAAAACTAGGGCCATTAAACCAACAGGAGCTGCAGCTACCATAATAGCGGTTTCAGATATAGAAAATTCAATTTCATTTAAATTCCATATTACTAATATTGCAATTAATGGATGTAATAAAATTTTAAATCCTATAATTAGATTAGATATTTTTAAGTCTGTTTTTTCAATTTTTTGTGAGAGGATAATTCCTGCTGCAAAAAGCGCACAAGGAGCAGCAGAACCAGAAATAAAGTTTAAAGCTCTTTCTATACTTAAAGGCAAATTAAAATCTAGAAAAATAATAAATAAGCCTATAAGAACTGCCAATAAGGGTAAATTTGATAATTGCTTGAAAACTATATGGCTTAATTCTAAATTTTTATATTTTATGAAGTCTAAGATTATTAAATTAACAACGAGAAAAGCCACATCAAATCCAATTATAGCTATTATAGGATCTATTAACTCAGGACCATATTCATTTAAAGCAATTGGATAAACAAATAATAAATGGTTTGCAAAAGATGATGCCATTCCAATTAAAATTGATTCATTCCACTTAAGATTAAAAAAATATTTTGCTATAAACATCGCAGCTAAATAAATAATTAATTCAGATATTATGTAGCTTGAAATTAGTAGCCAGTTAACGTTTGAAAAACTGATTGAAACAGTCATCTTTAAAGTCAGAGCTGGTACTGCTATAACACCTATATATTTAATAATTGACAGAGCGTCTTTGTATTTAAATATTAATTTTTTTGCAGAAACATATCCCAGTAATATTAATAGTGCCACAGGTAAAAAAGAATTTATAAGAAGTTGTATCAAAAATTTTTCTCACATAATTGATTTTATAATTTTATTTTTTAATTTTTTTTTTTAATTGACTAATTATTAATCCTGCAATTACAATGAGAAAAGCTCCAATTATAGTGTTCTGATTTGGAACTTCATTATAAATAAGATAACCCCAAAAAGATGCTAATAGTACAGTTAAATATACAAATGGTGCTGCAAAAGAGGCACTAATTACTTTTAAAGCTTCTATAAATAAAAAATGACCAATTGTTGCTAATAAACCTAAGCAGAACATTAGAATGGTTTGATAAAAATCAGGCCATTTCCAAAAGTAAATAATAAATGGGGCTGATAAAAATGTACCAGTTATGGCAGTAAATAAAAGGGTGGTCTGATTAGTATCAGATGAATTAAGAAATTTTGTTGATATAGTAAAAAAAGAAAAACATAAAGCTGCTAAAAAGGGAAATATAACTGCGTAATTAAATGACTGGCTATTTGGATTTGCTATTATAATTGCACCAATTAATCCAATAACAACGACAATAATTTGAAGAAACGAGATTTTCTCTTTTAAAATAAAAAATGCTAAAATTGTAGTAATTACTGGTCCTATCATATAAATGGCAATGTTTTCTGCAAAAGGTAGATAAGCTAAACCTGTAAACATAAAACAAGTAGTAATTAGGAGTAATGCTCCTCTTAAGACTTGTAATACTGGATACTCGCTCATAAGATGTATTTTGGAATATTTATTAAATATTATTATTAAAATTATTAATTGAGATAGGTACCTTGCAAATACTACTTGAAAAGGGTTAAAGCTTTGCCCTAACTCTTTCGCTGTTAGTTCCATTATTGAAAAAAACAAATAAGTTAATATAAGTAGTAGCGTACCTAGAATTGTATTAGAAAGATTTAGGTTAAAATATTTTTGAATTAAATTTAACATTATTTAACATATTAAATTTATAAGAAATAGTCATTTAATATTTTGTCTATCAAACAATCAAAAAGAAAAGGACGAAGGATTGGGGTCCTTCGTCCTTGCTTTATTAGATGACATAATAGCTACCTTGGGGGAGGATTGATTTCTAAGCTATGTCACCATCTTCAATCAATACTCGAGGGAGGAGGAACGAATATTAATTCTTTAAAACTTATGCAGCTTCCTTATCGTCAATTTTGTTATCTTGTTTAATTGTTTTACTTACACCTAAGTTACCTGCTGGGAAGTCAACAACGTCCGTTGCATTGTAAAAATCACCATTTAATACTTGTTGTCTTGTATATCCAATATCGGCTAATGTACGGTCATCTAAGCTAATTAGGGCTTGTCTTGTTCTTGTAATAGCAATCTTTTCAAATACTGTTGCAATAAATTCATTTAGTTTAGTTAAAAATGTTTTTTCCATCGTCTTTTAATTTTCTTTCTAAAATTAAGAAGAATTATTCCTTCATTAATAATTATATACTCTAAACAAATAGATAAGAGAACATAGGTAAATGGAAAATAATTATTTCCAAAATGGAAACATTTAACACAATTATAACATAATTGACCCTGATTAAGAACGAATATGTCAGGAGTAGTACTTCATTAAAAATTAATTTTTACAATAATGAATAATAAAATTTGCTTAAGTTAATTTAACATATAAAATATTTTTAAAGCTCTTAAAAGGAGAATTTTTTGTCAAAAGCTTTTTTATTATGGTGGATACAAATAGTTACTGTATCATTTTCTGCTATTTTAATTTTTACATATGGTTGGTTTGAAAAACTTTATGATGCAGATCAAACTAAAATTAGTTTTATTATAATTGTAATTTTTATAGCTGCTTCAATTGCTACTGGTTTTTTAAGTTTCAAATCTAACATAGAGCATAGAACATTAAGTAACTACATATGGTTTTCTTCGGAAACGATGGTTACTTTAGGTTTAATAGGAACAGTAGCAGGTTTTTTATTAATGTTAAGTTCTGCTTTTGATAATTTAGATGTGAGTAATGTTGAAAATGTTCAAAAGGTAATTTCAAACATGGCCTTGGGCATGAGTACTGCATTATGTACAACTCTTTCAGGGTTAGTTGGGAGCGTACTAACTAAAATCCAAATGGTAATATTAGAGAATAATTCTAATTATGAGTGATCCTAGATATAGATCATCTTTTGGTTTTATTGACCTTTTGTTTAATATGTTAATAGGCTTCGTATTTTTATTTATGTTAGCTTTTTTATTAATTAATCCTGTTGCTAAAAAAGAGACAATTAAACCTAAGGCAGAATATTTTATTGAACTTGAGTGGGATGGAGAAAAACCTTACGATCTTGATGTTTGGGTCAAAGATAACATGGGTCACATTGTTAGCTTCAGAAGACCTGATGATGCATTAATTCATCTAGAAAGAGATGACTTGGGAACAGTCAATGACACTTATGTTGATCAAAATGGCAAAACTGTTTATCTCAAAGAAAATAGGGAGGTCGTAGCAATAAGAACGCCTGAGGCGAGATCTTATTTGGTAACTATACATTTTTACAATGCTAGAAAATTCCCAGCGCCGCTTACACATGCAACAGTAAAATTGCTAAAAGTTAATCCTTACAAAGAAGAATATACTAAAAAATTATTTTTTAGTTCTGAAGGGCAGGAGCTTCCAGCATTTAAATTTAGAGTAGACTATAATGGAATAGTTCATGTCGATCCAACTAATGAGCTCATCATTGATGGAGAAGTGATCAGAAAGAAGAGTGGTGTATAATGTTAGACTTTTCGATTAGTTCTGGACAATTAATGTTAATTTGGTCTTTTGCTGGAGCTATATGTTGTTTACCGTTTTTTACAAAAAATATATGGCAAAGATTTTTTACTGTTCCAATTATATTCATAGCAATTTGGTTAAGTTTTTACACAAACCATGAATTCATAGGTCGTCCTATGTATGACAGGCCTCCTGAACAATTTGTTTATGAACATCATGCGGTTATTTATGATAAAGGTGAAAGATTGATAGTGTTATGGGCTGTAAAAGATGGGATAAATAAACTTTTTAAATTTCCTCATACAGAACAAAATGAAGAAGCTTTGGATCAAGCTAAAAGAAATGCTGATAGGTCTGGTGTACCTCAAATGGGAGAAATTGTTAAAGAGGATCCTATAGATAAAAGATCCAGGAATAATGAATTCACACTAAAAACATATAGATTTCCATTTCAGAAAATGATGCCAAAGTAGTGAATTTAATTGATATATTTTTGAATTATGTACTTGTTTAATACAGGTTGGATAGAAGTAGCCATCTCTGAAAATGAGTTTTCCCATAATTTTTTGGAATTTCCGATATCATGGCCTGTGAGGAGGAGTGTACCAAAAGGACCAACTTTTTCAATAAATGATACTAATTTTTCAGTTACAGTTTTTTTATTACCAATAATTATCAAGTCATTTGCTTTTTTCATAGCTTCTGGCAAGTCCTTTTTCAGGTTAATATCCTTACTTAAAGTACCTGATGCAAGTTTTGAAACAGTATTTAAATAAAGAAAATAGTGAGAAAATACTCCTTTAGGGTCAGCTAATATTTCTTCAGCTTCTGAATTTGATGAAGTAATGAGTACACTTCGTCCAACACGCCATTTTTGATAGGTCGGTTGTTTGCCGACCTTATTTGCCGCTTCCTGATAAGTTGGCCAATGAGTTGCTATATCTTTTGCATCTACAAAATTGCCAGAAATTGGAATCCATCCTTTTTCTCCGGCTAGTTTTGCTGTCATTGAATTAGGATTTTTAAGAGATATTGCGATTTTAGGATATGGTTTTTGAAATGGTTTAACAAATTTTCCAATACCCAATTCTTGAATTATATTCTTTTTTAAAGAAATATCCAGAAATTCACCTTTGTAGTGATAATTTTCACTTTCATCCCAAAACTTTAAAATTGCCTCCATTGATTCAATCATTGTAATTGCTCTTGAGCGTCCATCCATATTACCAAAAAGCTCCCAATCACTTACTAAGCCTCCTGCACCAACTCCTAAAATAACTCTTCCTTTTGAAAGATGATCTAGTAAGCTTACTTGACCTGCGACTACTGCGGGATGTTGTTGAGGTAGGGAAATAACTCCTGTTCCAAACTTAATATTTTTTGTCTCTTTTATTAAAGATGCATTAAAAATCAATGGTGAAGTAACTGGTTCTGCTGTAGAACTATAATGTTCTCCCATCCAAGCTTCGGTAAAATTTAATTTATCTGCTAAAAGAACAAGTTTTCTATCTTCTTCATAAGAAACACCTACATCTTTATTTGCAGGGTGAAGCGGCATCATAAACAATCCAAGATTAAGCATTGATTATTATATTTTCCAAAATATTTATCATTTTCATATGTATATATTACATTATTTAAAAATAATTTGAAATTTTTTAAAATTTAAGAACAACCGAACCAGTCGTTTTTCTTTCTTCTAATATAGATTGAGCTTCTTTTATCTCGTCAATATAAAATGTTTTATCTATATTAATTTGCAAATCTTTATTTATGATCATATCAAAAAATGTGTCAGCATTCATTTGCATTTCATTAGCGTTTTTTATGTAAGTATTTAGTCCACCTGTTGAAATAGACCCTGAAAAAGATCTAAGCATATTTATGTTAATAGGATCAATAGGACCTGATGAAACTCCAAAGCTAACTATTCTTCCTTTTGAAGCTAGGCAGCTTATTCCTTTTAAAAAGGTATCTTTTCCAACTGAGTCATATATGATATTTACCCCTTTATTATTTGTAATTTCTAAGACTTTCTTGTCAAAGTCATCTTTTGAATAATTAATAGTAAAACTACATCCGTTTTCTTTAGCAATTTTTTCTTTTTCTTGTGAACTTACTGTTCCAATAACATTTGCTCCAATTTTTTTTGCCCATTGACAAAGAATTTGTCCAACGCCTCCCGCTGCAGCATGTACTAGAACAGTGTCATGCTCTTTTAATTTATATGAATGGTTAATTAGGTATTGAGAAGTTAAGCCTTGCAAGGTAGATGCAGCGGCGATTTTAAGATCAACTTCTTTTTTAAGCTTAATAGTTTTATCTTGATCTAAATTCATAAACTGTGAAAAAGAACCTAGATTCATACAATGTGTTACCTTATCTCCAATATTAAATTTGGTAACATTAGAACCAATTTCTTTTACCGTTCCAGATGCTTCCATTCCAAGTACTGCAGGTAAATTCTTAAGTGGATAGGTACCTCTTCTTTGATTGATATCTATAAAATTTAATCCAGCAAACGAGTGTTCTATTAAAATTTCGTTTGAGCCTAAATCTTTTAAGTTCACTTCTTCTATTTTCAGGACATCCAAAGATCCTTGCTCATAAATTTTAATCGCTTTACTTATCATAAAACACACCTATAAATTAAATAAAAAATTTTCTAATATTTCCTTTCCACCCTCACTACCAAAAGATTCTGGATGATATTGAATTCCATAAATAGGATACAATTTATGACTGACCGCCATAATTTCACCACTAAAAGAAACTTTGTTTATATCAAGTATAGAATTTTTATCATCTATATCTTGTGAAACCCCGTTTATAACAAAACAACTTGGTAAAGATTTTGTCTCAACAATTAGAGAATGATATCTCATTATTTCTATATTCTGAGGTATTTTTTTATGTATTCCTTTTTGGTCATGTAATAAAAATGAGGTTTTTCCATGCATAGGTTCATTTGCATGAATAATTTTACCTCCAAATGAATGAACTATACCCTGCATACCTAAACATATGCCTAGGATTGGTATTTTTGGACCAAATTTTAGGATAATTTCTTGACAGACTCCAAAATATTTTTTTTCTGCAGGTGATCCTGGACCAGGTGAAATTATTATTTTGTCAGGCTTATCAAGTTTTAAATCATTAAGACATATTTGATCATTTCTTTTAACTATTATATTGGTTTTTTTGCCTGATGTATTTTTATCTAAAATCTCACCACAATATTGAAATAGATTGAAAGTAAATGAGTCATAATTATCTATTATTAAGACTTTCATATTATTTCGTCTCTCTAAATGATTCTAAAACTGTCTTCATGGCAGCTAGTTTTCTTTCAATTTCTATATACTCTTTATCTGGATCTGAATCATAAACATTTCCACCACAAGTTTGAGCAAAAGCTTTCTCACCTTTTATAAAAATGGATCTAATTGGAATAGCAAATGTACAATCACCATTAAACCCAAACTGCCCTATTGCTCCTCCATATGGACCTCTGCCATCTTCTTCAATTTCATTTATTATTTTCATAGCTTCTATTTTAGGGGCGCCAGACAAAGTGCCAGCTGGAAAATTTGAGGCTAAAGCAGAGAACATATCCTCATCATCATTAATTATACCAGCAATTTCAGATGATATGTGTTGTACATGAGAATATTTTTTTATATCCATAAGGTTTCTAACTTTGACAGTACCAAATTTAGCAACTCTACCTAAATCATTTCTATGTAAATCTACTAACATATTATGTTCAGCTATTTCTTTACTATCATTTAGTAATTCTCTGGCTAATTTTAGATCCTCTGTTTTATCAGCTCCTCGTTTTGTTGTTCCAGCTAAAGGAAAAGTTTCCATTTCCCCGTTTTTAAGACGAAAGAGAAGTTCTGGTGACGCTCCAATGATTATTTGATCACTAAACTTCATAAAATACATATGAGGGGATGGATTTAGGTTTCTTAATTTTGCATATATTTCGGTAAGATCTCCTTTTATTTCATAATGACTTTTAAAACCCACTTCACATTGAAAAATTAATCCATTTTTTATGTCTTCTTTAATTTTTAATACAGTTTTTCTATGCTCATCCCTTGTCATTGAATTTCTTAAAAATTTACAGCTTACTTGTGTACTATTATGATTATTTTGTTTAATAATTGATTTTATTTTTTCAATTTTATTATCTTCATAATAATAATAAAATATTTCGCCTGTCATTTGGTCATAAATAAGACCGTCAAGATACACGCCAAATTTAAAAGACTCGAAATTAGGATTTTTTTTTATATTTAAATTATTTTCAAAATAATTAAAACCATCGTAACTTACGAAGCCAACCAATCCTCCAGCATATTTCTTTGATATAATATTTTGAGGAATAATGTCTCTTAACTTATAATAAGGGTTTTCACATGAATATGATCTAATTTCACCTTTATCAATATCTTCAATTTTTAATTCATGTTTATTTTCTGAAAATATAAGATACTTTGGATCAAAACCAATTATATGGTAGCGAGAAATATTACTCTCTTCGCCTAGTGATTCAAATAAAAAACAGTTTTTAAAGTTAAATTGTATTTTTTGGAACAATTCAAAAAAATTATATTTATCGCCTATTTTTATGTATTTAGGTTTGCCTTCAATTTTAATCTTATTTGGTTCATTTTGTTTTTTAGTCATTTTTTATGATTGGCTCTTAAAATATCAATAATGTTAGATTTAATTTTAAAAATTTCTTCATTTTCAAAAACGTATGAACCTCTTGTAACTGTTGCAATTCCTACATTTAGATCTTCAGAAATTTCTCTTTGTTTTTTACCATGCAAAAGCATTTGAAATATCTTTAAACGATTATCAAGCTCTTTTAACTCTTTGTTGGTAAAAAGCGCTTTGAGGAACAATTCCATGTTTTTGCAATTGTTTGTTTTAGTTAATAGTTGATTCAATAAGTTTGTTTTCATGTACTAGTACAATATTTTATTGATTAATAAAATTTATTAAAAAAAATAGGCTTATGATTTATATAGCTTTAAGGTTGCCCGCAGAAACTTTACCGTCTTTGCCGTCTTCCAACTCATATTCAATTTTTTGATCAGGTTCTAGAGTTGTCATACCTGCAGCTTGTACAGCACTGATATGAACAAACACATCCTTATCTCCACCCTCTGGTTCAATGAAGCCATAACCTTTTGTAGGGTTAAACCATTTAACTGTTCCTGTGGCCATTTTATTTCCTTTTCTTGGCTCTAAAAAATAAAGAGCGCTTAGTTAATATTGTGATTTATTAAAACATGGTTTTACAATTGTGTACTTAATAAACTCTGATATTATATTTCAATTCTTTATTTTAGCAAGTTTGATTTGAAATGTACTTATTTATAGTCTTCTTCATAAGCTTTTATGATTGAACTAACAGCTAAATTAAATGGCGTTTCAATACTATTTTCTTCTCCTAAAGTTACAACCATACCATTAATAGCGTCAATTTCAGATAACCTTTTTGCCTCAACATCCTGCAGCATTGAAGGTTTAGAGTCTAAAAGTTTTTTGCCAAATTCTGTTATATATTTAATTGTGTCATCAAAAGTAAAATTTACATTTTTAATGTCACCCATTTTCCTGGCCTCTAGAGCACACCCTTTAGCCACTTCAAACATTTGTTTGTTTCCCATTACTTCACCAAGTGTTTTCCTGAATACTGAGCATGGGCCACTATAAGCAACGTTACATATAAATTTTTCCCAAATTAATTGTTCTATATCTTCGAAAGCTTTTGCGTTAAACCCTGCATCAGACCAAACCTTAACTAGTTTTTCTAATCTTTGAGTTATTCCTCCATTCATTTCACCAATTCTTATCATACTCATATTATTATGATGAGCATGTCCGGGGCCAACCATTGCTGCTCCAAAGCCTTGAGCCACTCCTAAAAGAATATTGTCAGTAGGCATAAAAGTAGCAATTCGTTCACCAGCACCTAGCCCATTCTGTATAGTTAAAATAAGAGAATTTTTTGATATTATTTTGCTTAGATTAGATGCTGCTGAACCAACTCCAGATGCCTTAGTTGCTATTATAAATAGTTCATATCCTTTTGCATCTTCTATGTTATTCGACACATTTATATTTTTAACCACATTATCGCCACTGAAACCTGAAACTCTAAGACCATCTTTTCTTATGGCTTCTAAATGCTCTTCCCAAAGATCAATTGCTAAAACCTCATTATTATTTTGAGCAAGAAAGGATGCATAAATAGATCCCATTGCACCTGCTCCAATTATAGCAATTTTCATAACCTAATCTCCATCACTGCTTAATAAAAGTTCCATTGTTTAATTCAGACATAGCGAGTTGAATTTCATCACTAGTATTCATTACAATAGGTCCGTGCCATGCAACGGGTTCTTGAATAGGATTACCAGAGATTAGTAGGAATCTAACACCTTGATTTCCAGATAACAGCTTAACTTCATCTCCTTTATCAAAGGTAATTAGCGTCTTGTTTCCACTCATGTCACGTATTGTGTAGTCTTCATTGTTAAATGATTTTTCAATTTTAATACCTTTAGGTTCCGAGGCATAATCAAAGTTAGCCTCTCCTTCAAAAACATATGCAAAACAATTATCTCGTAATGATATTGGGAAGTTTTTAATTTTGTTTGGTGGAACATAAATGTCAAAATATTGAGGGTTAGATGCAATTCCCTTTATTAAACCTTTATACCCCCGATAATCGCCTATTATTATTTTTATAATAGTACCATCGTCATCATTTATAACTTTGATATCGCTTGATTTTATATCCTGATAGTTAGGATCAGTCATTTTAAGATAAGATGGTAAATTAGCCCATAATTGAAAACCATGCATTTCACCTTTATAATTACCTAAGGGCATTTCTTGATGAAGTATACCTGAACCTGCAGTCATCCATTGAACATCTCCATCATTCAGCTTTCCTGAGTTTCCCAAGCTATCTTTGTGTTCCACGGCTCCTTTTAAGATATAAGTGATTGTCTCTATTCCTCTATGAGGATGCCACGGGAAACCTAGTTGGTAATCTTGGGGATTGTTATTTCTAAAATCATCAAGTAGTAAAAAAGGATCAAAATCACTAGTATTTCCAAAGCCAAAAGCTCTATCTAATTTTACACCAGCACCCTCTAAAACTGGATTTGATTTTTTTCTTTCTAAAATTGGTCTAACAGTCATAATGTCTTTATAACTTTAAAAATAATAATTTTGAACTTTTTTTATCCATATAGATAAATTGATATTTCACCAAAAATAAATAAAAAAAGAACTTATAATTTGTTTGAGCAAGCGTTAAGTGGCTTAAGTACAATTAATCAATTGGAATTATTAATTCCTACAAGTATTTTAGCAGTCATGTTGGTAGCAATATCAAAATCAGGATTTGGAGGTGGCTTAGGTGGTTTAGGCTTTCCTTTAATGGTATTAGTATTGCCGCCAAAATTAGCATTAGCGGTTTTTTTGCCGTTAACATTATTAACAGATATATGGGTAATATTTGTATGGAGAAAATTTTTTATTTTTGAAATTATTTGGATGATGGTCTTAGGTGGAATGATTGGCCAATTACTATGTTGGATATTTTTTAATTATTTAGATGATAAATCTATCCTAATTTTAATCGGAACTATGACGTTAATAACATCTGTAAATTTTTTTTTAAGTAAAATAGATCTATTACAAAAATCAAAAAATCATTTAAATACATTACAACCAAATTTTCTGAGAGCAGTTGTTTGGTGCTCTTTATCTGGATTTGCAAGTTTTATTGCATGGGCAGGTTCTGTTCCTGCACAGATTTATCTTTTAAAATTAGGAGTTAATAGAAAAAATTTTGTGGGCATCATGAGTTTCTATTTTTTTTTAATTAATTTTTCAAAAATACCTTTTAATTTAGATCTAAACATTTTTACTAACGAGTCACTTTTTTTGAGTTTTCTTTTAATTCTTGTTCTCCCTATTGGTATATTTTTAGGTAAGTGGTTGAATTTAAAACTTTCTGATAATTTATTTTACAACATTAGTCATGTGGCTTTATTTTTATGTGGCATTCATTTAATAATTAAAAATTTAACTTAGGAGATAAAAATGGAAAGTGAAATTTTTAAAAAAGGAATAGCAAAAAGAAGGAAAGTACTTGGAGATGAATATGTAGATAAAGCACTTGCCTCAGCAGACGAATTGGGTGCAGATATGCAAAAATTAGTAACTGAATATGCTTGGGGTGAAGTTTGGAACAAAGAAAATCTGTCAGATAGAGATAGATCGTTGGTTAACTTAGGCATGATTGCGGCTCTTAATAGATCGTATGAATTTAAATTACATGTCAGAGGTGCTTTGAATAATGGATTAACTAGATTACAAATTCGTGATATCATTTTACAGATTACAATATACTGTGGAGCTCCTGCAGGTTTGGAGGCACTTAGGCATATTAGAGAAGTATTTGCTGAAGTTGATTCAGAAAATAAATAAATAAATTTAATGAACTGGGGATTTATTTATATGAAATAATGAATTTTCGTGTGGAAAGTAATGGATCATAATAAAATTAAAACAAATTTTGATGAAAATTTAGTTTCAACTAATGATGCAAACTTTAAAAGTTTATATGGTCTTACTCCAATTGTTGAAGATGCTATTTTAAATGCCATTAATAAAAAAAATAGAATAAGTTTAAAAAAGTTAATCGAACCACTTCACCCAGCTGATCAAGCAGACATGTTAGAAAGACTTAGTAATGAAAAATTAAATATTTTCCTAAATATTCTTGGAAGATCACTTGATCCAGAGGTTTTAGTTTATCTTGATCATAATGTTCAAGAAAAAGTTTTTAATATTCTTGGCCCTAAAGTTCTTGCAAAGGCAATTCCTGAATTACATTCAGATGATGCTGTTGAAATACTTCAAGAGTTAGAAGAAAAAGACAGAAATGTAGTTATAAAACAACTACCAAAAGCTGACAGAATTTTAGTTGAAGAGGCTCTGTCATACCCTGAGTATTCAGCTGGAAGGCTGATGCAACGGGAATTTTTGGCTTTTCCTGGAAATTGGACAGTAGGGCAGACAATTGACCATATGAGAGCAAATCCACAAGATGAAGAGGATAGTTTTTATTCAGTTTATATTGTTGATCCTGCACATAGATTGATGGGAGTTATCTCCCTATCTAAATTATTATCTGCTAAAAGACCTGTGAGATTAAATGATTTAATGGAATTAAAACCAAGAAATGTGAATGTTGAAACTGACCAAGAAGAAGTAGCTCTTCTATTTCAGCAATATGGTCTAGTAAACATGCCGGTTGTTGATAATGCAGATAGGCTTCTTGGTGTAATAATTGTAGATGATATTGTTGACGTAATTAATGAAGAAGCCGAAGAAGATTTACAAGGTTTGACTGGTGTAAGTGATCTTTCAATAACATCATCTTTTTTAGAAACTGCTAAAGGCCGTTTTTCATGGCTTATACTAAACATGTTTACTGCAGTTTTAGCATCTTCAGTTATAGGTTTGTTTCAGGAAGAAATTGAAAAATTAGTTGCGTTAGCTGTTCTCATGCCAATTGTTGCTTCAATGGGAGGAAATGCAGGAACCCAGACAGTGACTGTTGCAGTAAGAGCATTAGCGACAAGGCAGCTAAATTATAGCAATCTTCAAAAATTTGTTTTAAAAGAAACATGGGTTGGTATGATTAATGGTTTTTTATTCGCTCTTTTGTCTTTTGTTTTAGCTTATCTTTGGTTTGGTGATAAAGAAATCGCAATAATAATGGGATTAGCAATGATTGCTAATTTGTTGTTTGCGGGTGTTCTAGGTACTTTAATTCCGCTAACACTAGAAAAATTTAAAATTGATCCTGCGATTTCTAGCTCTGTTTTTTTAACAACTGCGACTGATGTCATAGGTTTCTTTACGTTTTTAGGTTTATCGGCTTTAGTAATATTGTAATTTGGGTTATTAGTTGTGTCTTATCATTTAAAAAAAATAGCAGTCGGTATCGAAACAATTGAAAGACTTTATGTAAGACAAAAAATGATTAAAGAAACTTATGGCACAATATTACATACTACAAGAAACATGCCAAAAAAAAGAGAAGATTTAATTAAAACTGGTTCAATGTTTTGGATTATCAAAAGAAAAGTTTTAGTCCGGCAGAAAATATTAGATATTTTATCAGTTATTCGAAGTGATGGTAGCAAAGGGTGTGAAATTGAATTAGACAAAAAACTAATAAGAGTAATTCCCACTCCTATGAAACCCTTTCAAGGCTGGAGATATTATTTAGAGGAAGATATTCCAAGAGACTTGAATTTGGATGAAGAGACAGGTGAAAGCTTACCAGATAATATAAATGCCGAACTGATTAAATTAGGATTATATTGATTAAGAAATTAACAAAAATAATAATTAAATTTTAAAAAATTTGTCTTTTGATCGAAATGCCAATAATAAATAATCGAAATTAAAGTATTTCTAGGAAAGTTAAAATGTTGTCCAAAATATTTAGTCTTAAAACTTTTATGTTTTTTTTAGTTTTAGGAATAAGTATATTTAGTTATAAGTATTTAGTATCTTCAAAACCACTTGCAAAGCCTTCAAAAGCTGAAGAAGAAACTTTTTATGTAAAAGTGGTTAAAACTAAGAGACATGAATATACTCCATCATCTGATGCATATGGAAAAATTGTTTCTTCAAGGATTGGCGATCTTCGTTTTGGTGTTTCCGGTAGAGTTAATTTTATATCTAATTCTTTTTTAAATGGTGCTTATGTAAAAAATGGACAAATTTTAGCAAAACTAGATCAAACACGCTTCTTGCTTGAAATAAAAAAACTAAATTTTGAAACACAAGAACTAGCTTCACAATTAGATATTAGAAAAAGACAAATAAAAAGATATAAGTCTATGCTATCAACAAAAGTTATATCGCAGAACAAGTATGATAATGAGTTAATTCTCTTATCAAAAAACAAGTCAGATTTTAATAGATCCAAAATTATTTTAGAAAAAGCAAAGCAAGATTTGTCTGATACTATTTTAAGAGCAAAATATAATGGCAGACTATATGATGTTAAAATTAATAAAGGACAATTTATTTCAAGTAATGAAAAATTAGCTAATATATTTTCTACAGAAGATTTAGAAGTTGAGTTTGTTATACCATCAAAAATATATTCAAATTCAGACAATTTAATTGGAAAGTCTATTGATGTTATATGGGAGGGAGGCAATACCCCTCTAAAAAATATAAAAGCTAAAATTGAAAGAACAGACGGAAAAACAAATGAAGAAGAAGGTGGAGGAAAATTGTTTGCAAAAATTAATATTGTAGAGAATAAAAGTAATTATATCCCTCTTGGTACTTTTGTTCGTGTGAATTATCCAGTAGGTAATTTTAAAAATATATTTAAATTGCCTGAAACTTCTTTATACGGTGAAAACATATATTTTGTAGATAACGGCATTGCAAAGAAAAAAAAGGTGAACTTAATATACAAAGGTTCAGGATTTATTTTAGTTGACGGAAATATTTCAGAAAATGATTTGATTATAACAACAAGAATGCCCGATAATTTAAATAATCAAAAAGTTACAATTTTAAATTAATTTTCCAAAAATATTAAAACTTTAGGATGAAATTTTGTTACAGTTTAAAGAGTCTGGTTTTTTAAAGTTTTTTGTAGAGCATCGGACCTCTGCAAACATAATAATGATATTAATGATTGTAGTTGGCTTACTTTCTATTGGTAGGTTGAATAAGCAATTTTTTCCTAACTTTGAAGTTGAGGTTGTAGCTGTTTCTGTAAATTGGGCAGGAGCTACAGCTGAAGAAATAGATAAAAATATTGTTCAATTATTGGAACCAGAACTACGACCTATCTCAGGTGTCAAGAAAGTATCATCAAAATCCGTTGAAGGTGTTGGTATTACACAAGTTGAATTTAACTATGGCTATGACATGCAAAAAGGGAGGACAGATATTGAAACTGCTGTATCCAGAATAAATTTTCCTCAAAAAGCAGACAAACCCAAAATAGTTGTTGGGGAATTTTTTGATACAGTTACTAGAATAGTTTTATCAGCAAATATTCCTTTATCAGAACTGAGATTAATATCAAAAAAACTTAAGGAAGCACTTCTAAATTCTGGTGTAGATAAGGTTGACATCCAAGGTCTTCCCAAAGAAGAGATATTGATTGAAATACCTCAGATAGAAACAGCAAGGTTGAAATTATCATTTAATCAAATTGCTAATCTAATTAAATCTGAAACTCAGGATGTTTCAGGAGGTAGTTATGCCGATGGGTCACTGCGTGTCAGAACCGCAGGTGAAAAAAGATTAGTAGAAACGTTCAAAAAATTAGAGCTTAAAAACACGATTTCGGGGGGTAGGATCATCCTTCAAGATGTAGCCAGAATATCCTCTACTCTCGAACAAGGAAGTATATTAAAATCTGTTGACAATAATCCTGCTGTAGAATTATGGGTCAGAAGAAGTAAAACCAGCGATGCTCTTGAAGTATCGGAAAATGTTAATAAAGTAATTTCAGAATCTAAAAATATTATTGGAAATAGAGTTAATGTTGAAACTTATAATACGGCAGCTAACCTTATCCAAGAAAGAATTACACTATTAGTCAAGAACGGACTTAGTGGTCTTTGCATTGTTTTAGCCGTATTATTTCTATTTTTAAGTCGAAATACTGCCATTTGGGTAGCTTTGGGTATTCCAATAGCTTTTCTTGCTACTTTTGGCGTAATGTTAGTTTCAGGTCAATCAATCAATATGATATCCTTATTTGGTCTTATTATGGCCCTTGGTATAGTAGTAGATGATGCAATCGTTGTAGGGGAACATTCTTCATATTTAAAAACTAAGAGACGACTAAATAGTTCACAGGCTCCAGTTGTTGCTGCAACACGCATGTCGATGCCTGTAATATCAGCAATGTTAACTACAGTGGCTGCATTTATACCTTTATTTATGGTTAAAGGAGTTATAGGTGAAATAATTGCGGCTATACCTTGGGTAGTATGTGCTGTTTTAGTTGCTAGTTTAATTGAATGTTTTCTTGTTTTACCAGCACATTTAGCACATTTTGATAAAAAGACAGTTGAGGAAGGTAAATTCAGACTATGGTTTGATAAAAAATTTATGGCGTTTCAAGAAGGTACATTTAAAAAATTCATATCATTAACATTTAACTATCGATATGTAACTTTTATGGTTGCCATTGGCATGTTTATAGTTTCTGTGGGAATGATGTCTGGCGGACGGGTAATGTTTAGTTTTTTCCCAACCCCTGAAGCAGATATAATTATTGCTAATTTTAAAATGCATTCTGGAACTACTAGATCTAAAACTGAAGAGATGGTAAAAAAAATAGAAGGAGGTTTGATTAAAACTTCACAAAAGTTTTCAACATCTCCTGATCTAGTGAAATTTAGCATGTCAACTATTGGAGGTAGAACATCATTTTCAGGTGGGGGTGTAACAAGCTCTAAGGGAAGTGACTTATTAGGTTCCGTGGTTGTTGAATTAAAAACAGCCGATAAACGAAAAATACGAACAAATCAGTTTATAAAAGAATGGAAAAATAATATTGAATATGTTGAGGGTTTAGATAAAATAACTATTAGATCTCCAAGTGGGGGACCTCCTGGAAGAGATTTAGATGTAAGATTTCAAGGAGAAAAATTAGAAACCCTTAAGATTGCATCTAATGAATTAATTCAAATTGCAAGAACAATTCCTGGCGTAACATCTTTAAACGATAATCTTGAGTTTGGAGTTCAAGAAAGGATTCTATCTTTAAACAATAAAGGACAATCACTTGGTCTGTCCATCTCAGATATAGGAGAGCAAGTAAGATCAGCTATTAATGGAATAATCATTTCAGAGTTTCCTAAAGCAGATGAAGAAGTGGTTGTTAGGTTAAAGTTGTCTGAAACAGAAAAGCTTACGGATATGATAAATGATTTAAGAATTATTACCCCTTTAGGTACAAGTTTTAAGCTTCAAGAGGTCATTAAAATAAATGAAAAAATACCATTTGCTTCCATTAATAGAAAAAATGGTTTTAGAGAAGTGACTATTTCTGGTGATTTATTTCCAGCGTTGATGAACACTTCTCAAGCCAGACAATTTTTGTTGAATAATGGATTACCTGAAATTGCTAAAAAATATAATCTAAATTATAGATTTGATGGCAGAGATTTAGAACAGAAAGAAACTTTTGCAGATATGAAAATTGGTTCAATAATTGGCTTATTATTAATCTATTTTATATTAGCGTGGGTATTTAAGTCTTGGACAAGACCTTTTTCAATAATGATAATGATACCTTTTGCTTTTATTGGAGCTGTGCTTGGTCATTATTTATTAGGGCTAACAATGTCTATTTTGTCGATGTTTGCTCTCCTAGCTTTAGCTGGAATTGTTGTAAATAATTCTATTATTTTAGTATCAACTATTGAAAGAAGGTTTGAAGATTTACGTGATCAAAATGATAAAGACTATCAGAATAATAAAGTAATCGATGAAGCAATAATCGCTGGAGTAGTAGATAGATTTAGACCTGTTCTATTAACATCACTCACTACAATAGGAGGATTGTCAGCACTTTTATTCGAAAAATCACTCCAAGCCCAATTCTTGATACCAATGGCGGCTACGATTGTTTTTGGTCTTGGTATTACAGCTTTTCTTGTACTTGTCATAGTTCCATCTATGATGGGAATTAGTAACGATTTTTCCAATTTTGTTAAAAATATTAGAAGAAGATAAAAAATGGTGAAAAAAGTATATACAACTCTTAGTTCTGAAAATTTTAATGTTTCAGACATAAAATTTAATAAAGATGGATTAGTTCCGGTCATTGCACAATGTGTTCATTCTGGCACAATTTTAATGATGGCATGGATGAATAATCTATCAGTGAAAAAAACTATTGAGACAAAGGACATGTACTACTTTTCTAGGTCAAGAAATGAACTTTGGAAAAAAGGAGAGACGAGTGGAAACTTTCAAAGACTATACGAATTAAGATTAGACTGCGATAACGATACATTATTAGCCCTAATTGAACAAACTGGGGTAGCTTGTCACACAGGTGTGAGGAGTTGTTTTTTTAAATCATTACATGATGTAAAAAATGACTAACGAAAATAACCCAGGATCATTTGGAAGTTCTAGAGGTCTATCGCAAAAACTTAAAAAAGATAAAAACAGAAAATCTTCAAGTACTCGTTGGATAGGAAGACAACTAAATGATCCATACGTTTTAGAAACTCAAAAAAGAGGGTATAAGTCACGAGCTGCTTTTAAACTTTTACAAATTAACGAAAAATATAAATTCTTAGCCCCTGGATTATCAGTTATTGATTTAGGTTGTGCTCCAGGAGGGTGGCTTCAAATAGCTTCGCAAAAAGTTTCTTCAATCGTTGGGCAAGAAAAAGTTGTAGGTGTTGATCTCTTGCCTACGCAAGAAATACCTGGAAGTATTTCTATTATAGGTGATATTAGCGATAAAATAGTTGGTAAAAAGTTATTAAAAATTCTTGGATCTAACCCAAATATTATCATGTCAGACATGGCTGCAAATACTACAGGACATCGTCAAACTGATCATATAAGAACAACTTATCTATTAGAAACCGCACTAGATTTTGCTCTAGAAAACTTAAAAAAAAATGGAGTTTTTTTAGCTAAATGTTTTAAAGGTGGTACTGAAATAGAGGCTTTATCTCTAATGAAAAAACATTTTTCAAGAGTGCATCATATTAAACCTGACGCTAGTAGAAAAGAGTCAGTTGAAGGATACGTAATTGCTTTAGGCTATAAAACATAAAACTTATATTAATTAACCTTTGCAAATTAAGATCAGGAGTTTATAAAAATTACACTGATAATATTAATTATATCATTATTCAAATAACTCTTTAGTTGGAAAATATGAATATAGAAGAAGCTTACACTTTTGACGATGTCTTATTACAACCTGCACATAGTAAATTCGGTCCAGCTGATGCAGATGTTAAAACTTTTATTACTAAAGATATAAAGTTAAATATTCCCTTAATGTCAGCAGCAATGGATACTGTTACTGAACACAGGTTGGCAATTACTATGGCTCAATTAGGAGGAATGGGCGTTCTTCACAAAAACTTTTCAATAAAAGAACAAGTTTCAGAAGTTAAAAAAGTAAAAAAGTTTGAATCTGGCATGGTTGTTAATCCAGTAACAATAAAACCTGATCAGACACTTGGTGATGCTTTTAAATTGATGGAAAAATACAAAATTAGCGGAATACCGGTTGTAGAAGGCTTGAATAATAAATTGGTTGGAATTTTAACAAATAGAGATGTTAGATTTGCAAATGATCTTAATCAATCTGTTTCTGCACTTATGACAAAAAATGTCATAACTGTTAAAGAAACAGTTACTGCAGAAGATGCTAGAAAACTTTTACATAAACACCGTATTGAAAAATTAGTTGTTGTAGACTTGGATGATTTTTGTGTTGGATTGATAACGGTTAAAGACATGGAAAAGGCACAAAATCATCCAGACTCTTGTAAAGATGAACAAGGAAGATTAAGAGTTGCAGCAGCTACTGGTGTAGGTAAGAATGGAATTAAAAGGGCAGAAGCTCTAATTAATGCAGGAGTTGATGTTCTAATAGTTGATACAGCTCATGGACATAGTGAAATGGTACTAGAAACTGTTAGAGCAATTTCAAAATTATCAAGTAAAATAGCTTTAATTGGAGGAAATGTTGCAACCGAAGATGCAACAAAGGCATTAATAGATGCAGGTGCAAATGGTATCAAAGTTGGTATTGGCCCTGGATCAATTTGTACCACAAGAATGGTGGCTGGAGTAGGGGTACCTCAATTAACAGCAATAACTGATTGTGCCAAAGTTGCCAAAAAAAACTCTATTCCTATAATAGCTGATGGTGGAATAAAATATTCTGGAGATATTGCTAAAGCTATAGCAGGTGGAGCAAGTGCAGTTATGGTTGGTTCTATACTTGCAGGAACTGACGAAACTCCTGGAGAAGTCTTTTTGTTTCAAGGAAGATCTTATAAATCTTACAGAGGCATGGGTTCATTAGGAGCAATGGCTAGAGGCTCTGCTGATAGATACTTTCAAGCAGAGATAGAAACATTAAAACTTGTGCCCGAGGGTATTGAAGGTCAAGTTCCTTACAAAGGCCCTGCACAGAATGTAATTCACCAATTAGTAGGTGGTTTAAAATCAGCTATGGGTTATACGGGTAATATAAATATTAATGAAATGCAAAAAAAATGTATTTTTAAGAGGATAAGTAATGCTGGTCTAAAAGAAAGTCACGTACATGACGTTACTATTACCAGAGAAGCCCCTAATTATCGTCCTTCTTAATGCTTGATCAAGAACGAATTTTTTCTGTTTTAGAATTATTAAATTTACTTAACCAAAGCACCAAAATTGCTCGTAAGTTATTACAAAGTTATTTTAGATCAAAAAAATATATAGGCTCTAAAGACAGAAAGTTCATTTCTAACAGTTTTTGGAATATTTTAAGACATCGGTATAAGATCCATTGGCATCTTGATAATTTAAATCTTGAAGTAACTTTTGAAAAAGAAATGATGTTAGAATTGTTTTTTTTAAATAAAGATTATTGCAATAATACGTCTAAAATCAGACAGTTATTTATTTTAAAATACAAGGAAATAAAAATATTTCATGATGTTGATTTGGATTTTTTAAAGCTTTTAAATTATAAAGATTTTTATAATAAAGAAATGCCAGAACATGTTTTTTATGAATTGCCAAAATATTTACTCGTGAGCCTCAAAAATAGTTTCAAAAATGAATGGAGAGACGTTGCATTATCTCTAAATGAAGAAGGTTTTTTTGATATTAGAGTAAACATGCTTCGTGGAAAATCCCGAGATGAAATATATCATTTATTAAAGGATATTAAGGTACCTCTTCAACTAACTAAATACTCACCATTAGGTATAAGGCTCTCGAAAAGGTTCCCAATAGAAGGCCATAAACTTTTTAAGAAAGGTTTTTTAGAAATACAAGGAGAGGCTTCACAATTAGTTTCTTTATTACTTGATGTAAAACCTGGAATGCAAGTTGCTGACATTTGTTCTGGTGCAGGTGGGAAATCTCTTATTTTAGCAGATATTATGAAAAATAAGGGAAGAATATTATCGTTAGATACTAATAAAAAAAGATTGTCAAACGCAGGTTTAAGGCTAAAAAGAGCAGGTGTACATAATGTTGAGAGACGACTGGTAAAGCCAAATTGGAATGTAAGAGGATTAGAAAAAAAATTTGATTTGGTATTGATTGATGCACCTTGTTCAGGAATTGGAATATGGTCAAGAAGTCCTGATTCAAAATTTAGTTTTAATGCAAAAAAACTTCAAGAATTAGTAAATATACAAGCAGAACTTCTTTTAAAAGGATCTTTGATGGTTGCACCTGGTGGTAAACTAGCATATGTAGTTTGTTCTTTCTTACCAGAAGAGGGAGTAGATCAAATTAAAAAATTTAAGAAAGAAATTAAACCTGATTTTTCTGAAATAAATTTAACTAATATATGGCAAGATACAATTTTTTTACAAAATAACATTGAATATCCTTTTCAGAATGTAAATAAAAGCATAACAATAAATCCGGCAGTTCATAAGATGGATGGCTTCTTTATTTCAATCTTTCAAAGAAAGAGATAATGTTAAATTATTTTTAATAGAAAGTAAGTTGATGAAAGATAATCTAGTGTTAATTATTGACTTTGGAAGTCAGGTCACCCAACTCATTGCAAGACGTCTAAGAGAATTAAAAGTTTATTGTGAGATTCATCCCTTTAATAAAATTAATGATGAGTTTATAAAAACTATTTGCCCAAAGGCTATTATTTTATCTGGAGGTCCAGCAAGTGTATTAGATGACAATGCACCTACACCACCATCAATAATATTTGATATTGGGGTTCCAATTTTAGGTATCTGTTATGGTCAACAAATAATGATGAAAATGCTAGGTGGTAATGTTATTCATGGCTCTGGTACCTCGGAGTTCGGGAAATCGTTTGTCAAAAAGAAAAATAAAAGTATTAGTTTCTTAAAAGATTTTTTCAAAGATAATAATGAACAAGTATGGATGTCTCATGGTGACCATGTTTCAAGCATTCCGTCAAATTTTGAAGTTTATGGTGTGTCTGAAAATGCACCATTTGCTATTATTGGTGACATAAAAAAACACTTTTATGCAGTCCAATTTCATCCAGAAGTGGTACATACTTTGAGCGGGAAAAATATAATTAAAAACTTTCTTCAGTTAGCTAATGTTTCATTTGATTGGAATATGAAAGCTTATCTGGAACAAGCTGTTCACATTATAAAAGAGAAAGTTCGTGATAAAAAAGTAATTTGTGCATTATCTGGTGGGGTTGATAGTTCTGTGACTGCAATACTTATTCATAAAGCTATTGGAGATCAGTTAACATGTATTTATGTAGATAATGGTTTAATGAGAAAAAATGAAAGTGAAGAAGTAATTAAGTTATATACTGATCATTTTAAACTCAACTTGATAGAGGCCAACGAACAACAACTTTTTCTTTCAAACTTATTAGGTGTAACTGATCCCGAAGAGAAAAGAAAAATAATTGGAAAATTATTTATCGATGTTTTTCAGAAATATGCATTAGAAATTGAAGGAGTTGATTTTCTTGCACAAGGTACATTGTATCCTGACGTCATAGAAAGTGTAAGTTTTTCTGGTGCACCATCAGTTACTATAAAGTCTCATCATAATGTTGGTGGATTGCCAAAAAAAATGAATTTAGCTCTAATAGAGCCACTAAAAGAGCTATTTAAAGATGAGGTAAGGTTACTTGGAAAAGAACTTGGTGTTCCTAATAAATTTATAGAACGACACCCATTTCCAGGACCTGGTTTAGCAATAAGATGTCCTGGTGAAATTACTGACGAGAAATTAAATATTTTAAGAAATGCAGATGAGATTTACATTGACCAAATAAAAAAACATGGGCTTTATAATGAAATTTGGCAAGCTTTTACAGTAATTTTACCTGTTAAAACAGTTGGTGTCATGGGAGATGCTCGGACTTATGATTACGTATGTGCATTAAGAGCTGTAACTTCAATTGATGGTATGACTGCTGACTATTATCAATTTGATCATGAGTTTTTGAGTGAAACAGCTACTAAAATTATAAATAATGTAGCTGGAATAAATCGAGTAACGTATGATATTACTTCTAAACCACCTGGTACTATTGAGTGGGAATGATTAAAAAATGAATAAAAAAATGAGTTAGAAGCATAATGAAGTTATTGTCCATAAGTATAGTTTTAGGTTCTTTGTTAATTTCTTTTCATTATGTTTGGATAAACAGAATAGAGATTGTTAATTTAAATGATAGGTCTTCTATTATTTACAACAAATGGACTGGTAAACACTGTGTTTTTTCTCATTTAAAAAGAATGAGAAACGACATGAGATTTACGGATGAAATAAACTCTTGTAAAGTAGATAAAAATGGGAAAATACAATTTCCTTAACAAGTTTCAAAGTAGTTTCAAACTTTTGAAAAATTAAATGTAAACAATGGTTTACAAGGTATGGATTATCGAGTGGGAGTAAATAAAAAAATATTAATTGCTAGCAATTGAGTTGCTATTAAATAAAAAAAAGGTTGATTTAAATTGTTAGGAATTTTTTAAATGCGATTTTGGAACTATAAATCCGAAGAATTTTATAATTTATATACAAAAATATTTGATAGTAATTTTCCATTGGAAAAAAAGAGAGTAATGCTTAAATCTCTTTTTTCTGGTGAATATTGTTTAATGCGTATTACGAGTATTTCAAAGTTATGTTATGAAGAATACAAAAAAAACAACTTTAAAAAAGTAACTAAATTTAAAAGAGTTAATAAAAGATTTGTCAGACATCAATTTATAACATTCGGTGAAACTTTAACTGAAATTCTTAATAAGAAGATTCCAATGAAAGATTTTTGGAAGAATATTGATGAAAATGAGAAAACACACCTTATTACCAGAAGTGAAAGAGATAAAAAGGAATATTTATATATAAATATTCCTATCGAGGGAGGATATTTTTTAAATAAAACTGTTGGTTTTGAATATGGAAAGAAAGAAGAGTTATATTTAAGATATATAAGTCAATCTAGAATTAGATGGAAAAAAAAGAGACTTTCATCAGAGAAAAAAGAAATTGAAACGGAGGATATTAATTAATAAGATTTAGATATGGTAAAAAAATTAATCATTTTTATATTAATTAATATAGAGTAATCAACTTTGAAACTTGAGGGTACAGAATTTCAAATTAGGGTTTGGAAAGAAATTTTAAAAATACCAAAGGGGTTTACTAAAACCTATAAAGAAATTGCTTGTGACTTAAACAAACCTAAGTGTGCAAGAGCTGTAGCTAATGCTTGTGGTAAAAATCCGTTTGTTCCAATAATTCCATGTCATAGAGTTATTCGATCAGACGGTCATTTGGGAGGTTACAGTGGAAAAGGTGGAATTGAAATGAAAAAAAAAATGTTAATAAGTGAGGGATTTTTCAATTTCAAAGGTAATAATATTAAATGAATTATTTATTAAGTCGTAAGATTTACAACTAATATATTAAAAGCTGGTTAAAAAAATGAATGAAAGTTTAGATTTAAGAAATAGAATATTGAAGATGAGAGAAAGTAACAATGTTGTCTTAAATCAAACTGAATCAGAAATTAAAACACCCGAAACTTCCACAGAAACCCTTCCTCAAAAGACCCAAAATGATGTGAGCAGTAGAGAAGTAAATTTTGAAACAAAATTAGAAAAAGAAAATTCTCCTTTAAAGAATAAAAAAATAGAAAATCCAAATAACAAAAACGTTCGAAATCCAATTAAACAGGCATCGGACAAATTACCTTATGATAATGAAGCTCAATTTCGTATGATTGCAAAAAAATTCAATGAAGCGGTTGAGGTAATATTAGAGCTTTCTGACAAAGTAAAAAACCTTGAAGAAACTATTAACAGTTTGTCAGTAAAGTCTAGTAAAAATAAAAAAAATTACTCTTTTTTTAATTTAAAAACTTATGTTTTTATTACTATAACAGCTTTAATTATGTTAGTTTTGTTTACTTTCCCAATTAATCTAACTCTGATCAAATTAATTATTACAGATGTAATTTCATCTATATAAAAATACTTATTCTAAATCTATATCAAGTATAGTCATATTAAAATGATAGCAAGTTTCACCGTCTTCATTATCTTCAAAAACTACTCCAAGAAATTCACCATTATGAGTTATGTCGGCTGAATCTATTTTGTTTTCTCTGCCCTCAACTTTTATATGCTTTGAACCTAATGATTTTCTTAAATAATTTTGAATTTTACTAATTGTATTTCTGTCCATTCTAATTCCTCAACTTAATAATGAAATTGACTAATAAATTAACTGTATGACTGAAGATATATATTACATCATAAATATTTCCTTATACTTAATTTTCTTTCAAATTTTGATAAGATAGTAGATATTTTATTGCTTTTGTTAATAATTTCATAATCCTTTATAATAAAAAAATCAGGCATATTTCGAAAGCCTTTAAAACTTTTTTTAATTATTTGATACATAGGTTTATCATGTGAATGTTTATATATTGAAAAAATGGCTGTGTTTGCCATACTATCTAAAGCATAATCTTTCCATAATCCTTTAGTAACCTGTTTGCTATACAAATTTAATATAGAAGTTAGTTCGTACTTTGAAAAAAAAATGAATTTTTTATTATTTTTATTAATAAAGCTAGCAGTATTACTTAACTTCAATTTTTCAACTTTATTAAAGTTTTTTTTTTCGTTTAGCTTGATGATATTCATAATTATTTCCCATTTCACAATATTCTATAATTGAAATCATATAATTGTCTAATTATAATGATATTCATTTGATATTTTTTTGATATAAGTCTAAGAATATTTAATTTTATTATAATATACTAATGTGCGGATTTATATATGGCAGATATTTTTGACGAAGTCTCTGAAGAACTTAAACAGGACCGATTAGTTCAAATTTGGAAAAAAAATTCTAAATACATAATTTCATTTTTTTTTATTATTGTCGTTTTAATCATTTCTTTTCAACTCTTCTTAAACTGGAATGAAAAAAAATTAGAGGTAAGTTCTCAACAATTTTTTAATGCATTAGAAAAACTAGAAGAAAAAAAATATGAAGAAAGTTTTAAGATATTTTTGAAAAGTTCTACTGAAGAAAATGAAGGTTACAGAGTTTTGTCTCTTTTTGGTCTTGCAGAAACTAATTTCAAAAAAGGTAATATTGAAGAAATGTCATTAAATTACAAAAATATATACGAAGATACTAACATAGACTTATATTATAGGGATTTGTCTCGTATATTGAGTGTAATGAAAGACAATGTTAGCACGTTTGATAAGCAAATAAATATCTTAAAACCAATATTAAATAGCCCTAGTAAATTACAATTGTTGGCAGCTGAATTAGAAATTATGTTGTATGTAAGATCTGGAAATGTGAATGATGCTTTTACTAAAATTAAAAACTTACTTAAAAGACCAGATATTAGTTTAGAACAAAAAAGTAGGCTAGAACTTTTAAATAAAATTTATATCTCTAATGCAAAATAAAAATTTATTAATTATAACATTTGTACTTTTTTTAGGGTGCTCCTCAGATAAAGACACCAAATTACAAAATGCTGTAAATATATTTAATAATGACAATGAATTGTCATCTATAATTAACCAAAAACAGGACGCTAAACTTGATTTTGTTAGAAATATTAAAAATATATCTAATGCAAAATCCTATAATTTAACAAACTCCTTTATAAAATTTCCTTTAACTAAAAGCTGGCAAGTTAACACTAATCAAATGATAGACGATAAAAACCCTTACTTACCGGATCCAATATATTTGTCTCAAAACTTATTTTTGTTAAATAATTATGGTGTTTTATATAAAATTGAAGCTAATAATGGCAAAGTTATTTGGAATAAATCAATTTTTAAAAATTTAGAAAATACAATTATAGGAACCCCAGCTCTCTCCGGTAAATTATCAAATGACGGTAAAGTAACTATTTATTCCCACAATGGATATGACGAAATTCGAGCTATTAACGGTGATGATGGAGAGCTTATATGGAAGAAAAAACATTATTTACCAATTAGGGGTGGAATTACTTCCTATAAAAACTCAATATTAATCAGTGATTTTGACGGGAATATTTTATCAATTAATGATGAAAACGGAACAACTAATTGGAGTGTGTTTTTAGGAAGTGATTACAATTCAGTTTATACAAGCGCCAGGCCTATTGTAGCTCAAAATAAAATTATAGTACCTGGAACGGGAGGTGCATTTTTTATTCTTTCAGGTGACAAAGGACAAGTTTTGTGGAATGAAAATATTTCTTCAAACAAACAATTACCTAAAATATTTCATTCCGGAGACATAATTGCTAATCCAATTTATTATAAAGGCGTAGTATATATAGTTTCACAGTCAGGTTTTACTGCAGCGTTTGATATAGATACATCCGAAGAGCTTTGGAATATACCTGTGGGAGGAATTGAAACTCCTACACTTTCTGGAGAAACTATTTTTGTTAATGGAAATATGGGACTTTTAGCTGCTATAGATATTAAATCTGGTAAACTTAGGTGGAAAAAAAAATACCCTTCCTATATCAATGAAAACTCTTTATTTTCAGATAAAAAGATTGCTATATACAAAGGTCCAACATTAGCAGGCTCTAAAATTCTACTTTCTAATTTAGAAGGAAAAATTATTATTATAGACGCTAATAACGGGAATGAAATTAATACACTTGATATTAATGAGTTGGCACTTGCTCCTATTCCAGTTGATAAAAAGATCTTTTTCCTCACTAAAAAAGGAAAATTATTAGCTTACAAATAATGCCAATTATGAAATCTTTAAGGTCATCAAAATGTTGAAGATTGTACTAGTAGGAAGACCCAATGTTGGCAAATCAACTTTGTTTAATCGTTTGGTGCGTTCAGATAAAGCGATAGTTAACAACCAACCTGGTGTGACAAGAGATAGAAAATACGGCAAAGGTACATTAGTTGACCTAAATTTTACTTTGATTGACACAGCCGGGATTAATGATGCATTCAAAGAGAAAGTTGAAAATGAAAGTAAAGCTCAGACTTTAATAGCCCTTGAAGACTCTGACATAGTTATTTTTGTTATAGATGGTAGAGTTGGTGTTTTACCAGTTGAAAAAATGTATGCTAAAAGCTTAATGAAAACTGATAAACCAACAATTATTTTAGTTAATAAAAGTGAAGGAACTAGGGGAGAGCTGGGTTTAAGTGAAAGTGTTTCACTTGGCTTTGATGATGTTATTCCTTTTTCTGCAGAACATGGAGAGGGTTTATCTGATTTATATGATTGTCTAAAAGAAAAGATAAAGTATCAAAATAGAAAAATTGATGAGAATAATGGTTTCAATATTCATGAAAAAAAATCATCGATAAGAATTGGAATTATTGGCCGTCCAAATACGGGAAAATCTACATTAATAAATAAAATCATAGGTCAAAAAAGATTAGTTACTGGTGTTGAGGCAGGAATTACTAGGGATGCTATTGAAGTTTTATGGAACTATAATAACGAATTAATATCTATTATTGACACTGCAGGATTAAGGAGGAAGGCAAAGGTTATAAACATATTAGAAAAAGATATGGTTAATGATACTTTAAGAACTATTAAATACAGTGATATTTGTATTTTGCTCATTGATGCTTCAAAAGGTATTGATAAACAAGATTTAACTATTGCGCGTATGATTATTGGAGAAGGGAGAGGTTTGATTATTGGAGCAAATATGTGGGATAAAGTATTAGATAAAAACATAATTAAAAATGAAATAATTAATAAGCTAAAAATTTCTTTATCTCAAATTAAAAAAATATCCATTGTTTTTATATCTGGTCTACAAAGTCAAGGTATAGAAAAATTATTTGAAATGGTTTTAGATATTAAAAAAAGATCAAATACTAGAATTTCAACTGGAAAACTAAATAGATGGTTAGCTCCCATTATTGAAAATAACCCTCCCCCGTTATTTAAGGGTAAAAAAAATAATATTAGATATATTACACAAGTTAATGTTAAACCTCCTACCTTTGCGGTATTTATGTCAAGTCCTGATAATCTCCAAAAGAGTTATAAACGTTTTTTAGCAGCATCAATTATGGAGGACTTTAATTTATATGGATTGCCTGTAAGAATTATGTATAGAAAAGGAAATAACCCCTACATAGGACAATAATAAACTCTTAATTGACAGAAACATTATCTTGGGCGGGACTTACATTATGGTCAATAGTTGATACATCATCGATGTTAACATTTTCATTGTTTTGATTTTCACTTGTTAAGGCCTCAGTTTGTATACGTAGTTGATTTTCATTCGCAACTTTGCTTTTTTCTAATTTCAATCTTTTGCTTATTATTTTAAGCAAATCATTATCATCTCTTTCAACAGGTTTAAAAAAACTACCAAGTATTTTTTTCCTTTTCATTAAACCAATAATCTTAATTTCTTTTGTGCATCTTTCTAAATTAACATCTATTTTTTTTGTTGCCACTCCAGCAATACGTTGATCTATAAATTCTTTTTCCACAGCAGCTCGAATTCTCAAACCTGTATTAGTTTTGATTTTAACTAAACGTGCTACAACAGCATTCGTTCTTCTAACTACGTCGTCACCAAGTTCTTCTAATTGCATTCGTGAAGGTTTAGGAACTCTTATATGAATGAATTGAGATCCTTCCTCATTCTTAGCAGGAAAACCATTTTTCTTTATAAATTCTAACACTTCTTCAATATGCTCTTTATTATAGATCATTAATTGAATTTTCATAGGATCATCTGGTGATTCTACATTACCTAAATCACCTATTCTCCTTTTACGACCAGTCATTGTTATTTGAAGACTTCGAAAAACTGCAATATTTGCATCCTCTGGTTTAATAACTAGCAAAGATTCAGCAAACTCTTCGACTGCTCCATCTAAATTTGCTATTGCCTCTGGAGAATAACCTTCATCAGGTAGTTTGGTGATAAAATTTGAGTCATCCATTGCTAGTTTCCAATTAATCTAATTTTAAAAAAATCAAACATATCAATATTTAATTTCAATTTCAATTCTTCGATTTTTTTCTCTTCCTTCTCTTGTGTCATTTTGTTCTAATGGTTTCGTCTCACCAAAACTAATTGCCTTTAATTTTTCAGAAGGAATTGTTTTGGCCTTTGACAACTCCTGAACTACACTAGAAGCTCTTGCAGCAGCTAAATCCCAATTATCTCTATACTGACCTCCAAAAATCAGAGGTACATCATCTGTATGCCCAGAAACATTAACTTGACCTGCACCTTTACCACTAACTTTAGCAATTTTTTGCATTATAGCTCTTGCTTGTTTTGTTAACTTTGCTGAGCCAGAACTAAATGCACCTGCAGACCCTACTGTAACAACTACTCTGTCTTTTTCCCTTTGAACTTCAGCTAAACCTTTACCAATTTCTTGTTTTAGTGCAACCCTTAATTGATCTTCACTAAATTCTGCTTTTTGTTTTTTTTCTTGAATTATTTTTTCACTTTCAGAATTTTGTTTTTCTAGGTTGCTGACTTGATTTTTAAGAGACTGATTTTCAATAGTTGCGGAGGCCATAGATTTAATATTTTGATCGATACCTCCTATAAGCACATCTGTATCAGTTGCTCCTGTATTCTCCCTAGCTGTTTCCACAGCATCAATTGTATCTTTAATTAATTCTGAGATTTCTTCCGATGATTTGTTTTCGGTATTAACACTCACCAACACTTTATCATTTATTGTTTCAACTGTTACATTATCAGACTGAATTTGGTCAATTATTTCTTTTCTTAATTTTTTAGCGTCTAAGTTTTCTTTAGAATTGCTTTTAGCACTATCACCTTCATCTATTTCTGATTTAAGATCTAAGTTCTTTTGTTCAGAATCTGATGTCTGTTGTCTTAAATTCTTTGTAACAGAAGGTGCTGGAGACGGACTGAAATTGAGAGATAGAACTGTAGTACCTTTTGGTTGTTCTACAACTGGAACAATTCTTTGAATTCCAAATGCATTTTTTAAGCTACCACTTATTTGTTTAAATTTAGGAACGTTAAATTCAGCAAAAGATAAAATTAAAACAAAAAATGCCATCAAAAGAGTTGCCATATCTGCAAAGGTTGCCATCCAAGCAGGAGCCCCTTTTGGAGGGCATTTAGGACATTCTTCTTCTTCTACTTCTTCAACTTGAGCTTCAGCCATAATATAATCCTATTCAGTCTAAACTTTTAAGCCGCTTCTTCAATTTGAGCTTGAATTTTTGGTGGTAAATTTGCAACTAGTTGATCTGTAATATTTCTTGGACTTTCACCTCTTGATATAAATTTCAACCCCATAACTACCATTTCTCTATATAAAAGTTCATGTGCAGAGTATCCTTCTAACTTAGTCACAATAGGCATGAAAATACAGTTGGCGATCATAGCACCATATAAAGTCGTTAATAATGCAACAGCCATAGCGGGTCCAATTGCTTTAGGGTCTGCCATGTTGCCCAACATTGCAACTAATCCAATTAAGGTTCCAATCATTCCCATCGCAGGAGCTAAATCAACCCAAGCTTGAAAAACACCTGTACTATTTTCATGTCTAGTCTTCATGGCTTTAAGTTCTCTATTTAATTGATCGGTTAATTTGTTTTCATCCGCTCCATCAACAAGCATTTGCAAACCTTTTTCAAAAAATTTATCAGGAACTTCTTGACCTTCCAATGCCATCATTCCATCTTTTCTTGCTATTCCTGCTAATTCAGTTAAACGCGTTATTAATTCATCATGTTTTTTTACGCCTGGCATAAAAACTTTAACTAGGGTCCCAAAAGATGATAAAAATGTTGGTAAAGTTGATCTGTACATAACAGCAAAAAAAGTTCCACCAAAAACAATTAACATAGATGGGGTGTCAACAAACATTCCTAAACCACCAGATGAGATCATCGCCCCAGCTATCATACCTAGAGTTCCTATTAGACCAATTAGAGAAGCTATATCCATTTTTTTGCCTTTTTAAATATAAAATAATGATATTAGGCACAAATTCTGCAAGAATGAGACCAAACTGTTGTTAAAATAAAAAATATTTTCAGAGGCTTTCATGTTATTCATTAAAATTTCATTCTACAAGGTCAGTGCATTATTTATAATATTCTTAATAAGCTTAAATATCAACACTGTTTGGGCTAATAATTTTATTTCAAGAGGACATTATGTTATAGACCTAAGTCAAAAGTTGGAATGGTTGACTTGTCCAGTTGGAATGGTTTGGGAAAATAAAACATGTGTTGGGAACCCTGTGAAACTCAAATTTAGTGAAATTGAAACAGCTATATTTCAAGCTAACGAACAACTCAAAGGTAAGTGGAGATTGCCTAATAGAGCAGAATTAGAAAAAATAATTTGTAAAAAGTGTAAAAAAGTCAAAATTAATAAAGAAATATTCCCCAATACACCACCAGAGTCCTTTTGGACAAGTGAAAAAAATCCATGGCAACCAAAATTTCTGTGGACAGTAAATTTTTATACTGGTCATACTTTTGGAAGATTTCCAGGTTTTATTCCTAATTATGTTAGGCTAGTTCGTGATCGGTAATATATTAATTTTGTTTCTTTTCTAAAAAGTATTTTGTCAATTTTATAAAGAACATTATTAAACCTAAAGATATTATTGAAATGGCAGCATTTAATGGTGTAACAAAGTTTAAATAATGTAACTTATCACTTTGAATTAAAGCTATTATAATTATGAAAACAACACTAAGCAAAAATATACGAATTATTTGACAATTTTGACATTTTTGCTCTGCTTTAATTTCTTTAGAAGATTTTAAAATTTTATTAATACCTCTCAAATAATATAAAAACATATGTCAATTAATTGACGTTTAAGAATAATTATAACAAAAATAATTTAAATTTAAAAATTAATTTTAAAAATAATAAAATATAATGCAATAGTACTCTATATTAACTACTTTATTTTTTAATAATTAAAAATTCATTTTCAGTCATTTTTTTGTCATATTTTTTTGTCAAATTATGATTTTGCATTTACATAATATTCCTGCTTTCTTTTCTTCACTGACAAAATAAAAAAAAGTGGAGGTTGAAATGAAATTAGCTCAACAGTTAAAAATTAAACAAAACCAGTCATTAATCATGACACCTCAGTTACAACAAGCTATTAAATTGTTACAACTAACTAACATTGAACTGACTGAATTTATTGATAAAGCACAAATGGAAAATCCGTTCTTACAAGAAAAAAAAGAATTATCACAGAATAAACTTCTAGATAATGAAAACATAAACCCAAATGTTTGCGAGAATTTAAATGATACTTCTGATTTATTGCAAAAGGAAAATAAAATTGATTTAGAAAATACTTTTGACTCTCATTTATCTTCAAATGCAAATGATGAAAATAAAAAATTATATGATAGGGAAATTCTTAAATCAGGGAATATTATATCTGCAGGTGAAGTAATAGAAAAAACATTAAAAAACAAAATTTCTTTAAAAGAATATTTAGTAAATCAAATTAATATTGAGTTCAAAAATATAGATCATAAAGACATTGCTATTGGAATGGTTGACTATTTACATCCTAGTGGGTGGTTCACATCGAAAATAATTGAGGTAGCGGAAGATTTAAATGTAAAGAGTGATATAATATTGAACACACTTCAAAAATTAAAAACACTAGAACCAGTTGGAATATTCTCTGAAAATTTATCTGAGTGTTTAAAATATCAATTAATTGATAAAAAGTGTTATAACAAAAGTTATGAAATTCTTTTGAAAAATCTAAAATTTTTACCTGCTGGTAAATTTAAACAGATTAGTAAGTTGTGTAACGTTTCTGAAAAAGAACTTTTTAGAATGATTAAAATTATCAAAACTTTAAACCCAAAACCTGCTGAACAATATCACGAAGATAATATGATTGTAGATCAACCAGATATAATTGTGTCAAAATCCGAAAAGGGTTGGCGTATTGATTTAAATAAATCGAATTTGCCATCTGTAGAAATTGATGAGGATTACATTACCGAAATTAGTAATTATAATTTTGACGAAAAAGGCACTAACTTTGCTAATGAAAAAATAGGAGAAGCACGTTGGTTAAAAAAAGCTGTAGAACAAAGAAATAAAACAATCATAAAAGTTACTGCAGAGATTGTTAAAAAACAAGTTGGTTTTTTTAGGCATGGCCTTAATCATATGAAACCTATGATACTTAAAGACATATCTGACGCTATAGGAATGCATGAAAGTACAGTTTCAAGAGTAACTAATAGTAAATTAATTTTGACTGAATGGGGAGTAATGCCGTTAAAAAACTTTTTTTCTGCTTCTATTGCCAGTTCAGAAAATACAGAAACGCATGCTGCTTCAGCAGTAAGAGAGACAATAAAAATGTTAATTTCTTCTGAAATTGCTGCCAAACCCTTGAGCGATGATAAATTAGCTGGAATATTAAATAAGGAAGGGATGGATGTTGCAAGAAGGACTGTAGCTAAGTATAGAGATATGCTTAATATACCTTCTAGTTCTCAAAGAAGAAGGGAGGCAAGATTACAAAGTCTTGCTGCTGGTTAAGCTAGTAATATTAATATTCAAGATTTAAATTATTTTCTGGGAGATTTGTGTTACTATAAAATATACTTTTTAAAGGGATGTTGTTTTCAAAATTCTTTGTACCTTTTTGATCGAAATAATCAATTTTTATGAAATATTCGTTAATATTATTTAATATTTTTTTTTGTGTATCAATTTTTGACTTATTAGTTTGTTCTGACAACATAATCCAATTTCCTTGTGTATTGTGAAGTAAATGCACAAGTTGTGCCAAAAAAATTACAATTTAATTTTTAATTACATAACCCTTTAAACTTGTTCTGCTTAGGAGGCTTCTTCCTATTTTTATATAAGTAGCAGGGTTTTGAGACTTTCCGTTAACAGAAATTTCATAATGAAGGTGAGCTCCTTTAACTTTACCAGTTCTGCCCATTTTACCTATAACTTGACCTTCATTTACTATGTCTCCACTTCTAACGCTTATTTTGGCTAAATGTCCATATGTTGTCATTATACCATAATTATGTCTAATACGGACTACTTTTCCAAAGGAACCATGATAACCAGCAAAAACAACTATTCCATCTGCTGAAACAGAAATATTTTCTTGCCAAGTACCAGCCAAATCAATGCCATGATGCATTCTATATTTACCTGTAACAGGATGTTTTCTTGGTCCATACGGACTAGATACGTAGTAATGTTCCATGGGAGGTTTAAGAGGTATATCTTGAAGGGCATCTTTATAAATTGCAAGAAGGTTAAGGCGAGTTTTTAGGCTTCTAAAAAAATTATCACTATCAGGATCTATTGATTTATTATCTTTAATAATTGAGGTCACACTTACTAAATCTTCGTTTTTTAGCTCAACATTTATTGATTTAAATACATTTTCCATTTGAATAAGTTCATTATCAACAGAAGCAATAAAACGTAAACTTTTTACCTTATCATTAAGTTTCGGTGGTTTAGGATATTGTTTCTTTTCGTATGAATCAGATTTGTAACTCTCGAAGATTGAGATATTGCTCTCATTGGATAATTGATTTACTGCTTTATATGGGATGTCCTGATTTCGAGAAGTTTTGTTAAACAAATCTAAAGCTTGGTTATTATTAGCAATAATTGTGGTCGAATTGAAAATAACATTATCTTTTAATTGCTGATCAAGGTTATTTGTTGATTCTTTTAATTCTAATTTTTTTTCTAAGTTATTTTCTTGAATGAATGTTTTTTGATTTAGATTTACACCTTTAATAGCTTTATAAATATCAACATTGTTAACATCTACTTTTGTTTTTTTTAGAATTGGAAGTGTTATATTTGACTGATCTTCAACATTAAAATTCACGTTAGTATCTGAATCATTTTCTATAGAGACACTGATATTTGCTGAAGCTTCAGTAATTATATCGTTTTTTTTTGCTACATCTATAGCAGAGTAAATACCTTTTGCAGACCAATAAATTATACTAGTCAAACCAATAATGGTAGTTATTAATACACTAGTATAGTGAACTGGTTTAAAAGCAATTTCAATCGGTCCTTTTTTAGTAAAAATTAAAAAACGTCTTTCAGAAAACAGCCCTACTTTTTTATCTTTTTTTACTTCATCTCCAAAACGTTGACCAGTCTTTACAGGAGGAAGTTTTTTACCAAATTTATTTAATGTGGCATTGACCACTAACTACTCCATTCCTAAATACAAAACATACAAAATCCCAATATTTGACAAAATTTGTAATGTAACCATAAAAATTAATACTTTACTAGAAACAGGATTTTTTACTGATAAACTAACTGCAGGAAAGGTTTCGCTTTTAAGGTTTGAATTGTTAATTTTTGTTTCATTAATGTTAAAATTATTAGATTCGCTTTTTATATTACGATTTTGATTCGCATAACTTTTTTTATTTTCCATAGACAAAGAAATATTTGAGTTACTAGTTTGTTGATGAATTTCTAGGTGTTCATCTTTAGAAATTTGTTCTACAGCCTCATTTTCTATCTGTATACGCATTTGTTCTATGCGATCTCTTAAATCTATAATTTCTTCTGCCATTATGTGTTACTCTAAATTTTTTATTAAATTAATTATTATGGCAAGTTAATTGCACCATTCATACCAAATAAATACTTTTTAAATAAATTTTTTGTTTTAAGATTATTTATAGTATTATTATTTTAATAATAGTAAATTAAAGGACTAATTTTTAAATCAATTAGCAAAAGGATTTCCATAATGCTAGGAAAAACAAATGATACTGAAACTGATAAATCAGTTATTTCAAAAGATATGAAAATAAAAGGTAAGATTTCTGCTGATGGTGGTTTAGTCTTATTAGGATCAGTCGTAGGAGATATAAAGTGTCACAGTTTATCTGTTGAAGATACTGGTACATTAAAAGGCAACATAGATGCTGATGTAGTTACCATTTCAGGTAAATGTGATGGGCAAGTATCAGGAGATGTTATTTCAATAAAATCAACTGGTAAAATATCTGGTGAAGTTTTTTATGAAAATATTTCTATTGAAGAAGGAGCTGTAGTTGAAGCTCAAATTGGTAAAAGAAAAAGTAAAAACTAAGGGAGATTATTTATGGCTAATAAACAAGCAATATTAGGAGCAGGAGCCCGTTTTAGTGGAAAAATATCTAATGCCAGATCAATAGAAATTAATGGATATGTTGAAGCTGACCTGACAACTGAAAAGGTAACAATTGGATCTTCTGGTAAGTTTCTTGGTTCTGTGGACTCCGAGCTGGTCGTTATTGCTGGAGAATATGAAGGTAAGATGCAAGCTGATAGTGTTTGGCTTACAGAAACATCACGTATAAGTGGTGAAGTACACTATAAATCTTTACAAATGGACAGGGGAGCAGCTCTAAATTGTAGGGTTGTCCATAATTGGAACGAAGCTGAAACAAATAATTTAGACGAAAAACAAGAGAATGAAGAAGGTGCTCAGGAAGAGCAATCTTAGTAAAATTAATTAAGAAATTTATAGGGATTTAATATGAGTGAAGTTACATACATATCAGAAGAATTAGTAATGGAGGGCAACCTTGATTCAGCAGGGTCGTCTGTTGTTGTCGCTGGAAGGTTTAAAGGAGAATTAAGGGCTAAAGATGTTCTATTAGAGGCTAATAGTATATTCGATGGTAATTTAATTGCTGATAAAGTTACTTTGGGTGGTCTAGTAAAAGGTGAAGTGGCAGCTAATACTTTGAATGTGGCTAGTAGCGCTAAAATTGAAGGTAACTTGAAAACTAATGCTCTTTCCATAGATCTTGGGGCAGAAGTATCGGGAAGCATAACTAGGATATCTTAAGTAATTTAAATAAGCTTGTATCTTAATTACTTAAGGTTGTTTTAATACAGTCTTGAAAAAATTCTTTTGTATCAACTTCACCAGTTAATTGTGCAAGCTTCATAGCTGCATATCTTCCAGCAGCTAAGGCAACAGCAAGTTCATCTTTTTCATTAATAGACGCTTGACAAAGATAATCTTCTATATCGTCCCTAATTCTTATTAATTTTTGTTCATAAACTTTATCTATATGAATTGTATTTCTATTATCATTGATTTTTGAGAAGTTTAGTTTAACTATTTGACCCATTTAAAAACCTATTCAGTTTCATTATAATCACATATACTTTACGACAAAATTATCATAATTTTAAATTCTTATTTAACCATTTCAAAAGTTATTAAAATGATCAATTTTGAAATATACCAAAGTGGAAAAATAAAAGAATATAACAATAATATTAAATTGTTAATTGCAGATCATAATAATATATTATTTATTTTTCATGGACTTTATGGAAGAGGAAAAAATTGGCAATCGTTTGCAAAAAAGATAAGTCAAAATGAGGAAATTTTAGTTTTTACAGTTGACTTAAGAAATCATGGCGGGAATATCTTTAAGGAAAATATGTCCTATAATCTAATGATGGAAGATATTTTTCATTTATTTAATTATCTAGATATAGAAAAAACTAATTTGTTAGGTCATTCAATGGGTGGAAAATTAGCAATATTAATTACCTTATTACGACCGCATTACATAAATAAATTAATTATAGCCGATATTGCTCCAATTAATTATTCTAATGATAATCGAAATATAATTAATGCATTGTTTAATTTAGATCTAAATTTAGTTAGAAATAGAAATCATGCAGATGAATTACTATCAAACGAAATCGAAACAAAATTTTTACGGTCTTTCTTGTTACAAAACATGAAACTTGTTGATAGAAAATATAAATGGACAATAAACTTGACTGCAATAAAACAAGCAATGAATGATTTACGATCATTTCCTGAAATTAATAAAAATAAAAAAGTTGATACAAGATCATTATGTATTTATGGACAAAAAAGTGATTATGTTAATAAAAATCATTTTCAAATTTTTAAAAATTTTTTTTCAAATGTCTTATTTCACGAAATTAAAAATGCAGGACATTTTTTACATATTGAAAACCCTGATGAATTCTACGAAGTTTCAAAAAATTTTCTTAAATATTAATTATAACATGTTGTTTCAAATTTATAAAAAATGTATTAGATAATCATGACAAATAAAATTGAAACACATATTTTAAAACTATCCTGTAGGGATCAAATAGGAATTGTTTCAAAAATTTCTACTTTACTAGCAAATTCTAGATGTAATATTGTCGAGTCTAAACAATTTACAGACCACCAGAACGGTAATTTTTTTATTAGGCAAAGTTTTACACTTTATGATCCAAATATATTGGCAAAATTAGAGTATAAATTAAATTTATTATCGAAGGAATTAAATGCAGAATTTTTCCTAGACGATATTGAAAGTTCTATGAATACGATAATGATGGTTTCAAAATTTGACCACTGCTTAAATGATCTTCTTTTTCGAATAAGAAACAAATCACTTAACTTAAATGTTAAAGCAATTATTTCAAATCATAAAATTGCTGAAGATATTGCCAGATTTTCCAAAATACCTTTTTATTTTTTGCCTATTAACAAATCTAATAAAGTAAATCAAGAAGTTAAGATTAGAGAAATCATATATAATAATGACATTCAATTGATAGTACTAGCAAGGTATATGCAAGTACTTTCAGAAGATTTTACAAATGAATTTGAAGGAAAGATTATTAATATTCACCACAGTTTTTTGCCTAGTTTTAAAGGAGCAAAACCGTATCATCAGGCCTACGAAAGAGGTGTTAAAGTTATTGGTGCGACAGCTCATTACGTTACAAAAGAATTGGATGAAGGACCTATAATTGAACAAGACACACAAGAAGTTGACCATGAAATGATGCCTAATGATTTAGTTTTAATGGGAAGAGATATAGAAGCGAGAGTTCTCTATAGAGCGTTAAAAGCTCATTCGGAAAGTAGAGTTTTTTTGAATGGTAAAAGAACAATAGTTTTTAAAGGACAAAGAGTTTTGGGATGAAAAATCAAATGGAAAAAGTTGTTATAATTGGGTCTGGTGCTGCAGGACTTACCGCAGCCATTTATGCCGCTAGGGCAAATTTGAAACCATTAGTTATAGAAGGAATTCAGCCTGGAGGTCAATTAACAATTACGACAGATGTTGAAAACTATCCTGGCTATGCTGATATCGTTCAGGGACCTTGGATGATGGAACAAATGAGGTCACAAGCCTTAAATGTTGGAGCGCGAATAATAAATGATGTAGTTGTTCATGTTGATTTTAAAAAAGATAGTAAAACCATTTCATTAGATTCTAAAAGCATATTGTCTGCAAATACAGTTATCATAGCTACTGGTGCCCAAGCTAAGTGGTTAGGTCTTGAAAGTGAAAATCAATTTAACGGAAAAGGAGTTTCTGCATGTGCTACATGTGATGGTTTTTTCTACAGAAACAAAGAAGTTGCAGTTATTGGGGGTGGTAATACAGCTGTTGAAGAGGCTTTATATTTATCCAATATTTGTTCAAAGGTAACATTAATTCATAGAAGAGATGAGCTAAGAGCAGAAAAAATATTGCAAGAAAGACTTTTTGTAAAGGAGAATATAAATGTAATTTGGAATAATATTGTAAGTGAAATATTAGGAGACGAAAATGGAGTTAATTCGTTAGAAATAAAGGATAAAAATTCAAATAAAACTGAGATAATTAAAGTTGAAGGTGTTTTTATAGCTATTGGACACAGTCCTTCAACTGAACCATTTAAAGGTGTTCTTGAAATGGATAAAGAAGGTTATATTGTTGCTCAAAAACCGGGAACATCTTTAACAAATATCGAAGGTGTTTTTGCAGCAGGTGATTGTGTTGACAAAATTTATCGACAAGCAGTAACAGCTGCAGGTATGGGTTGTATGGCAGCTCTAGATGCTGAAAAATGGATGCAAAATCAATGATTTTTAGTTATTGAGATTAATTAATTCCATTATTTCATAAACCAAAGACGCTACTGTAAAATCATAAGCAATAAAATTTTTTATTGGAGAGAATTCGACAACGTCAAATCCTATAACTTCTCGCCCTTTAATAAGTTTTTTGATTAAATTTAGACTTTCATAATATCCAATACCACCTGGCACAGGGGTACCTGTTGCGGGCATAACAGAGGGATCTAATCCATCCACATCGAATGAAATATAAACTTTTTCTGGAAAATTTAAAGGTAATTTAACTTTCTTTTTATAATAAATATCTTGTGCGTCCCAAAATAAAACTTTGAAAATTTTTCTATTTTTAACTTCTTCTTCACTTAATGCACGTACTCCCAATTGTACAATTTTATATTTTTCGTTACCAAGAAGATACATTACGCTAGCATGCGAATGAACTTCATTTTCATAATTTTGTCTCAAATCAGCATGGGCATCAATTTGTATTATTCCGATATCATCTTTGTTATGTAAATCTAATCCTTTGAAAATACCGTTAACTGCACTATATGTAATTCCATGTTCGCCGCCTAATGTGACGGGTATTTTGTTTTGTTTACTTATGTTTTTAGTAATATTTTCAATATCATTCATAATCACCTTTAATGGTTTATTGCAATTTAAAAGCGGATGTGTGTATATCCCGTGGACGCATGGTATGCTTTTACCTGTAAATCGTTCTAATTCATTACTTGCTTTAATTATGGCTTGAGGCCCCTTAGAGGTACCTTTACCATAAGAGACTGTTTTTTCTAATGGGACTGGCACAATATGAAATTTAGCTTTATCTTTATTTTTTTCTTCTATTGAAAGCTCTGAGTTTAAAAAGTGTTTATTTTTATTATTCATGATTTATAAGTTCTTATGACAATCTATTTTCAAAATCTTGAAATGAAAAGCGCTTAACAATTTTTAAATCGTTTGTTTTACTATCCCATATTGCTATAGATGGCAATTTTACACCATTAAAAAAACTAGTTTTAACCATAGTATAATGTGCTTGATCTAGCAGGGCTACCCTTTCTCCTATTTTGGGAATATCAGTAAAATTATACTCACCAATTATATCACCAGCCAGACAACTAGGTCCTCCTAAAATAATTTTATGTCCATTATCTGGTTCGTTAAGAAGGGCAGGTCTATATGGTGCTTCAATTACGTCTGGAATGTGTGATGTGGCACTTATATCTGTAATCGCAATATTTGGAGATAGTGGATTGCTAGGTTTAAAAAAATCGAGTATTTCTCCAACTAAAATACCACTATCTAAAACTACGGCTTCTCCAGGTTCAATATATATTTGACAATTTGTCTCATGAGAAACTTTTTTCAAAAAATATCTTAGTTCATTAAGCTGATAATCTTTTCTTGTGATATGATGTCCACCACCTAAATTTATCCATTTTATATTAGTAATTAAAGGTGTTAGTGAATTTTTTAATTTATTCCATGTATTTTCTAAGGGTTTAAAGTTTTGTTCGCATAATGAATGAAAATGAATTCCATCAATTTTGTCTATATCGTAATTAATTAAATCTTTTAAATGTACACCTAAACGAGAACTAATTCCCGCAGAACTATACTTATTAATTTCAACTTCTGAATAGAGTGGGTTAATTCTTATGCCAACTTCATTATTAAATGTTTTAGAAATATCATAAAAAGTGTTGATTTGGTTAAATGAATTAAAAATAATATGGTCAGATATTTTAGAAATTTCGTCAAATTCGTCTTTTTTAAATGCAGGTGAATATGTGCTAATTTCCCCTTTAAAATATTTATTTGCCAGCTTTGCTTCATATAAACCTGAACAACATGAACCATCTAAGTATTCTGATATTAGGTCTGCAAGTGAAAAAGTTGAAAAAGCTTTCAAAGCAATTAGAATTTTTATGTTTGTTTCTTTTTTAAGTTCAAATAAAATTTCCAAATTATTTTGTAACGCTATTTTGTCTATAACGAAGCACGGACTTGGTAATCTTTTCAAATCAAGTTTATTAAAATTTTTAGGGTTTCCACCCATTGTTTGTAACATCCTAAACCCTAAAAATTCAAACTATTGTTTAATTGAATAGTTTTAGTAGGTAACCCATGTTGATTAAGAAGTTCCATAAATGGATCTGGGTTAAACTGTTCTAAATTCCATACACCAGGTCTAAACCATTTTTTTTGTAGTATCAACAGTGCTCCAATCATTGCAGGAACACCTGTAGTGTACGAAACTGCTTGACTTCCAACTTCATCGTAGCAATCTTCGTGATTACATATGTTATAAGTATAAAATGTTTTTTCTATATTATTTTTTCTACCAGTAATAATAGTACCTATACATGTTTTACCCTTTGTTGTTTCCCCAAGACTTCCAGGATCTGGAAGAACGGTTTTTAAAAATTGTAATGGAACTATCTCTACTCCGTTATAATTTACTGGTACAATTGATGTCATTCCAATATTTTCAAGTACTTCAAGATGCTTTAAATAGTTGTCGCCAAAAGTCATCCAAAACCTAGCTCTTTTTATTTCTGGAAAATGTTTGATAAGACTCTCTAATTCTTCGTGATACATCAGATACATATTCTTATGACCAATTTCAGGAAAATTAAATGACACTTTATTTTTTAGAGCAGGCCCAATTTTCCATTGATTATCTTCCCAGTATTTACTATTAGATGTTACTTCTCTAATATTGATTTCGGGATTAAAGTTTGTAGCGAATGGATGGCCATGATCTCCATCATTGCAGTCTAGAATGTCTAAACTATCTATACAATCCAGATAATGTTTTTTCGTATAAGCAGAAAAAACGTTTGTTACGCCAGGATCAAAGCCAGATCCTAAAAGCGCCATAATTCCTTTTTCTTCAAAACTTTTCATATAATCCCATTGCCACTTATATTCAAATTTTGCTTCATCTTTTGGCTCATAATTGGCAGTATCCAAATAATGTGTTTTTGTAATAAGACAAGCATCCATGATATTAAGATCTTGATAAGGAAGTGCTAGATTGACTACTAAAAAGGGTTTGAATTTGTTGATTATAGAAACAATTTCATTAACATTATCAGCATCTAACTTTATAATTGTAATATTGACGTTATATTTTGTTTTCACACTCTTTTTAATTTTTAAGCATTTATTCAAAGTTCTACTGGCTAAAATTATGTTAGTAAAAACTTTTGAAAGTTTTGCCATTTTGTGAATAGTTACATGACTTACTCCGCCTGCACCAATAACTAAAACACTTTGCATTTAAATCTCCTAAAATTTTAGCAATTTATTATTTTTCAAAATAGGTGTAACCAGATATTGATTCTTTAAAAGATTTAATCAATTGCTTCCTCTCAGTTAAGGATAAGTCTCTACTTCTAACGGCATCTTCCACTATACGCTTAAATCTATTTATAATATCTTTTGGTTCATACTCAACATATGATAATACTTCCGAAATGGTGTCACCTTCTTGTTCATGCAATAGCTGATAATTACCATTTTCTTTTAATTTTATTGTAACTACATTTGTATCACCAAACAAATTATGAAGATCACCTAAAGTTTCTTGATATGCGCCTATATAAAAAACACCTAAAAAATAATCTTCATTATCTTTGATACTGTGAAGTGGTAAAGTATTTGAAACACCATCCTTCAGAACAAATTTATTTATAATGCCGTCGCTGTCACAAGTAATGTCATTTAAAATAACTCTTCTGTCAGGATATTTATGATGTTTTTGTATTGGTGCTATTGGATGAATTTGATCTATAGCCCAAACATCTGGAAGACTTTGGAATAATGAAAAGTTACCGTGATAAATATCTGCCATATTATCAATTGTATCTTGAAGTTCTTCGGTTATTTCTGTTGATGAAGATAGGACCGTCTTAATTTTATTTATAACATATAAATAGGTTTCTTCGGTCTTAGCCATATTAGGTAGATCGATTTGACCACTCCTGAAAAGGGCTCTTATCTCGTCTCTATAATAGTTTAGATCATTCAAACATTCTTGTGCTCTTTCTAAACCCAGATATTCAGGAATTTGGATCATATTTTTGAGTAAAGGATGATCCTCTTCATTGATTGTTTGAGTTTTTTTACTATCAAAGTTAGTTGTTTCTAAAATATTAAAAATAAGCATTGAGCTAGACGCTATACAGGCTCTGCCAGATTCAGTTATTATTGTTGGATGAGCTATTTTGGATTGGTCAAGTTCATATTTAACTGTCTCTACTATATTTGTACAATATTCATCCAAGGAATAATTTATAGAGTTAAAAGCAGATTTTTGTTCTCCAGTATAATCCACTCCTAAACCTCCACCAAGATCCAAATAGGTTAATGGCGCACCAAGTTTAATCATTTCAGAAAAAAATCTACATGCTTCTTGAGTTGCTTTCCTTATCTCAATTATATCTGGTATCTGACTTCCAAGGTGTGAATGTTGTAAAATTAAGCAATCGAGGTAATCATATATTTTTAACTTATTTATTACTTCCATAACTTGTTCAACAGATAATCCAAATGCACTTCGATCGCCACTTGACTGTGACCAATTACCGCTAACTTTATTAGTTAATTTCACCCTAATTCCAAGCAATGGACGGACGTTTAGTTCTTTTGAAATTTTAATTATAAGATCAAGTTCTCTTGGGCTTTCCAAAACCAAAATAGTCTTAAAACCAATTTTTATTGATAAAATTGCAAGATGAATAAATTCTCTATCCTTTATCCCATTACAAATTATTGTAGAGTTGGCTGATAGATCATGCGCTAAGGCTATTAATAATTCTGGTTTGGAACCAACTTCTAAACCAAAATCAAATTCTTTACCGAACTCAACTATTCTATCAATCACTTGAGCTTGTTGATTCACTTTTACAGGAAAAACACCTTTATATTCACCCTTGTATCTTATTTCTCTAATTGCTCTAAAAAAAGAATTGTTAATTTGTTTTATTCTAAATGCTAAGTAATCTGTAACTCTCAATAAAACTGGGCAACTTATTCCTCTTTCATTTAGACTTTTGATAATTTTGATCAAGTCTGCTGGGGAATTATCTGGATGAAATGGATTTTTTAGCCCAATATTTCCATTCTCAAGTATTTCAAGAATGTCATTGCCCCATTTTTTTATTCCATAAACATCGTCATTCATACTAAATTAACCTAAATTATTTTAATAGTCTGATTATATTGCCATATAGAATTGGTCAAGTTATGGTTTAAGTAGAATATGACATCCATAATATAAAAATTCAAAAAAGAGGGTTATATGTTTTTTTCTAAATATAAAAATGAGGTAATAGATAAGAATAACGCGCTTATAGGGAGAGATAACCCACTCATTGATAAATTATCCCATGAGATAAATGGACGTGACCTTATGCATGTTCCAAAAGGGTTCTGTGAAATTGTTCTTGGCATGGGTTGTTTTTGGGGGGCTGAAAAAATTTTTTGGGATCTTCAAGGAGTATATCACACATCAGTAGGTTATGCCGGTGGTCATACTAAAAATCCAACCTATGAAGAGGTATGCAGTGGTTTAACTGGTCATACCGAGGTAGTAAGAGTAGTATATGATCCAAGTAAAATAAGCATAAAAAAAGTTTTAATCTATTTTTGGGAAGGACATGACCCAACTCAAGGAATGAGACAAGGTAATGATATAGGTACACAGTATAGATCTGCAATTTTTATCAAAAATAAAGAGGATTTAGTTGAAGTTAAAAATACAATGGCAGAATTTCAAGATCTACTGAATATAGAAGGTTTAAAAAATATTACTACAGAAATAAAGAGTGATATGGAATATTATTTTGCTGAAATTTATCATCAACAATACTTACATAAGAATCCAAATGGGTATTGTGGCTTGGGTGGTTGTGGAATAAAATTTAAATAAACCACCTTGTTTTCTATAATACGCCTTGACCTAACATGTTTCGTAATATACTTAGGGATAATAATTATTGATGGTGAAAATTATGAAGGTTGTAAGTTCTTTAAAAACATTAAAAGTGCGAGATAGAAACTGTCAAATTGTTAAACGTAGGGGTCGTTTGTACGTAATAAATAAAAGAAATCCTAGATTTAAAGCTCGTCAAGGTTAATCAATACTTATTATTACATTTTTTTTAATTACTTTAAACTTTTATAACTCTTCTACAATTCAATTCTTTAATAAAGGATTAAATCATGAAGATAACAAAAGTTATAGAAGAAACTAAATCAATTAGTTCTAACATAAAGAATGCATATATTGATTTTTCTAAAATGACAATAAGTCTAGTAGCTGTTTGTTCTGATATTAAAAGAAATGGTAAACCTTTAATTGGATATGGTTTTAACTCTAACGGAAGATATGGTCAAGGGCATCTCATCAGAGAAAGGTTTGTTCCACGCTTACTAGAAGCTAATACTAAAGAAATATTAAATGAGGAAGAAACTAATTTCGATCCTATAAAAATATGGGATATTATGATGAAAAATGAAAAACCTGGTGGTCATGGAGAGCGTTCAGTTGCTGTTGGAACAATAGATATGGCAATTTGGGACCTTGTTTCTAAAATTGAAAAAAAACCATTATTTCAGATGCTTGCTGAAAGGTATGGAAATGGAACAGTTAATAGAAAAGTATTTGTTTATGCCGCTGGTGGATATTACTGGCCTGATCAAGGTATACAAGGTTTAACTGATGAGATAAAAAAATATCTAGATCTTGGTTACTCAGTCGTTAAAAAGAAAATCGGGGGTGCATCTTTGTCTGAGGATTGTGCAAGGATAGAAGCAGTCTTAAAAATTTTAGGCCCCAATGACAAACTTGCAGTTGATGCTAATGGAAAATTTGATCTTCAAACAGCAATTAAGTATGGAAAAGTACTTTCAAATTATGACTTGTTTTGGTACGAGGAACCTGGAGACCCATTAGATTTTGAGCTTCATAAACAGTTAGGAAATTCTTATTCAGGCTCATTAGCCACGGGTGAAAATTTATTTTCTGTTTATGATGCTAGAAACCTAATCCGGTATGCTGGAATGAGAAAAGAAAAAGACTGGCTGCAATTTGACTGTGCACTAAGTTATGGATTAGTTGAGTACTTAAAAATAATTAAAATGCTTAAAGAATATAAATGGGATATTTCAAGATGTATTCCACATGGTGGTCATCAAATGTCCTTAGCAATAGCTGCTGGTTTAGGCTTAGGAGGTAATGAAAGTTACCCTGATCTTTTCCAACCTTATGGTGGTTTTCCTGATGGAGTAAAAGTTGAAAATAGTATTGTTACTTTACCAGAAATTGAGGGTATTGGATTTGAAGGTAAATCTGACCTTTATTCAATAATGAAAAATATGACTAAATAAAATTATATTTTTTAAATACTAAAAAAATCATTTCCTTTATTATCTATGACTACAAATGCAGGAAATTTCTCAACTTCAATCTTCCATACGGCTTCCATACCTAATTCGGGATATTCTAATACTTCTATCTTCTTTATGCAATCAAGAGCAACTTTGGCTGCAGTTCCTCCAATAGTACCAAGATAAAACCCACCATATTTATGACAAGCATTTCTTACCTGTGAGGATCTATTCCCTTTTGCTAGCATAACCATTGAACCACCATTTTTTTGAAATTCATCAACATATCCATCCATTCGTCCAGCAGTAGTCGGTCCAAAAGAGCCAGAAGCCATTCCCTTAGGTGTTTTAGCTGGTCCCGCATAATATACAGGGTGATCTTTAATATAATCAGGTAAAGATCCATCATTTTTAAGTCTGTCAAGTAGCTTTGCGTGAGCTATGTCTCTCGCAACTATAAGTGGGCCAGTAAGACTTACTCTTTTTTTCACTTCACACTCATCTAGTTGTTTCAAAATATTTTTCATAGGCTGTTTTAAATCAATATTTGTAACTTCTTCAGAAACATCACTAATGTCAGTATCAGGCATGAATTGACTAGGGTCAGTCTCTAACTTTTCTAAGAAAATTCCATGCTTGTTAATTTTACCTAATATTTGTCTATCAGCTGAACAAGAAACTCCAATACCTATTGGAAGAGATGCTCCGTGTCTTGGGAGTCTAATAACCCTCACATCATGACAAAAATATTTACCTCCAAACTGTGCACCTATACCCATTTCACGTGTTAGATTTAATATTATTTTTTCCCATTTATGATCTCTATATGCATGACCAGATTTAAAATCACCTTGATTTGGTAAATTATCTAAATACCTCATAGAACCAAGTTTAACTGTTTTTAAATTTAGTTCGGCCGATGTCCCTCCAATAACAATAGATAAATGATAGGGTGGGCAAGCAGCAGTGCCTAGAGAAATTATTTTTTCATATAGAAATTTTTTTAAATTTTCATAATTTAAGGTTGCAGGTGTTGCTTGAAATAAAAAACTTTTATTAGCAGATCCACCACCTTTTTGAACAAATGCAAATTTATATTCTTGTCCTTCTGAAGCAAATAAACTAATTTCGGCAGGTAAGTTGTTAGCTGTATTTTTTTCTTCAAACATTGACAAAGGTGCTAATTGAGAAAAGCGTAAATTATTTTCTTGATAAGTATTATAAACACCTAATGATAAATATTTTCCATCATCTGTATTCGTAAAAACTTTTTCACCTTTATAGCCTAAAATAATAGCTGTACCAGTATCTTGACACATAGGTAGCACGCCTGACGAAGATATGTTTGCATTCTTTAACATCGTTAGGGCAACAAATTGATCATTTTCAGACGCATCTTTATCTTCAAGTATATCTCTAAGTTGCTGCAAATGTGATTTTCTTAATAAGTGAGACACGTCTTTAAAAGCTCTTTGGGAAAGTAAAGTTAGAGCTTCAGGGTCTACTGTTAAAATTTCAATATCATTTATTAGAGAGGTTTTAACATAAGAATCTGATATCTTTATATATTGAGTAGGGTCTTTTAAAATTGGAAACATTGGTGAATAATTAAATTCGCTCAAAAAAATCTCCTATTTCAGATAATAACATTTATTTTTTATCTCTGAACTCATTAAGAGAAATAATTTCTCCAGATTCAGTTTCGTTTGTCTGTTTTGTTTGGTCTTTTTTATTTTTTAATACAGTATTTTTATCTTTTTTTTCCTCATTAGGGATTATTTTTTTTTCTTCAACTTTAAATTGTAGACCAAATCCTACTGAAGGATCCGTAAAAGACGTTATTGCTTTATAAGGAACATAAATATTTTTCTTTTGCCCATTAAAAGATAAAGTCACCTCAAAATGTTCGTCAGTTGCTTTTAAATCCCAAAACTGATGTTGAATAATTATCTTAATTTCAGAACTGTCAGAACTTTTTAATTCATCTGGGACAATAACTTCATTATCATTTCCATTAAAAGAAATAAAAAAATGACTGTTTCCTACAAGACCAGAATCAGCTGTAATTTTTAATACTTTCTTAACTACGTTTTTAAGGCTTTCTTCTACTAAATCGTCATAATCAAAACCCTTAATGTTTAGTGTACCATCATCATTATTATTCACTGATATATATATCCCAAAACTTTTTTTATGTATTCTACATTTTTAAAGGTAACTTTTTCAAGATAAATTTGGAAATTAATCAGATAAAATGGCGAGAAGTAAACTTCTCGCCACCCAAGTTTTTCTGTTGCCAGGTAAACTGAAACCCCGCCAATTCTAGCTATAGAATTGGACTAAGTTTCGGTTGCTTTGGCTGCTTACGCTGCTGCAGCTACCGGAGCATAGTTGTCATTTGCAACTATTAAAGTAGTCCGATAACGGTGGTACAATACCGAGTGAAAGTTTGATTTTTACTACATGCGTCGATCCTATTTCGCCCCCATATATATTTGGTGGAGGCGCCGGGTACCGCCCCCGGGTCCGCTAAGCTTATTCTAAAAAATGTTTATCACTATAGTCATTAAAATGACTTTTTTAGTATACATTATTTATTTTTTTTATTAAAGACCACATTAAGGAAGTTTTATAATATTATAGGTTGAGATATTTGAATGAAGCAATATTTAGATTTGTTAGACTACGTATTAAAACACGGAAATTTAAAAGAAGATAGAACTGGAACAGGTACCAAATCTGTTTTTGGTTGGCAAATGCGTTTTGATTTGAACAAAGGATTTCCTTTGCTGACTACAAAAAAACTGCATTTAAGGTCAATTATACATGAACTTTTATGGTTTATAAGAGGTGACACAAATATATCTTATTTAAAAGACAACAATGTGTCGATATGGGATGAGTGGGCTGACGAAAATGGGGATCTTGGACCTGTATATGGTAAACAATGGAGAAGATGGAGTACACCTGATGGAAGGAAGCTTGACCAATTATATGATGTGATTAGTGAGATTAAGAATAATCCAAATTCAAGAAGAATGATTGTGTCGGCTTGGAATCCATCAGATGTAGGGTCTATGGCATTGCCACCTTGCCATTGTCTTTTTCAATTTTATGTAGCTGACAATAAATTATCTTGTCAGTTATATCAGAGGAGTGCAGATATTTTTCTTGGTGTTCCATTTAATATAGCATCCTACGCAATTTTAACTCATATGATAGCAAATGTATGTGACATATCAGTTGGTGATTTTGTGCATACTTTGGGGGATGCTCATTTATATAAAAATCATTTTGAACAAGCTAAAAAACAGTTGTCAAGATCAATAAAAAATAAACCACAAATAAGGCTTTTGAAAAAACATACTAATATAAATGATTTTGTTTTTGAAGATATTGAAATTATTAATTATAATCCTCATCCTCATATTTCTGCTCCGGTAGCTGTATAAATGATAAGAAAAAAAGATTTAAAAAATCCTATTGTTTGTATTGTTGCTATGAATCAAAATAGAGTTATTGGAGATGGTAATGATTTACTCTGGCATTTGCCTGGTGATTTAAAAAGATTAAAAATAATCACAATGGGTACACCTTTGATAATGGGAAGAAAAACTTGGGACTCAATTGGAAGGCCTTTACCTGGAAGAGCAAGCATAGTTATGACTAAATCTGTTTCTTGGAAGGCGGAAGGAGCAATTGTAGCAAATTCTTTCGAGAATGCTATCACAGAGGCCAATATCTGGATCGAAGCTAATAAAAAAATGGGAAATAAAGCCATACAAAATAAAATATTTTTATTTGGTGGAGCCCAAATATATGAGATTGGATTAGAGTATTGTAATACCATTGAAATGACAAAGGTAAACTTTTGTGCAGTATCAGGATCGAAGTTTCCAAGATTAAAAGAAAATGATTGGAAAAAAACAAAACTTGAAGATTTTGAAGCAACTAGTAATTCACCAGAGTTTAGTTATTGGCATTATAGTAGGATTATTCAAAGATAATTATTGAATAATTCTTGGACTAAGTTTTTCACTTAGTTCTATTGTTTTTATTATTTGAGATCCAATCTCCATATATTTTTGTGAAATAAAGCTGTTTGGTTCTTTATGTACAACTGGATTTCCATCATCAGATGATGTTCTTAAGCTTATATCAAGAGGAATTTCATTTAAAAAAGGCACACCTAATTTTTGAGCTTCAGCTTTTGCTCCACCATTTCCAAAAATTTCATGTTTAGTATCGCACTTAGTACATTGGAAATAGCTCATATTTTCAATTATACCTAAAATGGGAACATTCACTTTTTTAAACATGTTTAGTCCTTTTCGAGCATCAATTAATGACAAATCTTGGGGAGTAGAAACAATAATTGCACCGGCTAATTTTACTCTTTGAGAAAGTGTTAATTGAGCATCTCCAGTACCTGGAGGCATATCTATTATTAAAATATCAAGATTTTGCCAATCTACATCTCTCAGCAGTTGTTCGACAGCTCTCATTACCATAGGGCCTCGCCAAATTGTTGCAGCGTCCTCAGGTACTAAGTAGCCAATGGACATTGCTTGTAAACCAAATGCATTATGTGGAACTATTTTTTTTCCGTTACTTTTTGGCTTGTTGGATATACCTGTTAACTTTGGAAGGCTTGGTCCATAAATATCAGCATCTAGAATACCGACATTATATTCTAATTTTAATAGTGATAGAGCGACATTAATTGCAGTAGTTGATTTTCCTACACCGCCTTTACCACTTGCGACTGCAATAATATATTTTGCAGGTCTTAAAGGGGCATTTTGTGAATTTTTATTCTCCTTTTTTATATTATGAGCAGTCAATATAATTTCTACTTTATCAACTTGTTTGATCGACAATAATTTTTCTTGAATAAAGTTTTTGATTTGCTGTGCTTCTTTTAATTGTTCAGGTAGAAGTTCAAGGGTAAAATGAACTTTATTGTTCTCAAAATTTAATCCATTAACACACTTGCTATCAAATATATTATTAGATTGATCTTGAAGAACAATAGACCTTAGTGTTGTGACAATTTTATCTAATTTTTTATTACCCATTTTATGTGTCCAGAAATAATTTTTTATAAAGGTTGTAATTTTATACTACAGTGCAAATATCTACTCTACAAAACAATGACAAGTTACGTTAATCTTGTTAAATAGCTTTAATGCTTCTGGAGTTTAATTATGATAATCAATAATATCAACGATAATAGTTCTGGCCCTTGGGGTAATGGTGGAAATCAAAATCCTTGGGGTAAAAAACCTAATTCTAATGGAACTCCTCCTGATGTTGACCAAATGCTTAAAGAAAGTAAAGATAAGTTAAAAAAAATGATGCCTACAGGCTTTGGAGGCGGTAAAGGGATTACTATATTGCTATTTATCCTTTTGGGGATTTGGCTAATGACAGGCATCTATAGAGTTAATCCACAACAACAAGGTGTAGTCATGAGATTTGGTGAATGGGTAAGAACAACCCCTCCAGGCTTACATTATCATTTACCAACTCCAATCGAAAAAGTTATGACTCCAGACGTTACTAGGGACAATAGAATAGAAGTAGGTTATAGATCATTTGGTGGAGCCGCCACTAGTAGAAGAGATGTTCCAGATGAATCTAAGATGATCACAGGTGATGAAAATAATATTGACATTGACTTTATTGTATTTTGGAAAATTGCTGATGCTGGAGCTTACTTATTTAATATACAAGACCCTCCTGAAACAGTAAAGGTAGCTGCGCAGTCCGTAATGAGAGATATTATAGGTCAAACTAAAATACAAACTGCTTTAACGGGTGGTAGGCAAGATATTCAATTAAAAGCTAAAAACATGCTACAAGAACTATTAAATGAATATGAGGCTGGAGTTGAAATTAGAGATGTACAACTTTTATCAGTTGATCCACCAGCTGAAGTTATCGATGCATTCAATGATGTGCAAAGAGCTAGGCAAGATAGAGATACTTTAATTAACGAAGCTGAAGCTTTTAGGAATGACATCGTGCCAAGGGCTCGAGGTGAAGCTGCACAGTTAATTTCTGAAGCTGAAGCTTATGCAAGTGAGGTCGTTAACAGAGCTAAAGGTGATGCGGATAGGTTCAACTCTATATATAAAAGTTACAAATTAAATCCTGAAGTGACTGAATCTAGAATATACCTAGAAACTATGGAGAAAGTATTTTCAAGAGTTAAAAAAATTATAATGGACAAATCTGCAAGTTCCTCAGGGGTTGTTCCTTACCTTCCATTAGATCAACTAAAACAAAAAGGTGATAAATAATGTCTGCTTATAAAATAATAACTGGTACAAGTGTATTAATTGTTCTATTTGGTCTTTTTAGTTCTTTCTTTACTGTTGATCAAACACAGCAAGCTTTGGTTCTACAATTTGGTGAACCTAAAAGACTTGTAAATAAACCTGGATTAAATTTTAAAATACCATTCATACAAGAAGTTACATATTTCGAGAAGAGAGTATTATCTTTAGTATCCAAAGACTCTGAAGAGGTCATTTTAGCTGATCAAAAGAGACTTGAGGTAGATACATATTCAAGATTTAAAATCATTGACCCTCTTTTATTTTATCAAACAGTCAGAAACGAATTTGGTGCGCGTCAACGTTTAGAGTCAATTATTGATTCATCGGTTAGGAGGGTTTTTGGAAAGTTTGAGCTTACAGCAATTTTGTCTGACGCAAGAACAAAAATAGTTGAGGATATAAGTGGAGAAGTGAATTCTACAATAAAGAAATTAGGTATGGAAATTGTTGATGTTCGTATCAGGAGGGCAGATTATCCAGAAGCTACTAGTCAGAATATTTTTAACAGAATGAAAACAGAGAGAGAGCAAGAAGCTAAAGAATTTAGAGCGGAAGGTGCTGAGGAAGCTCAAAAGATTAGAGCTATAGCTGAAAAAACTAAAGTAGTTTTGGTTGCTGAAAGTAAAAGAAAAGCTGAAGCACTTCGAGGTGATGGAGATGCACTTGCAATCAAAATATATTCAGACTCTTTTGGTCAAGACGAAAAGTTCTTTAAGTTTTACCGATCAATGCTTGCATATGAAAATACTTTTTCTGACGATGGGACAACCATGTTATTGAGTCCTGACAGTGATTTTTTTAGTTTTTTTGGCAAACAAACGGGTAATTAGGTCATAATAAAATACATTTTTTCTTACTAAATTGTCAGAATAGCTTAAAAATTTGGCCTTAAATCTGCCTTTTTGTATAGGTATTAAATATTAAATTAATAGTACGGTGAACACATGTCTCATATATCAAATTGTTTTAAAAATTATGGTCTAATAGTTAGTGTTAATATTTTTTTATTACTTTTTTCAATTAATTTAGCCAGTGCTAAGAGTGCCCCTGATAGTTTTGCAGATCTTGCTGAAAAACTTAGTCCTTCTGTTGTAAATATCTCTACCACCACAGTTATTGAGCAGAGATCAAGAGAAATGCCATCTTTTCCACCAGGTTCTCCATTTGAAGATTTTTTTAAACAATTTGAAAAGCCAAATGGTAAAAAAAGAAGAGCTCAATCCTTAGGTTCAGGTTTTATCATAGATGAAACTGGATATATTATTACTAATAATCATGTAATTGACAATGCTGAAAAAATTATGGTCATCTTATATGATGACACCTCCTTTGAGGCTAAAGTTGTTGGTAAGGATCCAAAAACAGATGTTGCGCTTTTAAAAATTGAGCCTGATAAAACAAAGTTAAAAGCTGTAGAATTTGCTGACTCTAACGATCTTAGAGTAGGAGATTGGGTGATGGCAATTGGTAATCCTTTTGGATTTGGTGGTACAGTTACAGCCGGTATCGTATCCGCGAGGGGTAGAAATCTGTCAGGATCATATGATGATTACATTCAAACTGATGCATCAATTAATAGAGGTAATTCAGGTGGTCCACTATTTGATATGAATGGGAAAGTAGTAGGAATTAATACTGCTATTTTCTCCCAATCTGGTGGATCAGTAGGTATTGGATTTGCCGTATCATCCAATTTAGCTAAACAGGTTACAGATCAACTTAAGGAATTTGGTAGAACAAAAAGAGGTTGGCTTGGTGTGCTCATTCAAGAAATTTCTAAAGAAATTGCTGAAAGTTTAGGTATGAAAACAGCAAAAGGTGCATTAGTTTCTTCAGCTACTGAGGGTGGTCCTGCTGAAAAAGCTGGTGTGAAAACTGGAGACGTTATATTAAAATTCAATAATATCGAAATTGAAAATATGAAAGAACTTCCAAAAGTTGTTGCTGGAACTCCTGTTGGTGAATCCGTTCCATTGGTAATCTTAAGAAACGGAAAAGAATTAACTCTTAACGTAACATTAGGTGAGCTTGAATTAGCTGAGAAAGAAAATTTGATAGGTAAAACAAGTTCTAAAGATGTTAAATCTAAGCAATATGATAAACTAGGTTTTGTTGTTGAAGGGTTAAACAGCAAAAATAAGTCAAAATTCAAACTTAAGAACATTGATAAAGGTGTTATAATTACATCTGTCAAAGAAAATAGTCCTGCCCAAGATGCTGGTCTTACACCTGGTATGGTAATTATAAGAGTAGGTCAGATTGAGGTTAATTCTATTAAAGTTATTGATGAAGCAATTAAAAATGCGCTAAAGCAAAAAAGAAAAGCCATATTATTATTAGTAAAAGTTGAAAATGGCAGTAGGTTTGTTGCATTGGAGTTAAAATAAAAAATCAGAAAATTATTTGGTTGTCACTATACCCTTGTGCATACAATAATCCTAGAAGATTTGTTGTTTTAAAATGAATATTAGCTTCTTTTTCTAAGACTTTTTTACCATTATATGAAACTCCTAAACCAGCTTTTTTAATCATTTCAACATCATTTGCTCCATCTCCAACACATATTGTCTCTTCATAATCTAGTTTGTTTTTTTTTACATAATCATCTAAATACCAAACTTTTGCATGTTTATCTAAAATTGGGTCTATAACTTTACCTGTTAGATACATTTTGTTTAAATTGTTAGGACAAATTTCAAGTGAATTAGCATGTGCATGTTCAAAACCCAGGTATTTTTTTAAATAATCTGTTAAAAAGGTAAAACCACCAGACACAAGAACAGTAATTGAATTATTGTGCTTCATAGTTTTAATTAACTCTATTGCTCCATCATTGATATTTATACTTTTTTTTAATTCTTCTAATATCTCAGATGGTTGATCCTTAAGAATTGCTACCCTCTCCAATAATGCTTTTTTAAAATCAATTTTACCATTCATTGCCTCATTCGTAATCTTAGTAACTTCTTTTCCTTTGCCAATCTGCTTAGCAAGTTCATCTAGACTTTCTTCTTTAATTATAGTGCTATCCATGTCAGCTAAAAGCAATTTTTTTTTCCTACCTTTTGTTTCTTTTATAAAATTACAGTCAATATTATTTTGCAAAAGGAAATTTTTAATAAATTTTTTAAGCTCTGAATTTATCTCATTATTTTTAATTTCTAACTCATAAGCTCTTTGTGAGCTTAATTCTCTAAAATTTGTCTCTTTAAATGATATCTCTTCCAATGTTTTTAACAAATAATTTAGAATATCATTGTCAATTTTTTTTTCTGTAGTATTAGAAATTAATAAAAATTGTTTCATGAAGTATTAGTTATATTATTGTATTTATTATGTCTAGTTTAATGCATGTCGATACATTGTTTGATCTATCAAAGAATAGTTATTCTTTTGTTAACGATATGATTATAATTGCAGGTCCTACAGGTGTTGGAAAGTCCAAAATAGCAATAGAGTTAGCCAAAAAGGTTAATGGTGTTCTAATAAATGCTGATTCAGTTCAATTATATAAAGATCTTTCATTGTTATCTGCAAGACCTTCAAAAGTAGATATTAAAAAAGTTCCTCATTTTTTATATGGCTATGTAGACTCTGATATTAATTATTCAGTTGTAGACTGGCTCTTAGAGCTAAAAAAAACATTATCTCAAATAGAATTAGACAATAAGATACCTATTTTAGTTGGAGGTTCAGGGTTATATATAAATGCGGTAATAAATGGCCTAGTTAATATTCCATTAATTTCAGAAACAATTAAAAAACAAAGTTTAATAAAATTCAATGAGGTTGGGATGGAAAAGTTTAGACAAATCAATTTTCAAATTGATCCTAAGTTTATACAAAATAATAATGATAAACATAGATTACTCAGAGCTTATAGCATTTTTCTTCAAACAAAAAAAAATATATCTTTCTGGTACGAGCAGCCTAGAGTTAAAACTGTAAACAAAAATATTTATTCATTTTTTATAACGTCAGAACGAAAATCAATATATAAAAAATGTGAAACTAGATTTGAAGATATGCTTGCTAAAGGAGCTATAGGTGAAGTTAAAAAATTACATAATTCAAATATTGACAGATCACTTCCCATTTCAAAAAGTTTAGGAGTTAAATGGCTATTAAGTTATTTAGATAATCACATTTCATATGAAGAGGCTGTGAAATTAACTAAAAGAGATACTAGAAGATATGTTAAAAGACAATTTACATGGTTTACGCACAATTATATTCCGTATAAGATAATAAATGTGTAATAAAATTTTAAATTTAATAATATAATTATAATTTTATATTATCATGTTGACGATTTATAAAATTGTTGTTAACAACCAATCTGATTAATTAATATGAAAGAATTATAAAAAATGACTGCTGATAAAACAATTACTGGTGCGGAAGCTGTAATAAAAGCTTTAGTTGAAAATGGTGTAGAAATTATATTTGGATACCCAGGGGGAGCTGTTTTACCTTTATATGATGCTATATTTGATAATAAAAATATCAAACACATATTAGTAAGACACGAACAAGCAGCTGTGCATGCAGCTGAGGGATATGCTCGTTCAACAGGTAAAGTTGGTTGCGTTTTAGTTACATCTGGACCTGGTGCGACTAATGCAATTACAGGATTGACTGATGCACTTATGGATTCAATACCTGTTATTTGTCTTAGTGGTCAAGTACCAACACATTTAATTGGAACTGACGCATTTCAAGAGGCCGACACTACTGGTATATCAAGACCATGTACTAAACATAATTACTTAGTAAAGAATGCAAACAAATTGTGTGATATTATTCATGAATCTTTTGAAATTGCCTCAACTGGAAGACCAGGGCCAGTGCTCATTGACTTGCCAAAAGATATTCAGCTTACTAGGGTTCAATACGATAAAAAAATTGATAAAACTAAAAATAAATTAATTAAAAATAAGTCAAAGATTGATCCAAAAGTAATTACTAAAGTCGCTGAGCTTCTTATAAGTGCAGAAAGACCTATTATTTATGGTGGTGGTGGAGTAATTAATGCAGGTCCTAAAGCATCTAATCTTTTAACAGAGTTAGTTGATTTATTAAATTCTCCAGTAACACTTACATTGATGGGATTAGGTTCGGTATCAAATGATCATAAAAATTTCTTAGGAATGCTTGGAATGCATGGAACTTATGAAGCCAACTTGGCCATGCATAATTGTGATGTCATGCTTAATGTTGGTGCTCGTTTTGATGATAGAGTTACGGGTAGGTTAAATGCTTTTGCTCCTAAATCAAAAAAAATTCATATAGATATAGATAAATCTTCAATTAATAAAGTCGTCTCCGTGGATTTTGGCTTAATTGGGGATTGTAAAGAGGTTTTAACTACACTAATTCAAGAAATAAAAAAGTTACACAACCAAAAAAAATTGAAAACAAAAATAAATTGGTGGGCTCAAATAAATGATTGGAAAAAGATAAATTCTTTAGGTTTTAAACAAATAGGCAAAAATATAAAACCACAACAAGCTATAAAATCTTTATATGATAGGACAAAACACATTGACACTTATGTTACTACAGAAGTTGGTCAACATCAGATGTGGGCTGCTCAATATTTTGGTTTCTCAAAGCCCAATCATTGGATGACATCTGGAGGTTTAGGCACTATGGGGTATGGTCTTCCATCTTCAATGGGTGTTCAAATAGCTCATCCAGATTCTTTGGTAATTGATATTTCTGGGGAAGCCTCTTTTTTAATGAACATGCAAGAGCTTTCAACAATTGTTCAATATAAATTACCAGTAAAAATCTTTATTTTAAACAATCAATGGATGGGTATGGTAAGGCAGTGGCAAGAATTAAATCATGGATCAAGATATAGCGAAAGTTATACGGAATCTTTGCCTGATTTTGTTTTGTTAGCAAAAAGTTTTGGTATTAAAGGTTTGAGAGTTGAAGAAATAGATAAGTTAAACCAAACAATTGATGAAATGATTGAGACTAAAGGTCCAGTAATTGCTGATATTAGAGTTGAGAAAGAGGAAAACTGCTTTCCAATGATACCCTCTGGTGCCGCTCATAATGAGATGATTTTAGGATCTGAGGATAAGCCAAAAGATACTTCAGATGCAGGTTTGGCATTAGTATAAGGTATTTAATATGTCAGTATATCAAAATAATGAAATCAATGAGGAAGAAACTTCAAGAACATTATCTCTTGTTGTTGACAACCAACCAGGAACGTTAGCTAGAGTAATCGGTCTATTTTCAGGCAGAGGTTATAATATTGAAAGTCTTACAGTAACGGAAATAGATAATGCGCGAAACTTATCTAGAATTTCACTTGTTACAAGAGGGACTTCTATGACTATTGAACAAATAAAGTCTCAATTATTAAGAATTGTACCTGTTCATATAGTTAGAGATTTAACACTTGAAGGCCCATTTATCGAGAGTGAATTGGCCTTAGTTAAGGTTGTCATAAAAGGTGCCAATAGGGTTGAAGCCTTACGAATTGCAGAAACATTTAGAGCAAGAACATTAGATGTAACTTTATCCAGTTTTGTCTTTGAATTGACTGGTAAGCCATCCAAGATAGATGCCTTTATAGAATTGATGCAATCATTAGGTGATACAGAAATTTCTAGAACTGGAGTTTCAGCTATTTCAAGAGGGAATAAAACGGAAACAAAATTACTAGAACAAATTTAACTTAACTGATAAAAAGATCTTTATTATTTTTTTACAAACACGTAAGGAGCAATTTAATGCGAGTGTATTATGACAGAGATTCAGACATAAATTTAATCAAAAACAAAAAAGTTGTTATCGTAGGATACGGTAGTCAAGGTCATGCGCATGCTGCTAATTTAATGGATAGTGGAGTTAAAGATGTTACAGTAGCTCTAAGATCAGACTCTACATCTGTGAACAAAGCAAAGTCAGCTGGTTTTCAGGTAATGAATGTTGAAGAAGCTTCTAAATGGGGTGATGTTATTATGATGTTAACGCCAGATGAGCTCCAGGGGGATATTTATAGAACAGATATTGAGCAAAACATGAAATCAGGTGCCGCAATAGCCTTTGCCCATGGATTAAATGTTCATTTCAATTTAATTGAACCAAGAAAAGACATAGACGTTTTTATGGTTGCTCCAAAAGGACCTGGACATACTGTAAGATCCGAATATCAAAAAGGAGGAGGTGTACCTTGTTTAATTGCAATTGATCAAGATATCTCAGGTAATGTCCACGATATAGGTCTGTCATATGCCTGTGCAATTGGTGGAGGCCGTTCAGGCATTATAGAAACAACATTTAAAGAAGAATGTGAAACAGATCTTTTTGGAGAACAAACAGTCTTATGTGGTGGTTTGGTTGAATTAATTAGAGCTGGATATGAAACATTAACTGAGGCTGGTTACGCACCAGAGATGGCTTATTTCGAATGCTTACATGAAGTAAAACTTATAGTAGATTTAATTTATGAAGGTGGGATTGCTAACATGAATTATTCTATAAGCAATACAGCCGAATATGGAGAATATGTAACTGGACCGAGATTAATAACATCTGAAACTAAAGCAGAGATGAAAAGAATACTTAATGATATTCAATCAGGAAAATTTACAAGAGAATGGATGCTTGAAAACAAAGTTAATCAGACTAGTTTTAAAGCAACTAGAAGAAAAGTTGCCGATCATCCTATAGAAGCTATAGGTAATAAACTTAGAGCAATGATGCCATGGATATCTGCCAATAGATTAGTTGACAAAGATAAAAATTAATATTTATTAATTTTCTAATATAAGATATTAATCAAAAGTAGTTTAATTCTAATTAACCATATAAGCTTTTAAAATCTTGGAAGGAATATCAAATGTTAGGATACGTACGTGGCTTTTTTTCTGCTGATTTAGCTATTGATTTAGGTACTGCCAACACATTAGTTTATGTTAAAGGCCAAGGCATCCTTTTGAATGAACCTTCAGTTGTAGCTATTACTGAAATAAGAGGAAAATCACAGGTTTTAGCTGTGGGTGAAGAAGCCAAAACTATGTTAGGTAAGACACCGGGTAATATAAGAGCAATAAGACCTATGGCAGATGGTGTTATAGCTGATTTTGATGTAGCTGAAGAGATGATAAAACATTTTATCAGAAAAGTTCACAAAAGATCAGCATTAGTAAGTCCCCAAGTTGTAATATGTGTTCCGTCAGGTGCTACAGCAGTTGAGAGAAGAGCTATTCAAGAATCAGCAGAAGCTGCTGGCGCTAGAAGAGTATATCTAATTGAGGAACCTATGGCAGCTGCTATTGGGGCTAATTTGCCTGTGACCGAGGCATCTGGCTCTATGGTTGTAGACATCGGAGGAGGAACTACTGAGGTTGCTATATTATCACTTGGCAATATAGTTTATGCCCGTTCTGTAAGAGTTGGGGGTGATAAATTTGACGAAGCTATTGTAGCTTTTATTCGACGTCACCACAATTTATTAATTGGAGAAATGACTGCAGAACGTATAAAAAAAGGTATTGCTACTGCTAAAATACCTAAAGATGGAATTGGTGCTAGCATTGAAGTAAGAGGAAGAGACTTAGTAAATGGGGTTCCTAAAGAGATAGAAATCAATCAAGCTCAGATTTGTGAAGCATTGGCAGAACCAGTTGGACAAATCATTGAAGCTACCAAAACTGCTTTAGAACAAACACCACCTGAACTAGCAGCAGATATTGTTGAAAGAGGTATTGTTCTGACTGGAGGTGGTGCTCTTTTAGGTGAATTAGACACTACAATTAGAGAAGCTACAGGCTTGCCAGTTGTTATTGCTGAAGATCCTCTAACTTGTGTTGTAATGGGAACTGGACGATGTCTTGATGAAATGAAATCTCTTAGAAATGTGTTAATAGGTGCTTGATTTCAATTTAAAAATTATTAATGAGTGAGAAAAGATGGTTTCAGGTAAGCCGTCAAAAATCAAAATATTAAAGGGTGGAAAAAACTTTAACTTATTTTTAGTTCTTTTATGTCTTACACTTGTATTTTTAGGCAAATTAGATCTTGTAGCTGTAAGGAATATTAAATCTTTTTTTTCTGATTTTCTAGCACCAGTTACCTATGCTTTCAACAAACCAGTTAAAGAAATAGCTGGGGTTCTTGAAGATGTTAAATCAGCTAGTTCTTTAAGAGACGAAAATATTAGATTGAAAAGCGAATTAAGAAGAATTAAGTTACTGAATAGTAAAGTTGCAAGTCAAGAACTGGAACTATTTGAATTAAGAGAACTATTAAAAGTTTTACCTAAAAATAAAAATAACATTGTTACTGGTAGAGCTATTACGGCACCAGGTGGGATTTTTGCTAACACAGTATTAATTAATGCAGGTAAAGATTATGGCATAAAAATTGGCCAACCTGCTATTTCCTCATATGGCTTCGTTGGTTATGTTGTAAATGTAGGCTTAAAAACCAGTAGAGTACTTTTAACTATAGACATTAATTCAATGATTCCTATTTATTTGACAGAAAGTAATTGGCCAGCGGTAGCTCAGGGACAAAATGGAGATCTTTTAATAATTAAATTTCTTTCGTCTGACGCTAAGCCAATAGACGGTGAAGTGGTTGAGACATCCGGACATGGTGGAAGATTACCTCCAGGAATAAATGTAGGGAAAATATTTAAAAGCTTTTCAGGGACTTATTTTGTCAGACCTGCAGTAGATTTTCATAGACTGACATATATTTCTATAATTACTAATCAAAAAAAAAATATAGCTAACTTGGATGGTTTCCAGGGTTTTGCACCTTTACAAAAACCAAAAAAACCACAAGTTCTTAAAGGTTTAGACTCAAGTGGTACAAGAAAAATAGAAAGAGTAGAAGATTGATTAAAAATTATATAATTGCCCATATTTTAAATGGATTTTATAAAAATTTTATATATTTAATTTTTTTGTTTTTCATTATAAATTTTGAAAAATCATTAAGTTTCTTTTCACTATTTAAAATAGCAACTCCAAGTTTGATTTCTATTATAATTTATATTTTCATAAAAAAACTAAATTTGGTTCCTTCTTATTTTATTCTATTTCTGGTAGGTTGTATCAACGATATTTTAATGGGCAGTAATTTAGGTACTACGCCAGTTTTTCTAATTTTAATTAAATTTTTTAGCGAAGGTTTACTTTTTGACAATTTTAATAAAAATGATCGACAAGATTGGATATCTTTTACAGTAATATTCCTGGCATCTTTTTCCATAGTTTTTTTTATAAATATCCTTCTTAATTCCTCTCTTCCTGACTTTAGTCCGGTATTTTATTATGTTGGGACGACTTTGATATTTTTTCCAGTTATAAATTTAAGTATTAATTTTATATTTTTTATTAAAAGATTATTAAAAAGTTAAAATATGAAGAATAAAAGCCAAAAAAAATTAGAACAAACAATTTCTAGAAGATTTCTTTTCCTTTCTTTGCTTAAAGGTTCCATTATTGGAACAATTGGCTGGAAATTATTTGACCTGCAATTAGTGGAAAATAGGAAATATGAAAAACTTTCTGACAATAATCAATTTAATTATAGAATCATAGCGCCTGAAAGAGGAAGAATACTAGATAGAAAAATGAGACTTCTAGCAGGAAATATGGATGGATTTTCTCTTGTTTTAAATTGGAACAAACACTTAAATGTTCATCAAATTATAGAAAATATATCTGCAATTATTATTTTAAATGAAAAAGATATTAATAATTTTTATAATAAAATCAGATATCAGAAAAATAATTTTTCAAAGCAAATCCTAATTACCAAAAATTTGTCTCAAAAAGATGTAGCAAAGTTGGCGGTTAGAATTATTGAGTTTCCAGAGATAAGTTTTTCCATGTCTAAAAGACGAGTGTATCCACAGGGTATAATTGCAGGTCACATAACAGGCTATACTGGTCCCTATTCAAAAAATATTGAAAATAATGCTCTACATGGGATAGATGTAGGTAAAAGAGGATTAGAAAAGTTTTTTGATGCTCAATTAAGAGGTGAATTTGGTAGAAAGAGAAATGAGGTAACATCTAAGGGCTATGTGATTGACTCACAGATTTATGAAAATACAAAGCCAGGTTTAGATATACAAGTATCTTTAGATATGAAGCTTCAAGCCTTTGCTGTTGAGAGGCTTCAAAAGGGTAATTATGACTTAGTTTTTGTTGATAGCAAAAATATAAAAAATCAAATAAGCAAACTAAAAAATTTTAGTTATGTAAGTAAAAATTACGTTTACATAAATAAGAAAAAAAAGGTTGTTAATCCTCAATCTGGCTCTTTAATTGTTATGGACATTAATAATGGTGAAATTCTTTGTTCTGTTTCGTCGCCTGGCTTTGATCCAAATATTTTTTCAACGGACCTAGAAGTTGATGATTGGAATTATGTCAAAAATAACTCTAGATCTCCTCTTTTAAATAGAAGCATGGCAGGTGTATATCCACCAGGTTCTACAATTAAGATGGCAGTTGCTTTGGCTGCTTTGGAAAGTGGTATTATAGATTATAAAACTAGATTTTTTTGCAATGGATCAAAGGAGGTAGGCACTAGTAAATTTCACTGTTGGGCAAAAGATGGACATGGAAATCTGAATTTAATGGAAGCAATTGAACAATCATGTGATGTTTTTTTTTATGAGTTAGGATTAAAGGTTGGAATTGACAAAATAGCACTTATGATGAAAAAACTAGGTTTAGGCCAGTACTATGATATTCAGATTCATGATAGAGCTAAGGGTGTTGTTCCAAATATTGAATGGAAATTGAAACGAGACGGATTAAATTGGTCTCTAGGAGAAACTCTAAATGCTTCAATTGGTCAGGGTTATATATTAACAACACCTCTTCAACTGGTAACTATGGTTTCTAGAATTGCAAATAGTAAATTTGCAGTGAATCCTTCTTTAAAAATGTCCTCAGAAAATAAAAAATTTAAAATGTTGAATATTAATAATGAACATTTACATTTTATTAAAAAAGCAATGGAAAAGGTAGTTGTCGGAAAAAAAGGAACTGCAAGAAATTATAAAATAGGATCTAAAAATATAGAGATGGCTGGTAAAACAGGTACGGTTCAAGTTGTTCGAATTACTGAGTTGGAAAGAGAGCAAGGGTTAATTAAAAATGAAGACCGACCTTGGGAAAAAAGAGATCACGCTTTATTTGTAGGATATGCTCCTACAATTAATCCTAAATATGCTATAAGTGTAGTAGTTGAGCATGGAGGTAGTGGCTCTTCAGTTGCAGCACCAATTGCAAGGGATGTCTTTAAACATTTATTTAAATTGTAGTAAAGTAAAAAAATATTATGAATAGGAATACCAATAAATTTTCCTCTGAGACTATAATTACTGTTTTTTTTTCAAAACTGTTAAAAATAAATTGGATAATTATATTTTGTTTGATTTTTTTAGGATTAGTTGGTGTAGCGTCATTATATTCTGCTGCAGGTAGTGATTGGCATCCCTGGGCAAGGAACCATTCGATCAGATTAATTTTTGGATTTTGTTTGATGTTTGTTATTGCGTTTATTCCATTTCAATTTTTTATGAAGTATAGCGTTTTATCGTTTATTTTAGGTATCTTTGCGCTAATCTTGGTTAAAATTATAGGTTCAGGAAGTGTACAAAGATGGATATCTTTTGGTAGTATAAATTTCCAACCCTCTGAGATTATGAAATTAGCGCTAATTTTAATTCTTGCAAAATACTTTGACCATATTTCAAAGATACAACTTAACAAACTTATACCGTATATTATTCCAATTTTAATTATTATGATACCTGGTTTTTTAGTAATTTCTCAACCCGACTTAGGAACTGGTTTAACAATAATTTTACTTGGACTTTCTATATTATTCTTCGTAGGAATATCAATGAAATTTGTAATTTTTTCCATATTAATATCAATTTCGTCGGTCCCGTTTATTTGGCAACAATTATATGAATATCAAAAAAATAGAATTCTAGTTTTTCTAAATCCAGAAATGGATAGTTTAGGTAGTGGTTATCAAATAATACAATCAAAAATTGCAATAGGCTCTGGAGGTTTATTTGGAAAAGGATATTTATTGGGAACCCAAAGTAGACTAAATTATTTACCTGAAAAACATACAGATTTTATATTTACACTAATTTCAGAAGAGTTGGGTTTTTTGGGATCAATTTGTATTATTTTAGTATTTTGTTTGTTGATTGTATCAATTATGAAAATTTCTTTTAAGGTTGAAAGTCTTTTTTCAAAAGTAGTGGCGTTTGGAATAGGTTTTTTAATTTTTCTTTATTTAAGTTTAAACATAGGTATGGTATGTGGATTACTTCCAGTCGTGGGTGCACCGTTACCTTTAGTAAGTTATGGGGGGACTTCCTTGTTAACAGTATTAATTGGTGTAGGGATGGTATTAAGTATCAATATTCATGACAAAAAAATGTGATAAAAGATATTTATTGTAAGGAAAAGAATGTTCAGATTTTTCGTAATTAGAAAATGGCTTCTATGGTCTTGGTTAGGATCATTTGTTATTTTGTCATCATTATGGGTACAAGTTAAAATTGATGTTAAGATAAATGAATGGTTTGGAAAATTTTATGATATGATTCAAAAAGCTTTAGCTAAACCAAATGCAATTACAATTGAAGAATATTGGGAAAGTTTATTTTCATTTATATCTTTAGCAGGTTTGTACGTTGCTGTTTACGTAGTGATAAGTTTTTTTACAGCTCATTATTTATTTAGATGGAGAGCATCAATGGTAGAATGGTATCACTCAGTTTATGACAAAGCTAGCAAGATAGAAGGTGCTGCTCAAAGAGTACAAGAAGATACAATTAAATTTTCACGTATAATGGAATCTTTGGGAACAAGTCTAATAGAGTCAATGATGGTACTATTTCAATTTATTCCAATTTTATTAGGACTTTCTATAGGGATACCAATTTATTTTTTTGGAGATTGGCAATATGGATTGATTACTGGTGCATTATTATGGACTTTAGGCGGTACAATTTTTTTAATAGCTCTTGGTTGGATTTTAAGATTAGTAGGTGTAGAATATGACCTACAAAAAAAAGAAGCGGCTTACAGAAAATTGCTAGTTATAGCTGAGGATGATGGTTCTGTTAGACCAAAGAGGATAGAAGAGCTATTTAATGATGTGAGGTCAATACATTTTTTGAGTTATATTCGTTATTTATATTTTAATGTTGGGCGAATGGCATATTTACAGGCGAACGTTTTATCAGCATATGTATTTCTAGCACCTGCAATTGTCGCAGGTGTAGTAACTCTTGGAGTAATGCAGCAAATTATTAGAGCCTTTGGAAGAGTGGAGGGATCGATGCAATATTTATTAAAAGCATGGCCGACTATTATAGAGTTAGCAAGTGTTTACAAAAGATTAAGAGAATTTGAAACGAAAATATTATATGATGGTAAATTTAAAATATAATTTTGTAAATTATTAAATGATTGAACTGCAATTTTCAATTGGTATTCTGAGTTGGAGAGGATACGACAGTTTAAAAAACTCACTTATTTCATACGAAAAAAATGGTCTGTCAAAATTAACAAAAAAAAAGTTTATTTGTTTACCTGAATATGATGGAGAAGGAATTAAAATAGCTAACAAGTTTGATTATAAGCCTATTTTAATTAGAGAAAACATTGGAATTCTTGGGGGTTTCAAAGAATTAGCAAAACAAATGCCCAAAGGGCCAATTTTGTTATTAGAAAATGATTTAGAGTTAATTGAGAATACAAAAACTACATTTAATCAAATTCAACAATCAATTGATAATCTTTATAAACATAATGCAATTCAAGTAAGATTAAGAAGCAGGTTTGATCCTGGAGAACCTTTTGTAGGTCTGGTCAAATACCAAAAATATTGGTCGGATCATTTTTTTTGTTCTATTAAAAGATTTTTTAGACCAAAAAAGGCAAAAAAATTAATTGGAACTTCAATATACTCAATTCAAAATCCAGAAATTCGTCATCCCAAATATATAAAAAAACTAACAAATGGGTTTTATTTAGTACCGAGCTCAACTCTAAATTGGGCTAATTTAGCGATTTTAGTTGATCGTGATAGCTATTTAAGAATTATCATAAAAAGGGCCGAAGAAACTAAATCGAAGAAATATATTAATGGTTTCAAAAATGTGGAAATTGAATTAAATAGTATTTGGTGGTCAAAAAATAATTTCAAAATCCTATTAGCACCTGGCTTGTTTAAGCACAATAGGCTATCGGATCGAGGTTATTAACTTGTCATTTTATTATTTTTTCTTTTTGTTTACTTGGTAAGCTCTCCCAATAGAAAGTGTATTATTAGGAATATCTTTGTTGAAAGTACTCCCAGCTCCCAGTGTAACATTTTCACCAATTTTAATTGGAGCGATAATTGTCGAGTTAGACCCTACAAAGGAGTTTTTACCAATTTTAGTTTTTTGTTTATTTTTTCCATCATAGTTACAGGTTATTGTTCCTGCTCCAATATTTGTAGACGAACCGATTTCACTGTCACCAATATATGATAAATGATTTACTTTAACATCTTCTGAAAGTTTGCTTTTTTTAATTTCAACAAAGTTGCCTATTTTAGAGTCTTTGCCAATAACGCTGTTTTCTCTTATCCTTGCAAATGGGCCAATTATAGATCCTGATTTTATTCTACATTTTTCTAAATGAGAAAAAGATTTGATTTCGACTGATGATTCAATAATAACATTTTGGCCAATAACAACATTAGGATGTATCACAACATCTTTTCCAAATTTAGTGTCATGATTGATAAAAATAGTTTCAGGATTTATTAACTTAACACCTTTTAACATAGCGTTTCGTCTTAATAAATTTTGAGAAATTTTTTCTGCGACTGACAAGTCGACTTGATTGTTGATTCCTATAATTTCCTCCTCTTTTATTTCAATAAAAGATATTTTCTTATTTTCTTTATTTAAAATATTGACAAGATCAGTTAAATAAAATTCTTTACTAATTAAATTTTCTTGAATTTTGTTCAATTGATTTATTATTGAGCTATGAATTGCCATGACACCGCCATTACAGAATTCTGAATGTATATTTCTTTCTTCAGCATCTTTTTGCTCTATAATTTCAATAGGTTCATTTTTATTTGAGAAAATAATTTTTCCATAGTTATTTTTTTCAATTTTTTTAAAGCCAGTTATTACAAGTTTAGTTTTATTATCAAATGCCTTTATCACCTTATTAAAAGTTTTAGATGTTAAGAAAGGTGTGTCCGCAAAACATACAAGTATTACACCTGTAAATTTTTTAAGCAAATTAGAAGCTTGTTTAACAGCATCACCAGTACCTTTTGGTACTTTTTGAATTACGGTTTCAAAATTGTTACAAATCCGTTTGAATGCTTCACAATTTTCAGGGATAACAATTATACATCTTTTTACGTTCGCTGACTTGTTAGCGTCAATTACTCGCTCAAGCATTGTTTTTCCAGAAATTAAGTGCAATGGTTTAGGAATATCTGAAAACATCCTACTACCTTTTCCAGCACTTAAAATTATTGAACAAACTTCCATAAAGGTGTTATATCTCTTAACATTGTAAATATAAAGCTTAAAAATTTTACAAGAATATACCTTTATTAATTATTTTTTAAAAGAGGCTAAGTATGTGTGGTGTAGTTGCTGTTTTAGGTAAAGAAAATGCAAGCCAACTTGTTATTGAGGGTCTAAAAAAACTTGAATATCGAGGTTATGATTCAGCAGGCATTGCTTCTGTTTCCCAAGGACTATTACAAACAATAAAATCTGAAGGCAAACTATCAAATTTGATTAGAAAGTTGGATTTATCAATGAAAGAAAAATTATATTTTGATAATTCTATAGCATTAGGCCACACAAGATGGGCAACACATGGAAACATAAGTTTTGAAAATGCTCATCCTTTAACTAGCGAGAACAAAATAGCTGTTGTACATAATGGAATAATAGAAAACTTTGAAATTTTAAAAAAAGAACTAAAATCACTAGGTTATAATTTTAGAAGTAAGACAGATACAGAGGTTTTACCTCATTTATTTATGAAATATATTAAAATGGGCAATGATCTTTTGGAAGCAGGCAGACTAGTGCTTAAAGACATTAAAGGTGCATTTGCTTTTGTTGCGATGAGTGTAGATTTTCCAAACCAATTATTTGTCTCAAGAAATTCATCTCCTCTAGCTATAGGGTTGGGAGATAATGCGAATTTTATAGGTTCTGATGCTCAATCTATAGATCATCTAACACAAAGAATAATTTATTTAGAAGATGGTGATCATGCACTATTAAGAATTAACAAGATAAATATTTTTGATAAAAACTTTAAAAAAGTAAGCAGAAAAATAATCAATGTTCAAGCTGAAATAGGTTTGATTACAAAAGGTGGCTATAAACATTTCATGGAAAAAGAAATATTTGAACAACCGGTAGTCTTACCTCAAACCACATCAAGTTTTGTTAAAGATAATTCTGAAATAAAGATTGATCTTGATAAATTAGGCTTTGAAAACAAAAAAACTTTAATTATTTGCGGTGCAGGTACAAGTTATTACGCTGGAATAGTAGGTAAGTATTGGATTGAACAAATTGCTGATATACCCGTCATTGTTGATCTTGCTTCAGAATATAGATATAGAAAACCATCGATTTTCGGTCAAAGTTCAATGTTAGTTATTTCTCAATCTGGTGAAAGTTTAGATACCTTAATGGCATTGAGGTATGGGAAAAAATTAGGTCTTAAAACAAATGCAATTGTAAATGTAGAGGGAAGTACTATTGATAGAGAAGTTGACAATAGTCTATATACTAGGGTTGGACCAGAGATAGGTGTTGCAAGTACAAAATCATTTACATCCCAACTTGTTGTTTTATTTTTAATAGCTGTTGGTTTAGGTAAAAAGTTTAACAAATTGAAAACTCCACAAGTTGAAAAAAAATGTCAATTCATGAATTTGTTACCTAATGCTATCGCTACTATGTTAGAAACAGAAAATCAAATTAAATTAATTGCTAAAAACATAAAAAATGCAAAGAGTGTGATTTTTCTAGGTAGGGGTTTTTTGTATCCTCTAGCCCTGGAAGGTGCGTTAAAATTAAAAGAGATAAGCTATATTCATGCAGAGGGATTTGCTGCAGGTGAAATGAAACACGGTCCAATTGCACTTATAGAAGATAATGTTCCAGTCATAATGTTTTTAGTATCAGATGGTAATGAAGACAAAGCAATCAGTAATTTACAAGAGGCTTATTCTAGAGGAGCAAAAATTATTTTAATTGCGGATAAAAAATGTATTGATAAAGCGACTTTTGCACATTTTACAATAGAAATAGCTGAATTTGAAAATGAATTTAAATCTTTATTATCTCCCTTATTGATGTCTATTCCTGCTCAGTTGTTAGCTTATCACGTTGCCAAGGAAAGAGGCACTGATGTTGATCAACCAAGGAACTTAGCAAAGTCTGTCACCGTCGAGTAGGTTTGAGTGGTTAAAACTCTGAACCAAAATATGCTAATTTTCTTTCTTTTATAGTCTCGGTTCAGACAAACAAATTAATGAGTAAAAGAGGTGGAGTAGGGTATTCCAAGTCCCAAAAAAAAACTCACGATTTAATTAAATCACTTCACAAAAGTGGTTTGGATTATCGAAGAATTGCATATCATTTAAACGCTAAAAACTTAAAGACATATAATGGTAAAGAATGGAAGGGAAACCATGTCTACGCAATATTGAAAAGATACAAAGAAAGAGAACAAAAATTAACTCTAGAACAAGAAGTTTTTAAATCAGAAATCTCCAAGTTCGAGGTGAGGTGGGAAAGAGTTTGATGTAAAATATATGGCGTTTTGATAAGGTCTAAGTTAAATTTAAATATGAAAAGCAACAATTTAATTTAAAAGTAAAATGGGATTAAATAGTGTTTAAATTTAAATTTTTTTTGATTATTCATTTTTTAATTTTTTTATTTACAGGTAGAAGTTATGCTTTGGAGAAGTATCAAGTTCTATTAAAAAATGATTTATTAAATTATGTAAGTTGCTATAAAAATCAGAATTATATTTGTATGTCTTCTTATGTCCTTCCAGAAGTTATAAAAAACTTAGGGGGTGTTCAAAATTTTATTAAACTTATGGAGACTGTTCCTGATATGTTTAGAAAAAGTGGTATAGAACTACTTCCTAACTTATTTAACACTGGTACTCCAAGTCCAATAATAACAGATACAAAAAATATAATTTCAATTATTCCTACAATAACGCCGGTTAGATTTAATAATGCAGACGGAGTAATAAAAGGTTTTATAATCGCGGTATCAAGAAATAAAGGAAGGAAATGGTTTTATGTTGAAGGTAGTAATGAAGGTGAACAATATTTGAAAAAACTATCTAGAGAAATTTACGAATTAATAAAGTTTCCCCAGAAGACATTAAATGTTAATAACAAAATTATTAAACTGGAATAAATATATCAACACATAGAATTTGTTTGAGTGTTCAACCAAGGAAACTTACATCAACTTTAACCGTGGAGTAGGTGAGATCAGTCTTTACTATACCCGTGGAATGTATTCAATATATCTGTGTTTTAACTTCTCAATTCAATTTAATAACCTTAATCCCCAATATAATTCCCAACGATACACTGATAAGCATCTAAAACTTTATAAACTCATTAAGTCGTTAAGATAGAAGGAATGAAGTTACAAAAGAATGTTCAAATATCTTAATGAAGAAGGTGTTTTAACTGCAAATAATAAGGAATGGGGAATAAGTGGGGTATTACTGGAAAAACTGTGTCTATTCGGTTCTCAAACGACATAAAAAGAGAGAAAACCGATTAAAGAATATGCAGATAATATAAACAGTATGAGGAAAAATGAAGGTTATTTGGGAAAGGAGTACATACTGATTTAATCTTTATTAACTCATTGACAAAACTTTAGATAAATTATTATTTAATGAACTTGAGTATTAAATTACTTTTTGTTCTGCTTACAAACTTATAACCATGTTTAAACATCCAAGAAATCACATCCCATTCCCATTGTTTTTTTCCAGAATCTTCGATAATTACAACTTTCGGATAAAGTTCCTGTTTTGATTTTTCCAAAAAAGGTTTCATTATTTTATCTTCAAAACCTTCAACATCTATCTTTAATGCATCTATTTTTTTAATCTGTTTTGTTTCAAGTATTTCTATCAACGAAAATACCTCTACATTTATAAAATTTGTAGAAAGACTATTTTTTAATAATGAACTGCTTCCTATATCATTTTTGTGTAAATTTAGTCTTTTATATCCTTTTTTATCTCCAAGGGCACATTCAAAAAGGTTAATTCTTTCTTCAAATTTGTTAAATTCAATATTTTTTTTAAATCGTTCACATAAGACGGGATTGGGTTCAAATGAAATAATTTTTTTTGCACCAAATTTTGCGGCAAATAATGAGTAATATCCAACATTGGCTCCAACATCAATAAATACACCTTTATTTCTAACTGCTTTTTTTACTTCAGTAAGTTCGACTTCTTCTCGAATTTTAGAACTTAATAAAATTTTTGACTCAATTGTATTTCCGAAAGGTGATAGACGAATTTTCAATCCGTTATAAACCAAATCTAAATATTTTAAATTATTATATTGTTTAATAATGTAAGAAAATAAATGTTTTAATTTACCTCTGCCTAATCCAATTTTTATCAAAATTAAAATGATATTTATAGAAAACGAAGGTTTGTATTTACCAAAATCATTCATAAAATATAAACAAATCTTATAAAATTCATAATTTTCTGTATTTATTAATAAATTACCATACAATTTATAAAGTTAAAGTTATAATTTAATGTGACCTCAACTTATTTTAACAGTTCAATTCAATCGGGACCGTTGAATAAACCATTGATTTTATTAATTAAATTGTCAAAAAAAATATTAAGACAGAATTTTTTATGAGTATATGAGTTTGGTAAGGTATTAATTTCTTAAAAATGACTAGGTCTAGAACAAAAGAATGCTATAAAAGTACATATAATGTATAAATATAATAAAATTATTAATTTGTTTTTTTTAAGTTATTTATTGCTTTTGTTAAATGCATGTAATCCGAACTCATCTCAAATAACTATCTATACAACAGATATTGACGAAGTAAAAAAAGGTGAAATTGTAGATATACCTATGAAGTTATCATTTCAGATGATTGGAGAGGATGAAGACAACTCTCTCGAAAAATCAAAAAATATAGCAATTAAATTTTTACACCCCGACTCAAAATTTTATATAACTAAAGGGCAATATACAAAAGATTTTGTTGTTGAAACCTTTATACCAATGCTCAAAGCAGATGATAATAAAATTAATGATTATTTTAAGAATAATATTAGACTTTTCGCTCTTTATTATTATCCAGAATTCACAAATGCAGGTTCTGATAAAGTTGAATTAGTTTTTCAGAAGCCGACTGCAGATGCATTAAATAAAAAACTGTTAAGAATTAATCCACTATTGCAGTTAAAATCTCCTCCTAGTGAAATGAAATTTAGAATAATTAGTGATAGTAAAAAAGAAAAGAAAATAGGAGCATATTCAGTATGGGTGTCAAAAAAACCTTTCTTATCAAGACTTGCTAATTTAAAACGTAGAGAAGAAGTTGAATTTGTTTTTAAGGGTGGAGCAGATAGTATATACAGCAATATTCCAGCACATGTTTATATTATTAACAAATAAAAATAAAATTTTAAACAATATGATTGCATCAATTACCTACAGTTAAGTAAAATTTTGAAATCACTTAAAAAATTCTTAAATAGAGTAGTTGTTGTAGGGTTGATGTTGCATTTCCCATCTATTTTGAATGCTCAATATATTGATACTTAATGGACTGTAACTGGATATTTTGGAGTATTGTGGTACGCCGAGGAAAAATACATTCTTAAAAAAAAACAGGAATTTTTTAAAGGATGGGAAAATGGCATTTTTTATTCTTGTGATTACGCAGGGCAATCTGCAACATATAATGCCTATAGTATTAAAGAATTTCTTGAGAGCAAGGAATTTGAACTAGTCAACCAAGACAATGCGTTTTCGAAAGTGTTTGCTCAAAATGGTCTGACAAACGAAAATTCAAAAGTCTTTGTGCATCGTATTACTTGCAATGGGAAAAAAGTTTCAGATAGAAAGGTGCTTTATCCATTTATAACTGTGGACCGTTCTAACAAAGCATTTTATGTCTGCGAAGGGGCAATAATTACTTTAACATTTGATAGATAAATTATTTTTTTATGCCAACAATATTAATTCTTGAATTTAAAACCACTCATCAAAATAGTTTTATTCACTACTTCCATCATTAAACTCGACCACACTGGCGGATACTCACTGTTCAGCAACTCTTCTTTTTTTTTAATCTTTTCCTAAAGATTGAATGAAAATGCGTACCCTGAACTTTTTTCCACGAACATATATATAACCTTACCTTTTTAACCACTCTGCAATTTGGTCAAAGGTCTTTCCTTTTTCTCTTACTTCAGAGATTGTACGAAAAAGTAATAACTAATATTCAGAATAATAGTTACCGAAAAGAGCAGGGCAGCGATAAATGATAGAAAAGTTTAAAGTAACATCCGCTGAGATCAACCCACCATTAAACCGTACATGTGATACGGTGGAATAAAATTCGGTATACTAATTCAAATATAAGTTTTTTTGGTTAATTATAGAGTTAGTATTGTAATCTCAGTTAGTATCATTATTTATGTATAATGTTAAAAATAATATCTATAGCAATTATATTATTATTTCACTCTTTACCTTCTTATGGTAGTGTTGAAAGTAAAGGTATTATCTGTGAATGTTTAGATTGTAAATTAAATCATTTAGACCCTTCTTCATACTTAGCCAATAAAAAACCTACTGAAATAGGATTTCATTTTAAAATTAATAAAGTAGCAATATATTATATTAGCAAAATCGGAGATAATATCAAAGTTAGTGAGAATCTTAAGGTCACTCTAAGAAAGAAAAAAAGATTTTATCTAGACCAAAATGAAATTAAGTGGACTTATAAAGATAGTATAAATATCTACGCATACATATTAGATAGGAAAAATTTAATTTTAAGCAAAATGAACATAACAAAAACTGAAACACTTAATCGTAGAAAATGTAAAGCATATTCAGAAATTGAATTTTTTAAAAATATGAATTTATTGTCTGAAAAATATCAGTCTTATTATGATAAAAAACTCAAAAAAAATAAAATTTAAATAAGTAAAAAACGTTAATAATTTTATCATTTATGTTTCCATTTAATTCCATTTTCATTAATTCTCCATTCCTCTAATTCTTTAATCAGCATTTCATAATTATTGCTTATTTGCCCCTTAGTAAACCAACCGTCAATTTTTAAATTTACATAACCTGGTTTTCTTTCATGATAAATCCTTTTAAAACAATTAGTTTGATTGTTTAGAAAATCATCGTCTATTTCTCTTAATATTTGTCCTTGAAAAACTTCATTAGGTTCACAGCTAAATATTTTTGATAATTTCTTGATATGTTTACTAACATCAGTTTTGCCTTTTTCAATTCTAGAATATTGCGATTGAGTAATACCAAGAAGGTTAGACATATCTTGCTGACTGTATCCGAATTGGGCTCTTCTTCTTTCAAGTGGATTTGTTAATTTAGATATTTTAATCATATTAATACATTATATGTAATAATATGTATATGTCAATATATTTACATTAATTATTGAATTAAATATGAGTTTGCTATTATTTCTTTTTTAAAAAAATCTTAAAAAAACTGTTAATCTTATTAGATACATATTATGAAAAAAAATCTTTCAAATATTGAAAAGAAAATATTACGAAAAACCGTTACTCACTTAAACCTGTTGTTATGGATGGTATAAATGGTATTACTGATGTTGTTCTTGCTGAAATTGATATTTCTCTAATTTCACATGAACTTATAAAAATTTGTATTAGGGGCAGCAATAAAAATGAGCTTTATAATCTATGTTTCACAATAGAACAAAAATTAAAAGCAGAATTGGTGCATCAAATAGGTTTCATTAAAGTTTTTTATAGAGTTAAACTAGGAAAGTAATTTATATTTTGAAAAATAATAACTAAATTCTATTTTTTATATTCGCTTGATTTAGTAAAGTACTAATATTCTTTTTAAAATTAAAAAAACCTTTTGTTGCATGTTGGAAAGCATTACCGTCCCATTCTCTTAAATAAAAGGTATATTTAACTTCTAAATTTGTAATAGTTTTTAAAAAATCACTTTCATAGAATACTTTATTTCCAACTGTTTCATATGGTAAAATCAAATTTTTTATATTTTTGTCCTTTAACCATTTATAAATATCCTGAAAATTATTTACAGACACAACTTTAGGGTCATTATTTTTAACATCTTCACATATTTTTTTTTGAAAATTATTAACCAAAATATTTTTGTGCTCTTTATAAAGTAAACAACATTCAAATACTTTTTCTTTTTCTTTTAATAGTTGGTGTAAAGACAAATCATTGTTATTTAAAATAATACCTAAATTTTCATATTTTATTAAATTTTTTTTATCAGATTTTATAAAATCTTTTGGCTTGCCGTTTGTAAAATTTTGATTATTTAAAATGTAATTTTCCTTTAATTCATCTTGGGGATAAAATCTACCCTTGGTAAAGAACTTTATATTATCTGCTCTAGCTATATAAGGTTTTCCGATTGTTTGTAATCCTGCTACCCATCTCCATCCTAAAGTGTTTGAAGCAGGACAGTAATCAAGTAGGTTATTTTTAAAAAAATTAGCTCTGGATTGCCAACTATAGCCTAAAGTAAAGATCCAAATACTAGCAAACCACATACGTGAATGATTATGAAGATATCCAGTATCTAATAATTCTTCCTTCCAATGTTCAAAACATTTTATACCCGTTTTCTTAGGAATTAGCTGATCTTCATCATATATCTTATATTGATCATAAATCCATGGATGACTTTCAAGCCAACCTCTCCAATATGTTCTCCAAAAAATTTCTTCTATAAATTTTTCTATTTCATTAATCCTATGATATTTAAGAACTATCCCTAAGATTTCTTCTTCACTTATAAATCTTCTTCTTAGATAAGGAGAAATTTTTGATACATTATGATGAGGTGACCCATAATCAAAATTCCTATTAGACGCATAATTTTGAAGTTCATTTTGACTGAAATTACTCAAATTCGCTATTACTTCTGATTTTGTAAAAGGAAAATTAGTCATTAATTTCTCAAGGAGTTTGCATTATAAAATATGAATATATTAAAATAAGAATGACAAATAATGTTAATGTACGTCTTAAAGTCAAATACCAACTTGGAAATAACAAAAATTTATTACATATTTCGTCGACTAATTGACATAACAAGAAACCCATTGATAGCAATAAAAGGCTGAAATTGCTTTTCATAGTTAGAATTATAATTGCCAAAATTGAGGGTATAACTGACCAAATAATAATACAAAATTTAATTTGTTCAGGAACAAAACTTTTTCTCGCTAAACTCAATATATAACCCCAATAAATCGCCCCTAAAAATGTTAAAATAATAGATCCATAATATTTTGGTAGATGAACTATAAAAAATAAATTATTCTTATTAATCAATAAATCAAGTAATCCTATGAAAAAAGGGAATAAGCCTAATAGACCTATAAAAATAAATAGTTTTTCACTTTTATCTAACAAATTTTTTTTAATGGTTATTTTTCTCAATTAAATTACCTTTATAATCATTTAAATTTCATTCATGTTATTCTATTTGAGAGATATTGTTTATAGTTTTACCTAATGAAAATTTGCACAGTCTGTAAAAATAATAAAATAGAGTTTTTTTTGAACATAAAAAACTTAGACTATTGGCAATGTAAACTTTGTAAAGCAACGATGTTGAATCCTATTCATCATATTTCAAATAATAAAGAAAAGAAACATTATTTAAAACACAATAACGAAATTGATGATACTCGCTATAGAGCTTTTCTCACTAATCTTATTGAACCTCTAAAAGATAAGATTTGTGTTAATGATATAGGATTGGATTATGGATGTGGGTACGCTCCTGCTTTAGCAGATATTCTTAAAAAAGACGGATTTAACATTGAGTTATATGACCCATTTTTTTTTAGAAATGAAAACATCTTTTTAAGAAAATTTAACTTTATTACTTGTTCAGAAGTTGTTGAGCACTTTTTTAAACCTTATGAAGAGTTTAATAAAATTGATGGACTGCTTGCTGGAAAATCATGGTTTGCCGTTATGACTTCATTTATGACTGAAGATTATTTATTCAAGCATTGGTATTATAGACGAGATACAACCCATGTGGTCTTTTACAAAAAAATTACTTTTAAAGTTATTGCAAATCAAAGAAATTGGGAAGTAACATTCCCATCTAAAAATTTAGTATTTTTTCATAAAAAATAGACTCAAATAACTTTTTATATGTTATTAAAGTAAACAATGTTATTGACTTATTAAATGTATGAAAAAATTTAGAATTAAAACAACCTGTGGTCTTGAAAAGTATGATAAACTTAAAACAAATAATACTTTTATGGGAAAATTACGTTTATATTGGTTCAAATTTTTTGCAATAATTAGAGATCTAAATAAATAATGTCCAAAATGCAAAGGGGAGAAATTATTCTTTTTGATGGTGATGACTATCTCTTCAAACAATATTTAATAAACTGTAATATTTATTTTGAGTACGGTGTTGGATCTTCAACTCGGTGGGTTTTAGAAAATACAAAATCAAAAATAATTTCTGTTGATACAGACGAAAAATGGATAAACACAATTGATGTTTGTGATAAAGGTTATAGAGCTAAATTAAATTGGATTAATTTAGGTGATTTAGGAAATTGGGGTCGACCTAAATCCTATGTATATAGAGACCGTTTTATAGATTATATTAGCAATGTTTGGAATTTTAACGAAAAAGCAGATGTTATTCTTATTGATGGTAGATTCAGAGTTGCTTGTTTCCTCTATAGTTTAATAAATGCAAAAATAAACAGTTTAATAATCTTTGATGATTATAATAATAGACCTTATTATCATATTGTTGAAGAAATTGTACCAATTTATAAGATTTGTGGACGACAAGCTTTGTTCAAAGTACCAAAATTTTTTAATAAAAAATCAGCCCAAAAACTACTTGATAATTTCACATATGTGTTTGATTAATTTTTTAAACGTTCACTTAAAGCTCTAGTTATTGCTTTTGGTTTATACCTAAAGTCTCCTAAATTCCTAAAATTAAAAGTTAAATAAATAGAGTCTTCAGGAAGTAGATCTCTGTCTGCTATACCTCCATCACTTTTATACTCAAACAAAATAGTTAGGCAATTTCCAAACATATATCCTGTTCCTAAATATTCCAAACTTAAAGATTCAGAAATGAGTTCTTCTTTGTCATTATTTAAATCATAGGTTCTAGAATAACTAGTTTTAAAATTTGAAAATTTTTTCGATAACCCCAAATTTAATTCTTCTCGATCGATATCATTAGAAATAAAGTCTTTATCAACAGTACTATGGTTTATTGAATAGCTCCATCCATTATAAGATCCACTAAAATTAAAGTCTGAAGTATCTGATTTAAAATTATGATGATTATATAAGGAGAACCAAGAAAATTCATACATCTCACTCGGATTCCAGTCTATTGAGTTGATAATATGCGATTGTCTATCATCATTAGCTATAATCACATTTTTTTGAGTGCCACTAACTTTTTGACTTTGTCCTATAAAAAAATTTATATCACCTAAGTTTTCTGTCATAGCTAGTGAAGTAATACCGAGATTAATTCTATCATTTTTTTGAATATTATCTCTTCCTTGAAATTGATTATTTAAAAATAAATTAGCTTGATCTAACCTAAATTCTGCCGAGTCTCTATTAGGAACCTCGTCGGTCCTATCAGAGGAAAAAACAGAACTAAATTGAATTTTTGGTTCGATAATTATTGTAGTTCTATCAGTTATAAAACCATATTGATTACTTGCAACGACAGAAAATCCTGAAGAAATTCTATCAATGTATCTATTTTCGTTTCTATCAGTCAAAGGTCTTCCTTGAATAGAATATAAATCTAATCCGATATTTGCATCTGCTTCTAAGGTAATATTCGTAAAATTTAATTTTTTATTGATTTTGCCAAACCCAGACCATCTTTTAATATCATAACTTTCGTCATTATAAATAGAGTGAGCATTAAACTTAATGTCGTAATTATATTTTTTGTTACTATTAAAAATATGGTGTGATATTGATGGTGCTAATACTGGTTCATTATTACTACTTTTCTCATCTAGATTTTGAATGTTATAGATTTCAATAAATGAAAGTGAGTTTTCGGTTATTTTTTCTAACTCTAAATAACTTTTATATTTTGAGTCTCCATCAAAACCATATCGCCTCATGAAAGTTTCTTGGTCAGCATACTTAGCCCCAAGATTCATAGTCCAGTTGTTTTTGAGATTAGATGATGCTTTCAGATTAACACCAAATACGTTATCTCCGTTAGATTTATTAGTATCTAAGTTTCCTTTAAAAATATTTGCTTCTAGTGTCGTTTTTTCGTATTCCTTTCTAATATTTAGTTGGTCAGCATGTCCTGTTTTTCCATTTTGGTGAGATGTAAATGTCATATCCCAAGTAGGATCATTTTCTGGAGCAAAATAATATGGAATTTTCATATGGAACCTATTTTGTTTTGAATAACCATAAACAGGTGTTAAAAAACCTGAGCGTCTTTTTATAGTCCAATCTGGAAAACTTAAATATGGAAGATAATAAATAGGCAATGAAAATATTTTCATTACAGGATGTTTTAGGTAAACAGTTTGTGTTTTTGGATCATGTTTTATTAGCTTAGATTCCAGCCTCCATATTGGTGTTTCATCTTTTTTTAAATTACATTCACAAGCAGTATATGTACCTTCACGAAAAAAACTTTCACCAAAATCATTTTTATCAAATTTATTAGCGCTAACATTTGATTTATCGACTAGTTTTCCAAAAAGTGGTATAGCGATGACAGATTTGAATTCATTTGTTAAGATAGCTTCGTCTGTTTCATAGATAGAGCCATCTTTTTCTGTTAATACAACATTACCAACAGCAATAGCCTTATCAGAATTTTGATTATATGTAACCTTGTCGGCATTGATTTTTCTTGAATTATTGATGATCACAACATTACCTGACGCAGTCACAATTTTATTTTTCTCATCTACCTCTATGTTGTCGCTTGAGAACTTAACTTTATCACTATTTGATGATAAACTTTCATCCTTTTGGCCAAAGGCCTCTACAGAAATAAAAAATATTAAAATATACAATATTTTAAAAATTTTCATTTTTTTCCTTATATGCTTAATAAAACTTATTTTTTAACACTTTAATTCAAATAATTAATTTTTAAAATAAAACTTTGCCGGGATTCATAATTCCTTTTGGGTCTAATTGATTTTTTATAATCTTCATAAGAGAATAGGCAACATTATTTTTGTGTGTTTTTAAGTTATTTTTCTTTAATTGCCCAATTCCATGTTCAGCAGAAAAAGATCCATTATATTTATGGACAATCTCATAAAGCTTATTAGTTAAATTTTGGCTTTCACCCCTAAATCCATCTGGTAATGATCCATTCCCAAAAATATTATAATGAAGATTGCCGTCACCTAGGTGTCCAAAATATATAGTCCTTAATTCGGGTAAAAAATTTGATATCATATTTTGTGCATCTTTATGAAAATCGTGAATAGATTCGACAGGAAGAGAAATATCATGTTTTAAACATTTAATTAAGTTAGATTTTTCAAGTTCTTTTTTTTCAGACTCAGCAGCGGCTTCTCTGATTGACCATAATGATTTACTTTGATTTTCATTTTTACAAATAGTTGCATCAGATATTAAGTTTTTTTCAAAACATTCTTCCAATACATTCTCAATTGTTTTAATTATTGGGATTTCACCCTCTTCATTAGGAGAAGTATCATCTTTAGAGTAACTAGAAATATCTATCAAAACACCCATCTCAGGTGTTTTCTCTAAAGGTAGTACAATTTTTTCGATATTATTTTTAGCAACCTCCCAGAAAACTTTTGGCATAAGTTCAAATGATTCAATTCTGTCTGGGAAATATGACTTGAAAACATTAAGTAATCTTATAGCGTTCGAAATGCTATCTGCTTCTACAAATAACGTAGAGATCATTTTTGGCAATTGAAAAAGTTTCATAGTAGCCGCAGTTATTATACCAAGAGTACCTTCCGCTCCAATAAAAATATTTTTTAAATCGTATCCAGTATTATCTTTTTTTAGTTCTGTAAGTAGGTTCATTATTTTACCATCTGGTAAAACCACTTCTAAACCAAGGCAAAGTTCTCTGGTATTACCATATTTTAAAACATTAACGCCACCAGCATTTGTTGATAAATTCCCACCGATCATGCATGACCCTTTAGCACCTAAACTTAGTGGAAAAAACAAATTTTCATTTTCTACTATCTCGTGAATTTGAGATAGTACTAAACCGGACTCAACTGTGATAGTTTGAGCAGCTTTATTAAATTGTCGAACATTATTCATTTTCTCTAATGAAATAATGATAGATCTTCCGCTGTTGTCCGGGGTTGCTGCCCCACAGAGACTTGTGTTTCCTCCTTGAGGAACAACATCAACATTATTTTTATGGGCAAATCTTAAGATAGCTGAAACTTCTTCAGTATTAATAGGTCTTAATATAGCTGCAGCTTGTCCTTTATATTGTCCTCGCCAGTCATTCACGTATTTGCTATGATCATCTTTATTGAATAAAGGTGGGTGTTTTAGATTAAGTGTTCTGAGATCAATATCTAAAAGTGTGTGTTGCATTTTTTTCCTAATTAATATTTTAAGTTTTGTAAGACGCTCTTTTCAAGCGATCATTTATAGCAATTCCAACTCCTTTGTTGGGTATTGGCATTACTTGAATATTTTCAACACCACAAGAGTCTAGATAACGTAACCCTGAAAATAGCAAATAACATGCTTGAATTAAATTTTTATTAGGGCTTAAATTAAACAAATTTTGTTTTTTCTGCAATGACTTTGGAGTATTCCCAAAAATTAACCAGCCACTATTTTTCATATTAGATTTTTGATTTAAATAGACATTTGCATTTGGTGAGTAATGACTTTTTAATAATCCAGGAGAAATCATCTCTTCATTGCTTTTAATATCCAAGACTTTAGTTTTTAGAGCATTATAAATCATCTCAGCAGTTATATAGCCGTGTCTGAGTATAATTGGGTTATCGCCACGACAATCAACTACAGTAGATTCAATTCCAACTTCACAAAACCCGTAATCAATTATTTTAGAAAGCTTCCAACCATTACCTTTAAATTTTGGTCCAAAATCATCAATAACATGTTTAGCAGTTGTTGGACTTACACCACCTGACTTATTTGCACTAGGAGCTAGGATAGGGATTTTAACTCTTTCTAGCAAATCAAGTGCTACGGGGTGAGATGGTACTCTAATTCCAAGACTACTTTTACCTTGTGATAATAGATTTGATTTATCATTTTTTTTTGTTTGTAATATTATGGTCAGTGGACCTGGCCAGAATTTATTAGTTAATCTATTTGCAACATCAGTAAATTGAACATATTTTTCAGCCTCGTTTTTATTATAAGTATGAGCTATTAAAGGATTGCTTAATGGACGATCTTTAGCAGAATATATACTTTTAATTGCTTTTTTGCTATTTCCTATCGCCCCAATCCCATAGACGGTTTCTGTGGGAAACGCTACTAGTTCTTTTTTATTTAAAGCATTAGCTGCTAAGGTTAAATCTATTTCATATTTTTTGTTATTTGTGTTACTTAGGTTTAATAGAAACTTACATGGTAAATCATTAGTAAGACCATAAGCTAAGAATTTTTCATTTTTGAAATTTTCTTTACCATATCTCATTTCCAAACCTGAATTGGAAATGATATTTCCGCCAGCGGCTTTAAGAATACTATGCCCAGCTGCTATGTCCCACTCCATAGTTGGAGAAGTACGAGGATAAAAATCAACATGACCTTCAGCTAAATAACAAAACTTTATACTAGATCCAACATCTCGATCTGAAACAGGATTAACAATAGAAATCCAATTTTCTAATTCTACTGATCTATGATTTAAACTACTTAAAATTTTTAAATTATTGTAATCAATTTGATTACATTGTATTTGCTTTGAACTTTCAAATTCTTCGTCTTTTTCTAATTTCCATGCCTTATCTTTGAAGTTATACCAAATGTTACCAGTGTAAGGCTGTGATATTAATCCAAATATGGGTAAATTATTTTTTATAAGAGCAAAATTTACTGTGAAATTTGGCTTCTTATTTATAAACTCTTTGGTACCATCGATTGGATCAATTAACCAAAAAACATTATTATTTCGGAAGAATTTCTGAGATTTTTCAAATTCTTCACTAACAATTTTCACTTTTGGAAAAAGTTTTTTTATCCCATTAACGGCTATTTGATTAACTTCAAGATCTGCTTGAGTAAGTGGAGAGTTGTCATTTTTGTACTTTACCTGATTAAAACTAAGATTTTGAAAATGCAACATTGCACATTTATTACATTGCCTTGCTAAATCAATTAAGTGAAAAAGTTTTTTTAAACTAATCATAATGTATAGCTTGCTTTTTCTACTTTTACTTTATTGTAAAAGTGCCATAAAAATAGGGCTGCTGCGGCCCTATGAGGCTTCCACATACTTCCAATTTTTTCCATCTCTTTTTCATTTGGTCTTGTTTCTAAACCTTTTAAAAGTTTAACTGCTTCTTGTAGGGCTAAGTCAGCAGATGGCCAAGCGTTTGTATCTTGCAGAGCAAATATTTTGTAATTATTAATTGTCCAATGTCCAATTCCTTTAATCTTTATCAATAAATTTGTAACTTCATCACTATTTTGCTTATTAAGATAATCAAAATTAATTTCATTTTTAACTACTAATATTGCTAAATTTTTTAGATAAAATGATTTTTGAGAAGATAACCCATAAAGTTTTAGTTGTTCTATGCTGGCCTCAGACATTTCCTTTTCATTTAACATACCATCTTTTTTTAATTTATCGCTTAAAGATTTTGCTACACTAGTTGAAATTTGTTGTCCAATTATAATCTTAGCAAGGCTCTCAAAGCCTTCCTTGATTGTACGATTAAGGGGCAAACCAAATTGCTCAAAAACTTTTTTAAAGCTATCATCAATTTTAATAATACTGTAAAATGAATTGTTCATATTGGAATTCCATCTTAAATTCATTCTTAACCTTTCAATTTAAACTTTAAGAGTTGATTATATAAATGTACCAAACAGATCAAGAAAAAGATAATCAAGTTAAAGTCTGGGATCTTTCTTTAAGATTATTCCACTTTATTTTAATAATTCTTATTATAGGCTCTTATATCTCAGCAAAATTAGATATGTTAAATATACATCAATATTTTGGTGCATCAATTTTAGGTTTAATCTTTTTTAGAATTTTATGGGGATTTATTGGAAGTTATTATTCAAAATTTGAAAGTTTCAATATATCTATAAAAAGAGCATTAATACAGTTTTCTAAAAAAAATCAAAATAAATCAATAAGAACCCCTCTTGGTAGTTTCTCAACTTTAACTTTTATAATTGTTCTAATTGGATTATCCATTTCAGGGTTATTTTCAAGTGATGACGTTTTATACGATGGACCACTTGCTCATTTGGCGTCCAACTATATATATTTCTGGACTTATATTCATAATTTACTTCACTTTTTTTTATATTTTTTGGTAGGAACTCATATTTTAGCTATTTTATACTATCAAATTATAAAAAAACATAAAATTATACAAAGAATGACTGATGGATATACAAGAATAAACCAAAAAAATGTGAGACCCATTAATGAAAAAACATCAAAAGGTATAATATTAATAGCTGTTTTTATTTTCGCACCAATTTTAATTTTGAGTTATTTTTAGATACTTTATCCTATGTCTGCTTTGTATCCCACTGACTCAATTCCAAAAACTGCAGCAATTTCGTCATTATCTGATGTGTCACCAGAAATTCCTAGAGATCCTACAATGTTATTATTTTTGTCTCTTATTAACACACCTCCTGGAACAGGAACTAAAGCCCCATTTGTAAGAGTGTTTAAAGAGTTTATAAAATAAGCTTGTTGTTCTGCTCTATTAAACAATGCTCTTGAACCCATACTCATCTGATATGCACCATTAGCCTTTCCGTGAGCTATTTGAAAACGTAAACTACTAATTCCATCTTCACCAGAACAGACCTTTATTGCTCCACGGTGATCTAAAAGAACAACCATAATCGGATTAATTTTTATTTCTCTTGCTTTACTGATTGCATTTTTGACAATTAGATTTGCTTTTTCTAATGTTATTTGTTCCAAAACAATTTCAGACATTGTAAAACTCCATTCTAAAAACTTTAGTATTCAATAATATAATATTTTAACGTATATTCTAATTTATGCGATTTGTGTTATTTTTTTTTAAATCTTTGGAATAAATGAAATATAATGTATCCAAAATTAGATTATCATGATTTCTTAAAGTCTAATGAAAATACAATTATAAATTATGATATTTATATTGTAGTTGCATTTTATAAATTTTTTGATGTAGGCAATCTATTAGATTTGCAAATTTTATTGAATTCAATTCTATCTAGAACAGAGATTAAAGGCACTATTCTGTTAGCTAATGAAGGAATAAATGGAACTATTTCTGGTAAAAAAAATGAAATATCAGAAGCCTTAGAAAGTATTTGGAAGATTGAAAATTTAACCGATCTTAAGCCTAAATTTTCTTTGGCCCCTAAAAATCCATTCTTCAGAATGAAAATTAAATTTAAAAAAGAAATTGTAACTTTAGGAATAAAAGATATTTCACCAAATTATACAGTAGGGAAATATATTGAACCTGAAAAATGGAATGAATTAATTTCAGATGAAAACCTATTATTAATAGATACAAGAAATGATTATGAAGTATCTATTGGGACTTTTGAGAATGCTTTAAACCCAAATATCAAAAACTTTAGAGAATTTCCAAAGTGGGTATCTAAAAACCTAATAAAAAAAGATCCTGAAATTAAAAATAAAAAAATCGCAATGTTTTGCACAGGAGGTATTAGATGCGAAAAATCTACCTCATATTTAAAATCAATAGGCTTTAAAGATGTTTTTCATTTAGAAGGTGGTATTTTAAAATATCTTGAAAAAATCCCTGAAAAACACAGTAAATGGAATGGTAGTTGTTTTGTTTTTGATTATAGAGTTTCGGTTCAACACAATTTAAAATTAGGTAATTATGATATGTGTTTTGCTTGCAGAATGCCTATCAATGCAGAGGATAAAAAACATAATTTTTTTGTGCAGGGTGAAAGTTGTCATCACTGTTATAATTTTTCTAATAAAAAACAAAAACAAAAATTTAAAGAACGTCAAAAACAAATTGAATTATCAAAATTAAAAAATGAGGCTCATATTGGTATTCCAAATATTAAGAGTAAAATAAAAAAACTCTAATTAAATAAAGTATTTATTGTTTCAGGTGGTCGCCCAATTACTGACTTAACTAATAAACCATTAGTGTATTTAGTAATTAATGGTCTTTGTAATAAGATAGGGTTTTCAACAATAAGTTTTTTAATTTCATTCTTATTTAGTTCTATTTTACTTAGATTTAAATTTTTAAAAGTAATTTCATTTTTTCTTATCAGATCATCTTTTGGGATATTTTTAGAATTTAATATTGACGATAATACATTTTCATCAATTCCGATCTCTAAATATCTTATAATTTTGTAACTTTCAGTTCTCAACTTTAGTAGTTCCAATGCTTTTCTTGATTTTGAACATCTTGAATTGTGGTATATTTTATAAAAGTTTTGTTTCATAATAATCCGCCGTTTCCCATATAATTAATATTATTGTTAGAGATACCTAATCCACAAAAGATTCGCCATAATATCCAATCTACACCATTTTCTTTTGGAGAGCGAGCGCATCCAGGCATACCTATGAAAGTAATAGTTTTGTATGCATTTTTAATCTCTCCTAAGAGTATCAAATTTCCAGGTTCTACAGGCATTCCTAATCGTAAAATTTTTCCGTTATTTTTTTTTAAAGATTTTGGGACAACGTCATTTTTATCACATATGGCTGAAGCTCCAAAAACCAAAATTAAGTCTGCCTTTTCGTCAATACTTTCATGTATTTTCGATGACAATGATTTAATATCATGATTACACTTCTTTTCTAAGATGCTAGTAATACCACAATTAAGTAATCTTTTTTTTGTAGTAACTACAGTTTTTTCCAGAATCTTCTCAAGGGTATTTTGATTACGACTTTGAATTAAGTGAACATTTTTTTTTAGGAAAGGTAAGACCCTAAAACAATGATTTGATGCTTTAATTATTTGTTTTAATACTTCTTTATTTATTGCGAAAGGGATGGCTTTTATAGATGCAATTACTTGGTTTTTCTTGACATATGAATAAGGCTTTAAACTCGCAACTCCAATTTCATCTGTTACTGAATTTATTAAAAATAACTGTTCATGATCAAATACCAACAATCCATTTATATTTGATATTATATTACATCTCCCCTGTCTTGGATCTTTAATAGTTAAATTTGATTGTTCATTATTTAGAATATTTTTTGAAATTTCATAAACTGCTTTATTTTCTGCTACGTCATTTTTATCTAGTTTGGCACAAGTTACTAATTTAATATCATTTTTTAATAACAAATTGATCAAATATTCATTTATTATTGTCCCTTTTTTAACCGTAATTATGTCTTTGTTTTCATGTAATACTAATGAAGATGCCAAGATGCCATTCAGTGAGGATTCTGTTTTGATTTCTCCAAATATCATTATTCGCCTTAAAATAAAATTATTAGGATAATATACATATATTAATTTCTAAAAAATGTTAATAATTTTGGTTGTAAAACATAATAATTCTTGACGATAGGAAGTTCAAAGGATATTTAACAGAAGTTATGTGTATGGGGCTGTAGCTCAATTGGGAGAGCGCCTGCTTTGCAAGCAGGAGGTCGTCGGTTCGATCCCGTCCAGCTCCACCATATACTTAATATTTTAATATTTTTTTATCAGAGAGTTCATTATGGCAGTACCCAAAAGTAAAATAACTAGATCAAGAAGAGGTATGAGACGTTCTCATGATTCTTTAATTCCTGATGCATTCGTTGAAAGTAAAGATACAGGTGAATTACACAGACCGCATCATATTGACCTTAAGACTGGCATGTATAATGGCAAGCAGGTTTTAAAAGTTAAATCAAAAGTTTAGTTTTGCTTCTGTATCAAAATCCATAAGGTGTAAAATGTCGATAAAAAAAAATAATGATGAAAAAAAAGAAGATTTAACTTCTAGGCCAAATTTGTCAAAAAAAATAAAAGTTTATAAAAACCCTTTATTTAACATAGGAGATATTGTTAAGCATCGAATTTACCCATTTAGAGGTGTAATAGTTGATGTTGATCCTGAATTCTCTAATACGGAAGAATGGTACCAATCTATACCTGCTGAAATAAGACCATCTCGAGAACAACCATACTATCATCTTATGGCAGAAAATACTGAAACGTTTTATACTGCTTATGTTTCTCAACAAAACTTAGTTGGTGATGGTGAGAATGGCCCTTTGGAACACCCTGATTTAGAAGAAATTTTTAGTGGGATGGATCACGGGAAATATCATTTGAAAAATGAGGTTAGAAATTAATTTTCTGATTTAATCTTTAATTAGTACTATTAATGTACTATATATACCTTATGATAAAACTTAATAAAATGACTGATTACGCTGTTGTTTGTCTTGGAATGTTATCACGAAAATCAGGATACCCAATGTCAGCTTCAGAATTATCAAAAGAAACTGGTTTAACATTGTACACAGTTCAAAAAATTTTAAAGATTATTGTATCCAAAAGTGACTTAATTAGTGCTTATCGTGGAGCTTTAGGTGGATACGTTTTAAATAGAAAATCTTCTGAAATATCTGTGATTGAAATTATAGAAACATTAGAAGGACCTATTACTTTGACTGCATGTGTCGAGAATTCAGAAAATCTTTGTGAAGCGAGTAATATTTGCTTCTTAGGAGGAAAGTGGAATAAAGTTAATGATGTTATCAGAAAAACACTTAACGATATTTCATTAAATGATCTTCTTAATTTTGGAAACCCTTTTATTACTGAGGGTAAAAAAGAAGTTGTAGTTAGTACAGTTAATTAAAAGGAATTTAAATGGTAGCCACTCAACAAACAATTGATAAAGTAAAAGAAGTTACTAGCTCTTACAAATATGGTTTTATTACTGAACTTGAAGCCGAAAAAGCACCATTAGGTTTAAGTGAAGAAATTGTAAAATTTATATCCAACAAGAAAAAAGAGCCTAAATGGTTGTTAGATTGGAGATTAAAGGCTTACAAAAAATGGCTAACTTTGGATGAACCTAATTGGGCAATGGTTAATTTTCCAAAAATAGATTTTCAAGATATTTATTATTATTCAGCACCTAAAACTAAACCTAAATTGAATAGTCTTGATGAGGTAGATCCTGAGTTATTGAAGACTTACGAAAAACTAGGCATTCCAATAAAAGAGCAGGAAGCTTTAGCAGGTGTTGCCGTTGACTACGTTTTTGATTCAGTTTCAGTTGCAACGACTTTTAGAGAAAAACTTGCTGATGAAGGTATTATTTTTTGTCCAATATCAGAAGCTGTTCAAAATTATCCAGATCTTGTAAAAAAATATATTGGATCTGTTATACCTATAGGTGATAACTATTATGCCGCTCTTAATTCCGCAGTTTTTACAGATGGATCATTTGTATTTGTTCCTAAGGGGGTAAAATGTCCAATGGAGTTATCAACTTACTTTAGGATAAATGAACAAAATTCAGGTCAATTTGAAAGAACTTTAATTATAGTTGAAGATAATGCTTATGTTTCATATTTAGAAGGTTGTACTGCCCCGCAAAGAGATGAAAATCAATTGCACGCTGCTGTCGTGGAATTGGTGGCTATGGATGATGCTGAGATAAAATATTCAACAGTTCAAAATTGGTACCCAGGTGACAAAGATGGAAAAGGTGGAATTTATAATTTTGTTACCAAAAGGGGTAATTGTCTTGGAAAAAGATCAAAAATATCATGGACCCAAGTTGAAACCGGATCAGCCATCACATGGAAATATCCATCTTGTGTCCTCAAAGGGGACAATTCAGTTGGAGAATTTTATTCTGTAGCTGTGGCAAATAACGCTCAACAGGCTGATACTGGAACTAAAATGATCCATATAGGCAAGAATACTAAATCTACAATTATTTCAAAAGGAATTTCAGCAGGTAAAGCTCAGAATACTTATAGAGGTCAAGTTCAAATTCAAAAAAATGCTATGGGTTCCAGAAATTTTACACAATGCGATTCTTTGTTAATTGGTAATCAGTGTGGAGCTCATACTGTTCCATATATAAATCAACATACTCCATCTGCAAGAGTTGAACATGAAGCTACTACCTCGAAGATTTCGGAAGATCAACTTTTTTACTGTCTTCAAAGGGGCTTAGACAGTGAACAAGCTACATCACTAATTGTAAATGGTTTTTGTAAAGAAGTAATGAAAGAGTTGCCAATGGAGTTTGCAGTAGAAGCCCAAAAACTAATCGGAATAAGTTTAGAGGGTTCTGTAGGTTAACCGAATTAATAAACTATTTTAAATGGAATTGATATGTCATTACTTGAAATCAAAAATGCTCATCTAAAACTTGATGACAAAAATATTCTCAATGGGGTTTCTCTATCAGTTAACAAAGGAGAAGTTCACGCAATCATGGGACCTAACGGTTCTGGTAAAAGTACTTTATCTTATATGTTAGCAGGACGGGATGGATATGAGTTAGAAGAAGGAGAAATTTTATTAGATGGAATTTCTCTATCTGAAATGGAAGCAGATGAAAGAGCAAGATCTGGTTTGTTTCTGGCTTTTCAATATCCTGTTGAACTACCCGGTGTAGGAGGAATGAGTTTTTTAAGAGAGGCGGTTAACTCACGAAGGAAATTTTTAGGCGAAGAGGAACTCGATCATTTAGGTTTTGTTAAGGAAGCAAGGAAAGAAGCTTCAAAAATGTATGTCAAAGACGAAATGTTAAAAAGAGCCGTGAATGTTGGATTTTCTGGTGGAGAAAAAAAACGGTTTGAGATTTTACAAATGGCAATGTTAAAACCAAAAGTTTCTATTTTGGACGAAACCGACTCAGGTCTAGACGTTGATGCACTCAAAATAGTTTCCGATGGCGTTAATGCACAGAGAAATAATGATAATGCTATTGTTGTTATTACACACTATCAAAGGTTACTAGATTATATTGTTCCCGATTTTGTTCATATTTTGTCTGACGGTATCATCATCAAGTCAGGTGGCCCAGAATTAGCTCTTGAAGTTGAAAAAAATGGTTACTCAGGTTTAATTAATGCAGCATAGTATTAAAGACGATTATATCAATTCTATTAAAAATTATACTAATCAGTTTGAAGACACGAATTTTAGAAGAATAGCATGTAATGATTTTAAAAGTTGGCCTAGTCCTCGAGAAGAAACATGGAGATTAAGTAGATTAGGATCTTTATCTAGAAAAAAAATCAAACCTATAAATCCTAATTTAAAAAAGAATAATAATAATACATCAAACCTTGTTGGATCAACTATTATTCAATTTATTGACGGGGCTTATCGAGAAGATTTATCCTCTAAATTGCCCTCAGGAGTTAATTTGTCAGTTCTAAGTGATAGTGAAAGTCTAAAGTATTTGCAAAAAATAAAAAATAGTAATTTAAGTGATCATCCCTCTACAAATGTTTCATTATCTTGCACTCCGTCAATAATGAAACTAACAGTATCAAAAGATACAAAAGTTAAAGATTTTTTTGAAATTATATATGAAGGTGGTGAAGATAGCCAATCAGTTCATCCAGTCTTATATTTAGAATTGGAAAAAAATAGTAGTTTATATTTAATTGAACGATTTAATCATTTAACTTCATTGGCAATGCCATTGCAGCTTATAGAATTAAGAAATAAGGCTTCTTTAAATACTATAAAAATATTTAATGATAGTGAAAAAACATATAATCTATCTGCTAATTGTGTTTATTTGTCTAAAGAATCTTATTTAAATTCGTTTTCCTTGATAAAAGGAGGGATTTTTACTCGTTCAGAAACACATGCTTATTTAAATGGTTGTAATGCAAAGTTAAACCTTAATGGTGTCTATATATCTTGTAACAAACAGCATCACGATCTAACTACAGCAATTTATCACGATGTACCAGATTGTACTTCTAAACAAATTGTAAGAGGTGTCCTTGGTGGAAAATCGACAGGTGTTTTCCAAGGTAAGGTAATAGTAGCACAAGATGCTCAAAGAACTGATGGCCAACAAATGAGTAGAGCTATTTTACTATCTGATACTGCAAGTGCTAATGCTAAACCCGAACTAGAAATTTATGCTGATGATGTGATCTGTGCGCATGGTGCCACAGTTGGCGAATTAGATGATGATCAACTATTTTATCTTAATAGTAGAGGTGTGCCTATGGATAAGGCTAGAGAAATACTTATTAAAGCCTTTTTAGAAGATATGATCAATCAATCTGTAGATAATTCATTACATGATTTTGTGTTTAAAGAGGCTGAATTAGCCTTATCCTCAATTATAACCAAAGAAAAATGATAAAATGAAATCTTATGACTTACAGCACATTAGAGGCCAATTTCCAGCTTTAAATAGACAAGTTTGGAATAAACCACTTGTATACCTTGATTCAGCTGCATCAATGCAAAAGCCTAGAAAAGTTTTAGAAGCTATAAGTAAAAATTATTCATTTAATTATTCAAATGTTCATAGAGGTCTTCATAAATTATCTGAAGAGGCAACTTCTAGTTATGAGGGTGCCAGAAAAAAAGTAGCAAACTTTATAAATTGTAATGAAAATGAAGTTGTTTTTACCTCAGGTGCTACAGCGGCAATTAATTTAGTTGCATATAGCTGGGGAATAAAAAATATATTACCTGGAGATGAAATAATAATCACAATTGCTGAACATCATGCAAATATTGTACCTTGGCAACTTATTGCAAAACAGAAAGATGCAAGTATTATTGCAGCTAATGTTGATCCTAATATGGATTTTGATGCAGGTGTTATAAAAAAATTAGTTACTGATAAAACTAAGGTTATTGCTTTCCCGCACGTGTCTAACGTTTTAGGAACTACTTTCCCAGTTAAGGAAATTTGTAAAATTGCTAAAGATTGTGGTGCAATTAGTATTGTTGATGGTTGCCAAGGTGTTATTCATGAAAAGGTAGATATGGTTGACTTAGGATGCGATTTTTATTGTTTTTCTGGTCATAAGTTGTATGGACCTACTGGTATTGGCATACTGTTTGGTAAATATAAAATATTAGAAGAAATGCCACCTTTTTTAGGTGGTGGAGATATGATAGATGTAGTTAGAATAGAAGAATCAACTTTTGCAGATCCTCCTCTGAGGTTTGAAGCGGGTACACCACCTATTGTAGAAGCAATAGCCTTGGGGGAAGCAATTGATTGGGTTTTAGAAGTTGGTATTGATAAAATTGGGGCTCATGAAAAAAATGTAATAGATTATGGGACCGCCTTATTAGATTCTATTGACGGCGTAAATGTTTTTGGAAAAGCCCCCAGTAAAACAGGTGTGGTTTCCTTCACTATGAATTGTGCCCATTCACACGATATAGCAACAATTATTGACAGGGAGGGTATAGCTGTAAGAGCAGGTCATCATTGTGCACAACCATTAATGGATGCATTTAATTTAGTATCTACAACTAGGGCTTCTGTTGGTGCATATTCAACAAAAGAAGACTTTGATAAATTAGCTCAGTCTTTAAATAAAGTTAAAAAGATCTTTGGTGTTTGAAATGAGTGATTCTGAAAACCTTCCTTTATCAGCATTTATGCCACATCATCAATCTTCTGATCCGCATGCACCATTTAAGGTAAAAGCTGGTAAAAAAAATGATATATGTACCAGAAAAATAGAACTTTCAGAAGTTATAAAATGTATTGAAACTATTTATGATCCAGAAATACCAGTTAATATTTATGATTTAGGTCTTATTTATGATATTAATTTATTAGAAAATAATGATATTGAAATTAAAATGTCACTCACAGCTCCAGGTTGTCCCGTTGCTGGAGAAATGCCTGGACAAGTTGCTGATACAATTGCGAAGATAGATGATGTAGGTTTAATTGAAGTCGAACTCGTATGGGAACCTGCTTGGACAAAGGATAGAATGAGTGAAGATGCAAAAATGGCTCTTGATATACATTAATTTTTGAAGGAGTTTATAATGACTAATAAAAATAAGCCATTATTAACCTTAACCGAAGCTGCAGCTAATAGGGTTAAAACACTAATGAAAGATACTAAATCAGAAGTAATAGGGCTTCGGATTGGTATTAAAACTGCCGGTTGTTCAGGAATGAAATACAACGTTGAGTATGCCAAAGAAATAAAACCCTTCGAAGAGAAAATTATTTCCAAAGACATTGTTATATGTATTGATCCAGCGGCAGTTATGTTTTTAATTGGATCTGAGATGGATTATAAAGAACAAAAGTTTAGCTCAGGTTTTGAGTTTTCTAATCCAAATGAAATCGCCCGTTGCGGTTGTGGTGAAAGCTTTACCGTAGCTCAATAGCAATAAATATTAAAAGGTATCTTTCATGAAAAATGCTGGTGCATTTTCTTCAAATACTAAAATTTTAACTCCACTTAAAACACTAAAGGAACTGCTAAGATTTGTGATACCTAAAGGCAATAAAGAAATGCCATTTAGGATATTCTTAGCATTTATTTTTTTATTTTTGGCGACAATAGTAACAGTTTATACACCATTTTTATATGGGAAAGCTGTAGATCTTATATCCGAGGGAAAACAAGTAAATTTAAATCTACTTTGGTTTGTTATAGGCTCTTACGCATTAGCTAGGCTTGGACAAGTTTTTTTTGATGAAGCAAAAGAGTTCGTTTTTGCAAGAGTTGCTCAAAAAGCAGTAAGAGGCGCTGCATTAAAAGCTTTTCAGCATTTGCATAGTTTGTCTCTTTCTTTTCATCTTAATAGGCAGACTGGCGGTTTAACAAGGGCTATTGATAGGGGATCTAAAGGGATAGAATTTTTATTAAGGTTTGCAGCTTTTGAAATTGTTCCTGTTTTAGTTGAATTAATAGCAGTAGGCATAGTTTTATGGGCAACATTCGGCTTGGCGTATGCAGCAGTTACAGTAACAACAGTCATAATTTATATTATTTATACAATAAAGGTAACTGAGTGGAGAATTGGAATTAGACGAAAAATGAATCTTGCTGACGAAAATGCATCTACAAAAGCCATAGATAGTTTGTTAAATTTTGAAACTGTAAAATATTTTAATTCTGAAAAAATAGAGGCTGATAGATTTGATAATGCAATGAAATCATATGAAGATTCTGCTGTTAAGGCTAGGGCTTCCTTATCAGTTGTTAACATTGGTCAAGGAGCAATAATAGCTATTGGACTATTTCTAATTATGGGAATGGCTGGAGAAGATATTGCAAGTGAAAAAATGTCAATTGGAGATTTTGTAGTTGTAAATACTTTTTTATTACAATTATACTTACCCCTAAATTTTTTAGGTTTTGTTTACAGAGAGATTAGACAATCTTTATTAGACATTGGTAGGATGTTTGCCTTAGTTGATGAGATGCCAGATATTGTCGATAAAGAAAATGCTTATGATCTTGATGTACATAGTGGCAAAATAGAGTTTAAAAATATAAAATTTTCATTTGGAAATAGGGTAATTTTAAAAAACCTAAGCTTTGTTGTAAACCCAGGTCATAAAGTGGCTATAGTTGGTCCTACTGGAGCTGGCAAATCTACAATTTCTAAACTTCTATTTAGATTCTATGATCCTTCTTCTGGCATTATTTCGATAGATAACCAAAATATAAAAGATGTTACCCAAAGTTCATTAAGATCTAAAATTGGAGTTGTTCCTCAGGATACAGTATTATTCAATGATACTATAAAGTATAATATTGCTTATTCTAAGCCTGGAGCATCTATAGAAGAAATTAATAACGCAGCAAAATTATCATCTATTGACAGATTTATTGCTAATTTAAATATAGGGTATGACACGATTGTTGGTGAAAGAGGTCTGAAACTTTCAGGAGGAGAAAAGCAAAGAGTTGCCATAGCAAGAGCTCTTCTTAAAAATCCCAAAATTTTTATTTTTGATGAAGCAACATCTGCTTTGGATTCAAAAACAGAAAAATCAATAGAGAAATCTCTCAAAAAATTATCTAATAAAAATACTACTCTGGTTATAGCTCATAGATTATCAACAATTATAGATGCAGATAAAATTATTGTTTTAGATAATGGCATTATAGCAGAACAAGGAAATCACAAAGAACTTATAAAGAAAAATGGTCTTTATGCAGAAATGTGGTTGAGACAACAAGAACAGTTGAATTAATTCTATCCAATCGAAAATTGTTCTTTTAAATATTTATCTTCCATACTGTTGGTCTTATCGTAAAGAATGCGCAAGTTAATATTATGTTTTTGAGAAATAAACACTTTTTCAATATTCTTAACTTCTTTAGCATCAGCGCTAGCGCTAACTGGGCGAAGTTTTGAGTTGATTATATTAAATTCAACCACAGATTTATTTTTAATTAATGCGCCTTTCCATCTTCTAGGCCTAAAAGGACTTATAGGAGTTAATGCTAGAAGCTCTGATCCAATTGGTAAGATTGGACCATGAGCAGAAAGATTATAAGCAGTAGATCCCACTGGTGTTGCGACCATAACTCCATCACAAGTTAACTCATTCAATCTTTCTGTATTATCAATCTTTATGGAGATTATTGCGCTCTGATGAGTTCTTCTAAAAATAGCTACCTCATTAATAGCAAGTTCAACATGCTTTTTATTTTTAGAGTCAATCACTATCATTTCTAGAGGGTGAACAATTATTTCATTTGCATCTTTTAATCTATCAATTAAATTTAATACTTGAAATTCATTCATTAAAAAACCAATATTACCTCTGTTGAGTCCAAAAACAGGTATATTGTATGTAATACTTTCTCTCATAGCAGCAAGCATTGCCCCGTCACCTCCAACTGCAACAATTACTTCTGCTTTAGAAAGTTCTACCTGTCCGTACAAATTAAGAAGTTCATCAGCTACTACTTTAGCTTTTTTATTTTTTGCTATGTGAAAGTGAATTTTCAAAGATTTCACCCTTTTTATGGTATTTTCAATCATTTAAGGTTAAAACATTTTTATATTAAAGGGTGATTAAAATGAAAGCAATAGAAACAGCACTTAGCTTAACCCAAGCTTACAAGTCAGGTATAGAAAGATTTGAAAAAATGCTTGGAGATGAATTTTCTAAAGCAATTGAATTGATGTATAAAACTAATGAGCATATAATAATTTGTGGCATGGGCAAGTCAGGCCTTGTTGGAAGAAAAATATCATCCACTCTTGCATCTACGGGAACACCAAGCATTTTTCTTCATCCTGCTGAAGCTATTCATGGTGACTTAGGAAAAGTTCAAAAAAAATCTATTGTATTATTGATTTCATATTCTGGTGAAACAGAAGAAATTATTGCACTCATACCAGCATTTAAAAGACTTAATGTTACTATAGTTGCACTTACAGGTGTAAAAGATTCAACTTTGGCATCTAAAGCAGATATTATTTTAGACACTTCTGTAGATAGAGAGGCTTGTCCATTAAATTTAGCTCCAACTACTTCTACAATGATTACTATGGTCTTAGGTGATGCTTTAGCAGTTTCATTAATGGAATTAAAAAATTTTAAGCAAGAGGATTTTGCGCTAACCCATCCAGGTGGTTCATTAGGAAAGAGACTACTTTCATCGGTAAAAGATGAAATGAAGCAAAGTAACTTACCGTTTATCTCGCAAGATTCTAGCGTTCAAGATGTATTGGTTATAATGACTGAAGGGCGTCTTGGTTTAGCATTAGTTGGAACTAAAGAAAATTTAAATGGTGTTATTACTGACGGTGACATAAGAAGAGCTTTAATTGACAAAAGCAATTTTTCTGAATTAAAAGCAGAAGATTTAATGAATAAAAATCCTTTGACTGCACTTGAAACTGATAATTTACAATTGGCTGAAAATCGTATGAGAGAAGCAAAAGTTCAATGTTTAATAGTTAAAAATAAAATTAATAATGTTGTAGGTGTTATTCAAATTTTTGAATAACAAGATTGTTTAGCTAATGGATATATCTCAATTTGACTATATAATAAGTGATGATTTAATTGCCCAAAAACCAACTAATCCAAGAGATAATTCACGTTTGTTAAATTGTATTAATGAAACTCCTGAAGACCTAACATTTAAAGACCTGCCTAAAATACTAAATCCAGGAGATGTATTAGTTATTAATAATACAAAAGTAATACCATCAAGATTGTCTGGTAAAAAAGATACTGTTAATATTCAAGTAACTTTACACTTGAAAGTTAAGCGTAATTTGTGGAGAGCTTTTATAAAACCTGGTCGCAAATGCAAAGTTGGTGAGTATATAATTTTTAAAAATAATTTAAAGGCAAAATTAATTGAAAAGTTTGTTGAAGGAGACGTCCTGCTAGAATTTAACAAGGGTGATCAGAGTTTATTAAATGAAGTGCATCATCAAGGAAAAATGCCACTTCCACCTTATATAAAAAGACAGACAAAGTCCAATAATGATAAAAAAAATTATCAGACAATATTTGCAGATCAAGATGGAGCTGTGGCTGCACCAACAGCTGGATTACATTTTACTGACAATTTAATAAATAAATTAAAAACTAAAGGTGTCTTGTTTGCGCCAATAACTCTTCACGTGGGCGCTGGCACATTCTTACCTGTCAAGGTTAATAATATACTCGATCATAAAATGCACAAAGAATGGGGCAGTGTAAGTGAGATAACTTCGAACATTATTAACAAAGCAATAGTAAATAATAAGCGCATAATATCAGTAGGTACTACGAGTTTAAGAATTTTAGAAACGATAGCAAAAATCAATAATGGGAAAATTAAACCATGGTCTGGTTTTACAGATCTTTTCATAACACCTGGTTTTAAGTTTGAAATTGTAAACTTGCTCATAACAAACTTTCACTTACCAAAATCAACATTGCTAATGCTTGTTTCAGCTTTTCATGGACAGGAAAATATTTTTAAAAAATATCAACACGCAATCGAACAAAAATATAGATTTTTTTCTTATGGAGATTGTTGTATTTTTTCAAAAGATAATAATAATAGATATGATAAATAAATTTAATTTTAAATTATTATCCAAAGATAAAAATGCTCGTTTAGGCAAGTTAGAAACAGCTCATGGAGACATAGATACTCCAATTTTTATGCCAGTAGGTACAGCTGCTACTGTGAAAGCTATGCATTTAAGAGATGTAAAAGCTTCTGGCGCTCAAATTATTTTAGCCAATACCTATCATTTAATGCTAAGGCCTGGTCAAGAAAATATAAAAAATATGGGCGGGGTAAGAAAATTTATGGGATGGAATAAACCTCTTTTGACAGACTCAGGTGGTTTTCAAATTATGAGTTTAGGCAAATTAAGAAAAATTCAAAATAATGGAGTTACTTTCAAATCTCATTTAGATGGAACAAAATACTTTTTATCACCAGAGATAAGTACTGACATTCAAAATTCATTAGATGCAACTATTACAATGCAGTTAGATGAGTGTATTCCTTTTCCTGCTTCATATGAAGAATCAGAAAGAGCTATGAAATTATCTCTTCAGTGGGCCACCAAAAGTAGAGAAGCTTTCCAAAATAGAACTGGTTACGGGCAATTTGGCATCATACAAGGATCTATTTTTCCAGATTTAAGGGAAGAGTCTTCAAAAAAACTAACTGAGTTAAATTTTGAAGGCTATGCAATAGGAGGCTTGGCTGTTGGAGAGAGTCAAGAATTAATGTTCGAAACTTTAGACAATACAACAAAATTTATGTTGGAAAATAAACCAAGATATTTAATGGGTGTAGGTAAGCCGGATGATCTTGTAGGGGCTATAAAAAGAGGTGTTGATATGTTTGATTGTGTTTTGCCCACTCGCTCGGGAAGAACTGGACAAGCGTTCACTTCTAAAGGTCAAGTAAATATTAAAAATTCAAGGCATAGTTTAGATACAAGACCCCTAGACATAGATTGTAATTGTGATACTTGTAGAAATTATTCAAGAGCATATCTTCACCATCTTTTCAAAGCTCAAGAAATTTTAGGGCTTATGCTATTAAGTTTACACAATATTCATTTTTATTTGAATTTGATGAAAAACATTAGAGAGTCTATAAAGAATAATGATTTTGATAAGTTTGAAAAAACTTTTCTAGAAAATTATTATTCAGGTGATATTGAAATAATATAGTCGTAATTTTTCTTAGTATGAAAAAAAGTGTAGAAAATAAATTAATTAAAGAGTTAGCTAAAGAATTTGAATTCGACATATGTAAAATTACAGATGCTAAACTACCTTTGTTGACCGCTCTAAGATTAAAAGAATTTATTGATTTAGGCTTTCATGGTGAAATGAAATGGATGGAAGATACTTTTGAAAGAAGAAAATCTCCTATTAATTTATGGAAAGAGGCAAAATCTGCAATAATTCTTGGCTTAAATTATGGTCCTAAAACCAATCCTTTAGAAAAAAATAATTATAAGAATATTGGAAATATATCAGTATACGCCCAAGGAAATGATTACCATAATCTTATAAAAGGAAGACTTAAAGTACTTTCTAGCAAATTAATTTCTAAATTAAATACAAACAATAAAATTAAAATTAAGGTGTTTGTTGATACAGCTCCAATTATGGAGAAACCATTAGCTGAAAAAGCTGGATTGGGATGGCAAGGAAAACATACTAATTTAGTTTCTAGAGACTTTGGTTCATGGCTTTTTTTAGGTGTGATTCTAATAAACAAATCATTTGAGTATGATGCTCCGGAGAATAATAATTGTGGTACCTGCAATAAATGTATTGAAATCTGCCCAACTAATGCATTTGACGCACCATATAAGTTAGACGCGACAAAATGCATTTCTTACTTAACCATCGAGAATAAGGAGATTATTCCAAAAAAATACAGGGTGGCGATTGGAAATAAAATATTTGGATGTGATGATTGTTTAGCAATTTGCCCTTGGAATAAATACGCAAAGAAGACTAGAGAGATAAAATTTAATGATAATAAATATAATTTTGATTTAAAAAAATTGTTAAAACTTTCTGATCAAGATTTTAGGAATGAATTTTCAGGATCTCCAATAAAGAGAATTGGAAGAGATAGGTTTACACGAAATTGTTGTATAGCAGCAGGTAACAGTAAAAATGAAAATCTTATACCTTATTTAATTAATTTATTAATGAATGACAATTCATCTTTAGTAAGAGGCGCTGCAGTGTGGGCAATTCAACAAATAGGCAATCAACAGATGTTATCAAGAACTAAAATGGAACATCTAATGTTTGAGAAAGAAATGAGTGTAATAGATGAGTGGTACATTTAATAATTATAACGCATTATTTTCAGTTTCTCTTGTCCTTATTCTAGTTGCGCTGTGGAGATCTAAAACAAATATCTTTCCATCTCCTATTTGTCCCGTTGAAGCACTTTGGAGTAAGGCTTCATGTACAGCCTCTTGCATTTCATCTGGGACAGCTATTTCAATTTTGAGCTTAGGGACAAACGAAACGCTGTACTCTGCACCTCTATAAATTTCTGTTTGACCTCTTTGTCTCCCAAACCCTCGAACTTCAGAGGCCGTCAAACCTTCTACTCCAATTTCTGTTAGAGCGTTTCTGACATCGTCTAATTTAAAAGGCTTAATTATAGCAATAAAATATTTCATGATGTTAATCCTTAATCTGAATGATATCCTTTTTCACCATGCGAGCGCAAGTCTAATCCTTCGATTTCTTCTTGCTCATCTACTCTAAGTGGAACTATGAACGATGTTATTTTTAATATTAAATACGTAAAAACAGAAGTCCAAACAACAGTTAAAACAACAGCTTTAAGTTGAACAAAAAATTGAGAAACTGCAGTTTGACTTTCAGCTAGTCCTAAGCCTGAAAAAGTTGATGTAGCTAAAAATGCTACTAGTAGTGTACCTGATATTCCGCCCACACCGTGAACGGCAAATACATCAAGACTATCATCAATTTGAAGCTTGCCTCTAATATAATCTACAGCTAGATAACAAAATAAACCGCCAAAGAAACCTAAAATGAGACCACCAGGAACACCTATATAACCTGAGGCAGGAGTTACAGTAGCCAAACCAGCTACCATTCCAGTAACAATACCTATTAATGAGGGCTTTCCAAATCTTCTCCATTCTATAAACATCCAAACTAATGATGCAGTAGCTGCTGATATATGAGTGACTAGCATCGCCATTCCTGCACCTCCGTTTGCACCTAAAGCAGACCCAGCATTAAAACCGAACCATCCAATCCATAACATTGAAGCTCCTATCATTGTTAAAATAGGGCTATGTGGAGGTGTTATAGATTTTGGAAAACCTCTTCTTTTTCCAAGTGTTAAAGCTGTTACTAAAGCGGCTGTTCCAGCAGTTGCATGCACAACAATTCCACCTGCAAAATCCATTGTACCCCATGAAGACAATATTCCTCCTCCCCAAACCCAATGAGTAACTGGAACATAAACTATTAATAGCCAAATACTCAAGAAGATAAGCATTGCTGAAAATTTTATTCTTTCAACAAAAGCACCTATCATTAAAGCGGGTGTTATAATTGCAAAAGTCATTTGAAAAGTGGCGAACAGGCTTTCTGGAATACTTCCAGAAGGACTGTCAACATCTATGGAATTCATAAAAATGTTACCTAACCCTCCAATCCATTCATTTCCTTCAGAAAAAGCTAAACTATAACCTAAAATTACCCATAAAACTGACACCAAACAGGCAAGGGCAAAATGTTGCATTAACACTGAAACAACGTTTTTAGAATTGACTAGTCCTGCATAAAATAAAGCCAAACCAGGTAAAGTCATAAATAAAACCAATCCTGTTGATGTTAGTACCCAAGCTGTATCACCATTATTTATTTCTGCAAATGCTGGATAAGAAAAAACACTAAAAACAACTACAATTAGAAAATTTTTAGTAAAATTACAAAAATTGGAAAAACAAACCATAATTACCCCCTAAATTCAACAAAGACAACATATGGTATTTTTCACTTTTTACAAAAAAGTGCTTAAAAATTATCATATTCTTTATTAAACTGCCTAATTATTAATCAACTAAAAACAAATAAGAGATTGGCTATATTAAATATTATTTAATTATTATTTTTTCAAATGAGTAAAAAGTGTGATAAATGTTAACAATATTTTAAAGGTTTGTCGTGTCAGAAATTATACTAAAACAACTTGCTCCAAGAGGTCATCTAAGAGCTGCTATAAACATGAGTAATTTTTTATTAGTTACTGGTAAAGAAGCTAATGGAGATCCTCAAGGCGTTTCGCCTGATATGGCAAAAGCTTTAGCTCATGAATTAGGTGTTGATATTGAATTGATTTCATTTTCTAGGCCTGGAGAATTAGCTGATGCTATTTTTGAAGATAAATGGGATATTGGTAATATTGCTAATGAGCCAGAAAGAGCAAAATCAATTAACTTTAGTTTTCCTTATACATTAATAGAATCAACTTTTTTAGTTAGAAAACATTTAAATTTTAACACTATAAAAGATATTGATAATGAAGGAATTAGAATAGCTGTAGCAGGAAGAAGTGCTTATGACCTGTGGTTAACCGAAAATATAAAAAAAGCAGATTTAATTAGAGCGAATTCAATAGATGAATCTTTTTCAATTTTTCAGGAAAAGCGATATGAAGTTCTAGCTGGACTAAGACCCAAACTTTCTGACGATATTAAAAAAACTGAAGATTGTTTGATTTTAGATGAAAGTTTTACATATATTAATCAATGTATTGGTAGTAAGCTAAATAATAAAGAAGCTGCTAATTTTATTAATAAATTTATCAAAAAGAATATTGATAATGGTTTTATTAAAAGTCTGTTAATAAAATATAACGTTTTTGGTAAATTATCTCTTCCAAAAAATTAGAAAACTGATGAAGTGCCACATATATGAAAAACACGGCTCCAATTTTGGCAATTTTTTCTACAATTTTCTTTTGGGGCTCTTCTTTTCCTGTAATGTCATTTATACTAGAAACTTCTAGTCCATTAATTTTAGGCGCAGGTAGATTTTCATTAGCGGCATTCATTTCATTATTTTGGTGTGTTTTCAATTATAAAAAGAAAATTAGCTTAAATCATTTTCTTAGATATTTCATTGCAGGATTTGTAGGTATTTTTTTATATAATTTATTCTTGAACTATGGTCAGCAAAACATATCAGCTGGTGCTAGTAGTTTCATAGTAAATTGTAATCCTCTGTTCACTGTGTTAATAGGCTTTTTGATTTTAAAACAAAAAGTATCATTCATTCATTGGTCATGTGTCTTTTTTTGTTTATTAGGTGTATATATAATTTCTATTGATCAAGAAGGTGGATTAAAATTTGGTAGTGGTTCAACATTAATTCTATTTGCAGCAATTTTGACAGCTATATATTTTCATATATTAAAACCATTAGTTTTAATATATGGTGCTATAACTTCAGCTGCTTATACAATTTTATTTGGAACTTTACCCATGATTATTTGGTTTCCAGAAACATATTATTTTATAATTAATTCAAATAGTGAAGTGCAAATAGCTTTTTTGTGGTTGTCTTTATTTCCTACAACAATAGGTTATTTAACCTGGACTTATGCAGTTGGCTACTTTGGAGCTAATAAAGCTTCATTATTTCTCTATTTAATTCCACCAATTTCAATAATATTAAATTTTCTATGGTATGATAAAGATCCTTCATTAAACACAATTTTCGGCGGAACTATTATTATAATGAGCTTATTTTGCACCTATTTTTTAATAAAAACAAAAAATCAAGTTTAGTATTATTTTAAAATATGATGGAGCGGGTAGCGAGAATCGAACTCGCGTCATTAGCTTGGAAGGCTAAGGTCTTACCACTACACAATACCCGCTTAGATTATTGATTTATAAGTGTTTATATATAAAATGTAAATAGCAACTTTATAATTATATATAATCAAAAAAACTAATTTATTGTTTAAGAGTTCCACCCAAGAAGGTTTTGTTCAATAATATATTCCAAGAATTTTATTGAATATTCATTATCATTAAGACAGGGAATATATTCGAAACTTTCCCCTCCATTTTCAATAAATAACTCTCTTGCTTCAACATTAATTTCTTCAAGTGTTTCCAAACAATCTGATATAAATCCTGGAGCAACAACAGCAATACTTTTTTGACCTTTTTTAGCTAGGTCTATAATTGTCTCATCAGTATAAGGTTGAAGCCATGGCTCAGGTCCAAATCTAGATTGAAATGTTACTAAAATTTTGTCATCTGGCCATTTAAGTTCTTCCTTTAGAAGTCGAGCTGATTTTATACAATGACAATGATAAGGGTCTCCAGCCATAAAATATCTCTTGGGGATACCATGAAAAGAAACAATTAATTTGTCTAATTTATTTTTATTTATAATATTTTTCTTAACTGTTTCGGCCAAAGCTTTAATATAATTACGATTATCAAACCAAGGAGCTATGGTTCTAAGATCAGGTTGCCACCTTTGTTTCAACATCCACTTAAAAACTTCATCTTTAACTGTTGCAGAAGTGCTAGCCGCATATTGAGGGTACAAAGGAACAAGAAGAATTTTAGAACAACCCTTTTTAGTCATTTTGTTAAGTGTTTTGTCAATCTCAGGAGTCCCATATCTCATTGCATATTCAATTGAAATATTCTTATTACTTTCAAAAATTTTCTGTAATTTACTTGTTTGATTTATTGTAAATTTTCTTAGTGGGGATCCATGATTATCTTTATCCCATATTTTTTTGTAGGCTTTGCCGGATTTTGAAGGCCTAAAGGTTAATATAGGCCCGTTTAGTATTAACCACCATAAAGGTCTAAAAATGTCTACAACTCTTTTATCCATTAAAAATTGTTTTAAATATTTTCTCATTGACCAGTAATCAGTTCCTTCAGGAGTGCCTAAATTAACTAACAGTATGCCAATATTAGATTTATCAGGAAATAATGGATGATCTTTAGGTTTATGAATTATAGGCAATTTAAGCTCTTAATAAATTTTATGCATATTTTTTATATACAATATTATCTGTTTTGTTAAATGCGTATCTAAGTGCGATAGTTAAATCAGATATCATTTTATCTGTATGAAAAGGTCCTGGGGTAATCCTAAGTCTTTCTGTGCCTTTGGGAACTGTAGGATAATTAATAGGTTGAATATAATGTCCAAAGTCATTTAGCAATATATTACTTATTTCACTGCATCTAATTGGATTATTAACCATTACTGGTACTATGTGTGAGTTGTGATCTAAATAATTTATATTTTCTTTAGATAAATATTTCTTAAGAGTAGTTGTTTTTTGTTTTTGTAAAATTCTCTCATAATTTGATTTTTTCAAATATTTAATAGACTCAGTTGCAGCTTTTGCAAGCGCAGGAGGCATTGCTGTAGTAAAAATAAAACCGCTAGCGTAACTTCTTATCGCATCACAAATTTCTTGAGAAGATGAAATATAACCACCCATAGTCCCGTAAGCTTTACCAAGTGTACCTTGGATTATATCTATCGAATTTTGTAAATTCATCATTTCAGATATACCAGCACCGGTTGTTCCATACATACCAACAGCATGAACTTCATCTAAATAAGTCAGTGCATTATACTTTTTTGCAATTTTGACTATATTTTCAATGTCACCAAAGTCTCCGTCCATTGAATAAACAGATTCAAACATAATAGCTTTATGTTTTTGAATAGGATAATTTTTAATCAATTCCTCTAAATGACTCAGGTCGTTATGTCTAAATATTTCTTTTTTTGCATTTGATTTCTTTATGCCATTAATTATAGAAGCATGATTTTTTTCATCGGAGAAAACAACAACATCATCTAATATGCTTAGTAAAGTACTAATACTAGATTCGTTAGCTACATAACCAGAAGAAAATACTAATGCTTTTTCTTT
>QBZZ01000003.1 GCA_003282145.1 SAR116 cluster bacterium AG-337-N21
TTGAGCAGCAAATGAGGGTAGACAATTAACACATATTTTAAAATATAATTAAAATTAGGAGTGAAGATGATTTCTAACACTAACTTTGATATGAATTTCTTAAAACTTAATGAGGCTATGGAAACTTATTTTAATAAGAAGTCACTATTACTAAGATCTTTAGAACAATTGTTATTTGATAGTGTTTTCTTGTTACCAATTTGCATTTACTTTGGAGACACTTTAAGCGATGTAGCAATTTATTATTTAGCCTCAGTATTTTTTATTTATTTTATTTATGGCTATTTAAAATCTTCAATAAATATTTTTAGAATGAAATTCATGAGGAAGGATGCATTACAATTTTATATTAAAGTTTTGCAAGATAATGACTTCCCAAAGTACGGTGAATATCAAATGAACGGAAGTAAATGGTTGGATAGAATACTAAAAGATACTTCCTTACCTTGCGAAAAAAGAATAGCTGCAGGAGAACTTGGTTTAATAGTTTATAACATAATTGGAGGTAATGGTGGAGGAATTAGGGTTCAATATTTTGAAGAAAGAATATTAGCAGATGCAATTAATGAATATGAAGGAAATACAAATACTATTCTTTAAATAATTACTTAAATTTTATCCATAAAGTTTTTTAGAATTTTTAATGAGTAGCCATCTCCATATATTTGTCCAATATGTTGACTTGACCAACCACCAGCTTGATCAATAAGCTCAGTTGGACATTTAACATTTCTCATTCTATCTCTAAATGCATGCCTAAAGCTATGTATTACATAATTATTTGAAATTCTAATCTGCATCCATTTATTCAATGCTGCACTTGCAGAATTAGTATTACATGAAACTTGGTTTACATATTTTGGGAAAGCAAACTTTCTATTTTGTTTAATAATATTTTTTGCTGCCCATAAAGAGTAACCCACTAAAGGTATTTGTCTTTCACTGCTATTTGTTTTCAGTTGCCTCCAAGGTTTAGGCCTTAAATCTATAAAAGGTATTTTTTCATGCAAAACTATATCTTCCGATGCTAGTCCTAATGCCTCAGACAATCGCATTCCAGTATCCGATATTAATGCAATAAGCCACCTACTCTCGTCATTTATCTTAATGCATTCTTTTTGAATAATCCTTATATCTTGAAGAGGTATGGAGTTTCTTTTAATACTGTCATTGAGATCAGGAATAAAGGTTTTAGCAAACCCATTCTTTTGATCAATACCATATTCTAACATTACTAAATTAATTATAGCCCTAACAATGGCAAACACTCTTTTTACTGAGGATGAGACTAAACCTTTTTTAAAAAGGTAATCTCTAAATGTGGCAGCATCAATCGTTGAATACAGATTAATTGGACGATCTCCTAGACATTCAGTTACATTTCTGACTGCTCTTTCAGATGCTCTAAAAAATATGTCTCCCTTCCCTGCCCCTTTTAATTTAAAATAAACTTTTAAGGATGATGACAATAATGGTGCATTAGACTGTTGAGGATGTCTTTGATCAAATCTTACATAAGAAGGATAAATAGATTTGAATTTGTTTACTCTAAAAGATAACCATTTATCTTCTAAATGCTGAGAGTAAGATTTACTTAGATATAATGCATGATTTATAGACCTAGTTTTGAGTGAAAATACTATTCTCTTTCTATTATAATAAGATAATAAATCTTGTGGGACATGCCTGCTAAAATAGTAAACATTTCTTTTCTTGTAGATGTACTTACATTTTAATTTGTCTACCATATTGTCTACCCTCATTTGCTGCTCAACAAAATATGTAATAATATCAATATGTTAGATCATTTGATTTCATAGAATTGGAGCGGGCGAAGAGATTCGAACTCTCGACATTCTCGTTGGCAACGAGATGCTCTACCACTGAGCTACGCCCGCTTAATTTAAATGGAATATAACATTCTCATTGATAGTATCAAGAAAAATCAAAAATTAATTATTCTTAATTATTTTAAAAGCTTCATGAATATTTTTTGAAATGTTGATAATGTCATCCTCGGTTAAATATGGATGCATAGGCAATGATAAAACGTTTCGTGCTAAGTATTTTGTATTTGCTAGGCCACTATTAGATATTGGGAAGTTCTTGTAAGGTTCGTGTTCATTGAGTGGAATGGGATAATATATTGCAGTCGGAATATCTTTAGATTTCAACTCTTCTTGCAACTTAGATCTATCAATGTTTTCAGGTAATATAATAGTATATTGGGCCCAACTACTTACACATTTATTTTTAATTAAAGGTAATTTTATATTAAGTTTCAAATCATTAAGATATTTATTATAGTTATTAGCAACCACTTGTCTCTTTCTCAACTCTGAGGGAAAAATTTCAAGTTTTTCTAATAATATTGCAGCTTGAATAGTTGATATGCGAGCATTCATCCCAATTCTGTCATATTCATATTTATTTTTGCCCATTCCATGAACGTGAGAAGAGTTAGCTATTTCATATATTTCAGGATTATTTGTAAAAATTGCTCCTCCATCACCATAGCATCCCAGCGGTTTTGCAGGGAAAAATGAAGTTGCAGATACTTCGCAGAGGTTTCCGACATTACTCCCATAATATTTTCCTCCAAATGACTGGGCTGCATCGTCAAGAACCCATAAATTATTATTTTTAGCAAATTCATTAATTGGCTTCATATCAGCAGGTTGTCCAAACAACCCAACAGACATTATACCTTTAACTTTAATTCCCATTTCTGTAGCTGTTTTAAAAGCATCAGTTAGCTTACTTGGATCTAGATTAAATGTTTCATTATCTATATCTATAAAGATTGGAATGGCACCTATCAAAGGCATAACTTCTGCAGACGATGCAAATGAAAAGGCAGGTACTATGACGCCCTCACCTGCTTTGAGTTTTAGTCCTAAAAGAGCTAATAATAACGCATCTGTGCCGCTCGAACAACATAATACATATTTCGCACCAGTGTAAATACTAAGCTTTTTTTCAAGTTCTTTTACTTCTGGTCCTAAAATATATTGTCCATGATCCAAAACTGTTTTTATACGCTCTTCAATTTTGTTGCGAATAAGGTTTTGTTGAGCTTTTAAATCAATGAATGGGATCATGGGAAACTAATTTCTTTGTAATTTTTCTTCTATTATTTGGATTACATTTTGTACATTAACTGCTTCTAGATGATCTGTTAAAGGTTTTTTTCTTGATTGTATACAGATAATAAATTCTTCTAACTCATTTCTAAGAGGTTCATTTTCTGTAAGGCTAATTTTTTCAATAGGTAGTAAATTAATAGAATTATCAGAGTTAATAGTTGATGGATTATAATACAGTTTTTTTGACCATTCCTGAGTATCATCAAATATCAGAGATCCTTCAGAACCAATAACTGAAAACTTATGTTCTTTATAAGGACACATCCAATCACAATTAATTAACGCTGTAGCGCCTGTTTTGAAAGAGAGTTTAATACTTATTGCATCTGGTCCAATATTAGAATTATGATGGATGGAATGAGCATTTATCCCCACAGGTAATTCCTGCATTATAGCAAGTATCATTGAGACATCATGTACGGCTAAGTCAAATATAACCGACTCATGAGAACGTATGGCACCTAATGCAAACCGATGAGCACGAATGTTTTTAGTTTCTCCTATTTTACCTTCTCTAATAAGATCCTTCATTTTAGTAAATGCATTATGATAATTTAATAGATGCCCAACCATTAAAATTTTATTTTTTTTAATGGCTAATTTTGAGAGAGTAGTAGCGTCACTTAAAGATAAGCAAAATGGTTTTTCTATCAAAACGTCTTTATTATTTTTTAGAGCTTCTTCGGCTATATCTCTATGCGTTTTAGCTGAGGACGCTATTACCAAGGCTTGTATATTTTCATTTCTAAAAATATCATTAATTGTATAGTTATTTAATTTAAAATCTTGATTAAGTTTTTTTAATAAATTTTGGTCTGAATCATATATGCAAGCTAAAGCTCCAATTTGATGCAAGTTTCTGGCTATATTTTTCCCCCAGCTACCACACCCGATTAAAGCAATGTTAAGTTTTTTAGTCATTTCAAAGTATCAATTTTATAATGATTTAAATATAACGTTCATATTTTAAATATACAGACTTTCAAGATTGGTCAATTGTAGTATTTTGTAATATATTGTTGAAAAAATATACCAGTACAACAATATAAATATCTTATAGAAAGAGAGCGTTTAAATAATGAATAATATTGAAAATGACAGCATGATTCCAAAAACAAATATTATTGATGTTAATGCCGACACATTTATGACAGATGTAATTGAAGCTTCTAAGGAAAAACCAATTATTGTAGATTTTTGGGCCCCTTGGTGTGAACCATGTAAGCAGCTGACCCCATTATTAGAAAATGCAGTAAAAGATCAAAAAGAGAAACTTACCTTAGTTAAAATTGATATAGATCAAAATCAAGACATTGCGGCTCAATTAAGAATTCAATCAATACCTACAGTTTATACATTTTTTGAAGGCAAAGTAGCAGACGGGTTCCAAGGTGTTAAAAGCAATAGTGAAATATTAGAATTTGTAAAAAAATCAGCAAGTTTATCAGGACCTGGTGATGAAGTTGAAGCCTTACTTTCAAGCTCTCAACAAAAAATTGAAGAGAGGAATTGGACTGAGGCGTCAGAGGTTGCACAAAAAATTTTACAAATAGATCCTGAAAACCAAATAGGTTTTGGAAATCTTATTAGATCAATGATTGGTCTTAACAAATTTAACGAAGCGAAAGAAATAATTGACGCATTAGCTGTTGAAATAAGAAATTCTAAACCTGTTACAGATGCTTTATTATCTTTAGAACCCTCAGAAAAGGCATTTAAAGCGAAAGAAAATATACAAGTATTAAAAGAAAATTTGAAAAAAGATCCAGAAAACTTAGATAATTTATTAGATATGTCTATAGCATTGTTTGGTAACAATGAAATAGAAGCTTCTTTTAATATGCTATTAAAATCAATTAAGATAGATAGAGAATGGAAAGATCAAGCAGCCAGAAAGCAACTATTAGAATTTTTTAAATCAGCAGGTTTTGAGGCTGAAGAAACAATTAATGCAAGAAGAAAACTCGCTACTCTACTATTTTCATAAAAATAAGCATAGGTAATAAATGAACATGAATAACAATACTAATAATGATTTTCCAGAGCTCATACCAATATTTCCTCTAAAAGGTGTGGTAATGTTTCCAGATACATATCTTCCATTAAATATTTTTGAACCGCGTTATTTAGAAATGATAAACAAAGCTATTTCTTCAAAAAGTAGGTTAGTTGGAATGATACAACCGAGCAATTCAAATCATAACAATTTTTGTGATGTTGGTTGTGCAGGCAAAATTGTAAAGTTTGAGGAAACCACTGATAAAAGGTATTTAATAACCTTAAAAGGCCTAAGTAGGTTTGAGTTAATATCTGAAAAAACTAACAGAAAAAATTTTAAAGAAGCTCAAGTTAAATGGGATAGATATAGGGAAGACTTACAAATAAAAGACATAAAGGAAAAATTTACAAATCTAAAAGAATCTTTAAAAGAATATTTTAAAATTAAAAATATTAAAGTTAACTTTGAAGTAATTGACAAATGTAATGACTATAACTTTGTTGATCAGATAACGATGATTTGTCCCCTTGCATTTGAAGAAAAACAATTGTTGCTGGAAACAATATCAATATCTAAGAGAGGTAATTTATTAAAATCAATTATAGAAAGCTATACCGGTGAAGAAAATATTTCAAAAATGGTTAAACATTAAAGTTAAGGTTTTCAGCTATGACCATTAAAATGAATTAACATCTAATTTCTAATTATATAATTTTATTAGAACCTGATATATTGTTTTGAAAAAGGAAATCTAATATGGAAGTTTGGCCGGTTTCGATTGAAAAATTAGATAACGGAAAAAGTTTAAATATATCATTTGATCACAAATCTGAGTTTAAAATTTCTGCTGAATTACTTAGATGAATGTCCTTCTGCAGATGTTCAAGGTCATGGAGGTCCGAAAATAATAGTAAAAAATAAAAAAATATATAGCGGATTATTATAATTCTTTATAATTAGGCCGAAGCAATATCTCTAAATATGTTTTTTAGATTACTTTTATTTAATATCTCCATGCCTTTTGTCAAAAATGACTTTGTCTTTTCTGAATTAGATGTAAATCCATAAAAAAGAAAATCTGTTACTGCAGTCATTGCCATAGTTTTAGGTAACCTATCATTTTTATAAAAACTTAAAATAGAATAGTCTCCTAAATCTTGCCCAAACTTTAAATTATTTTTTAATGATTTTATAACAGAAGTACAATCTCTTAAAGCTAAGTTGAGTCCTTGTCCTGCTAGAGGATGTATAGAATGTGCAGCATCACCAATTAATATTGTCCTGTAGGCAGTTGGATTGACTATAAAGTTTAAATCTAGTTTCCAACTAGATAATTTATTATTAAATTGATTTACTTTTTTTAAAGGTTGAAATTTGAGATCAACATTAGAAAAAAAACTATTTAAATGATCACATATATAATTTTCAGGGTTAGTCTTTGATAGAATTTGTTTATATTTATTTTCTTCAATACTTTGAACAAAATTAATAATATTCTTGTCTTGGAAAGGTAAAAGACCTATTGGACCTAGATTTGTAAAAGCTTGTATAGCAGTTGAGTTATGATTTTTTGACTGTTGTAAAAAACCGGAAACAGCTATGTGATTAACTTTTTTTTTCATTGTTTTGATAGATAATAATTCTCTTAGGTTAGAATTTTTACCATCTGCCGATAAAACCATGTGAGTTTTTATGAGGACTTTATCATTTAAATAAAGAGTTCTTTCAAATTCGTCATGGTGAGTGTTAGTAACTAAACTCTCATATTGTTTTATATCATTTAATTGTTCAGTAGCAGATTTTAAGATTATATTGTTTTTAATAACGGCTCCGAAATTTAATTTTGAACTGGAATAATCCCACTCTAAAGGAGAAGAGTTATTCATTCCAAAAACCTGAATTTTATTTATAAATGTATAATCTTTTTCACTAAGATTTTTTAATAAACCTAAACTTTCAAGTAATTCTAAACTTTTTTTATTATAAAAAGTAGTTCGTATATCATCAGGTGCTGCAATTTTAGGATTAATCCATCCAATTTCATGTGATTTAAACAAATTAGAGTTTTTAAGGAGTAAGCTCATAATAGCTCCAGTTAAACCTCCACCTAAAACACAAATTTTATGAAAAAATTCTTCTGATGATTTTTTAGTAATTTCTGCTGTTTTCATGCTTTCTTTCTAAATTTAATTATCATGTTTTAGTTTTAATATTTAATATTATAATATAAAAAATAAATAAATATTATAAATATATTGAAGGTCTTAAATGGTTAATCCCGATTATAATATACTAAAGGATTGGATGTTCGGTAAGTTAACATCCCTCTTAGAAAACATATCACCAAATCCTGAATATCCAATTTTAAAAATGTCATTGGGTGAGCCTACATTAAATATTCCAAATTTTACAAAAAATATTTTAGAAGATAATTTCAATGACTGGGGTAAATATCCTCCAAGTATTGCTGTACCAAGTCTTGGCAATAGTATAATAAGATATATAGAACGAAGATATCCAAGTGCTAAAAATCTTTTAACACTAGATAATAATATTTTACCTGTTCCAGGGACTAGAGAGCCACTTCACTTAGTTGGTTTGTTAGCAAAGAATTTGAAAGGTGGAAAAACAACCGCCCTAGTTACCAATCCTTTTTACCATGCATGGAGAGCTGGCAGCATTTCTAGTGGGTCTGATATATATTGGTTAAATGCATTACCAGATAATAACTATATTCCCAATATATCTAACATCTCCGAAAAAATACTAAATTCTTCGGTGATAATGTATATTTGTTCACCGTCTAATCCACATGGAAGTGTAGCAAGTCTTGATTATTTAAAACAAGCAATACTATTAGCAAGAAAATATAACTTTATTTTAGCTGTTGACGAATGTTATTGTGATATATTTAGGATGAACAGGCCTAAACCACCCGGTGCATTGGAAGCTGCTGCAAGCTTAGGAAAGGGATTAGATAATTTAATAATTTTTAATTCTCTTTCAAAGAGAAGTAATGTTAGTGGAATGAGAGCGGGTTTTATAGCAGGTGACAAAAACGTAATAGAAAGTTATAAGTTATTAGTATCTAATGGGGCATCGCCAGTTCCAATCCCCATTCAAAAAGTAGCGGCATCCTTATATGATGACGAAGAATACCATACAAAAGCATGTATACATTATGATAAAAATTTCTCCATTGTTGAGAAATACTTAAAACCTTTTTACAAAGATTTTAAGTTACCAGACGCAGGTTTTTTCTTATGGTTAAAAGTGAGAGATGATCAGCAGGCAGCAAAAATTTTATGGAATAAATTTTCATTGAGAGTAATGCCAGGAAGTTTTATGGGGATAAATGTTCAAGGATTTAATCCTGGTAAAGGTTTTTTAAGAATTTCTTTAGTTGATGATAAAGAGGTAATTGAAGAAGCAATGAAAAGAATTCAATTATTTTTACAATCGGAAATTTCTTAATGGTTAAAAAAGACCAAGAAATAGTTGAAACCCCAATTTTATCTGAAATAATAAAAAAAAGTTTAGCAATTTTACTTTTATTTTCTTCTATATCACTTGTTTTAATTTTGATAACTTTTAATCCTCTTGATACTGGTTGGGGAATTGTTTCTGAGACCCTCCCGACTAACTTATATAAAGAAATAGGAGCTTGGTTATCAGGTTTCATAATTAAAGAGTTTGGAATTTGTCCAGGATTATTATTATCTTTAATTTTATTTATCTGGTCCTTAAAATTTTTTAATAGTTCAAATATAAATTATTTCAAAACAAAATTATTAACGATTTTTATAATGATTTTTTTAAGTTCTCTAGGTAGTACTTATATAGAGAATATTTTGATTAACAGTTTAAAACTTAATTTTTCAATTATAAATCAAACTGGCTTGTCAGAATGGTTTTTATTATATTTTTCAAGTGGAATATCTAAGATTTTAGGTTTTGATCTAAGTATGAGTAAATTAATACTTGGTGTTAGTTCTTTCATTATTTCAATAATATTATTTATTTGGATATTATCTCTTGATACTGCTGAAATCAAATTTATGAAAATTATAACTAGGCCAATAGTTATGCCCTTCATTTGGGTTTTAAGTATGTTTTATAGTTTATTTTTCGTTATTCAAAAAAATAACGAAAACGTTGATATTAAAGCTGAAATTGAACCTAATTTATTACATTATTTAAAAAATAAACTATTAAATTTAAATAGAAATTTTATGCCAAGAAAGAAACCAAAAATAAGAAAAAATCAAATTTTAATTAAAAATGTTGAAAAGAATGACGGTTTAAAAAGTAAATTAAATAACAAAGATTTTTTTCAAGATACACTACCTTTAAGTTCAGAAAGTGGCTTCATATTGCCTTCTCTAAAATTATTAAAAAATGTTACTGAGGATATTAAACCTCCCAGTAAGGAAGCTTTAGATTTAAATGCAAAAGTTCTTGAAGGTGTTTTGTCAGATTTTTCAATAAATGGAAATATTGATTCAGTAAGATATGGTCCTGTGGTTACAAGGTATGATTTACAACCCGCACCTGGCTTAAGAAGTCAAAGAGTTATATCCTTAGCAGATGATATTGCGAGGTCAATGTCAGTAGAAGCCGTAAGGGTAGCTATGGTACTGGGTCAAAACGTTATTGGAATAGAATTGCCTAATAAAGTGCGAGAGACAGTAATATTAAGAAATATTTTGGAACATCAAGAATTTCAAAGTTCAAGTTTCAATTTACCAGTGTGCTTAGGAAAAAATATTGCAGGGTATCCCGTGGTAGTTGACTTAGCTAAAATGCCACATTTATTAGTTGCAGGAACTACTGGATCTGGTAAATCAGTTGGTATAAACGCAATGATTTTATCACTTTTATTTAAACATACACCAGAAACGTGTAGATTAATAATGATTGATCCTAAAATGTTGGAACTATCTGTTTATGATGGAATCCCTCATTTACTAACACCAGTTGTAACTGAACCAAAAAAAGCAATTGTTGCATTGAAATGGGCTGTCAGAGAAATGGAAACTAGATATATGTCCATGAGTAAACTAGGTGTAAGAAATATTGATAGTTACAATGAAAGACTGATTGAAGCAAGAAAAAAAGGAGAGATACTCTCAAAAAAAATTCAGGTTGGCTTTGATCCTGACACTGGTCAGCCAATTTTTGAAGATCAACAAATAAGTCTAATACCGTTACCTTTTATCGTAGTTGTCATAGACGAAGTGGCAGATTTAATGTTAGTAGCTGGAAAAGATATCGAAGCAGCTGTTCAAAGGTTGGCCCAAATGGCAAGAGCCGCTGGTATTCACGTTGTAATGGCTACCCAAAGACCATCTGTAGATGTGATCACTGGAACAATTAAAGCTAATTTTCCAACAAGAATATCTTTTCAAGTAACAAGTAAAATTGATAGTAGAACCATACTAGGTGAACAAGGTGCCGAACAACTTCTTGGACGAGGTGATATGCTATATATGGCAGGTGGTGGTAAAGTTACTAGAGTGCATGGTCCATTTGTTGAAGATAGTGAAGTTGAAAAAGTTGCTAAATTTCTCTCTGATCAGTCCGTCCCAGATTACGATGAATCTATTACAGAAGAGCCAGAAAATTTAAACGATGAAAACTTTAATAATCTAACATCCAATAATAAACATGAAGATGAATTATATGATCAAGCAGTAGCTCTAATTGCAAGAGAAAGAAGAGCAAGTACATCTTTTATTCAAAGACACTTTAAAATAGGTTATAATAGAGCTGCTACTATAATTGAAAAAATGGAAGTAAATAATGTTGTGTCAAAACCGGGTAGAGCAGGGAAAAGAGAAGTTTTAATTGAGGATAATTAACGAAAACAACGAAAATTATTTCAATTTTTTTTTGGTATCTTTGTGGGTTTTAATTTTATTATTTTCTAATGTCAAAATATTAAAAGCTTCCGATCAAATCAATGAATCGCAAATAAAGGTAGAAAAATTTTTTAAGTCATTAAACAGTATGCAAGCAAACTTTATACAGGTAGGGCCATCTGGTGAAGTTAGCAATGGAAAAATATATTTAGAATTACCAGGAAAATTGCGAATTGACTATGAAAAACCTAATGATATTCTTATAACAAGTAAGGGGTTTTGGTTAACAATTCAAAATAGAAATTCAAAAACTACAAATAACATACCCCTCGATAGCTCACCATTTTCCATTTTAATTAAAAAAAAGTTAGATTTTGATAGTGAATATTTAACTACTGATTTGAAGATTAAATCAGGAATAATTTCTTTAAAAATTACAAGAAGTGAAAATAATAATGTCGAGGGATTAACATTAGAATTTTCAGAAAACCCATTTAATTTGAAAAAATGGATTATAGAAGACACTTTTGGAGAAACCACCACAGTCTTAATTCAAAAAGCGATATATAATGAAAGTTTATCACACTTATTATTTTTTCCAGATGATTATCCAGAACCAAATAATTCTGATTAAGACAAATACAAAAATAAAAGCATGATTGAGCTTGAATATAAAGAATATAATAATAATGATAGACAAATTAGTTTATTGATTAATTGAAATAAATTTTCATTGAGTCTATTGAAATGGGAACTATGAGTTCATTTAAAATTTATTATTATATTAATTAGGGTTTTTTATATAAATGAGAATTGCAACTTGGAATATAAATTCTGTAAGACTAAGATTGGAACAGGTCCTAAGATTAATAAAGGATCAAAATATAAATATTATATGTCTGCAAGAAACAAAAACTCAAGACGAATACTTTCCTTATGATTCGTTTAAAAAAATTGGTATGAATTACCAATATTATAGAGGTGAAAAATCATACAATGGTGTAGCAATTTTATCCAATTTCAAACTTGAAGATGAAAACTTTATAAATTGGTGCGGGAAAAATGACACTAGACATATTTCAGTAAAATTAAATAAAAATATTGAACTTCACAACTTTTATATTCCAGCAGGAGGTGATGAACCTGATATTTTAAAAAATCCAAAATTTGATCATAAAATTTCTTTTTTAAACGAAATGAAACAATATTTTCTAAAAGACAAAACAACAAATAAAATTTTAGTTGGAGACTTAAACATAGCACCTTTAGAAAATGATGTTTGGTCACATAAACAGTTGTTAAATGTCGTTTCCCATACACCAATCGAAACAGAGACTTTATTAGGTATTATTCAAAGTGGTGAATGGGCGGATGTAATGAGAGAGATTGTACCATTTAGTGAAAAATTATATTCTTGGTGGTCTTACAGAAACAGGAACTGGGAGGTTTCAAATAGAGGAAGAAGATTAGATCATTTTTGGGTTTCTAAAAAATTATTTTCACAAGTTAAATCAGGTGTTATCTATAAAGATACCAGAGCATGGGAAAGACCCTCTGATCATGTTCCAATTATTGTAGACATTGATATTTGAAGGAAAATTTATTTGAAAATACCATTTATTAAAATGCATGGGTTAGGCAATGACTTTATTATTTTTGATAACATCAAAGACTTAAATATTCATGAAAGTAAATTTATTAAAAAAATTAGTAACAGACGAATTGGTATTGGCTGTGATCAAGTTTTAATGATTAGAGATACTGTGAAGTCAAACACTTATAAAGTTACTATGTACAATTCTGACGGTTCAGAAACTGGAGCATGTGGAAATGGTACAAGATGTGTTGCAGATTATTTAATGAAAAGAGATAATTTGAACTCTCTAACTATTGAAAGTATTAATGGTAATTTGCTATGCACTAGAAATGATAATGCTGTAACTGTAAATATGGGTAAACCTAAATTTGATTGGAAGGATATCCCATTAGCTAGCAAACAAAATACTCAAAAGGTTTTGTTGGATGAGTTTGAAGCTTTCTGTTTATCTATGGGTAATCCGCATGCTGTTATTTTTATGCAAAACTTAGATGAACTTGAAAGTTTAAATCTAGATGTAGTTGGTCCTCGTCTAGAAAAGAATGTAAATTTTCCTGAATTTGCAAATATAGAGTTTGTATGCGTTTTAGAGAATAATACAATAAGAATGCGTGTATGGGAAAGAGGCGTAGGTGTTACTAAAGCTTGTGGCTCAGGAGCATGTGCTACACTAGTTGCAGCTTTTAAAAAAAATAAAAGTTCTAAATCAAATAAAATTATCCTAGATGGTGGAGATTTGTTTGTTGAGTGGTTAAATAATGGAACCGTAACGCTCTCTGGTGAAACAGAAAAAGTTTACGAAGGAATAATAGGTGCTTAATTGGCAATAACATTTAGAAATAAGAATTCATCACCAGAGATTAAAACATTTGGTTGTAGATTAAATATTTGGGAAAGTCAGGTTATCAGTGATCATGTTAGTAAGCATGGGCATAGTGATTTAATAATCTTTAATACTTGTGCGGTTACCAGTGAAGCGGAGCGTCAAGCAAGACAAGCAATAAGGTCGGCAAAAAATAACAGACCCGATGCAAAAATATTAGTAACTGGTTGTGCGGCTCAAATTAATCCAGAAAAATGGAGTTCCATGTCTGAAGTTAACTTTGTTATTGGTAATAAAGAAAAACTTGACGATAAATTTTGGGCTAGTTTTAATCTAGATGCAAATCTTGAAAATAACGATAAAGTTTTTGTTCAAAACATTATGCAAGTAAAGAAAACATCAGAACATCTTGTAGAATCATTTAATAAACACACTCGAGGCTTCGTCCAAGTTCAGAACGGTTGTGACCATAGGTGTACGTTTTGTGTTATTCCATTTGGAAGAGGTCCAAGCAGATCAGTTTCAACGCAAAATGTGATAAATTCTATAAATTCGCTTATAGATAATGGCATAAAAGAAGTTGTTCTTACAGGAGTAGATCTAACTTCATGGGGCAACGATATCTTTGGTAAGCCAAGTTTAGGTTTATTGGTAAAAAAAATACTGAAAAACATACCTGATCTTCCTAGACTTAGACTTTCTTCTCTTGATCCTGCTGAAGTCGATTTTGAATTAATGGATGCTTTTCAGAATGAAAAAAGATTAATGCCTCACATACATTTATCTGTTCAACATGGTGATGACTTAATTCTAAAAAGAATGAAAAGAAGACATTTATATAGAGACGTTATCAATTTTGTAAATGAAGCTAGAAGAAGGCGCAGCGATATTGTGTTTGGTGGTGACTTTATAGCTGGGTTTCCAACTGAAGATATAAATGCTCATAATAAAAGTATAAAACTTATAAAAGAAGCTAACATTACTTATGTCCATGTTTTTCCTTATTCAAAAAGAGATAAAACTGCAGCCTTAAAAATGCCTGAAGTGTTAAGTGTTGACATCAAGAAAAGAGCAAAAGATTTAAGAAATTTAGCAGAAAAACAACGTGAAACCTTTCTGCAAAATCAAATCGGTACTGTACAAAACGTTCTAATTGAAAAAAATTCGGTTGGTTATTCTTCAAATTTTTCTAAGGTTAAGTTGAACGATGATGTAAAGGCTAGTTCAATTATATCAACAAAAATAGTAGATATAAATTCTGAAGGTTTGGTTGGTAATGTTTTCAATTGAATCATGAGTGAAGTTTTATGGCATTAAATTGGTTTAAAAAATTAAAAACAGGATTAAGTAAATCTGCATCAAAGGTTGAAGGTGCTATAGCCTCAATAACTGGAAAAAAAACTATCGATCAGGAAACAATTGATAACATAGAAGATGAATTGATTTTAGCTGATCTAGGAATTGAAGTTGCAGCTAGAATAACCAAAAAAATTAAAAATCAAAAATTTGAATTAAATAAAAATAAAGAAATAGAAAAATTAGATATTGCAAAAATATTAGCGTCTGAAATTGAACAAATTTTATTGCCATCTGAAAAAAATCTTTTTGAAAATGTGTCTTCTAAACCACACGTAATATTTTTAGCTGGTGTAAATGGCTCTGGGAAGACAACTACTGCTGGTAAAATAGCCGAACAATTTAGAGTTCAAAATAAAACAGTAGTATTGGCAGCATCAGACACATTTAGAGCTGCAGCTGTTGAGCAATTAAAAACATGGGGCAAAAGAGTAGGTGCACAAGTTGTTTCTGGTGTAGATGGAGGAGACTCAGCTGCAGTTGCTTTTAAAGCCCTACAATTAGCAAAAAATGAAGGTTTAGATATTGTCATAATAGATACAGCTGGAAGGTTACAAAATAAAAAAGACCTAATGGAAGAACTTACTAAAACATGCAGAGTTCTTAGTAAATTAGATGAAAATGCCCCTCATCAAAAAGTTGTTGTTTTAGATGGAACTGTTGGGCAAAACGCACATTCCCAACTGAAAAGCTTTGATGAAGCAATAGGCTTAACAGGAATGATAATAACTAAACTAGATGGAAGTGCCAAAGGCGGAGTTGTTGTTTCATTAGCTGAAAGTTATAAAATTCCAATACATGCTGTTGGCGTTGGAGAAGGGTTAGATGATCTTCAAACTTTTAATGCCACTTTTTTTTCTAGAGCATTAGCTGGCCTAGATGAATTATAGAGATTACTTTAACTTGACTTAAATACTAAATTTCTGTAAGTCATCCTTATATTTATTTATTAAGATAATCAGCGCGCGTCCTTGAGTTTCAAGCACGGGCGCAATTGTGGTTTAAATATAAGATCTGGTATTAATATGTTTGAAAACCTAACAGATAAACTTGGAAATGTTTTTAAAGGGCTTACCAAAAGGGGTGCTCTCTCTGAAGGTGATGTTGACACAGCCTTAAAAGAAGTTCGTTCAGCTCTATTAGAGGCTGATGTTGCTTTATCAGTGGTTAGAGATTTCATTGAAAAAGTCAGAATTAGAGCAGTAGGTGAAGAGGTATTAAGATCTGTCACTCCTGGTCAACAAGTTATAAAGATAGTAAATGACGTATTAATTGAAGTTCTTGGATCAAATGAATCAGAGCTTCTAATAGATCATGCTCCACCAGCAGTCATTTTATTAGTTGGCCTTCAAGGTTCAGGTAAAACAACAACAGCAGGTAAGTTAGCATTACATTTGAAATCTAAAAAAAGAAAGAAAGTAATGCTTGCTTCTCTTGACATTTATAGACCAGCAGCAAGAGAACAACTTAGAATTCTAGGTGAGCAAGCTGAGGTTTTAGTGCTACCTGAGATAGACGGAGAAAGTCCAGAAAAAATAGCTAAAAGGGCAATGGCGGCTTCAAAAATTCAAGCAATAGATGTTTTGATTCTTGATACTGCTGGAAGGACGACTTTGGATACAGCAATGATGTCAGAGGCTCAAGAAGTTTTTAAACTATCAAATCCATCGGAAACTTTATTGGTTGCTGATGCAATGACGGGTCAGGATGCTGTTCAAACTGCTAAAGCATTTTCAGAATTGATTAAGATATCAGGTGTTGTGTTAACTCGTTCTGATGGTGATGCAAGAGGTGGTGCAGCGTTATCTATGAGGTCGGTTACGGGTTGTCCAATAAAATTTGTTGGTGTTTCTGAAAAACTAGCTGGATTGGAGCCATTTTATCCAGACAGAGCAGCTGGTAGGATTTTAGACATGGGCGATGTCGTTTCATTAGTTGAGAAAGCAGCCGAAACTATTGCCGAAGAAGATGCTGCCCATATGATGAAAAGAATGTCTCAAGGTAGTTTTGATATGAACGATATGTTAAAGCAAATTGGACAACTTAAAAAAATGGGTGGTTTAGGCGGTGTTATGTCAATGCTACCTGGCATAGGTAAACTGCAAAAACAAATGGCAGCAAATAATTTCAACGATAAAGCTATTTCAAAACAAGAAGCTATTATTTACTCAATGACTAAGAAGGAAAGAATCAATGTCGCCCTTTTAAATGCTTCACGTAGAAAGAGAATAGCCTTTGGATCAGGGACGGCTGTTTCTGATGTAAATAGACTTGTAAAACAGCAACAAGATATGGCCCGTATGATGAAAAAAATGGGTAAAATGGGTGGCCTAGGTGGTTTAAAAAATATGATGTCTTCGTTAGGGGGTGGAGGCTCGAGTTCAGAACATGTTTCAGAGAGTCAATCACCAGTTATGGACGCAAATAAGATGGCTGAATTACAAAAAATGATGGGTGGAAATATGCCTAATTTAGGAAACATTGCAAATAGGTTTGGTGGTGCTGGTTTACCTGGTTTAGGCGGAAAACCATCAAAGAAAAGACGATAAACTTAATTAATTTTATATAAGGAAAAAAAATGGCGTTAAAAATTAGATTGTCTAGAGGTGGAGCTAAAAAAAGACCTTTTTACAAAATTGTAGTTGCCGAGGCTTTATCTCCACGAGATGGAAAGTTTATTGAAAGATTAGGTTCTTACAATCCAATGGTGGCTAAAGATCATGCAGAAAGACTGGTATTGGATGTAGAAAGAGTAAAATACTGGATATCAAAAGGAGCTCAGCCCACTCTGAGGGTTGCTAAAATGTTGTCCTCAGATGGTTTGGTAAAAACACCAGTAATTAGAGACCAGCCTATCAAAAGTGCTCCAGGAAAGAAAAGAAAAGAAAGAGAGGCAGAGGCAGCTGAAAAATTAGCTTCAGCAGCAGAGGCACCAGCTGAAGAGGCACCAGCAGCAGAAGCACTAGCTGAAGAGGCACCAGCAGCACAAGCACCAGCCGAAGAGGCAACAGCTGAAGATGCACCAGCAGCAGAAGCACCCGCTGAAGAGGATAAAAAAGAATAAATAAATTTTGTCTAATAAAAATTTTTTAGAAATAGGGCTCTTTGTAGGAGTTAAAGGTATTAAAGGAGAAGTGAAGCTAAAAAGTTACACCGAAGTCCCTGAAAATCTTTTTTCTTATAAGGAGTTTTATTTAGACAATTCTAGTAAACCAATAAATTTAACATTTATTAGAAAAGTTAAACAAAATCTTATTTGTAAAATTGAAAATATTACCACACGAAATGATGCAGAAAAATTAAGAGGTTTAAAATTACTTATTAAGAGAGATCAATTATCAACGCTTGCAGATGATGAGTTTTATCAAGTAGATTTATTAGGTTTTCAAGTTTATAACTTAAATCGAGATAGTTTAGGTGAAATTATTACGTTCAACGACTTTGGTGGTGGTTTGTTAATAGAGGTAAAAAAAAATGATAAAAAATTTTATTTGCCTATGAGTTCAGATTTTTTGGAAGATATCAATTATGTGGAACGAGAGGTTGTATTAAACTTAGATCTTAATTTTATAAAAGATTAACAAGAGGAGTTTTTTGTGTGGAATGCAACTGTTCTAACATTGTTTCCAGAAATGTTTCCTGGAACATTAGGTTGTTCATTGGCAGGTAAGGCTCTAGAAAATGGTTTGTGGAACCTTAATAAAATCAATATCAGGGACTTTGCAAACAATAAAAATGGTAAAGTTGATGACGTTCCATTTGGTGGCGGGCCAGGAATGGTTATAAATGCTGAAGTTCTTGACAAAGCTTTGTCATCAGCCTCCGCAGAAGAAGGACCAAGAATATATCTGTCACCAAGAGGAATAAAATTCGACCAGGCATTTGCAAAAGATTTGTCTAAAGAACAAGGTGCCATATTTATTTGTGGTAGGTATGAAGGAGTAGATGAAAGATTTTTAATATATAATAATGTCATTGAAGTAAGTGTAGGTGACTTCATTTTGTCTGGTGGCGAAATAGGTGCTCAATTGATGATTGATGCCACAGTTAGACTTCTTCCAAATGTGATTGGAAATTCCATAGGGTTGGTTGAAGAAAGTTTTGAAAATAATTTGTTAGAGTATCCATTATATACCTACCCTAGAGTTTGGAATGAGCTTGAAGTTCCAGAGGTGTTGCTCTCGGGGGATCACAAAAGAATAAAAAAGTGGAAAACTGAAATGTCAGAAAAATTAACTAAATCTAAGAGGCCAGACCTTTGGTCTAAATATATAAAATCTTAACTAGAAAAAAAATTATTAATTTGCTATGAAGATGTTTCACGAAAGGGTAATAAAATGAATGTTATTGATAAAATTGAAAAAGATCAGATGGACAAAATTGCTTCAGAAAGATCTATCCCAGAATTTGGTGCAGGTGATACTATAAAAGTTGACGTCAAAATTATAGAGGGTGATAAGGAAAGAATACAAGCCTTTGAGGGACTATGCATTGCTCGAAGTGGTGGAGGATTGAACGAAAGCTTTACAGTTAGGAAAATCTCATATGGCGAGGGTGTTGAAAGAATATTTCCAATTTTCTCACCAAAGATTGCGGCAATCACAGTCCTTAAAAGAGGAAAAGTCAGGAGAGCTAAACTATACTATCTAAGAGATAGAAGGGGTAAATCAGCACGTATTGTTGAGAAAATTCAAGTTAATAAAAAGGATAATAGTCCAAAGGTTCAAAAGTCCGAAATTAAAGAAACTTCAGACGAAAAAACTTCATAAATCGCTAACCAGAAACTTTTTTCAATTACTCAACGTCTTTAAATTGATTTCCAACTTTATGGAGATAAAAAATGAAACCTAAAACACTTTTTGACAAGATTTGGGATCACCATCTTATTGATACTCAGGAAGATGGTGCGTCATTAATATATATAGATAGGCATTTAGTTCACGAAGTAACTAGCCCTCAAGCCTTCGAAGGATTAAGATTATCTGGAAGGACTGTTAACTCACCAAAAAGAACCCTTGCAGTCGCTGATCATAATGTCCCTACTACTGACAGAGCTGGTGGAATAGATGAAGAAGAATCACGAATTCAAGTTGAAGCATTAGACAAAAATGTTGAAGATTTTGGTATTCCTTATTTTAATATGATGGACAAAAGACAGGGTATTGTTCACGTTATAGGTCCTGAGCAAGGTTTTACTCAGCCAGGAATGACAATAGTTTGTGGAGATAGCCATACTGCTACGCATGGAGCCTTTGGTGCTCTGGCTTTTGGAATTGGAACATCAGAGGTTGAACACGTTTTAGCTACACAAACCTTAATACAAAAGCCAGCTAAGAATATGCTTATTAATTTAGAAGGTGAGCTTCAAACTGGTGTTTCTCCTAAAGACTTAGTTCTTGCTATTATTGGCAAAATTGGAACAGCTGGCGGAACAGGTCATGTCATAGAATATTCGGGAAAGGCTATAAAAAAACTCTCTATGGAGGGTAGAATGACAGTATGCAATATGTCAATAGAGGCAGGTGCTAGAGCTGGTATGATAGCACCTGACCAAGTTACTTTTGATTATTTAAAAGATAAGCCGATGTCACCTAAAGGCAATGATTGGGACCTTGCAATTGAATGGTGGAAGTCATTGCCTTCAGACGAGGGTGCTTTTTATGATAAAAGAATAACTATTGATGCTACTAAAATTAAACCTACTGTAACTTGGGGCACAAGCCCTGAAGATGTCGTATCTATTGATGGCTTCATTCCAGATCCAAGTAAAATTCAAGACGACGATGCTCGACTAAAAGTTGAAAGATCGCTTGAGTATATGGGTTTGAAAGGTGGCCAAAAGATTTCGGATGTTGAAATTAACACAGTATTTATTGGTTCTTGTACTAATTCTAGGATAGAGGATTTGAGATCTGCAGCTAGTATTATTGAAGGTAAAAAAGTGAAACAAGGCATAAGAGCTATGGTTGTTCCTGGCTCAGGATTAGTTAAAGCTCAAGCTGAAGAAGAAGGTCTTAACTTAATGTTCACAGAAGCAGGTTTTGAATGGAGAGAGCCTGGTTGTTCAATGTGTTTGGCGATGAATGAAGATAAATTACAGCCTGGAGAAAGATGCGCTAGTACTTCAAATAGAAATTTTGAAGGTAGACAAGGAAAAGGTGGAAGAACTCATTTGGTAAGTCCACAGATAGCCGCTGCTTCTGCAATAACTGGAAAATTAACAGACTGTGATTCATTAAGCTAATTATTTAAGAGGATATATCATGGAAAAATTTACTAATCTTAGAGGTACAGCTGCTCCTTTTAACTTTATAAATGTTGATACTGACAAAATAATACCTAAACAATTTTTAAAAACTATTAAGAGAACAGGTTTGGGTAAACATCTATTTGATGAGATGAGATTTAATGACGATGGCACTGAAAAGAAAGATTTTATATTGAACGAAGAACCTTATAGATCTAGCAATATTATTGTTGCGGGTGATAACTTTGGATGTGGCTCAAGCAGAGAGCATGCGCCTTGGGCGTTATCTGATTTTGGTATAAAATGTATTATATCAACTTCATTTGCAGATATATTTTATAATAATTCTTTCAAAAACGGCCTTCTACCTATTAAAGTTACTCCTGAACAAAGAGAAGCTTTAATGGCTGATGCTAAAGACAAAGAAAACCCTGAACTAGAAATAGACTTGCCATCACAGGAAATTAGGAGGCCAAATGGATCTGTAATAAAATTTGACATAGATCCATTTAGAAAAAAATGTCTTCTCGAAGGTTTAGATGATATTGGTTTAACCATGCAAAAGTCGAGTGAAATTGAAAACTTTGAAACAAAAATGTCTTCTGAAAGACCATGGTTATAATAATAAATAAAAGCTAGGAAATGTAATGTCGTCAAATAGAACATTAATGGTGTTGCCTGGAGACGGAGTTGGTCCAGAGGTAGTAAATGAAACATTAAGAGTGGTCGATTGGTTAGCAAAAAACAAAAACATTAGTTTTAATATCAAAGAAGGTTTAGTTGGTGGAGCTTCTTTCGATAAATTTGGAACGCCACTTTCGGATGAAACTTTGGTAGATACTATGGATGCAGACGCTGTTTTATTTGGAGCTGTTGGAGGACCAAAATATGATGGTGTAGAATTCGAAAAAAGACCAGAGAACGGTCTCTTAAGATTAAGAAAAGAAATGGACTTGTTTGCCAATCTTAGACCGGCAATGGTTTTTCCAGCTTTAGTCGATGCCTCTTCACTTAAGCCAGAAATAATTTCTGGTTTAGATATATTAATTTTGAGAGAATTGACAGGTGGTATCTATTTTGCTGAGCCACGTGGAATTGATGAAATAAATGCAGAGCTAAAAAAAGGATATGATACTAACTTATATACCACCCCTGAAATTGAAAGAATTGGAAGGGTGGCTTTTGATATGGCAAGGGCAAGAAATGGAAAAGTCACTTCCGTTGAAAAGGCGAATGTTATGATGTCAGGTGTTTTGTGGCGAGAAGTAATGGTAAACCTTCATAAAAAAGAAGGTGCCGGGATTAATATAGATCATATGTATGCAGATAATTGTGCAATGCAATTAGTAAGAGACCCTAATCAATTTGACGTAATAGTAACTGATAACTTGTTTGGAGATATTTTGTCTGATTGCGCAGCTATGTTAACTGGTTCACTTGGCATGCTCCCATCTGCAAGTTTAGGATCAGTTGATAAAAACACTGGAAAGAGATATGCCATGTATGAGCCAGTTCACGGATCAGCTCCTGACATAGCAGGTAAAGGATTGGCTAACCCTTTAGCTGAATTGCTAAGTTTATCAATGTTATTGAGATATTCCTTTGACATGAAAGAAGAAGCTGACTTAATCGACAAAGCTGTCTCAAAAGCTTTAGACGCAGGGCCAAGGACGCCAGATATAATGGCCAAAGGAAGAGAAAAAGTTGGAACTAAAGGAATGATGGACTTAGTAATACATAAATTAGAGGAATTAACTAATTAAATGGCTTATAATGTTGCTGTAGTTGGTGCAACTGGCGCCGTTGGAAGAGAAATGCTTCAAACTTTGTTTGAAAGAAAGTTTCCGGTAAAAAATATTTATGCGTTAGCCTCTAAATCATCCATTGGAAAAGAAGTCTCTTATGGAGATGACAAAGTTTTAAAAGTTAAGTCTGTTGATGATTTTAATTTTGAAAATGTGGACATAGCTCTTTTTTCAGCAGGTTCCAATATTGCTAAAAAATTTGGTCAAGTTGCAGGAAATAAAGGTTGCATAGTTATTGATAATTCTTCTTGCTTCAGAATGGACGATGAGGTTCCCTTAATAGTTCCTGAGGTTAATCCTGAAGCTATCAATAATTATAATAAAAAAAATATTATAGCTAACCCTAACTGTTCTACCATTCAGCTAGTTGTTGCGTTAAAGCCAATTCATAAAGAATTTGAAATATCAAGAGTGGTTGTCTCAACCTATCAGGCTGTTTCTGGTGCTGGAAAACCAGCTATGGATGAATTATTTAATCAGACAAAAGGTGTATTTGTTCATGATCAGGCAACACCTGAACAATTTACAAAAAAAATAGCTTTCAACGTTATACCACATATTGATATTTTTATGGATGATGGATTTACAAAAGAAGAATGGAAAATGAATGTTGAGACTAAAAAAATACTAGACCCTAATATAAATTTAGTTGCACATTGTGTTAGAGTTCCTGTCTTTATAGGTCATAGTGAAGCTGTTTTCGTCGAATGTAAAAAAAATATTGATGAAAGACAAGTTAGAAACTTATTACGGGATGCTAATGGAATTACAGTTGTTGATCATAGGGCTGATGAGGGTTACGTTACACCTGTAGAAGTTGCTGGTGAGGACGATGTTTATATAAGTCGTATAAGAAAAGATCCATCAGTTAAAAATGGAATAGCTTTTTGGTGCGTAGGAGATAATTTAAGAAAAGGTGCAGCGTTAAATACAGTTCAGATTGCTGAATTATTGGTCAGTAAAAATCTTAAGGGAATTTCACTCTAATGTTTTGTTTGATTAATTTTTTGTCGGAATAAATGGAATACGTATGGATTGTAGCAGCAATTTTTGCTGCAGGTTGTCAAACTGCCCGATCAGCTTTTCAGAAAAATATGATATCTAAACTTGGCGATTACGGTGCAGCTTACATAAGATTCTGTTATGCGCTTCCGTTTACTTCTCTTGTATGGTTTGTCTGGATTAATATTCCTGGTAATTCAATCCCTATTTTATCAAACTATTCTATCATGCTTTGTTTTTTAGGATCTATTTTTCAGGTTCTTTTTACTTACGTTCTTATGAGAGTTTTCTCTCATAAAAGTTTTGCTGCAGGAATTGCTTTCTCTAAAACAGAAGTAATATTGATAGCATTTTTGGAGATGTTGATATTAAGTGAAATTTTTTCTTTGCCGATAACTCTTGGAATATTATTAGGTGTGATATCTGTATTATTATTGTCATATGCAAAAAAAGCAGAAAGTTTCCTGGATACAATAAAACTTTTATTTAAGTCTGTAACATCAATTGGAACGTTGATTGGCCTTTTGTCAGGCCTGCTTTTAGCTGCATCAGTTGTAACTTTTAGAATGTCTATAATTTCAGTAGATGGCCCACTTTTAGATAGATCAATATTCATTTCTTTTATCGCGATAATCTTTCAAACAATTATTGTTGGTATTTATATGTTTTTATTTAAAAGAGACCAGCTAACAGCTGTTTTTAAATTTTGGAAACCTAGTTTGCCCGCTGGGCTTTGTGGAACAGGTGCAACTTTTGGATGGTTTGTAGCTTTTGGCCTGGCTACAGCTGCAGAAGTAAGAGCGGTAGGGCAAATTGAGTTAATTTTTTCAATTTTAATATCAATGATTATTTTCAAAGAAAAAGTTAAACAAACAGAATTTATTGGCATTATGCTACTTGGTACATCAATTTTAATAATTATTAACCAATAAGTTAGGGTTTTCATTATTTGTAATTGAATTTTTTATGTTATTGGTCCATTTATTAGAAATCAAAAACAACGGGTAAAAAAATGAGCAGACAAAGACCACTATCACCTCATCTCCAAATTTACAAACCACAACTTACCTCAATTCTTTCAATTCTCCACAGAGGTACAGGTATTGCTTTGTCAATGGGGAGTATAATTTTGGTAGTTTGGATAATATCACTTACACTTGGCAAAGAAACATATCTTTTGTACTCTACAATTATAAATCATTGGTTTAGTCACTTAGTTCTTCTTGGCTTCACTTTTGGGCTGTTTTATCATCTCTCAAATGGTATAAGACATCTATTCTGGGATGCTGGCTATGGCTATGATTTGAAGCATGCTTATTTTTCGGGCGGGGCAGTAGTTTTTTGTTCTTTATTTTTAACTATTTTAACTTGGTTAATAATTTATCTTTACATGATTTAAGTATATGAATAATAGTACCGTTCAAAATTTAATTAAAGTTAAGGATATGAAAAAACTAAAAACACACGGAGTTGGTCACTGGAAACTGCAGAGAATTTCTGCTATTGCCATGATACCTTTGGTGATATGGTTTACAACTTCACTTATGTTAGCATTAATGAATGGCTACGAGCAGTCAATTGAATGGTTGCAGAGTCCTTTTAATGCAACAGGATTAATACTTCTTTTTGGTACTCTTTATTTTCATGCGGCTTCAGGATTACAAGTGGTGATAGAGGATTATGTTCATCATGAGGGGTTGAAAATTGTGTCTTTAATACTTATAAAACTAATAGCGACAGTTTTAGGTGTCCTATCAATCCTGTGTGTACTAAAAATTTACTTGTAATTATGAAAGTTTACTAATGTCTGAATACGAAATTATAGATCATGAACATGATGTAGTTGTTGTAGGTGCTGGTGGTGCTGGTTTAAGGGCAACTTTGGGTATGGTATCTGGTGGCTTAAAGACAGCCTGTATTACCAAAGTTTTCCCGACTAGAAGTCACACCGTTGCAGCACAAGGCGGAATTGGTGCTGCATTGAATAACATGGGTGAAAATGATAGTTGGCAATTTCATATGTATGATACTGTAAAAGGATCTGATTGGCTAGGTGATCAAGATGCGATTGAATATATGTGTAAAGAAGCTATACCTTCTGTTACAGAATTAGAAAACTTTGGAGTTCCGTTTTCTCGTACAGAAGAAGGTGAAGTTTATCAGCGCCCTTTTGGTGGACACACCCTAGATTATGGAAAAAAAATGGCTAGAAGAGCTTGTGCTGCAGCTGACAGAACTGGTCACGCAATTTTGCATACTCTTTATCAACAATGTTTAAAACATCAAGCTGAATTTTTTGTTGAGTATATAGCTCTTGATTTGTTAATGGATGACAATGGTAAATGTGTAGGTGTTTTAGCTTTATGCATGGATGATGGGAAAATTCATAGGTTTCGCGGTCATCAAACTGTATTAGCTACTGGTGGTTATGGGCGTGTTTACTTTTCCTGTACCTCAGCACATACATGTACGGGAGACGGTAACGCTATGGTTTTGAGAGCTGGTTTGCCACTGCAGGATATGGAATTTGTGCAATTTCATCCAACAGGTGTTTATGGAGCTGGAGTGTTAATTACGGAAGGCTCACGTGGAGAAGGTGGTTATTTAACAAATTCTGAAGGTGAAAGGTTTATGGAAAGATATGCCCCTACTGCTAAAGATTTAGCAAGTAGAGATGTTGTATCTAGGTCAATGACAATTGAAATTAATGAAGGTAGAGGTGTAGGACCTAACAAAGATCACATTTTCATGCATCTTGAACATATTGATCCTGCAACTTTACATATGCGATTGCCAGGAATAAGTGAAACTGCAAAAATATTTTGTGGGGTCGATGTAACTAAAGAGCCTATTCCTGTCTTACCAACTGTGCATTATAATATGGGTGGAATACCAACTAATTATAATGGTGAAGTTGTCACCCGGAAGGGCAATGATCAAAATGCAGTAGTATCAGGATTAATGGCTATTGGTGAGGCTGCATGTGTCTCTGTTCATGGAGCAAATAGGTTGGGCACAAACTCATTGCTGGATATAGTTGTATTTGGAAGAGCAGCAGCCCAAAGAGCATTAAAAACAGTTGAAAAAGGCGCCTCACACGCTCCCTTACCTAAGCGTGTGACAGATAAAATTTTGGCAAGACTAGACAAAATGAGATATGCTAAAGGCGACGTCTCTGTCGGAGAGATAAGAAATTCAATGCAAAATGCAATGCAAAAACATGCAGCTGTGTTTAGGTCTAACTCTTCAATGAATGAAGGCGTAAAAAAAGTTGATACAATTGCAAATAGCTTGGATGGGGTTGGTATAAAAGATAGGTCATTAATATTTAATACTGACTTGGTCGAAGCATTAGAACTTGAAAATTTAATGCAACAAGCAATAGTTACAATTAAATCTGCTGATCAACGAAAAGAATCTCGAGGTGCTCATTCTCATGAGGATTATCCAGATAGGGATGATAAAGATTGGATGAAGCATACAATCATGTGGTTAAATGAAAAAAATAAAACTAAACTTGATTATAGAGATGTTCATTTAAATACCTTAACTAACGAAGTTGCTTCAATTCCTCCAGCAGCAAGAGTATACTAATTTAAAAGGAGTTATTTGTGGCTGAGTTTGCCTTACCAAGACATTCTAAAATAGTTAAAGGTATTGATTACCCATATAAAGGTGATACAAAAAACTCTCGAAAAGTTAACGTTTATAGATGGTCTCCAGACGATGACGAAAATCCCAGAATTGATAGCTATACTATTGATTTAGATGATTGTGGGCCAATGGTTTTGGATGCCTTAATAAAAATTAAACAGGAAATTGATTCAAGTTTAACATTTAGACGTTCTTGTAGAGAAGGTATATGTGGTTCATGTTCAATGAATATTGATGGCACAAATACTTTAGCTTGTTTAAAATCCATAGAAGATGTTAAAGGAGAAATAAATATATATCCCCTCCCACACATGGATGTTGTAAAAGATCTTGTACCTGATTTGACAAAAGCCTACGCTCAATTAACATCTGTTAAACCTTGGTTGCAAACTGATACTAAACCAGAAAAGGGTAAATCTAGAAAGCAATCTCCAAAAGAAAGAGAACAAATTGACGGTTTATGGGAGTGTGTTTTGTGCTTTTCATGCACTACCTCTTGTCCATCTTATTGGTGGAATGGTGATAAATATTTAGGCCCTGCAGTGTTATTACAAGCGTATAGGTGGATCGCAGACAGTCGTGATGAAAATACAAATGAAAGATTAGATGATTTAGAAGATTCTTTTAAATTGTATAGATGCCATACAATTATGAATTGTACAAAAACATGTCCTAAAGGTTTAAACCCTGCTAAAGCAATCGGAGAGATAAAGAAGCTTCAACTGGAACGGAAATAACCCTTGCCCTTATCTTAAAAATGGCCAATAACACTAAAATAATTAATAAAAATAATCTTGAAGCCATTGCACTTAAAAAATCTATTAGTTTTGACCCAGGCCAAATCATAGTATCAAAGTATCTCGATATTCTTCTAAAAGAAATCAATAGTTTAGATAAAAACTTTTCAATATTTAATATTCTTTCTGGTGTTAAAAAGAAAAATATTAAAGGTGTTTACATATTTGGAGGCGTAGGAAGAGGTAAATCTATGATTATGGACTTATTTTTTCAAAATCTTGAAATTAAAGATAAAAGAAGACTGCATTTTCATGACTTTATGAAAGAAGTGCATCAGAGAATACTAAACAAAAGTAAATCTGAAAGAAATAAAGATAGTGTTCTATTAGTAGGTAAAGATCTTGCTGAATCTGCAAAATTGCTTTGCTTTGATGAAATGGAAGTTAAGGATATTGCTGATGCAATGATATTGTCAAGATTATTTGAGGTAATGTTTGATCAAGGTACTATTTTAGTTACGACTTCAAATCAGCCTCCTGATGGACTTTATAAAAATGGCCTACACAGAGATAGAATTTTACCATTTATAGAAAGTTTAAAAAATAAAAATAATATTATAAAAATACCAGATGGTGAGGATTGGAGAGAAAGGTCTTTGAGTGGAAATAAGGTTTGGTTAAGTCCTATAAATAAAAATAATAATAAAAAGGTAGATAAAATATTTGAAAATTTAAGTTTAGGCTTTGAAAAGATATCTGAAAATATAGAAATAGCTGGCAGAAAAATTTTTATTCCTCAAGTTGCTGCAGGAATTGCAAGAATGGATTTTGATGATTTATGTAATAAACCTTTAGCAGCCTCAGACTACATAGAGATAGCATTGAGATATAAGGGTATTATAATAGACAACATACCTGAGTTAAATGATATTTTGCGTAATGAAACCCGAAGGTTCATTTGGTTAATTGATGCCTTGTATGATAAAGATTGTTTTCTAATTGCTAATGCAGAAGTTGACTTTAAAAACCTTTATCAAGGAAAAGAATGGGAATTTGAATTTCAAAGAACAATCTCAAGAATTACAGAAATGTCACAATTAGAAAATTAGATAACGTATTTAATCTTACCTTGATAGCATCCAAAAAAAAGTTTAAAAGATAACCAGAAATCATAAAAGTATAGTCAATTTTAAATAATGATTAAACTAACTTTCTTTAATACTTTGAATTAAACAGGATTATAAAAATGAGAAATAAAATAGCTTTAATAGGATCTGGTAATATTGGTGGTACCCTGGCTCATTTAGCAGCTATTAAAGAGTTAGGAGATGTTGCTTTATTTGATATTGCAGAAGGAATTCCACAAGGGAAGGCTCTCGACCTGGCTCAATCAGGACCTGTAGAGGGATTTGATTGTAATATTTCAGGTTCTAATGATTATTCGGCACTTTCAGAAAGTGATGTTGTGATAGTTACTGCAGGCGTTGCAAGAAAACCTGGTATGAGCAGAGATGACTTAGTAGAAATTAATACAAAAGTTATGAAGCAGGTAGGTAAAGGCATTAAGGAAAATTGCCCTAACGCTTTTGTCATATGTATAACGAACCCACTCGATGCCATGGTTGGGGTTTTACAGAGAGCTTCGGGATTGCCAACAAATATGGTTGTAGGAATGGCTGGTGTTTTAGATTCAGCAAGGTTTAGACGTTTTTTAGCTGATGAATTTGATGTTTCAGTTAGTGATGTCACAGCTTTTGTTCTTGGGGGGCATGGTGATACGATGGTTCCTTTATCAAGATATTCAGCTGTTGCAGGAATTCCAGTTCCAGACCTAATTAAAATGGGTTGGAGCAACCAAGAAAAGATTGACCAAATAGTTCAAAGAACTCGAGATGGAGGTGCAGAAATTGTTGGTCTATTAAAAACTGGCTCAGCGTTTTATGCTCCAGCTTCCTCGGCTATTGAAATGGCAGAATCCTTCTTAAAAGATAAGAAAAAATTACTTCCTTGTGCCGCTTATGTCGATGGATATTACAATCTTAATGGTTTGTACGTAGGTGTTCCTGTTATCATTGGTAAAAAAGGGGTAGAGCGCATTGTAGAAATAAATCTTACTTCTGGCGAAAAAGAAATGTTTGAGCATTCAGTCTCAGCTGTAAAACAATTGAATGATCTTGCTTCAAAATTTGAAGCCCAATAAATATCATAGAGAGGTATAAGTTTTGGATATTCATGAACATCAAGCTAAAGAGCTATTAAAGGAATATGATATTCCAACTCCAAAAGGAAAAGCTGTTTTTTCAGTTGAGGAGGCTTTAATTGCAGCAAAAGAATTACCTGGTCCAGTTTATGTCGTGAAAGCACAAATTCATGCAGGTGGAAGAGGCAAAGCTGGTGGTGTAAAAGTTGTAAAGGATTTAGAAACATTAAAAAATGCAGCTGAAACAATCCTTGGCAAAAAGTTAATAACACATCAAACTAGTAGTGAAGGAAAACTTGTTCAGAGATTATATATAGAAGACGGATGTAATATAGATTCAGAATATTATTTTTCTATGGTCATAGATAGAGTTAGCAGTAGAATTTCACTAATAGCTTCAACAGAAGGTGGAATGGATATTGAAAAAGTTGCCGAAGAAAATCCAGAAAAAATATTATCTTTTAATATTGATCCTACAATAGGCTTTCAACCCTTTCATTCTAGATTGATAGCAAATAGTCTTAACTTAACTGGAACAAGTTTTAAACAAGCTGGTGATTTTTTTAGTCAGTTATATAAGCTTTTTACTGAAAATGATGCAAGTCTGTTAGAGATAAACCCCTTAGTTTTAACTTCTGAAAATAACTTGATAGCCCTAGATGCAAAAATGTCATTTGATAATAATGCACTTTATAGACATCCAAAAATAATGGCTTTAAGAGATGAAACTGAAGAAGATCCCGCCGAAATTTTAGCCAGTAAATATGATCTAGCTTATATCAAACTAGATGGGACTATTGGGTGTTTGGTAAATGGAGCTGGTCTTGCAATGGCAACTATGGACATTATTAAATTAAAAGGTTCGTCCCCTGCCAATTTCTTAGATGTTGGTGGCAGTGCTACAAAAGAAAAAGTTACAGAAGCATTCAAAATCATACTATCAGATGAAGCTGTTGAAGGAATTTTAGTAAATATTTTTGGAGGAATAATGCGATGTGACATCATCGCAGAAGGAGTTGTAGCAGCAGCAAAAGCCTTGTCATTAACAAAACCATTAGTAGTCAGGTTGGCAGGTACAAACGTTGATGAAGGCAAAAAAATATTATCAGATTCTGGTCTAAAAATAACACCAGCAGATGACTTAGACGATGCAGCTGTTAAGATTGTAAATGCAGTTAAGGAGATAAATTAAATGTCTGTTTTGATTAACATAGATACGAGAGTAATTTGCCAGGGATTTACAGGCGGCCAGGGCACTTTTCATTCAGAGCAGGCTATAGCGTATGGGACTAAAATGGTTGGAGGTGTAACACCAGGTAAAGGTGGGACAATTCATTTAAACCTTCCAGTTTTCAATACAGTTAGAGAATGTGTTGAAGAAGTTAATCCGGATGCATCAGTAATTTATGTACCACCGCCATTTGCAGCGGATTCAATTTTAGAAGCTATTTCTTCAAACATACCATTAATTATCTGTATCACTGAAGGTATTCCGGTCCAAGATATGATTAAAGTTAAGCAGTACCTTAATAAGTCGAATTCTAGGTTGATTGGACCAAATTGCCCGGGGGTAATTACACCAGGGCAATGTAAAATTGGTATAATGCCTGGACATATTCATACTCCTGGAAAAGTTGGAATAGTCTCTAGGTCAGGTACATTAACCTATGAGGCTGTTGCTCAAACAACTGCCGCAGGGCTGGGTCAGTCAACTTGTATTGGAATTGGAGGTGATCCTATCAATGGCACTAATTTCATTGACTGTCTTGAAATGTTTTTAAATGATGAACAAACAGAAGCAATACTCATGATTGGAGAAATTGGAGGTAGCGCTGAAGAAGATGCAGCTGCTTTTATTCAAAATCATAAAATAAAAAAACCTATAGCAGGCTTTATAGCAGGTAAGACTGCTCCTCCTGGAAGAACCATGGGTCATGCGGGAGCAATTGTTAGTGGAGGCAGTGGTGACGCAGATTCAAAAGTTAAAGTTATGAAAGATTGCGGCTTTATAATGTCTGAATCACCTTCAGGTTTAGGTAAAGCAGTCGTAAAAGCAATACAACTATGGAAATAACTTGATTTAATTGTCAACTTTTTGTGTAGTATACCTTTATTAATCACTTGTTAAAAGGATTTGTAACTATGGACGATCAAAACCCTGATCAAAGTTTTCTTTCTGGTACAAATGTGACTTTCATTAATGATTTGTACAAAGAATGGAAGATTAATCCAAATGCAGTACCGAAGGAATGGGATCTATGGTTTAAGAGTAATGGAGATGAACCTATACTTGATGATGGTCCAAGTTGGGCCAAAAAAAACAGTCAAGTTGTTGGAGCAATAGATACTGTTGAGAGTGTAAGAGCAGTAGCAAGAGGTATTGTGGGCAAAGGTGATTTATCAGCTACAGATTTAAGAGCAGCAACAACTGACTCAATTCGTGCTATAATGCTTATTAGAGCTTTTAGAATTAATGGACATCTTTTAGCTAAGTTAGACCCTCTTAATTTACAACAGGGTGATATACACCCAGAACTAAATCCAAAAACTTATGGTTTTAGTGATGATGATTGGGATAGACCAATATTTATAGATAATGTTCTTGGAATGGAGTCAGCAACCTTAAGACAAATAATGGAAATAGTAAAAGAAACTTATTGTGGGTCCATAGGAATAGAGTTTATGCATGTGCAAGATCCAGCACAAAAAGCCTGGATACAAGAAAGAATAGAATCGATTAGAAATGCTACAGAATTTACCAAACGAGGTAAAAAAGCTATTTATGAAAGATTGGTTGGTGCAGAGACATTTGAACAATTTCTTCATAAAAAATATGCTGGAACTAAACGATTTGGTCTAGACGGATCAGAGTCTGTTGTTCCAGCTATCGAGCAAATATTAAAGCGTGGTAGTCAGCTAGGCATGAAAGAAGTTGTAATTGCAATGGCTCACCGAGGAAGATTAAATCTTTTATATAATATATTAAATAAACCCTTTAGAGCAATTATTTCTGAGTTTTTGGGTAATCAGGCAAATCCAGAAGAAGCAGGTGGGTCAGGAGATGTTAAATATCACATGGGTGCTTCTGCTGATAGAGAGTTTGATGGTAATAACGTACATTTATCATTACAAGCAAATCCGTCTCATTTAGAAGTAGTAGCTCCTGTTGTTATTGGAAGGGTCCGTGCAAAACAAAATCAACATAATGATACTAATGACAGATTATCAGTGTTAGGTATTGTTTTACACGGAGATGCTGCTTTTGCAGGTCAAGGTATAGTTGCTGAAACTTTTGATTTTTCTGGATTAAGAGGCTATAGAACGGGTGGAACTATTCACATAGTTGTAAACAATCAAATAGGATTTACTACTAGCCCAAACTACTCTCGTTCAAGCCCATATTGTACAGACGTAGCAAAAATGGTTATGGCTCCAATTATGCATATTAATGGTGACGACCCCGAAGCTGTTGTTCACGCATCAAGAATAGCAACTGAATTTAGACAAAAATTTGCATGTGATGTTGTTTTAGATATTATTAGTTACCGTCGTTATGGTCATAATGAAGGAGACGAACCTGCTTTCACTCAACCAATTATGTATAAAACTATTGGATCTCACAATAGTATTAGTAAAATTTATGCGTCAAAACTTATTAATGAAGGTATATTAACTGACCAGGAAGCTAAGGACGAAGTTAACAATCATAATAAATTTCTTGAAAAAGAATTTGAAGCAGGAACTAATTATAAGCCCAATAAAGCTGATTGGTTAGAAGGTCAATGGTCAAGTTTAAGGGCTGCTCATGGAGATGACCGAAGGGGTGAGACATCAGTATCCATAGATGACTTAAAATTAATTGGAAAAGCAATAACCACTATACCCGCAAATATAAATGTAAACAAAAAACTTCAACGTATAGTTGAAACTAGAAAAAAAGCTATTGAGACTGGTGAAGGTATAGATTGGTCTACTGCTGAACACCTTGCATTTGGTTCATTATTATTAGAAGGATATCCAGTTAGATTGTCTGGACAAGATAGTTGCAGAGGAACTTTTTCTCAAAGGCATTCTGTGTTTATTGACCAAGTATCAGAAGAAAGATACACGCCGCTAAATAATATAACTTCCAACCAACAAAATTTTGAAGTTATCGACTCTCCTTTATCAGAGGCTTCTGTATTAGGTTTTGAGTATGGTTATTCTCTTACAGAGCCAACTGCATTAGTAATGTGGGAAGCTCAGTTTGGAGATTTTGCTAATGGTGCCCAGGTAATAGTCGATCAATTTATTTCAAGCGGTGAAGCTAAATGGTTAAGAATGTCAGGGCTTGTTATGTTACTTCCTCATGGTTACGAAGGTCAGGGACCAGAACATTCTTCAGCAAGATTGGAGAGATATCTTCAATTATGTGGTGAAGATAATATGCAAGTTTTAAATTGCAGTACACCTGCAAATTATTTTCATGCCTTAAGAAGACAACTTAAAAGAGATTTCAGAAAACCATTGATTATAATGACACCAAAAAGTCTTCTTAGAAATAAGGCTTGTGTTTCTAAATTATCCGATATGTCGGAGAATACTGCTTTTAGAAGAGTAATAAGAGACCCTAATACAAACCTTAAGGATAATGATATTAAAAAGGTGGTTATTTGTTCTGGTAAAGTTTTTTACAATTTATTAGAAGAAAGAGAAAATAGGAAATTAGACAGTGTAAAAATTTTAAGATTAGAACAAATTTATCCCTTTCCTCATTCAACTTTAAAAGAAATATTATCCGATACGCCTAACGCAGAATTTGTTTGGTGCCAAGAAGAACCAAAAAATATGGGTGCATGGTTCTTTGTAGATAGAAAAATTGAAGATGTTCTCAAGTCATTTAAAGCAAAATTTTCACGACCCTCTTATGCTGGTCGAGCAGAGGCTGCTTCTCCTGCAACAGGATCTTTATCTAGGCATAACAAAGAACAAGCAGATTTAGTAAACGAAGCTTTAGAAACGACTCAAAAAACAACTAAGCACGCGGCTGAATAGTTTGAAATATGGAAGATGAAAATAAAATTACTAGCAAAATAGCCATGCCCTCTGCGGCAAAAATTATAAAGGAAAAAAAATTAGACATCTCCGATATAGCTAGTACAGGTGTCAATAATAGGGTAACAAAAGGTGATGTTCTTTTATATTTAAATCAAATCAAAACTGAAGATGGATTGAAGGTAAAAAACATAAAAAAAGAAAAACAAATAAATGTACGAAAGGGTAGTGGGATGGATGTTTTGGTTCCAGTTTTAGGAGAGTCTGTTGTAGAAGCAACAGTTTCTAAGTGGATAAAAAAACAAGGAGAGTTCGTTGAAGTAGATGACCCAATTGTAGAGTTAGAAACAGATAAAGTCACATTAGAAGTTCCGGCAGCTACTTCTGGTATTCTAGATAACCTTACCGTTTCAGAAGGTGATACCGTTGAGGTTGGTGCACTGTTGGGAATTATAATTGCCGGAGAAAAATCTGATGAAACTCCTGCACCTGCGCCAAAACAAGAAGACAATAAGATTGATGAGCAAGTAAGTGTAACTGAAAAAGTTGAAAATAAGATAAGTAGCAATAAATCTGATGTAATTGAAGAAGCCGTTAATAAAAACCTTGAAGAACGTGTCCCAATGTCCCGCTTACGACAAGCTATCGCTCGTAGATTAAAGGAAGCACAAAATACTGCTGCTATGTTAACAACATACAACGAGGTTGATATGTCAGCTTTAATGGAAATGCGAAATAATTACCAAGATAGTTTTGAAAAGAAAAATGGAGTTAGGCTTGGATATATGAGTTTTTTTGTTAAAGCCTCAATAGATGCACTAAGCCAGTTTCCTGCAGTAAATGCAGAAATAGATAACAATGACATTATTTACAAAAATTATTATAACATAGGTGTTGCAGTTGGTACTTCTCAAGGTTTAGTCGTACCAGTTCTAAAAAATGCAGACAAAATGTCTTTTGGAGAGACTGAGATTGCCATTGCAGATTTTGGTAAAAAAGCAAAAGATGGCAGTTTAGGTATATCTGATATGGCTGGCGGAACTTTTACAATTTCTAATGGTGGAGTTTATGGTTCTTTAATGTCGTCACCAATTTTAAATCCACCTCAGTCAGGTATTTTAGGAATGCATAAAATTCAAAAAAGACCAGTTGCAATAGGTGATAACATGGAAATTCGTCCAATGATGTATTTAGCCTTATCGTACGATCACCGTATTATTGATGGACGAGAGGCTGTTTCTTTTTTAGTAAGAATTAAAGAAATTATAGAAGATCCAAGACGTCTAGTTGTTGGAGCATAATTGTAAGTAAAGGTTTAGTATGTCTGAAGAAAAATATGATCTTGTTGTTATAGGTTCTGGTCCAGGAGGTTATGTTGCGTCAATAGTGGCGGCACAAAAGGGTATGAAAGTTGCCAGTATCGAAAAAAGAACAACCTTAGGTGGGACTTGTTTAAATGTTGGTTGTATTCCATCTAAAGCAATGCTTCATGCATCTGAGCAATATGAAAATGCAGTTAAATTAAATGGTAACAAAGAATGGGGTATAACTTGTAAAGATGTTAAATTAGATTTAACAAAATTATTGAAAAAAAAATCTGGTATAGTTGACGAACTTACTAAAGGTATTGATTTTCTATATAAAAAAAATAAAGTAACAAAGTATATTGGAACAGCAAAGTTCATTACAGCAAACTCGATTGAAATTACTGGTGATAATACTAGAAATCTCATACATGCTGAAAACATAATAATTGCAACAGGATCAGAAGCAACTCATCTTCCAAACATCAATATTGATGAAAAGAAAATAGTCACCTCGACGGGTGCATTAGAATTAAAAGAAGTCCCCAAAAAAATGATAGTTATTGGAGCTGGTATTATAGGCCTTGAAATGGGAACTGTATGGAGAAGACTTGGTTCTGATGTTGAGGTCATAGAGTATTTACCAAGAATTTTACCTGGAATGGATAATGAAGTTGCTGATAAATTCATGAAAATTCTTGAGAAACAGGGCTTAAATTTCAAGTTAGGTCAAGCAGTAGAATCATCAAAAATCGTTGAGAATAAGGTTATTTTATCAATAAGGAATGTCACTAAAGAAAATACATATGAAATAGATGCAGATGTTGTTTTAGTAGCAGTTGGTAGAAAGCCTAACACTCATGGATTAGGTCTTAGAGATTTGAACATTGATATTGATAAACAAGGCTTTATAAAGACAAATAATTGCTTTCAAACTTCTATTAATAATATTTATGCAATTGGAGACGTCATAAAAGGTCCAATGTTGGCTCATAAAGCTGAAGAAGACGGAGTAGCAGCAGTTGAGATAATAAATGGAGAAGCTGGTCATGTGGATTATAATCTTGTTCCAGGTATAATTTATACTGCACCAGAAGTTGCCGTTATTGGTAAAACTGAAGAGGAGCTAGAAGAAGAAGGAATTGAATTTAATAAAGGTGTTTTCCCACTTTCAGCAAATAGTAGAGCCAAAGCTATAAGTCATACTGATGGAATGGTAAAAATCCTTTCTGACAAATCTACTGATAAAATATTAGGTGCTCATATCATAGGTCATGAGGCGGGTACCGTAATACATGAGTTATCAATTGCGATGGGTTTTGGGGCATCATCCGAAGATGTGGCAAGAATTTGTCATGGTCATCCTACCGTAAATGAGGCTGTTAAAGAAGCTGCTTTGGCAACATACTCTAAAGCCATACATTTTTAATTCACACTCATTTTACTATAAAAAACTAAAATTATTACGCCAACTATAATCAAACCCAACCCTAAAAGTGCCATCAGATCTGGAATTTCTTTATATTTTAATGCTCCTAAAATTGTAATAGCTGAAATTCCCACAGCAGCCCATATTGAGTATGTTATGGCTATAGGTATTGTTTTCATTGCCAGCATCATAAAGTAAAAAGCTGTTGCATAGCCAACGACTACATAGGTGCTAGGTATTAACTCTGAAAAATTATTAGTACTCTTAAGGTAAGTGGTTCCAACAACCTCTCCAATAATAGCAATTAAAAGATAAAAATATCCCATGTTAATCCTTAAAAAATATGTTATTTATTATATTATTTGAGTCTACTTAAGGCAATATTAAAGATTATAATTTAGGACAATATAAAATGAACGAGATCCAATCAGCTTCGACTTATATATCAAAAAACTCATTTCAAGAAGAAAGAAAAGATTTAGCGGCTGCTTTTAGATGGGCTGAAAGAAGTAATTTACATGAGGCTGTTGCCAATCATTTCAGTTTGGCTGTTAATTCTGAAGGAACAGAATTCTTAATGAATCCTAATATGTGGCATTTTTCTAGAATCAAAGCTTCTGATTTGTTGTTATTAGATATTAATGACAAAACTGTGCTAACAAAAGATAATCCCCCTGACGCGACAGCTTGGGGGCTACACGGAGCTATACATAAGTTGTGTCCTCATGCAAGATGCATAATGCATGTTCACTCTGTGTATGCAACTACTCTGGCTTCTCTCGAAGACTGTGTTTTGCCACCAATAAATCAGGTGGCAGCAATGTTTTTTGGGAGACAAGTTATTGATAAAAATTATGGTGGTTTAGCTTTTGAAGATGAAGGTACAAGGTGTGCAAATCTTTTGTCAAATTCTAAAAAACACACATTTATAATGGGTAACCATGGTGTACTAATTTTTGGTAAAAACGTAGCAGAAACTTTCAATAGATTATATTATTTTGAAAGAGCGGCTCAAACATATATCAACGCCCTTCAAACTGGAAAAAAAATTAGTATTTTAAATGATATAATAGCAGAAAAAACTGCAGAAGAATTAGACAATGAAGAACATCCAAACCCTGCAGGAACAGCTTTCTTGAGAGAAATAAAGTTAATATTAGATCAAGAAAGTTCTGATTATGCAGATTAGAAGTTAATTATTTAATTTTTTATTAATATAAAGACTTAATAATGAAGCGTCATGGTCTGACCAACCCTCATTCATGGCCCCTTGAATATAAGATTTAGTACTTTTGATAACATGTAATTCATGATTAAAATTTGCCCCTTCTTCAATCATTAAATTAATATCTTTTAAAGCTGATGAAACGTTAAATGTTGAACTCAAGTTAGTCTCATTGTTTTTTGCTTGTAACATAGTATTAGACTTTAGGTGAGCTACTTTAGCTGCTCCAGAGCTATCAAACATTATGTCCAAAGCTTTATCAAATTTAATTCCTGAGTTTGTCGCTAAAGACATCGCTTCACCTAAAGCGTGCCAATAAACCATCAATGGTAGATTAATAGCTAACTTCATGGCACTTCCCTTACCAACTTCACCAAGGTATTCATATCTTCTACAAATAAGCTTTAATATATGCTCAACCTTTTCAAAAGTTTCCTTGTTTCCCCCCACTAACCCTAATAAATTTCCATCTCTTGCCGGCTTTGTTGACCCTCCTACTGGGCATTCTATAAATTCTCCATTTAACGAATATATTATCCTTTCTAAAGATTGCATTTTCTTAATGCTAGTCGTACTTAGTTCAATTATAATTTTGTTAGTCAAATCTTGATTTTTAATACCCTGAGAACTTGTATACACATAATCGAGTGCTACATCATTTCCCATAATAATTAAAATTATGTCGTTATTTTCAAACAATTCTTTTACACTATTAGCTCTTATTGCACCTAATTCAACTAGAGGTGTTACTTTATTTTGCGTTCTGTTCCATGCTGTTACAGTCTGATCACAATCCAAAAGCCTTTTACCAATTTCCTTACCCATTTTACCTGTACCGCAAATACCTATTTTATTCATAAACACACTCCTTTTAAATTTACAAAAGTAATATTATATCTTGAAAATACAAATTTAAGTAACCAATTAACTTATCATAGTAATTAATTAATGGGGATTGTCGATGACCAACATGAACAATAAATTTGAAGCTGATACCGGTAAAATTTTAGATATAGTGATTAATTCTCTTTATTCGGAAAGAGAAATTTTTTTGCGTGAGTTGGTGTCAAATGCTTCAGATGCTCTTGATAAAAGAAAATATCTTGGCTTAACAGATAAAAAAATTGCTATCTCCTCAGAAGCTTCTGAAATAAAAATTGAGGTTAATAATAAAGACAAAACTTTATCAGTTCTAGATAATGGTATTGGAATGAATGAAGAAGACCTTAAATCTTCATTGGGTACTATTGCGAGGTCAGGAACAAAAGCATTCTTAGAACAAATTGCAACAAACGCTAAAGATAAAAAACCAGATATGTCCATGATTGGACAATTTGGTGTAGGTTTTTATGCTTCTTTTATGGTAGCCGATAGTGTTGAAGTATTATCTAAAAAAGCAGGAGAAAACCAAGCATGGAAATGGTCTTCAGATGGAAAGTCAGGTTTTAATTTAGAAAAAGCAGATAAAGAAGATGTTGGGACATCTATTACACTTAAACTAAAAAAAGATGCAAAAGAGTTTTTAGAAGAAACTAGACTTCAATTTATTGTCAGAAAATATTCAGATCATATTTCCTATCCGGTTAAATTACACGAAATCGATAAAAAAGATGCAGAAATAAAAACTTTAAATGAAGCTTCAGCTTTATGGACCAGACCAGCAAAAGATATTAAAGAAGAGCAATACCAAGAATTTTTCTCACATATTGGCGCAGGTTTTGGAAAACCACTTTTAACCATGCATAACAATACAGAAGGGACTATTAGTTATACTAATCTTATATGTATTCCGTCTACAAGACCGTTTGACTTATTCAATCCAGATAGAAAATCATCATTAAAATTATACATAAACAGAGTATTTATTACAGACAAGTGCGATGCATTAATTCCTAGTTATTTAAGGTTCATAAAGGGTCTAGTTGACACTCAAGATATAGATCTGAATGTCAGTAGAGAAATGTTACAAAACAACCCTGCTGTAGCAAAGATAAGTAAATCATTAGTTGGAAAAATCTTAAGAGAACTTAAGAAAGTGAGTGAAAAGAATGCAGATGGTTATAAAAGTTTTTGGAAGGAGTATGGTGCTGTTTTGAAAGAAGGCTTGTATGAAGATGCAGAAAGAAAGGAAGCATTATTAGATTTATGTAGGTTTTCAACTAATGAAAATGATGAGCCAATATCTTTATCTGGATATGTAGAAAAAATGCCTGAAAAACAAAAGGACATCTACTATATTTCAGCTGAAACAAAAGACCAAGCTTTAGCAAGTCCTCACTTAGAAGGTTTTAAATCCAAAAAAATACCTGTTTTAATTATGACAGACGCAATTGATCAGTTTTGGTTACCTATGGTTGGATCTTTTAAGGAAAAGAAGTTTACTTCAATTACACAAGGACAGATTAATTTAGATGATCTTGATGAAAAAAATAAAGACAAGAAAAAAGACGATAAGAATGAAAAAGAAAAAAAAGATAAAGAATATGTTGATTTAGTTGCCCAATTAAAAGTTGTATTAGGAGATCAAGTTAAAGATATTAGATTATCCTCTAAACTGACTGACAGTCCAGTCTGCCTAGTCGCTGACGAAGGCGATATGGATATTGCTATGGAGCAATTGATGGCACAGAGAGATACAAACTACAAGGGGGCTCCAAGAATATTAGAAATTAATGGAGACCATTCTCTTATTAAAAACATGAAGTCATTATTAAGTAAAAAAGAAAACAATGATTTAGTTAGTGACGCTGGAACTCTTTTATTTGAACAAGCTAGATTAATGGAAGGTAAAATGCCGGCTGATCCCGCTCAGTTTAGTAAAATAATGAACCAGTTTTTATTAAAAGCAATTCCTAACTAACCATTAATCGGATCTTTTAAAGAAAAAATAAAAAAAAGTCATCAGCAGACAGAGCAATCCTAAAAACACATTTATTTGGATTGTTCTGTCTACTGAAATTAGTGTCATAATCCAAGATAAATTCATTAGACCAATTGGTGCTGTTCCGATACATGTCACTAATATACCAAAATTATTTCCTTTAGATTTAGTAGATGCTTGATAAACAAGTGCACCTTGCATTGTACTAAAACCTGATAAAAAAATGCCGCCAAATGTTAAACTTATAAAAGCCAATATCAGACTAGATGAGTAAGAAAATAAAAACATACCTAAAAAAAATCCACTTACACCTGCAATAAAGATAATTGACAGATATTTTTGAGGAGAAAGATTACCAATAATTAAAGCCCCTATAAGAGCTCCTAAACCTTCAGAGGAAGCTAAGATTCCAATATTAAATTCAGATAATAATAATTTTTCTCTACCTAATACAGGGATTAATGATACTAATGGAAAACCAAAAATATTAAAGATTAGGGTTGTTATCAATACCATTCTTAAACTAACAAGACTGTATACACTTTTACCTGTTTTTAATATTTCATTTAAAAGACCATGTGCCCAATGCTCTTTTATTGCTAATGGATTTTTTTGAGCGAAATTTAGAGCAGTATCCTTATTAGAATTTTTTTTAAATACAATGATTAATCCTAAAGCTAACAGATACATTATAAATTGAAGACTAAAAATTCCAGTAAGACCAACTAAAGTATAGAGTGTTCCAGCAAATATTGGTCCTATCAGTCTTGTTGCATTGTTGGATAATGTTTCCATAGCAAGTGAGGAACTCAAAAGTTTCTTTTTAATATTATCCGCTAACACTCTACGCCTTACTGCAAGGTCAACCACCCATGTAATTCCATTTACAAAGGCAAGAATAAGTGCAAAAAGCATATTAAAATTATCTGTGAAAACTAAAATAACAGCCATACCAGTGAAAATATTTGAAAGTACGTAAATGTTTTTAATAACTAAAATTGGAGACACCCTCTCTGAAATTGTACCTATAACTATTCCCAAAAGACTCATTGGTAACATTCTTGCTGCGAATATTACTGTAACTAAATATGGAATTCCTAGTTCTTGGAGGGCATACAGACTCAAAGCTAAAAACTCCATAGCACGTGCAATCCCAGTCATACAACCTGCACCCCAGAGTATTCTAAAGTCTTTATTTTTAAAACATTCCTTAATCATTATATGTTAGGAAATTTTTTGATGTACTTCGACTACATTGCCTTCTGGATCTTGAAAGAAAATTTGGTGCCATTCTTTAGCGAAAGTGGTTCCATAATCCGAAAATGGTATTTTTTCTTTCTTAAGCCTTTTAATGAATGCGTTAATATCATCAGTCCTAAAAGCTATATGCCCTTTGTCAACAGGATTGATTGCCTGATTATTTTTAAAAGCTACATTTAAATCTCGTTCTGCAAGATGCATTTCTATTTTACCTTCTGTTACGAAATTAATTTTACCACTATACCCTCTATTAGATGTCTCTTCTGTTCGTGGAAAATTTTCTATTGGAATACTATTCATACTAAGGATATTTTTATAAAAATTATTCATATTATCTATATTTTTTGATACAAAATTTATATGGTGAAACTCTAATTTCATTTATAATCTCCAAATTATTTAATAATCATTAAATTTATGCTATATAAAATAATTAATACTAAATAAGATAAATAAGCTAGTATTATAAAATTGAACTATTATATCTAATCATACACACGCAAAATATTTATGAGGATCAAAATGCCTGATAGCACCATTCAATTAGAAAATTCTGAAACCCAAGACAGCATAATTAGTGAAGTAAGAGAGTCTGTCGCTAAACTTTGTGGTGATTTTCAAGGTGAATATTGGAGAAAACTTGACAGAGAGCAAGGTTACCCTACAGAATTTGTTAAAGCTTTGACTGATGCGGGTTTTTTGGGAGCCCTTATACCGGAAGAATATGGTGGTGTTGGTTTAGGAATGGTTGCAGCATCTGTCATTTTAGAAGAAATACATCATCAAGGTTGTAATGCCGCAGCATGTCACGCACAAATGTATACAATGGGAACTGTTCTAAGACATGGATCTGATGAACAAAAAAAGGAATTATTACCTAAGATTGCTGACGGAACTTTAAGGTTACAAGCATTCGGCGTAACTGAACCAACTAGTGGTACAGACACTACAAGTTTGAGAACTGTAGCTGTGCGTGATGGAGATGATTACATAATTAATGGACAAAAAATTTGGACCAGTAGGGCTGAGCATTCAGATTTAATGCTGTTGTTAGCTAGAACAACACCTTTAAATCAAGTTAATAAAAAGACTGAAGGTCTCTCTGTTTTTCTTTTAGATATGAGAAAGGCAAAAGGAAACGGTCTTACTATCAGGCCTATAAGAACAATGATGAACCACTCAACGACTGAAGTTTTTTTCGATAACCTTAGAATTCCTGCTTCTAATCTTATAGGTGAGGTAGATAAGGGTTTTAGATACATTTTGTCAGGTATGAATGCAGAAAGAATTTTAATTGCTGCAGAGTGTATCGGTGATGCAAAGTGGTTTACTAAAAAATCAACTGATTATGCTAATGATAGAAATATTTTTGGAAGAGCAATTGGTAAAAACCAAGGTATTCAGTTCCCAATTGCCAAGGCTTATGCTCAAATGAGGGCTGCAGAGCTTATGGTTTATCATGCAGCTAGACTATATGAAGCTGGTAAGCCGATTGGTGAAGAAGCAAATACTGCAAAATTGCTAGCAGCAGATGCCTCATGGGCGGCTGCTGAAGCTTGTGTGCAGACCCATGGTGGGTTTGGCTTTGCAGAGGAATATGATGTTGAAAGAAAGTTTAGGGAAGCTAGATTGTATCAAGTAGCCCCAATTTCTACTAATTTAATATTATCTTACTTAGCTGAACATGTTTTAGGAATGCCTAGATCATATTAAAGATCATTTATCTTTAACTGCAAGGTCTTCAGGCTTCAATCTTAGAATGTCGCTTGTAATAATATTTGCTAAGAACTCGAAACCTTCAGTTTTGTTCCTTATGTCTTGGGCTAGTTTTTCTGATTTTTTGTCTGTAGATTTAACTTTAATAGTTACCCAACTTTCACCATCTTTATCTGGTTCAACAGAGGTTATTGATATAACTAAACCATCTTTAATTTCATAAGTTATTGTTGGAAGATTGTCAGAATATTTTTTCAATGATTTTTTTATATCATAAAAATAAAAACTACTAATAACATCTCTAATATCACTCAACTGAGTTTCGTCAATTTTAAAATTTAAAGATTTAGGAACTATTAAACTTAACTTATTATCTTTATTCTCAACTTCAAAAGTTCCATTTTTGTTGTTTAAAGTGGCTCTCATGAATTGATCGTTTTTTATTGTAAAAATTAAACTCTCAAACCAATCAGATTTAGTTGTAGGCATTCTTATAGCACCTTTTAGAAGATAGCTTTGATTTTCATCTGGGAATCTTGCAAATTGGCCCCCACTTAATCCTCCAACAGTCCTATCCACTTTACCAAATAAAATAGATGTATAAATTGTTCCGTCTTGTTTTTTCAAAGTAATCTTTGTTCCATAACCTTCATCCTCCTCCTTGCTTTCATTTCTTTCTGGAAGAAGTAAATTTAAATCAGCATGTCTCAGTGAATTTTTTGTTTTTAATTCCTCAATTCTTAACAATGACAGACTTGTAATTAAGTTTTCCCACATACCCTTCTTAAGTGGATAACCAGATTCTGAAATATAAATATTATCTTTTTTCACCAAATTAATGTTATTTTCAAAGGAGTTTATGTAAATATTATCAATTTTATTAATATTTTTGGTGAAATCTTTTAGAAATAAACTTCCTCTATCTTCAAAAACGTGATTATTTGAATTTAAATTTATAGATATGATTGCTAAAATAACAAAAGTTAAAGTAACTATCGAAATATTCACAAATTTTATTTTTGTCATATTATAATCCAATATTTATATTTAATAAGAACTTTTCTTTCTTCTAAACGATATAATCAAGGCAAAGCCAGCAAATATGGCGGGGAGTATTGCAACATTAAAAGCAATAACCCATTTTTTCAAATTTTCTACATCTCTTCTTAGGTCAAATTTAACACTTCTTAGTTGAGATCTAGTTGACATCATTTCAGCTTTAAATCCATCAATCGCCTCGATAGTTTCAGGAGATAGTATATCTATATCATCTTCATTATTTTGAGTTAGACTTCTTATTTTGTCTTCCATACCTTTCAGCTTTTCAGCAAGTTGCTGTTCTTCTAAAAGAAACTTTTCTTCAGCAATTTTTTCTAGGGCTATGATTTTATCAAAAGGCCTATAAGAGGTACTCTTTCCTCTAAGATCAGATAAAGCACTTCCTCCAATCATTTTTTCGATGACATTTAAAACAAAGTCACCATTATTCGCAAATGCACCTCTTTGTGTTAACCAATTACGATCCATCAACATATCGGCGTCCGAAACTAATAAGATATTAGACTTATTTTTTGATTTTAATATTTGCGTTTCGTCTTTATCTTTAAAGGACGAGTTTAGTGGAGTTTTTATCCAACCAGCCAGAATTAAATTTTGATTGTCTTTTTTGATGTTTGGCAGTAGATCTCTTGGGTCTCCTTCAGGATTGCCTGCCTTTTGTGCATCACCAAGACCAGAATTTTGGCTTGAAACAATAATAGGCTCTAAGCTAATCTTATTGTCAATAGCCTCAAAAGATCCAGCAGTTGTCATTACTATCGTATTCAGATTTGAAAGTACACTCTCATTTTTGTTAAGTCCATTTCCCCTTATATTTAACCAAGGATAATTAGTGACCTGTATATCTCTGCCATTTAAATTTCTAGAGATGCGAAATCCAAATTCTGAATCTAATACAGCTTTTTTGTTGTCAAACTTTATACCCCAAGTGTCCAATAATTTTTTGAGATTAGACCTAGGATTCATTGGAGGCATCCCTTGTTGTCGGCTAATTTCAGTTTCAGCATAAGGATCTAAAAATACTAACGTTGCTCCGCCGTTCAGGATCCATTGATCTATCATATAAAGTGTCTCATCGGATAGAAATTTGGGATGAACTATCATTAATACTTTAGTGTTTTTATTTAATTCATTAGTGGATTCGTTAACTGTTTCAACAACAAACATTTCTCTCATTTGTTTTAATATTTGTTGTTCTGGTTTGCCAATTCTACTGTCAGCTTGAAGTCCAAGGTTATCGATAATACTTATTACTGGTTTTTTAATTTGACTAAGCTCTGAAATAAGACTTGAAAGATCATACTCTAAGAATGTTTCTCGTTCAGGTGAAAAAATAGGGATATTTTTTTGACCAGTGGTAGAGTTTGTAGCGGCTAATCCAAAATATAAAGCATCTGACATTTCAGTGGCAGTAAAAGAATTAATCCCCATGCCAACTGCCCTATCTTCGTAATCAGAGAATGGTTTAGGGTCAATGATTTCAAGTGAAATTTTTCCATTAGAAATATTACTGTATGTTTTTAACACAGTTTCCACTCTATTTGCATAAGTGGAAAGTTGGGGCACTTCTTTAACTAAATTTCCCGAAACAAATAATCTGATGTGTATTGGTTCTTGAAGATTTTTTAGTAAATTAATTGTACTATTAGATAATGAATAAAGTTTTTTTTCAGTAAAATCAATTCTGGAGGAATTAAAGACATTATTTGTAATAATATTTATACTAAAAAAGACCAAAACAGAAAAAAGTATAGATAATCTCACAAGTGTTCTTGTCTTTAAATTACTTAAAAATTCCATTGTTCTCTCAATCTGCTTTTTTAATTTGGACAAGCTGTACGTTTATCCAAATACATAGAATAATCATTGAAACGAAGAAAACTAGGGTTCTTAAATCAAAAACACCCATTTGAATCCTACTAAAATGGGATAGAAAGGACATTGAGCCAACCGTTTCTGTCACCCAAGTTGGTGTCCATGACCTCACAGAAGATAAAACTAAATTAAAACCAGCCATTATTAAAACAAATCCACTTATTGAGGAGATAATAAATGCAATCACCTGGTTTTTAGTAAGTGCAGATAAACAAGAGGTAAGGGCCAAAAAAGCACCAGCCATTAACCAACTTCCTATATATGATATTAGAATAACATTATTATCTGGGTCTCCTAGAAAATTAACTGTTACCCAAATAGGCATAGTCAAGATAAGTGCAATCAGAGTAAAAATCCAGCTAGCTAAAAATTTACCTATTACTAATTGCATATTAGTTACTGGTAAAGTTATTAGTAGTTCAATGGTACCGGATCTTCTTTCCTCAGCCCATAATCTCATACCAATAGCGGGCATTAAAATCAAAAAAAGCCATGGGTGCCACGCAAAAAAAGCTGTTAAATCTGCTTGATCACGCTCAAAAAATCTTCCTAAAAAAAATGTCATTCCTGATGAGAGAGCTAAAAAAACAAGTAAAAAAATTGAAGCTAATGGTGTTCTAAAATAGCCCCTTAGTTCTCTATCAAAAATTATATAAGTCTTTTCTAAATAAGTTTTCATAATCAGTTACCGATTAACTTGAAGCATTTGTTGTTGTAATTTTTCTAAATATTTCTTCCAAACTTGACTTTACGAAACTAGCCTCAACTATGTTAAGTTTAAATTTGTTAACTTGTTTTAATACATTATTTAGGTCTGGTGTTTTTTTGGCATCACTTACAAATATTCTGTTAGTATCTTTATCTAATTTCTCAATTTTTACATCACTATAATTAAGTGATGATTTTAAATTTTTTGCTAAAACTGTGTTAATTTTATTAAAAACTTTAATTGTTATTACATCTTTATTCCCAAACTGTTTTTCTAGATTTGCAGGTGTTTCATTTGCAAGTAACTTACCATCAGCAATTATCATAGCTCGTGAGCAGACTGCTTCAACCTCTTCTAAAATATGTGTTGAAATCACAATAGCTTTATTATTCGATATATTTTTAATTAAATTTCTCATTTCATGTTTTTGATTTGGATCTAATCCGTCCGTAGGTTCATCCAAAATTAAAATATCAGGATCGTGTATTAATGCCTGGGCGATACCTACCCTTCTTTTAAAACCTTTAGATAGTGTTTCAATTGGTTTATTCCAAACGTCTTTAAGACTGATTTGAATGGCCATTTCATCAAGCCGCTTTGTTAATAAATTTTTATTTAGACCTCTCATTTTACCAACAAATGAAAGAAACTCTAAGACATTCATATCTGAATAAGAAGGGGCCCCTTCGGGTAAGTAACCTATGAATCCTTTTGCTTTCAATGGATTAGATTTTAGATCAATATTATTAATTAAAATGTCACCGCTATCTGGTTCCAGGAAACCAGTTAGCATTTTCATTGTTGTAGATTTTCCCGCTCCATTTGGACCAAGAAAACCAACGACTTCACCTCTTAGGACGCTTAAATCAATGTTATCTACAGCTATAAACTCTCCAAATGATTTTTTTAAGTTCTTAGCGTCTATAAGTTTTGAAGACAACAGTTAATATCCTCCGACAAAATATAAGTATTAAATATTATCACTAAAGATTAATTAATTTTAAATTAATAAAATTCAAGATCTAAAATAAAATTTTTGGTATTAATACTCTATTTTTAAAAAATAAACATTATAAAAATTTGTTCATATGAGGAAGTTTAGGTTCACCAAAGTGTTTTTCTAAAGATAAAGCAATTTCAACCGCTTTTTCGTCTTCATTTTTATTACAAATAATTTGTAAACCAATCGGTAGAATATCTTGATTTTGATTTGTTGCAAACTTTTGTATAGGAAAAGTAATAGCACATATTCCAAAAATATTTACAGGTTGGGTGTTAGCTGAAGCTAAAAGACTTCTTTCGTGTAATTCTTTCCCAATTTCGGCTTTATCTACATCTAATGCTTGCATAACTGTTGTTGGTGAGAGAAGTGCATCATATTTCATAAAATGTTGATTAACCATAACCTCTAATTCGCTAACTCTTTTCTTAGCTAAAATATATTCAAAAGAAGAAACTTTAAGGCCTAATTTAGCTCTATTTCCAGTTATAGGGTCCATTCTATCAACATTCTTTTTGAAGCGATCAATACCAAACGCACTTATGATTTCAGATCCAACAATCTTAGGAAATAATGAAGCTTTTTCATTAGCCTCTGGAATTATAATTTCTTCAATTTTTGCACCAATTTTTTTTAGTTCGTCACAAATATTTTCATAAGCTTCCATTACTTGAGGATCTAAATTAGTTGTAAATGGTTCCTTAAGTTTTCCAAAAGACATATTTTTAATTTGGATAGGCTTTAGAGTATTATCTGACTTGCCATTAAATGTATCAAATATTAATTTTGTATCCTTAACATTACGAGCAATTGGACCAGGTGTATCTAAAGTGGGAGAAAGAGGAAAAATACCATCAGTCGCCCATCTATTTTTTGTTGTTTTCAATCCAACAATGCCATTGAGTGAAGCTGGTATTCTTACCGACCCACCAGTATCGGTCCCAATAGCGAAAGCAGCCAATCCTGAAGCAACAGCTACGGCTGAGCCACTACTTGAACCTCCAGGCATCCTGTGTATTTTATCATCCCAAGGATTTCTAGGTGTGCCCTTATATTTATTTAATCCAGTTGCCCCCAATGCAAACTCAACAGTATGAGTTTTACCTAAAATTAAACAACCAAGAGACTTTAATCTTTTGACTAAAGATCCTTCTGGGCCCGTAATGTCGTCACTAATTATATTAGAGCCATTAGTTGTTGGCATTCCGTTTACGGAACAAATATCTTTTATGGCTATTGGAATGCCCATTAATGGACCTAGATCAACACTGTTGGAAAACAGCTTATCAATTCCTTGTGCCCAAGATAAAGCATTATTTTCATTAAGATATATATATGCATTAAGGTTTGGATTTAAAAAGTTTATTCGTCTGTAATATATTGAAGTTAATTCAACACAAGTTAGAGAACCATCCCTAAACTTTTTTCCTATCTCTTCAATACTACTTTCAAATAGTGGATCATTTGGCAAAATTTCGTTGTTATTGATCATTAAAAACTCCTTAATTTTTAAATTGGTTTTTCATTGACCCAAATATACCTTTTAATCTGGGTGAGGTAGAACAATCTGCTTCTAAAATCATCTTTGGCTCAACAGGAACATGGATGCCAGTATATCGAACAGCTTCATATTTTGGATTTGATTGAAGTTGAACTTTTCTATCAGATTTAAGTCTTAATCTTGCTATTCCCTTTTTGAAGGGAACCATTATATCTGTACCTGGCACAGCAACTACAAAACTATCATCATCAACAGAGCATTTATTGTTTAGAGTAATTGTAACTGATATCACTTCGACTTTCTTAAAAGCAGTTTGTATGTTGGGCATACCAAACCACAACATCAATCCAATAATTGATATACCTAAAACAAAAAAAATACTTTTAATAAAAAAACGCATTGATACCTTAAAATAAACATATTAGACCTAGATAGTACAAATAATTAAACTAAAAATAAGAAATTTGAAAAGATAATATTAATAAAAATATTCAAATTGTAATTGGGATCAATAATGAACGATGAGTTTGATAGAATAAGGAGATTGCCACCTTATGTGTTTGAAGAAGTTAATAGACTTAAAGCGGATCTAAGAGCTAAAGGCAAAGACATTATTGATTTTGGTATGGGCAACCCTGATATGCCTACTCCAAAACATATTAGAGAAAAATTAAAGGAAACTGTAGAGAAACCAGGAACAGGCAGATATTCGTCTAGTAGAGGCATACCAGGTTTAAGAAAAGCACAAGCAGCCTATTACAAAAGACGTTTTAACGTTGATTTAAATCCTGAAAATGAAGTGATAGTTACATTAGGTTCAAAGGAAGGTTTAGCAAATCTTGCCCAGGCAATAACTTCACCAGGTGATATAATATTATCTCCAAATCCTTCTTACCCAATACACCCATATGGTTTTATTATTGCAGGCGCCTCTTTAAGACACTTGCCTGCGATGGATGAAGGCGTATTTAGCCCGAATTTATATTTAGAAAGATTAGAAAAATCAATTAAAGAAAGTGTGCCAGCTCCAGTAGCATTAATAATATCATTTCCATCTAATCCAACCGCTCAAGTTGCTTCATTAGATTTCTATGAAGAAGTTGTCAAAATTGCTTTAAAGTATAACGTTTATATTTTATCGGATCTCGCTTACGCAGAAATATATTATGATGATATTTTACCTCCCTCAATTCTACAAATCCCAAAGGCAAAGAAAATAGCTGTCGAATTCACTTCTACGTCCAAAACTTATGCCATGGCTGGTTGGAGAATTGGGTTTGCAGTTGGAAATATAAAGTTAATAAATGCTCTTACTAGGATCAAATCTTATTTGGACTATGGAGCCTTCACACCAGTTCAGGTTGCAGCTACTGCGGCACTTAACGGTCCTCAAGATTGTGTTAAACAAATAAGAAACATTTATCAAAAAAGAAGAGATGTATTAATTGAATCTATGGCTCGATCTGGATGGACTATTCCTAGTCCTCAAGCAAGTATGTTTGCGTGGGCACCCTTACCAGAAAAATATAAAAATAGTGGGTCTTTAGAATTTGCAAAAGAATTAATGTTAAAAGCTGATGTTGCTGTGGCTCCAGGTGTGGCATTTGGTGAATACGGAGAAGGATTTGTTAGGGTAGGTTTGGTTGAAAATGAACAACGGATCAAACAAGCAGCAAAAAATATTAAAAAATTATTATTATAATAAAAAGAACCTATAAAATTAAAATTTTAACTTTATGTTTGGAGAAAATTTACTTTGAGTAAATTATTCAACAATTTTTATAAAAGGGACTTTTCTAGCAGTGGAAGGTCAAATGCTTTAAGTTCAAATGCTATGTTGGCTTCTTCTCACCCAATTGCATCATCAGTTGGATTAGAAATTTTAAAAAGCGGTGGTAATGCAGTCGATGCTGCCTTAGCAATGAATGCTGTTTTGTGCGTTGCTGAACCTCATATGACTGGGGTCGGTGGTGACTGTTTTGCAATGCTTTCTGTTGATGGAAGTACAAGCATAAGGGTTTTAAATGGATCTGGCAAATCTTCTGAGAAATCAAGTGCCGCTATTCTTCGTAAGAATAATATTTCTTTAATTAGCTATGATATGCCTGACGCTATAACTATACCAGGTGCCGTTGCAAGTTGGTGCTTGTTACATAAAGAACACGGACATATGCCATGGAAAGAAATTTTTGAACCAGCAATTAATTTTGCCAAGCAAGGAATAATAGTTCACGAAAGGGTTGCATTTGATTGGTCAAAAAGCTTAAAAAAATTATCATTAGATATTGATACATCTAACTTATTCTTAAAGAATGGCAATTCCTATGAATTTATGGATAATTTTAAAAATGAAAATTTATCTAAGACCTTGATAACAATAGCTGAAGAAGGTTTTAACGGATTTTATCATGGCTGGGTGGCAAGCGATTTAATTACAAAGCTAAATTCAATTGGTGGAAACCATACTTTAAAAGATTTTGATAATGCTGCTGCTGAGTGGGTAGAACCAATTGATGGAAATTATAGAGGGATTAAAATTCATGAAGCCCCTCCAAATGGTCAAGGTCTAGTGGCATTAATTATTTTAGCTATTCTTGAAAGGTTTAATTTTAATAAAATCTCAAAAGCCGACTACACTCATATCTTTTGTGAAGCTACAAAAATAGGGTATTTTCTCAGAGACCTATATCTAGCAGACGCTGAGTATAACAGACTATCAGTTGATCATTTTTTGAATTCTGAAATCATAGATCAATATGCTTCTAAAATAGATATGAATAAAACGAAAACGTATTATAAAAGTGATTTTCCTAATCACCCTGATACTATTTACTTAACGGTGAGAGACAAGAATGGAATGACAATTTCATTTATTAACTCTCTTTTTGATGCTTTTGGAAGTGGTGTAACGGCTCCTAAAAGTGGAGTTCTTTTTCATTGTAGAGGCAGAGCATTTAACACGATTGAGGGCCATCCCAATGAATTAGGCCCAAATAAAAGACCTGTTCATACGATTATACCTGCTATGATTTCAAAAAATGGCAAACTTTTAGGGTCCTTTGGAGTAATGGGTGGTCAATACCAAGCAGCAGGTCATGCTTATGTTTTATCCCAAATGATTGATTTTGGGTTAAACCCACAATTTGCACTAAATTATCCTCGTGTTTTTCCTAATAATAATTTTTTGGATTTGGAGAATGGTTTTGATAAAAAGGTAATAGATGAATTAAAAAATAAAGGGCATCAAATAAATTATCCTGCTTCTCCTATAGGTGGTGGACAAATGATTTTAATAGATGAAGAAAGAAATATTTTAATTGGTGCGAGTGATTGGCGCAAAGACGGTCTTGCCATAGGATATTAATTTATTTCTTTTTTATTTCCCGATAAGTAATTAAAAGACAAGATCCAATAACAACTAGTCCACCTATTACTTGATTGTTAGATGGTACCTCATTCCAAATGATATATCCAAAAAGGACAGCTAATGGTATTGCTAAATATCTCAATGTTACCAAAATAGTAGCCTCAGCATATTTATAGCTTTGAGCCATTAGATACTGAACAAATGAACCTATAACTCCAAGTGATATCAAAGTATATAACACACTGTTTGGAGTTATAAGAATTTCTATTCCATAATCGCCTGTCTTTCCATAAAACTTTGTTCCAAAAAAGATAATGGTAAATGTTATAACTAAAGAAGTTACTAAATTATGAATTAATGCTGTAGTCGCGGGGTGTTCTGTTTTTCCAATTTTTCTTAAAATAAGCGCAAGTGCTGCATGTGTTACTGCACTTCCAAAGGCAAGATAAATACCAAATGCAGATAAATTTGATGTTTCATTAATAATGCTAATTGGATTAATCATTAAAAAAACCCCAATCAGACCAGCTATAACCGCGGTCCATCTAATTAATCCAATTTTTTCTCCTAAAACAAATGGAGATAAGAGAGTAACATATATTGCAGAGCTCTGAGCAAGTGCTGTTGTTAGGCCAATAGGTATTAATTGCAATGATGAGAATACCATTATCATTGTCACAAACCCAAAAAAAGAACGTAAGACAATATTTTTCCAATTGTTAATTTGAAACAAAAGTGATTTTCTAGTTACATAAGCTAGAATAAATAAAATAGGTAATGAGTATGCAAACCTAGAAAATAAAGTAATTATAAAATCTACATCACCTGATAAAGATTTGATAATCATGTGTGTAATTAAAGATAAAAATATAAATATGATCCAAATTAGAGAACCAATTATGTTTGAAGACATTTAAGACCAAATAATAAATTGAACTTGAAAATTTTGATATTAATGAATATCAATTATTTAAACAATCTAATAAATAAATGCACCTTTCAAAGGAAATACTAAATGCAAAAAAAAGTAATAATTGTTGGTTCTGGTAATGCGGCTCTTTCTGCTGGCATAGCGGCTTTAGAAAAAGGAGCAGATGTAACTATTTACGAAAAAGCAGATAAAACAATGGCTGGAGGAAATACAAAGTATACAGCTGGAGCCATGCGATTTGCTTATGAAAATGGCGACCAGTTAATAGATTTTCTAGAAAACCCAAATGACAAAAGGATTAAAGATACAGACTTTGGCTCTTACACCCAAGAAAAATTTGAAAAGGATTTATTAAATTTTAATGACGGTAGACCATTAAGTCATGAGCAAAAAATATTAGTCTCTAAATCTTTAGAAACAATACAATGGCTCTCTTCTCACAATGTAAAGTTCGAACCAATTTATTCAAGACAAAGTTTTTTGAAAGATGGAAAACATATTTTTTGGGGAGGCTTAACGTTGGCATCAGAAAATGAAGGGGTGGGTTTATTTGACCAAGAACTAGACGCATTTTTGTCATTAGGTGGAAAAATTTTTTATGAAAGTCCTGTTACAAATCTTATCTTTGAAGATGGAATAGTAAAAGGTATTTATCTCAAAGAAGAGACAGTAACTTCTGACGCTGTCATTTTAGCATCTGGAGGGTTTGAGGCTAACGACGAGCTTCGAAAATCTTATATTGGTGATAATTGGCTAAAGGCGAAAGTCAGAGGAACACCCTATAATACAGGGGATGGTTTGAAAATGGCTTTAGAAATTGGTGCTGCAAAACATGGTTTGTACAATGGGTGTCACGCTACTCCTATGGATTTACACATGAAAAATTATGGTGATTTAGATTTAGAACCCAGTGAAAGAAAAAACTACAGAAAGATATGCTATTTTTTAGGAATCATGGTTAATGCAAAAGGCAAAAGGTTTTTGGATGAAGGCAAAAATTTTAGAAATTATACATATGCACAATATGGCAAAATAGTTTTAGATCAGCCGGGTCATTTTGCTTGGCAGATTTTTGATAGTAAAGTTTTTGATTTACTTTATGAAGAATATACGTTTCATGATGCGCACTTTGTTGAGGCAGACACCATTGACGAGTTAATTACAAAAATGGATGGCGTTGATAAGATAGAAATTAAAAAAACAATCAATGAATTTAATAATTCAGTTGATATTAATACTTCTTTCGACCCAACTATTCTTGACGGAAAATCAACAAATGGAATTGAAATTAAAAAATCAAATTGGGCACAGAAAATTGATAAAGGTCCATTTAAGGCTTTTCCCGTTACAGGAGGTATAACTTTTACATATGGTGGATTAAAAGTAGATAAAGATGGATCAGTATTAGATACTAAAGACAATCCAATAAGTGGTTTATATGCTTGCGGAGAATTAGTAGGAGGTGTGTTTTTTAATGGTTACCCTGGCGGGTCTGGATTAACATCTGGAGCAGTATTTGGAAGAATAGCTGGTTATGGTTCTACAAAAGAAGGATAGTCAATGATAAAGCTTAAGGTTGCTGTTTTAGACGATTATCAGAATGTTGCTAATCATTTTGCTGATTGGGAAAAGCTTAGTGAAAATATAGAGCTTAAAGTTTTCAATGAATATATTGGAGATGATACTAACTTGTTAGAGAAACTTATTGATTTTGATGTTTTATGTCTGATGAGAGAAAGAACACCACTTCCTGGAATATTAATTAATAAACTTCCAAATTTAAAATTGGTGATTACTAGTGGAATGTGGAATGCCTCTATAGACTCAAAAACATTAAAAAAGAAAAATATAATTTATTGCGGTACAGAAACTAAAATTCATTCGACAGCAGAACTAGCATGGGCACTTATTATGAATAGTTGGAGAGGATTACAGACTGAAATTCAGAATATGAAAGATGGTAATTGGCAGACCACAATTGGAAGAGGTTTGAAGGGAAATACATTAGGTATATTTGGTCTTGGCAAGCAAGGGTTACAAGTTGCTAGTTATGCCAAAGCCTTTGGAATGAAAGTTATTGCTTGGAGCCATAATTTAAAACAACAAGACTGTGAAAAAGTTGGTGTTGAACATGTAAGCAGTACAGATTTATTTAAAATGTCAGATATTTTAACAATTCATACTAAATTATCTAATAGAACATTAGGCTATATTGATGAAAACAAACTAAAGTTAATGAAAAAAGAATCAGTCATTGTTAATACTAGCAGAGGGCCTATCATAAAAGAACATGATTTGATAACAGCACTAAATAACAATATTATTTCATGTGCAGCCTTAGATGTTTATGATCAAGAACCCCTTCCAAGAGATCATATCTTAAGAAAGACAAAAAACTTAATTCTTACCCCTCATATTGGTTACGTGTCTGAAGAAGCATATGAGAAGTTTTTCAATGGTTATTTCAAAGCAATAGAAGCTTTTATAAATAAAAAACCAACTAATCTTATTTCTTGAAATTATAAAAATTATCTAAAATCCGTTGACGGGTTTATAGACAGTTTTGTTTAAGTCCCAATTACAAACCAAGGTCACGGATAAAGTCAGTGTTGAGACGATCACAGTTTTGCTCAAACAGATGATCGATGTTCCAGTAAACAAGATATTCATGTTAAAAAAATGTGCCCCGTTATCAAAATTTCTACATTCAACTATTATAGTCTAACGTCTTGTAACTTTATCTTTAAAGTTAAAATTCTCATTAGAACAAGGACAACGGATTAATTTTGAGGGTTATAGAATTCCGTAACATTTTATTTGTAAAATTAGATTTGGTCTTTATCACAAAATAGATAAAGGTTTATGAAGTGACTATATCATTTCTACGATTTGCAAATGCGTTGGCTATTAATACATAAACCACACCTATAACGCCTCCTAAAACTATGGCTAGAGCATAATATAAGTTTTTCTTATTATTTGTTTCAAAATCGGTTGTAGCAACTTTTACTATCGTTGCTTGAAAGTCAGTTTGATTTAAAGGGGTTTCATCAAATAATTTTATAGCTCTTTCTATACTCTCGTCTTGTTCTAATGTTCTTTTCTGTTTTTCCAGATCGTATAAATTTGTGATGAAAGAGGTTTTATCTTTTCTATTTTTTATTTGGTTGATTTCTTCTTCTATTGCTAGATAACCTCTTAGATAAAAAGGAGCATTAGTTTTAACATTAGTTACAAACGTATTTTGTGCATTAAACCTCTGAGAAGCAATTGTGTTTTTTGCAATATCTAGCTTTTTGGCAATAGCTGCCTGTTCATTTAAAAAAGCTAATCTATCTTTTGAGATTCTATCATAGTCTTTTTTTACGTTATCAATTTTTATGCCTAAATCTCTAAGAGCAAATCTTTTTTTCTGGTTTTGAATTGATATTAACGTTGCAAAACGATTGATAATACTAGCTTTGACTTTTTTATTTACTTCTTTGTCAACAAATGTAAGCAAATCTTTCCATTTATCTTTATCATAATATTTTGCACTTAATACATAATGTAGACGTTTTTCATTTTTTTCTTTTGTGGGACTTAGAACTTCAATCTCAGATGCAATTTTTTCTACAGCGTCTTTATAATCACTTTCACTTTCAAAATCATCTTTGTTAATTAGATTAAACTTATCAATGCCAGTTTCTAATAAAGAACCTTCTTCTATTCCTTCTATATATAGATTTAAGAGAGCTTCTCTCGTAATCTCAAAAATATTAAATACGTTTTCATTTTTTAATTCTTGTTTTTCATTACTCTGTTGTTTTGCAATTACTTTAAGAGATTCATTAAACAGACTATATCTATCAAATTCAACACTGGTAATAGGTTTTATTTCAGTTGAAGCAATAAATTCTGTATCAGGAATTGCAATATTAAAGCCAATAACTGATAATAAGGAAGCAGCTACTATAGATGCAATAATCCGTTTTCCAGCCCAAACAGTTTCTATCAAACGGAGTAAATCAATTTCGTCATCATCTCTTAGAGGAACATTAGACATTATAAATTTCCAGTATCAATCCAAAAAAATACTTTTTAAAATAAACTCTATTAAATATAGTCAATAATACTATCGAGTTAATTTTACAATATTTAACTGTCTAAATTCGAGATTTATTTTATATTCTTATTTTATAAGAAGTGTAAGAAAAATTTTTTCAAAAGTTATTCAAAATTAAAATATATTTTTTTAAATAAAACTAATATATAAAATTTCTTAGTTTTATGTCCAATTATCTAAGACCCATTGAGGGGTCTTTAATTGTTTATAAAGTTTTTTATAAATTTGTGATTTTTTGACAGGCCAGTAGCCATTAACAACGTCATCAGGGTCAGGCTTACCAGTAAAGGCTACTATAGATGTGTCTTCGGGAAGTTTTGCGGGTCTCCAAATCCTAAAAGGCCAACTAGGAAGAAGGTTATGTTTAAAACTCTTACACCACTCAGTCGGCCAAAAAACTTGATCTTGAATTTGGGCACTTAAATAAATTTGTTCTATATGATATTTTTCTAAGTACTTTTGTGGATTTTTCTCAAATTTTTTTGAAAACTGAAGTATATTTCCCAATAGGCAACCTAAAACAACTTGTATTTCCAATATTTTGTCCTGTTTGTGTCCAATTTTCAATAACACAATAAGAGCCAGGGCTGAAATCAAAAAAGCGGTCTAAAGCGCCCGTTATCACTAAATCTAAATCTAAAAATAATACATCCCCATTTAGATCATCAAGAGGGTGTTGCCACAAACTCATTTTCCTCCAGGGTGTATAAGAAATAGACTCAGGCAAAGAGATTTTGGGTAGTGGTTTACATATTATATCTTTATCAACATTTAAAGTATTGTCAGTAAAACAATAAAGTTGGGTTTTACGTTTGGTATGTTTTTTTATGGAATTATAGAGTCTATTTACATATTCATGACCATATCTCGATCCCCATTTCATGCATATAATAGTTTGCAATTTAAAGTCCTATATAAAAATATTAAAATAAGGAAAATAATCTATAGCATAATTAATTATTTTTATTAATGATATAAAACATGAAAATAAATATTTTATTACCTTACAAAGAAAAATTTGATGAAAAAAAAGCTTCTTCAGTTTCAATAACAGTGAGAAATAACTTACTGCATACCAATTATTTGAATCATATTAAAATCTTTGGTCAAAATGTAAAAACGCCTCTTTTTAAAGATAATTTTGTTGGGTTAAAATATTCTATTTTATCACTTAAAAGTAAGAATAAATTTTTAGCTCATGAAATGTTAAAAATAATTGCTAAAGATAGTGATAAAAATCAATTAATAGAAATTCACAACAGACCTTATCTTGTTGATAAAATTGCAAAAGGAAATAAATTTCCTATTAGTTGTTTTTTTCATAATAACCCTCTGTCAATGAGAGGATCAAAATCTATTAAAGATAGAGAAAATATTTTAAATAAATGTGCGGCAGTATTTTGTGTCAGTCAATTTATTAAGAACAAATTTCTAGAGGACATTAAAGAAAATTTTGAAAAAGTTCATGTGTTACACAATGGTGTTGAAAGAAAACTCACACGATTTCCAAAAAAGAAAAAAGAGGTTTTGTTTGTTGGGAGATTGGTTCCTGAAAAAGGTGTGCATTTTTACGTTGAAGCAGTTAAAGCCCTAGCTCATAAGCACTCTGAATGGACTTTTGGCCTAATTGGCTCTTTTAAATTAGGAGATAACAAAAATAGAGATTTTTATTCAGATACAATTATAAAAAAAATTAGGTCTGTTGGTACTCAGGCCCTATTTTATGGATTTCAAGATCAAAAATTTGTTGAAGAAAAAATGAAAAGTGCTTCTATTGTTATTATTCCATCCGTATGGGAGGAGCCTTTTGGATTAGTTGCAGCAGAAGCTATGAGCAATGGCGCTTGTATAATAGCCTCTAGAGTTGGAGGCATACCCGAAATCATAGAAAGTAATGGTATATTGATAAATAATATCAACTATAAAAAATTATCAGAAAAGATAGATTATCTAATAAAGAACGATAATTTAAGAAAAAATTATCAAAGGAAAGCTTGGAAAAATTTTAAATTTTCCTCTGACTTATCAAGCAAAAGATTAGATAATTTTAGGTTGAACATTTTATCAAACCCTATTTAGATTCTCTCCATCCTTGAAACTGCGATATTGCAAATGCAATTGCAAACCATGTGAAAAGATTCCCCCATTGTCCATAGAAGCTGCCAAATTGTTGTAATGGAAAAAATAAAGCAAAAGGGACCACGAAAGCTGTAGCTGCCATTGGACAATTAAAATTTTCAAATCTTGCCTTATAACATGTGTTAATTATTGAGCCAAACATAACACAACCTAATAGTAATCCAACTATACCTACTTCAGCAAACAATTGTATGTAAAAATTATGAGGATGATTTCCACAATAATTTTTTCCTGGTAACCATTCTGGAAGGTTTGTATCTAAATTAGCACAAGTATTTCTGGTACCTGAGGGTCCTGCACCCATTATAGGATTAATCAATCCTTGCTGAATTCCACCACGCCAAGCACCCCAATATGGATTGTTATCAGATGTATTAGAAATAGGTATACTATTTAAAAACTTTTCTCCATATCTGCTTGATAAATCAGGGCGACTTAAAAAAAGAGCCAAAACAGCTAAAACCTCAATAAAAACTAATAACGAAATCATTATAAACTTTGGTTTCCAAACAATGCTAGCTAATATACCCCCAAATGCTCGAATAAGAAAATTAGTTCTTTCACCAGTTAAAGCAGATACACCAATAGATAATAACCCAACAATACCAGAAAACATGCCTACTTTACTTTTTTTACTGACCGCTACGGCCATTAAAACACAAAACAAAGGGAGCGAAACTTTAGCAATATAACCTCCTGGTACTAGATCCCCGTATGGCCATGTTAACCTCGTTTTAGGTTCAATAAGTGTTTCGGCAATTAAAATACCACACATTAATAGCATTCCTATTAACATGGATAGTAACATCAAAACTCTGATGTCTCTATCTTCTGCAAGCCACACTTGTGCAGCAGCTACATAGATTGGAAAGCGGATCCAAACAAACCCTTGTTGAAATGTAAAAAAAGGATCTGTACTCGTAACAGCTGAGAATAAGCCAAAAGACCACAGAGCTACCGCGCTTTTAAACCAAACTTGAGATGTCCAATCCCAATCTTTGTGTTTAATGCATCTTAATAAAAAAATTACACTAATTAAAGTAAGCCATAAATCAGCTGGATCTCTTTCTATTAAATAAATAAATGGTCCCAACAGCCAAAAAATAGTCATGGTTTTTTCAAAGCTATTTAAGCTCTTTATTTTATTTGAACCATCTTGCCAACTTTTAGAAAAGTTAAGTTCTGGAATAGAAATATATTTAAAAATCATTAGAACCAAAAGTTAGAGTTTTAAAATTATCTCTTTATACAGTTTATATTTAAAAACAATCATTAATATTATTACTGGTATAAACAAACTTTGGAAGAGAATAATTAGTGAGCTTATTTTAAATTTAATGGAAGCTAGTTTATTTTATGGAAATGTTGTATTGAATAGTATTTATTTTGTACCAATTTTTATATTATTTCTTATGAACCATAGACAAATTAAAGAAGGAATTACCATCAGAGTGGTAAAAATAAAAAAAACCCCCCAATCTCCATTTAGCCAATCTACAAGAGATCCCGATGACGAAGCAAGAGTTGTTCTGCCAGCAGTTCCTATAGAAGCAAGCAAAGCATATTGAGTGGCAGTATAAGTCCTATCAACCAATAATGAAATAAATGCTACAAAAGCCACAGTTGCAAATGCCGCTGTAATGTCATCAGCTATAACAGCTATTGCGAATAATAATTCAGACTTGCCATACCAAGCTAAAAATGCAAATAAAAGGTTTGTTAAAGCCATCAATCCTCCAGCAAAGAACATTGTTTTTATTGTTCCTGCCCTCATTGCCATTAAACCGCCTAAAAATGTGAAAATAACAGTTGTTATCCAGCCAAGCCCTTTTGAGTAAATGGCAATCTGTCCTTTAGAAAATCCAATTTCTTTATAAAAAATAATAGACATACGTCCGACAAATGCTTCACCAATTTTAAATAAGAAAACAAAACCTAGTATTCCTAAAGCTATAGCAAAGCCATTTTTTTTAAAGAAGCTAATTATAGGGCCGCCTATAGTTCCTATAATGTATGAAAAGAATTTTGTTATAAAGTTTTTAGAACCAAGTTTCCCTGCAATAATTTTATCAGTTTCTTTTTGTTTTGCTTGTCTATCAGTTTTAATAGGCTCATGAATAAACATCAAACCAATATTCATCAATATGATTACAACTCCTAAAACCAAGAAAGTTGCTTGCCAGTAATGAGCGATACCCACATTTTCAAAATATTCTGCTGTAAATAGTGCTACAATACCTCCTAGTTTATAACCGGTCCACCAACCAACTACGGCCATTGCAGCACCAGCAGCCATAGCTTTTCCTTCATTTTCATTGATTTGTTCAATTCTTAAAGCATCAACAGTTATATCTTGCGAAGCTGATGCTATAGCGATAACTAATCCAACAGAAATTAATAAAGCTAAGTTTTGATTTGGATTTATCAAACTCCAGATTATCAAACTTAGTAAAATTGCAACCTGCATTAAAACTATCCACCCTTTTCTGTGGCCTAGTTTTTTTGTCAAAAAAGGTATTTGAATTCTATCCATTAATGGAGCCCATAAATAATTAAATGCGTAGACACCAAAAATTAAACCTGCCCAACCAATAGTTGATCTACTCAGTCCTTCTTCTTTTAGCCACAAACTCAAACTGCTGGCAATCAGAACCCATGGAAAACCACTTATGGCACCAAGAAGTAAAATTCTTAGCATTCTTATATCTTTGTAAACTAAAATTGATTGAGTCCAGCTTTGTTTTTTTTCTATCATAATGAAAATAATCCAATTATTATTAATAACTTTAATCTTATTTTTTTCAAAAAAATATGTTTTTTGTTTGATCAAATTATCTATAATTATTTATGCTAAAAAATTGGTTGGTTATAAATCTTAATAAAAATTATTACTTAAAAGTTAGTAATAAAGTTTTTAGATGCCAAATAGGTGCCCTAGGTCTTAAAAACACAGCAAAAAAAGTAGAGGGTGATAAGACAACACCAATAGGAAAATGGTATTTGGAAAAATTATATTATAGATCTGATAAGGTTTTAAGGCCAAAACTAAAGAAAAAAAATCTTTTAAAAATAAATCAAATTACAAAATACTGTGGCTGGTGTAATGATATACAAAGCAATTATTACAATAAATATATAAAAATTGATAACTTTCAATCGCTTAATAATAATTATGAAAGATTATGGCGAGAAGACAATGTTTACGACATAATAATAAAAATTTCCCATAATACTAAACCGATAATTAAGAATAAAGGAAGTGCAATTTTTATACATTGTAGTTTTGAAGATTTTAGAGCGACAGCAGGTTGTATTGCATTAAAAAAAAGAGATTTATTGTTTTTAATTAAAAATATTAAAAGTGAACAAAGTATTCAAATTAAAAAGTAATATTAAAAAATATAAGACTTTACAGATTGAATTATTCAAATTAAAAGTATATTTTTTCAATAATTGGGGTTTTTAATGCCATATTCTCTTATAACAGTTTTTCTTGGTCTTCTTGGCTTATTGTCTGCATACGCAGTATATCTAAAAGTTAAGTCCTCTCATGAAGGTGAGGGCCGTGTTAAAGAAATTGGTGATGAGATTCACCTAGGTGCTATGGTATTCATGTCAGCAGAATATAAAAGATTAGCTATTTTTTGTCTTGTATGTATTGCGGCTCTTTACTTTTCATTAGGTTGGCAAACTGCTGCCTCTTTCTTACTTGGTGCATTATGTTCTGGTATTGCAGGATTTATTGGTATGTACGCTGCAACAAAAGCAAATGTAAGAACTGCTGTAGCAGCAAAAGAAAAAGGAGCTGCTGAAGCTTTAAATATTGCCTTTTTTGGAGGGTCAGTTATGGGCCTAACAGTCGCTGCGATGGGGTTGTTTGGGATTGGTATATTATTTTATTATTTTGCAGGAAACTATGAAACCATTCATGCAATTGAAGGTTTTGCAATGGGGGCATCCTCAGTTGCTTTATTTTCAAGAGTTGGAGGAGGTATTTTTACAAAAAGTGCAGACGTTGGAGCTGACTTAGTCGGGAAAGTTGAAGCAGGTATCCCAGAAGATGATCCTAGAAATCCTGCAGTAATTGCAGATAATGTTGGAGACAACGTTGGTGACGTAGCTGGTATGGGATCGGATATTTTTGAATCATATTGTGGATCAATGATTGCTTGTATTGCGCTAGCGGCTTCGATGTCAAGTATTACAATAACAAATCTTGGTGGAAGTCAATCTATGCTGCAATTCATGCCTTTAGCTTTAGCTTCGTTAGGTTTGATATGTTCCTTATTAGGAATAATTACTGTGAAGATTTTCTCTTCTAAAAGCCCAGAAACTGCCCTGAGATATGGCACGATTGGATCTGCAGTTATATTTGTCATAACATCATATTTTTTGATTAATTTTATGGGTGTTTCACAAGGTGTTTGGATAGCAGTATTAGTGGGGTCTGTAGGTGGAATTGTTGTTGGGTTAGTAACTGAATATTATACTGGAGGTAGTCCAGTTAGAAAAATAGCTAAAGATGGTGAAACTGGTTCCGCTACAGTTATGATTTCCGGTCTTGCTACTGGTATGCAATCAGTTGCTATTCCGGTTTTAACAATAGTAGTTATTATTTTCATATCCAATATTTATGCAGGTTTGTATGGTGTAGGTATCGCTGCTGTTGGTATGTTGAGCACAGTTGGTATTACAATGGCCATTGACGCTTATGGTCCAGTTGCTGATAATGCAGGTGGTATTGCTGAGATGTCTGAAATGGGTAAACAAACTAGAGAAATAACTGATTCTCTAGACGAAGTTGGAAATACTACAGCAGCTATTGGTAAAGGATTTGCAATAAGCGCTGCAGCATTAGCTGCATTAGCATTAATAAGTGCTTATATTGAAAAAATTTCAAGTAATGACGCAAGTTTTGTATTGGCTATTAATGACCCATTAGTTTTATGTGGGATGTTTTTAGGTGGTATTTTTCCTTTTCTAGTTAGTTCAATGACAATGACAGCCGTTGGTGACGCAGCTTTTGACATGATTAAAGAAGTTAGAAGGCAATTTAAAGAAATACCTGGATTATTAGAAGGTAAAGCAAAGCCTGATACAGCAAGGTGTGTTGATATAGCAACGAGAGCTGCATTAAGAAAAATGATAGGACCTGGAACTCTTGCAGTTTTATCACCTGTTATTATTGGCTTTTTATTAGGTCCAAAAGCCTTAGGTGGTATGTTAGGTGGTGCACTTATATGTTGCGTTATGATGGCCTTGATGATGTCTAACGCAGGAGGTGCTTGGGATAATGCAAAGAAATTTGTAGAAAAAGGCAACCTTGGTGGGAAAGGGTCTGATGTTCATAAAGCAGCAGTAGTAGGTGATACAGTTGGTGATCCTTTAAAAGACACATCGGGTCCGTCAATGAATATTTTGATTAATGTTATGGCCATAGTAAGTTTAGTTATTGCACCTCTTTTAATTTGATATTTAATTTTGGACAAATCGATTTAAACTGCGTTATTTATTAAAAATTGTTATAGCTGAAAAATCTAACGAGCCTTTGTTGTTATTAACCATTTTCTTGAAGTTCTCTTGGGCTTTAGTTCCAAAAGGTGCTGATGTTTTGGTATTTTCTATGGCTTTTAGAGCTATACTGAGATCTTTAAGCATCAAATCCACAGAAAACCCAGGTTGGAAATCATTATCTGCAGGACTTTTGGGACCAACGCCCTTAATAGGACAGTAACTATTAACAGCCCAACATGAACCAGTTGAAGTTGACAAAATTTCAAATAACTTTTCTGGGTCTAAACCTAAATTATTTCCTAGATTGAAAGCTTCACCTACTCCTATCATAGTAGTTGCTAGTAACATATTATTACAAGCCTTTGTAGCTTGACCTGAACCTGATGACCCACATAGTAACGATTTTTTGCCCATCACTTCAAATAAAGGTAACATTAAATTATAAGCATTGGTCTTACCTCCTACCATAAATGTGAGTGAACCATCTGCTGCCCCCCCAACTCCTCCAGAGACTGGAGCGTCAAGAGAAAACAGTTTTCTAACCTCACACTTTTTATGAAGGTCTTTAGCTTTGTCCACGTCGATTGTTGAACAGTCGACAAATAGAGTGCCTGGTTTAAAACTATCAATAATACTTTCATACACTTTTTCCACAATGTTTCCATTGGGAAGCATTGTAATTATTATATCAACATCAGTTGGGATATTGTTTAAATTGGAAGCTTTTTGAAGTCCTTTAATTAAAAGCTGATCTATAAATTCTTCTTTAATATCATAACCTATAACTTCATAATTAGCCTTTAAAAGGTTGGTGACCATTTTGGCTCCCATATTACCTAAGCCGATAAAACCAATTTTTTTCATTACAATTCTCCCTTATTTAAATTTTTTATAACATATCTAGATAGAGGTATGGTTTGTGTCTTAATTAATCGCTGAGAGGTTAAAATATTCAGTTTCAATTGTAAATCGTGCTTCAAACTTAATAAATAAGGGTACCATTCTCTTGATAGTTCACTTTTCCATTTCCATAAAAGAAAATCCAGTGCTTCGATATGACTGACATTAATATCAAATGTTTGTCGTAAGGATTTAGAACCAAAATCTGGTTTTAAAAAAAATTGTTTTATCTTGTAAAAGACTTTTGGAACACAATTAGCTTCTAGTATTTTTTTCCATTCCTTAGTTAGAGGTTTATTATTAAAATTACTAGCAACTATGTCCAAAATCAATAAGTCTGTTTTAATTAAACCAGTAGGGTTAATCATAATATTACTCATTTTTTTTCTTCCAATGAAAGGGCCAATAAAAAAACGTCTAGGACAGTAATCATTTGCATAAAAATTATCCCAAAAAATTACTTCATTATTTAAAGTTTTTTGTATGTTTAAATAGTTTGTTAAAGTTTTTGAAACAATATTTTTACCACAGTAAAATACCTTAATTTTCGGATCTAAGACAAAACTTAGATCTTTTAAATAATAAGGGGCGTCATCAATCAATTCGTCTGCATATATTCTAGGCACGAAGAAAATATTTTTACCTAAATATTTAGAAAGCATATTTGCTAGAACACCGTGTGTAGTTCCTTCTGAAACTTTATTCCCAAATTTTTCTAGAAAATTTTCTGGAATATCATCCAATAATAAGGCTATTGATGTTGCCCCGTCATTCAGTAATTGTTTAGCTTTATTATAGAGTAAAACAAAATCTAGATTTTCATTTTTGGGCGTTTTATCATTAAAATTTTTAAAATCAAAATCTAGTCCTGGTGCTATTCCTGCTATTACATTTATTTTGTTAGTGTTACTAAAGTTTGTAAATTCTCGAAAACGTTTTCGCCAATTTGAATTATATTTTTCTCTCCAATTTAATCTATGTTTTTTATCTTCTTTAGGAGCATAAAAATAGGTATTCATGTTGTTTTTTTTAAGCGAATTAACTATGAGCTTTCTATTATCCCAACTTAATAGCTTGCCATAATACCCTTCTATGTAGCCTCTTATGTCATTTTTATCATTATTTTTTTTCATTTGATATCTTTAGCTATTTTGCAATATCATAATATCTAAATTAGGAGAAAAATATAATGAAAATTTTAGCCATTGGTGCTCATCCTGACGATATTGAAATTTTTATGTATGGTTTAGTGTCTATTTTAAAAAAAAAGGGTAACCAAGTTTTCACAATGATTGCTACAGATGGGGCGAAAGGAGGCTCTTTTGCAGATGATTTGTTAATTAAGAAAAGAGAGGAAGAAGCCATCGCAGGGTTAAAAAATTTGTCTATACCTATTTTTTTAAATATCCCAGATAGTGAGTTAGGTGATGATCCTGTTCATAAAAAAATTATTAAAGAAAATATATTTACTATCATGCCAGACTTAATTATTACTCATTCGCAACAGGATTATCACGCGGATCATCGTGCATTATCAGTTTTAACAAGCAACTCTGTTAGTCATTACATACCTATTTTATACTGTGATACCTTGATGGGAGTGAATTTTCAGCCTAATTATTACATTGATATAACAAATCATTTTGAAATGAAAAAAGAAGCGGTCCTCAAGCATAATACCCAAAAGCCTCAGAGGTTTGTTGAATTATTTAAATTAATGAATACTTATAGAGCAGCTCAATGTAATGCCCCAAAAGGAATATTCGCAGAAGCATACAGTTTTACTCCATGCTTTCCTTTTTCAGACATTAGAGAGATTTTACCTCCATCTCCCAAATTAAGACCTTTTCATATTGATAATCAGAACGGATTTTTATAAATAACTATAAAAGGTACCTCCTGATAAAGGTTCTGAAACACCAGTTGTAGAAGGAAAAGTGATTGGAAGTTTGTAAATAGATCTTGCGGCTAAGTAAGCTATTAACTCAGCTTCAATATAATCAAAATTAATACCTAATTGTTCTTCATTCAAAAATTCTATTTTTAATTTATCTTTTAATCGTTTTATTAAGTGGTTGTTTCTATATCCACCGCCAGCAATTACAATATTATTAACAGTTTTAGGTAAAAAAGGTAAACTAGATACAATAGACTCAACAGTTAACTCTAACAAAGTAGCCATCATATCGGAGTCTGAATATTTTTTTTTAAGTAACTCATTATAGAATTCTTTAAATGAATGTTTGTCGAGAGATTTTGGAGGAGTTTTTTTAAAAAAGTCTTGACGTAAAAAACTTTCTATTATTTTTTGGTCAGGTGTTCCTTTTGATGCTAAAATACCATTTTTGTCAAAACTCTTATTAGATATTTGTGATATATAACTGTCCATTAATGCGTTTCCTGGCCCAGTATCGAAACCAACTAATTTATCACCATCCCAATATGTTATATTAGCAACGCCTCCAATATTTAATATGCAAGTAGGCTTTTCTAAATTACTACTTTCAATTATATATTTGTGATATATGGGAGCTAATGGCGCTCCCTGCCCTCCCATTAAAATATCATTAGATCTAAAATCAAAAATTACATTTTTATCCAGTAGCTTAGCAAGCTTTTGAGGATTACCCAATTGTATAGAAACCTTATTCTTAGGGTTGTGATAAATAGTTTGACCATGAAAACCTATAAGATCTGCTTCTTCGAGTATATCTAAATTATTTAAAGCAGTATAATATTCATTGGTTATCACTTCGTCTAAAAACTTTTTTGTTTCTTGATTAATTTCTAAACTTTCATTGAAGATGTTTAATAAGATTTCCTTTGTTTCATCTTGATAATTAAAGAAATAGTTTTTATTCAATCTTTTTAGGCAAACTCCATTAGTTCTAACTAGACTTACATCTATTCCGTCCATACTGGTTCCTGACATTAAACCAATAATATTCTTATAAAGATATCGCAAAAATTAAGAATTACCTTTTTAATTTAAAAAAAAACATTTAAATAATAATAATGAATAATACACCAAAAACTGAGCTTTTATACAAAAAAAGTAAGCCTATTGATCATTTAAATGTGATGGATGGTATTAAATTATTTATACATGAACAAAGAGAAGCTTCCACAGCGGTAAAAAAAGCAACAAAATCAATTTCACGTGCAATAAACAAAATTTATAAACATCTAACTTTATATAAGAATGGCAGGCTAATTTATGTCGGAGCAGGTACTTCTGGTAGATTAGGCATACAAGACGGAGTTGAATTATATCCAACCTTTAATTGGCCAAAAGAACGAATGGATTTTATTATCGCTGGAGGAACAGATGCCATTTTAAGTGCTATAGAAAATTCAGAGGATAACATCTTAATGGCTAAAAAAGTTGTTTTAGAAAAGGCTATTAGTTACCAAGATGTTGTAATTGGCCTTGCTGCAAGCGGAAATACACCTTTTACGTGTGAGGTGATGAAGGAGGCAAAGGAAAAAAATGCTTTAACTATATCAATTAGTAATAACCCAAAAGGTGATTTATTAAATTTTGGCAATGTTTCTATAATACTTGACACAGAAGAAGAAGTTATTGCTGGATCAACAAGATTGAAAGCAGGAACAGCTCAAAAAATTTGTTTAAATATACTCTCCTCAATGGTGATGATGAAAATGGGTAAAGTTAAAAATGGATATATGACTAGCATGGTTGCTACAAACAATAAACTAAGAAAACGAAAATTGTTAATAGATAGAAACTTTGTGGAAAGAAAATAAATCAACTATTAACAAAATTATAAACTTAGACGTTTTTGACTTTTATCATTTTTTACATATAGTAATTTTTATACCAATCTACAAATATTTTTACACCTACATTAATTGGTGTATTGGGCGTATAACCAGTAAGTTTTTTTAGTATTTTTGTATCTGACCAAGTTAATGTCACATCTCCAGCTTGTATTGGCATCATATTATAAATAATTTTTTTTCCTGTTGCAGTTTCTATTTCTCTAATAAAATTTATTAATTTGATTGGCTTTGAGTTTCCTATATTTACGACCCTATAAGGAGCTACAGGAGAAATACTATCATTTTCAAATGAATCAATACTTTCCAATTCTGAAGGCATTTTATTAATAAGTAAATATACTGCTTGAACAAGATCATTAATATAAGTGAAATCGCGCTCCATTTGGCCATAATTGTAAACATTTATTGGCTCGTTTTTCAGAATGGCTCTTGTAAACTTAAAAATAGCCATATCAGGTCTTCCATAAGGTCCATATACTGTAAAAAAACGAAAAATTGTTATTGGTAATTTAAAAAGATGTGAATAAGAATGAGCCATATTTTCAGTAGACATTTTTGTGGCTGCATAAAAAGACATTTGATGGTTTACACGATCTGTCTCATTAAACGGCATTTTATCGTTTGCGCCATAAATGGATGATGTGGATGCTATAAGTATGTGCTTTGGTGGATAATGCCGTGCTGCTTCAAGCACTTCAAAAGAACCTAAAATATTACTAGTTAAATATGATTTTGGATTGTCAATTGAGTATCGCACTCCTGCCTGTGCTGCAAGATGTATAATGATATCAGGCTTTTCTTTTTCAAGAACACTTATCATCAAACCTTTTTTTTCTATTTTTGATTTGATAAAACAATAATTTGTAAATTTTTTAAGCATAGAATTACGTTGATACTTAAGCTTAACGTCATAATATAAAGAAAAACTATCTATTCCAACAACACGCCATCCCATTTTTAAAAGTTTTTGTGATACAAAAAAACCTATAAACCCAGCGGATCCCGTTACAAGTGCAGTTTTCATTTTAATACCCTAGAATATTAATAAAATTTTGCAATTTTGATTATTAAGTGAACATAAATAAATTTTAATTATGATATAACTTAAATTCATTTCATAATAATGTACAAACAAATTTTATCTTTAAGCTTGAGCTAATAAAATACTAACGCTATATAATATTTCTATGAATTATTATATAGTATTAAATTATGACACTACCTACATCTGATTTTATCTTATCTTTTTTAATTTCCGTAATAATTAGTTTTCTCATTTTTAAATTTTTAAATAAGAAATTGCAAAAGTACATAAATGTTCCCTTTGGCCCTCAAGTGGTGCATGAGGGTAATATATTAAGGTTAGGTGGTTTATCTTTATTCCTGACTTTTATTTTTTTGGCATTAAAAAGCACATCTAATGATAACAATTTATTTTTATGGTATTTTGTCATTTCTACCCCTGTTTTTTTATTTGGTATTTTTGAAGATTTTACCCAATCTATTAGCCCAAAGATAAGATTACTTGGTGCATCCATAAGTGCATTACTGTGTATTCTAATATATAAAATATCAGTAACTAGTGTAGGGATTAACTCAATTGATTTAATTTTAGGAAATAAATTTATTTCTTTTATTTTTACTATGATATGTATAGTTTTCATCGTAAATGCTTTTAATATTATTGACGGATTAAATGGATTGAGTTTGCTATCTGCTATCTTATGTTTAACAACAATTGGTGTAATAGCTTATGATGTAAATGATTTGGAAATTTTTTGTATGTCATTTCTATTAATCTCCTCATTATTGGGTATTTTGTTATTTAATTTTCCATTAGGTTTTTTATTTATAGGTGACTCGGGTGCGTATATTATTGGATTACTTGTCTCTACCTTGGTTATAATTTTAGTTGAAAGATACTCAACATTGTCTCCATTTCTAGCAGCGTCAATTCTTATATATCCATCTTATGAATTACTTAGGACATTTGTTAGGCGTCTCATTAGTAGAAAAAATATATTACGACCTGATAATGAACATCTTCACAGTATCATTTTTAGATACAATTCTATAAGGTATTTATTAAAACCATTAAAAGTCAATATTCTTAGCTCTGTTGAGATTATAATTTTTCAAACTATATATTTCATTTTTTTAATGAATTATTACGTTAATGAAAAATTTATAATTATTGGAATTATTGCTTTTATAACTATTTACGAATTAATTTATTACTCAGCTTATAAGGTTGTTATTAAAAAAGAATTGCAATAATTAGAAAATGTTAATATTGATATTAAGAGGTAAGTTCAAAATATTGAAGTTTTATTATTAAAAAAATGGCACCTATTACACCATTGATTTTAGCTGGAGGACTTGGTACTAGACTCTGGCCTTTGTCCAGAAAAAAAATGCCTAAGCAATTTCATGCTATATGTAATAAAAAAACAATGCTTCAAGAGACTGCATTACGTCTAAAAAAAAAATATTTTAACAAACCAATCGTTGTTTGTAATGATGATCACAAATTTATTGTGAAAGAACAATTACAACAAATTGGTGTTGATTGTGATATATTAATAGAACCGCTTGCTAAAAGTACTGCACCAGCAATTGCTTTAGTGTCACATTTCACTAAAACCAATTTAAATTTATTAGTTGTTTCTACCGATCACTTTATTAAAGATGAAAAAAATTTTTGTAGACAGATAAAAATAGCTAATGAGACTCTAGAGCATAATAAAATTATCATATTTGGAGTAAAACCTTCCAGTCCCAATACTAATTATGGATATATTGAAACAAAGAAAAAGAATGAAATAGAATATGAGGTTATTAGTTTTAAAGAAAAACCAGATTTTCAAACAGCAGTTAAATACCTAAAAAAAGAGAACACCTTTTGGAACACTGGAATTTTTTTATTTAAAGCAAATACTTTTTTACATGAATTAAAAAAATACAATCCTTCAATTTACAACATTTGCAAGAAAACTGCGTCTACTGTGTGTATAGGTCCAGATTTTACGACATTCCATAAAAAATACTTTAAGAATTGTCCTAATAAATCTATAGATTACGCAATAATGGAGTACACCAAACTATCTATAATGTTTCCACTTGATACAATTTGGAATGATGTTGGTACATGGGGATCTGTTATGGAGATTTCAAAGAAAAACAGAGATGGCAATGTTACTAAAGGCAATATTGTTACAAATGATACTCGAGATTCGATTATATATAGTTTAGATAATAAATTAATTGCAACCAATGGTATAAAAGATTTAATAATCATTGATACTCAAGACTCATTATTAGTATCGTCTATAAAGGACAATATTGAAACAAGGCCACTAATACAAAAAATAAAAAAAAATAACTTTAATAACTTAGATATATCACCAAACGAAAATAGACCATGGGGATCATTCGAATTAATTGGAAAATCGTCTGGTTATAAAGTAAAAAAAATTATTGTTAAACCTGGTGGCCAACTTAGTCTACAGAGACATAAATTTAGAGCTGAACATTGGGTGGTTATTTCTGGTACCGCAAATGTAATAAAAGAAAAAAATAATTATATATTAAAAGCTAATGAGTCTATTTTTATACCTAAAGGAACTAAGCACTCATTAAAAAATGAGAAAGATACAGATCTAATAATTATAGAAACCCAAACTGGTGAATATTTGGAAGAAGATGATATAGAGAGATTTGAAGACATTTATAATAGATAATGATTATATTTAAAAAGAGAATGTGTTAATTAAAATCCATCATTTTTATTATTTTAATTTTTTCTGATCTTTCAATAATATTTACTAGTGGCTCTACGACAGTTGTCATGTGAAAAGCGTTCGCATGTATACAATTTTTTTTATCGACCATTAAACCTACGTGTCCTTTCCAAAAAACAACTGAACCTCTAGATAAATTATTTATATCATTTATCAAAATTTTATTTAATGTTAATTGATCTTGTGAGTTTCTAGGAATATTTTGACCGTAAGTTTCGTAAGCTAATTGTAATAGAGCGGAACAATCTATACCCATTGAGTCCCTACCTCCCCATCTATATGGTGTTCCAATTAAAAGTTCAGCAATAGAAACCCAGTCATCTACTTTTTGATTAATGTCTATCAAATGTTTACTAGGGACGTAAACGATCTTATTAAACAGAGCCATTTCAGCCCAATCGGGAGTAATATTTTTAAGATGTAATTTAGAACCTAAAGGGAGATATTGGATACAATTAGATTTTAGATCTTTTTTGCTAAAAATAAAGGATCTTTTAGAAATAATTCTGTGTGTAGCTTGGTGCATATAAGATAAAGCTTCTTTCTTTATCCAACCACAATAATTGTCAGTTAATAATTTACAATGAACCCAATCATGATAATCTTCTAGAATTTCAACTGATTCTCCAAACAAACATTCACTCTCTAAACCAGACGATAAATTAGGTTCGGCTCTCATTTCTACAGATGGTTTTATTATATTCATAAAGATTTTTGTTTTGACCAACTTATGACATCAAAATTAGGACAAGTTTTTTTTGTATCACCAGTATCACAGTGTCCCATAATTTTTGCTTGATTATATTTAATCTTCCATTGTCTTAAAACTTTTTCTAGTGAAATAAATTGTTTATTAGTAAATTGATCACGACCAATTAGACATACACCTAAGCTTTCGTCGTTCATACCTTTCACATGAGCGCCTACCCAATACTCTGGTCTACCTTCTTCAATTATACCTGATCTTAAAATTACTTTGTGATACCCTATACCATCCCAACCAAAACTTATGTGCATTTTATGTATATCAATTGCAGATAAGTTTTTTTCATTTTCAGTGTCAGAACAATGAACTACTAATTTTTTTATTTTTTCTTTGGTTAGCATGCTCTGCCAGTCAACTATTATAGTTATGATAATATACTAAAAATTATCTATCTAAGCTAATTAAATTAAATTTGATTTGCTTTATATCCATTTGGATTTTCTTTTTGCCAATTCCATGCGTCAAGTAACATCTGTGGTAATTCTCTGGATGCTTTCCAGCCAAGTTCTTTTTTTGCCTTTGTAGGATCTGCATAGCAAGTACCAACATCTCCCTTTCTCTTGTCAACGATTTCATATGGTATTTTTATACCAGTTACTATTTCAAAGGTATTTAAAATTTGCAAAACACTATATCCTTTGCCAGTTCCTAAATTCCATATATTTATTCCTGTATTGTTTTCTAAAAATTTAATAACTTTTATATGTCCATAAGATAAATCCATTATATGAATATAATCTCTGACCCCAGTTCCGTCACAAGTTTTGTAATCATTTCCATAAATTTTTAATTTTTCTAAATTTCCAACAGCCACCTGTGTTATATAAGGTAAAAGATTTTGGGGTCTGTTTAAAGGAGCATCACCTATTAATTTAGAATCGTGAGCCCCAATGGGATTGAAGTATCTTAAGATACCAATTCGCCACTTTGAGCTAGCTATTGATAAATCTTTTAACATTTCTTCTACCATAAGTTTTGACTTTCCATATGGATTTTGGGGACTAACTATTTTACTTAATTCTGACACGGGCATCTCTTCAAATTCTCCATAAACTGTAGCTGACGAACTAAATACAAAATTGAAAACACCTGCTTTTTCCATTGTCTGAACGAGTGTTTGAGTCCCTTGAACATTATTCTCATAATATTCTAAAGGTTTTTTAATACTTTCATTAACAGACTTTAAACCAGCAAAATGAAGCACAACTGAAATTGAGTATTTGACAAATATATTGTTAACAAGTTTCCTGTCTAAAATATTGCCTTTAATAAAAATGGGTTTTATGCCCGTTATTTGTTTAATTCTTTTTAGAGGTTCCTCACAACTATTACTCATGTTGTCTAATATTATTACCTCATATCCAATTTGTAGCAGATTTGTTGCAGTATGAGAGCCAATAAAACCTAACCCCCCAGTGATAAGAATTTTCATTTAATTTTTTTCAATAAATTCATGTTTAATAGTTCTTGAAAGTGCTCTATCTAAACTAACTGGTGGAATAAAATCTGTTTTAAATATTGCTGAATTAAAAACTGAGTTAGAACAGAATTTTTTTACTCTAATTGCGCTTATGCTAAATTTTTTACCACTCAAGATAGATATAATGTCAAAACACTTACCTAGTAAATAGGCAATCGTAAAAGGAATTTTTACAGTTACTCTATCTGTTTTTCCTAGGTTTACTTTTATTTTTTTAACTAAATCAATCATTTTGTAATCAGGTTTATCAATATAATTATATAAGTGAATGCCTATATCAAATGAAGTACTGTATTCTATAAACGCAGCCAGATTCTCAACATATGCGATAGATTTTCTGTTCATACCGTTTCCAACAATTAAAAATTTATTCAATGCTATTTGTCGCATTAAATTATATACGTTTCCACGGTTATTTTCGCCAAATACTACGGTTGGTCTAATTATTACTAATGTACGTTTATAAGGTTCTTCTTTCTGCCAGCTTTTAAATATTTCTTCAGCTAAAAGTTTAGTTTTACCATAGTCATTAAATGGCTGTGTTTGACTATTTTCGTCAGTGCCTATTGGAGAAAATCCATATACTGCAACAGAGCTTGTAAATATTATTTTACTTATATTTTTCTCTTTAGCCACTTTACAGATATTGTTTGCTCCATCAACATTTACTTGTTCATATAAGCTAGGTGGATAAATATCATCTTTATGTTCAGCTGCAAGATTTATTAGTACACTACCTGAGGTGATGTGAGCTCTAAGATTATCTATAGAGCGTACATCTGTAATTTTAGTTTTTTTGAAATATTTATTATTTGGTATTTTATCAAGGATACTAAATTTTATTTTGTTTGAAATTAATCTATTGCATAGCCTTAAACCTACAAAACCACTTCCACCAATTATATCATACTGTCTCATTTGTTTTATCCATTAATGACTTCTTATATATTTTTACAGTTTGCTCAAATGATTTATCTTTATCAAACCTTTTTTTCGCCAGCTCAAGTGATGCAAGACCGTATTTAAACCTACTTTTTTTGCAATTGGATAAAAGATTTATCTTTTTAGATAAATCATTGTAATTTCCTTGTTGAAACAATAACCCATTAATTTCGTGTGAAACAAGCTCTGGGATACCCCCTACAGAAGATGCAATTATAGGTAAACCTTTAGTCATAGCCTCAATAATGGAAATTGGTAAACCTTCAACTTTAGTAGATAAAACAAAAATAGTAGACTTTTCAAGTAATTCTTCAATATTAGATCGTTCACCCATAAACTTTATTTTTCTATAATTTTCTTTAGAATACTTAGCAGCTAATTTTTTAAACTCTTTGTGATCAGTTCCACTTCCAACGATTAATACATTATCTACCTTTACAGTGGAAAGACTTTTGAACAAAGTAATGTAATCTTTTGGATAATCATTCCTAGCAACCATAATCAAATTTATTTTGGAATTATGCCTTATTTTAGGTAATATTGAAAAATTAGTGCTGTTATATATGAGAGAGACACGTAGTGAATTTATTGGTAAAGACTTCTTACCTAGCATTAAGTCTGACTTACACACATTAATATAATGTTCTGTAATTTGTGATAACAACAATTCTATTATATAAACAAAAATGGAAATTAAAGGCTTTCTACCTTTACCAAACCCCCATCCATGTACAGTATAAATAACAGGTATTTTTAATGAAAATCCAACTAAACGACCAATGAAGCTAGCTTTACTGCTATGTACATGGATCAAATCAGGTTTTACAGATTCGACAATTATTTTTAATTTTTTATAAGACTTTATGTCATCAAAAACGTTAATGTTCGATCTTAAACTTGAAATCAAGTGAGTAGGAATTTTGTTTTCATCAAGAATAGATTTAGTTGGTCCATTTTCTCCAAATACAACTTGTATTGACCATTCTAAATTTTTTAATCTTAATGAAAGATCTCTTACATGGCTAGGCGCCCCAGCTAAATCAGCGTTTGTACACACTATAAGTATTTTTTTTTTATTCATAACTTAACAAACCTTAAATATGTATATATTAAATTTTTCTTTTTATCTAGGAATGTAAAATTTTATTCTGACTTTTTTTAATTAATTCTGTGCCTATTAAGGGAATAACAAAACTAAAATGATAAATAAATGGCGTAAAGTAGATTGCAATTAAAAGAGAAATTGACATTGATATACCCATCAAGATACCTATTTGGAGATATGACTTAAGTATATAATAATGTAAGTAAATTAACATAACTAGACCCCAAACACCAAAATAAGCAGTATACAAAGTAAATAAATTATGATCGGTAGTTTTAAAAATTCTAATCTGTTCATAAAATAATTTACTTCCATAACCAAAAAAGGGGTTTTCTAAAAATTTACTTAGGGAAAATTCCATCATTGTTAGACGTGTTGTGTCTGAGGGCCTTTGTATGAAATAATACTCTGGAATTAAATTAATTAATAAGTAGAGGCATAAAATAATAGAAAATATAATGAAAAGGTTATTAAGTTTATTTTTCTTCCATAAAAACCAAATCCACGTCGCTGTTATTAGAGGTAAGTGAGATCTTGATTCGAGATATAAAATTAGAATGGTAAATCCTAAAAATAAAAAAAAATATAAGAACTTATCTTTAGAGGTTTTAAATAATATTACACAACAAACAGATGCTGAAAGTAATATTAAAGAAAAACTATTTTTATTTAAACCATGTGGGGTAAAAGGATGATTAAATGAATTGATGCGTACGTTAAATGTAATATTTTCATTGGATGATTGAAATAATGCAAATAAAACTAGAAGAGTAGTTAATAATACAAAATATTTAAGTAGCTTTTCAATTAAAATTGTGTCTTTAATTTCTCTTAAATAAATTATAATTATAAAAAAAAATAGGAAGGCTATTTCTAATTCATGAAAACTTGTTTCAATAAAATATTTTATCCTAAAAATTTTGGTTAAACAAAAAAAAGACAAAATAGCAAGTAACTTAAAGATTAAAAATAATATATCTTTCCTATAAAAACTATGAAAAAAAATCAAAATTATAAATAGTAAATATAATTTTGTTGTTGATAGACCGAATAGATCCCTAATTACAAGGACCTCCATTGGTCTTACAGCAATTATTGCTAGTAAGAACAAAGCAAAAATTAAAATTTTATCAATTTTTAAATACATAATATGTACAAAAGTACTTATTCAAAATAATTAATCAAATTTTTAGTTGTGTTGTCTTTGTTTATTTCAAATATCCAAGTTTGTTATTATATCGAATTGTAAATATCATTAATCCTAAAAATCCTCTAAGAAAATTTAAAACGCCAATTTCTAGAAATATATTCTTTACTTCTACAAGTTTTAAATTCATTAGATAAAAAATCATTAGTCTAACTTTATAGTAACAATTTAAAACTTTTTTATCTTTTTTTGTTGATACTGAGTTTATTATATCGACACACTCTTTATAACCAATTTCCTTAAACTTTTTTGACATTGCTTGATTGTGAATGCGATATGCACATATTGTTTCTGTTATTGCAATTATTCTAAAATTATGTGAAATTGCTAAAACTAAAAAATAGTCTGGAGCAAATTTATACGGTTTTATATCACTTATATTCTTTAGAGCATTAATTGAAAATAAAACAGAAGTAAAAGGTATGAGATTACCCAAATATAATTGGTTATGTAAATTCTCCTCAGGTAGTTTCCCTGTTGGTCTAATCCTACTTTTTTTAATCTTATCAACTCCGTCTTCTGATTGATTAAAAAATTTACAGCGACCATATATGAAGCCAATTTCAACATTCAATTTATAAATTTTATTTATTTGAAACTCAAGTTTTTGAGGATACCAAATATCATCTACATCTAAAAAACCTACCCATTTACCCTTACTTTTTTTAAAGGCTAAATTTCGAGCTTCCCCTAAATTTGTATGTTTTTTAGCATAAAAGTATTTTATTCTCTTATCATTATACGATTTAACTATTTTAGCACTTGTATCAGTTGATTGATTATCCCAAAAAATAAGTTCCCAATCCTGGTAAGTTTGTAACAAAACACTATTTATAGTTTCATTTAGATATTTTTCGCCATTATAACAATTCATAATAATGCTAATCAATATTCTATTTTTTTTAATAGTTTTATAAGTTGTATTATTAATTGTAGAAATCATTCAGGAAATTTTTTTATGAGATTTGTGATTTTTATAATATCTTTTTCAGCTAGTTCTGTGTGAAGTGGAAGTGTGAGAAGTTTACTGTAAATTTTTTCTGTTACTTCTAATTTTCTAATATTTTTTTTATAATATGTTAGCTTATGATTAGGTTGATAGTGAATACCAGTTTCAACACCATTTTCTCTTAGATAAATTTGTAATAACTTTCGATCAATATTTTGTGACAATATTACAGGATAAATATGTGGAACAACATAATCATAATCATTTTCTAAAATTGTAAGACTATTAAAACTTTTTAACTCGTTATTATATATATTTGCTAATTGTTTTCTTTTCTTAGCAAAATTAGGAAATTTTTTGAGTTGTTCAACCCCTATTGCCGCCATGATGTTGCTCATATGATAACGCCAACCTTGGTATTTGACATCAAATTGCCAACTTCTTTTGCTTAAAAAACGATTATCTGTATCCTTTTCAACACCAAGTAATCTAGTATCTTTTAATTTCTGTAAAAATTCAGTGTTTTCAGTAACAACGCATCCTCCTTCCCCTGAAGTAATGTTTTTAATTCCGTCAAAGCTGAAACAAACTAAATCACCAAAGCTACCTATTCTTTTTCCTTTATAAAGTGTTCCAAAAGCATGAGCTGCATCTTCAATAACACGTAAATTATACTTTTTTGCAAAATCATATACTTCATCTAAGTCTCCAACCCCCCCACTATAATGTACAGGCATAATTGCTTTAGTTTTATGAGTAATTCTTTTGCCAGCATCAGACAAATCAATTGTAATACTTTTTGGATTAATATCACATGCAACAGGTTTTGCTCCCGTTGCTGAAATTGCCTGAAAACTCGCTACATATGTTATAGATTGAACCAGCACTTCATCACCATTTGCAATTCCACTTGCTTCCATAGCTAACTGTAAGGCAGCTGTTCCACTTGATACACATACACAAGGACGCTGAAAAAATTCAGATAAATTATTTTCAAATTTCTCCACTTCAGAACCCATACCTAAATATTCTTTATTTAGTACATTTTCTACTGCTTTTTTCTCTTCCTCCCCAATAGATGATTTTGATAATTTTATCATATTATTAGTCATAATATGCCCATTTTGCATTTTTATTTTTCCAACAATCTTCTAAAAAGTCCTTATCTCTTTTTGTATCCATGCACTGCCAAAATCCGTTATGTTGAAAAGCCATTAATTCTCCTAACTTGGCAGCTGTTTCAAGGGGTTCTCTTTCTAATATAGACTTATCGTTAGTAATAAGTTCAAGAAATTCAGGTTGAATAATAAAAAACCCTCCATTTATCCATCCTTGATTCAATTGTGGTTTTTCCATAAAACTTTTTACACTATTATTTTCAATTAGAAGCTCTCCAAATCTAGCATGTGGTCGCACAGCAGTTACTGTAACCATTTTTCCATGTTTTTTGTGAAATTCTAATAAGGAATTTAAGTTTATATTAGCTAGACCATCACCATATGTTAGCATAAATGGTTCGTTACCAATAAATTTTTGAATTCGTTTCACCCTACCACCAGTCATAGTATTTAAACCAGTATCTATTAATGTTACTTTCCAATCAATATTTTCACCTTCATGTGACACCATGTTTCCGTTAGAGAGATCAATTGTAAAATTAGAGTTCAATGTCTTATAATTTATAAAATAATCTTTAATCACCTCACCCTTGTATCCTAATGTAAGATAAAAGTCCTTATGCTTAAAATAAGAATATCTCTTCATAATGTGCCATATAATTGGCTTTCCACCTATTTGAACCATTGGTTTTGGAATGGTATTAGTATAGTCTGATAATCTTGTTCCAAATCCACCAGATAAAATTACAACTTTCACCTTAATTTTCTCCACAAAAAATTGAAGCTTTTTAGTTCTCTTCTTTCTACCTCAGAGTCGTTATGAACCATATCAGCAACATTCATTACAATGCTGTCATATTTATATAATCCTTTAAAACCAAACCAAATTAGGGGCGGTATAGTAAGTCTAACATATCTATCTTGGCCAACTAATTCTTCTCGGATATTTCCATTATTATCTATGAAAGCAAATTGAACATAACCTACAGGTACAACAAGATTTAAGGTCATTTGTAAATGCCGTTTCCAAGCTTTAATTGAATCTCTTTTAATTATAGAAAAATATATTTCGCCAAAGTCTTTAAAACCGTTATCAGTCTTTTTTAACCCGTGCATAATGTCACCACCGATAACTTCAATTTTTTTCAAAGGGGTTATCAAAACACTATTAACACTGACATTTCTCAATTTTAAATATTTCCTTCAATTGATCTCATATATTTTTTAATTTGATTTATTGAAAACTCATACATATTTTCGCTAGCTCCTTCATAAAATTTTTTATACCAAACTGTTGTTTCTCTAACGGTTGTATGGAATTCCCATTTGGCTTCCCAATTTAAATGATGTAAAGCTTTATCACAATTAAGTTTTAGAAGGTAAGATTCATTTATATTTTGATCAGATATATCAATATTTTCCCATTTAATTTTATCCCAATGTTTACTCATCTCGGATACCAGATCAGCTACCGAACTATCTTGAGTAGCTTGTGGTCCAAAATTAAATGCCTCTCCGTGAAGTTTTGAATCTTTACTTAAATGATAGGCCAAGGTTAAGTATCCACCGAGAGGTTCTAATACGTGTTGCCATGGACGAGTGGATTTAGGATTTCTAATGAAGACATTTTTGTTCAATATAGTGGCTCTTATACAATCAGGAACAATCCTATCATCAGCCCAATCACCACCGCCAATAACGTTTCCAGCACGCCCAATTCCAATTCGAATCATATCATTTTTCTTAAAAAAAGATTGAACATATGAACGAATTGCGAATTCAGCAGCGCCTTTCGAAGCACTGTACGGATCTGGTCCTCCTAGTTGGTCCGTTTCTCGATATCCCCACTCCCATTCAACATTGTTATAGCATTTATCACTAGTTATAAAAATAGCAACACACTTTTTTTTTAGATTTTTTAGAGTGTCTAAAACATTAATTGTTCCTATCGTATTAGTTTGCCAAGTTTCAATAGGAGAAGAGTACGACCGTCTAACTAAAGATTGTGCTGCAAGATGAAATACAAAATCAGGTTTAATTTTTTTAAAAAATTCATCTAATTTTTCTTTGTTGGATATGTTAAATCTACAATCCTTTATTGATTTATTGGAATTAACAGAGGAAAAATGGCAAGGTTTCGAGGGTAATTCATGTGATATTCCATAAACTTTAGCACCTAAGAAAGTTAGCCATAAGCTTAACCAAGATCCTTTAAAACCTGTATGTCCAGTGATTATAACTTTTGTGTTTTTAAACTTATTTTCAAACACTTTTATGATTTCCTTAGTTTTTTAAATCTTAAAAATAGAGTCTTCCATTCTCCAACAGAACTATCAATAAGAAAATCAGAGGAGTCAAAGCCTGTTTTTTCAGCAATACTAATAATATTTTCTGGTGTTCTTAAATAACCCCAGAGTTGGCTGTTACCTTTATAAAGTGAGAAATGCACAAACAATTCTTTAAACATATATTTCAAACTACTTAATAAAGAATTTTGATAGAAAGACCATGATATGAACAGTATATTTCCATTTTCTTTTAATTGTTTATGAACATTTATAAATAAACATTCTAACTGTTTGTCATCAAATACATACTCTACTCCACACAGAATAATAGTATCAAATTTTAATTTTTTGTCGATACAATCAGGATATTTTCCAATATGAATATTTTTATTTTCGAAATTATTATTTAGATATTTACGAACAGAGTCCGAGACTTCTTGTAAGTGTAAATCAACTTTAATATTTTTTTTGATATGGTTTTCAATTATGCCTAAACCTACACCAATAGATAAAGTAAGACTTGAATTACATATATTTAACTGTTTTATCAACCAATTAGCTGAATTTATCTTCAAGGCAAACCATTTAGGATCCATCTCAGATATAGACTTAAATTTTTTTGAGAAATTAGCATAAAATTCTTCATAAAACTTTGTATTTGGTAGTTCATTCAGAGATAATTTTGATATAGATTCAAATGATATTCCATGCCATTGGTTTTGATAAAATTTTCTCAATTTTTCCAACTCGCTTGGATGCTAAAATTTATTTTTTCATCAATATTTTGAATTGTATCTTGGCTAAAACTAAGAACGGGTAATTTCATAGGGTATAATTCTAATTGTTTTCCCCATAAATTTAAATTATTTTTTATAAATTCAACCACTTTTTTTAAAGGTGAAACAAAATAAAGTTTAGGTATATTATAAGTATTTATTAAATATTTAAATATTGAAATAATGCCAAATAAATCTAGATTTTTTCTGATCAAAGTTCTTTTATTTTTAAACCATTCTGTTTCAAATAAAAGATAAAACAAATCAAATCCCCATGGACAACCAATGTGTTTAAAATGTTCCCAATCAATTACTCGAACACCTTCATTTGTAAAAATTATATTATCCAGAGATAAGTCTCCATGGAATGGATATATATTTTTTTTAGGAGGTCCCCAAACACTCATATAATGATCACAGATAAGTTTAAAATTAGATAAGTTATATTTAATTCCCTTAAAAATTGAAATTTTTTTTCCATGGAATTTTTTTATCCAAAGTTTTGCATAAGACGGATTAATTATTTGAAGATATGACAGATCATTATGATTCATTGAAACTTTAGAGCTATACCACTTCCAGCCTTTATACTCATTTATAAGTTCATTTACAAAATATGAACTTGCAGCACATTTTAAATAGTTAAACTTATAATTATTAACTTCATAAAAATATTTTTCACTCCCATGTGTGCAATTTCTTGTCAATGTAAGAATCATTTTTTTGCTATTACTATAAAAGAAGGAGCTAAGAATTTTGCTCCAATTAGGAAAAATAATATAGTTTCAATTATCCTTGCTATTATCCTTTTAACTCTAACGTTATTTTCAGGATCAGTAATTTTTGACTTATAAGTAAATTTTCTCAATTTTTTCTTGTAGTTTTGAATATATTCTGGAAATCTATAATCAGGAAATGCTATGTATATATTGACATCAGAATATCCAGCATCTTTAACAAGTTTTTTTAACTCATCTTTTGAATAAATCCAGTTAACATATGGTCTTCCTAAAATTAAGTTAGAATATATATTTGCAATTTTTTTAGGTAAAATTGTGGTTAAATGTAAATTAGAATGAGGATCTTTAACTCCAAAAAACATTTTGTAGTCGTATCTATTCTCTATAGCTAAATATAGTTTGCCATTCGATTTAAGATTTTCTCTTACTTTAACTAAAAAATCTGTTTGTATTTTTTTAGGATTATAACCTTGTTCATATTTACGAATTTCTTTTTTTCCGTAAATCTTTTTTAATTCAACTTTTCCAATTTCTGGCACCCATTCTAAAACACCATTTACTAAGGCAATATCAGCCTTTATATCTTTTGGTAAAATAGGAAATGTTCTTAGATTATGATTAACAGTAAAGACATTAGTTAAATTTTCATCTTTCAGCCTATATTTTAAAAATTTTAGAGATTCAAATGTTTGGTCTACTGAAATTACAGTTTTACAACGTTTAGCTAAAGGAACACTTAGGGCACCCCACATACAGCCATAATCAATACACAACTCATTACCACTTAATTCCAATAATTCAAGGCCACCTTCTCTTTTGGGACTAAATATAACATCGTATAATTTAGGGTGAAGACGTTGTATAGCTTTTTTAGTGCCACTCTTCTTTGCATTTAATAGCAAATCTTTATTTTCATCTACATTTAAATTAGACCAATATCCATTTTGATCATTTTTATCACAAAAAACATCTTCTTTCTTTTCAAAAATTTTTGAAAAGTAATTTGAAATTTTCGTTTCTGAAGACAATAAACTATCCTTACATTTTCTTAAATTTTTTAACCCAATTGCCTGTGAAAAAAATATAAAAGTCCACAATATAAATTAAAAAACTTTTAACTGAAACTAGTATGAAGATATATGGAGTAATAAAAATATCAAGATATAATTGCTCTATAAATATAATTAGCAAAATAAGGTCTACGTTTCTAGCCCTATCGTCAAAAATGTAATATAAAAATTTAAAACGATTGATTAAATTACCAAAATTTGTTTTGGAAAGATTGCTTAACGCTTCCTGAGCTTTAGATTTTGTTTTTGTTTTAATTACATTTATTTCATTATTTGTAATTTCTCTTAACAATAAATCTGAAGAATATACACTAATTAGTATTGAATTAAATAAACAATATAAAATAACAAAATACAAAAAAACAACATCGGAATTTTGATTATATGAATACAAGCCCAATCCACAATAAAAAAAAATAGAGTTAACTCGAGCGCCATAAGCATCCAATAAATGTCCAACTAAAGTTTGCTGATTTTTAAACCTCGCAACTTGGCCATCAGCCCAATCAAATACTCCTTTATTAAATATAAAAAAAGCGCCTAAAAAAATTAAAGGTAAATAATCAGTAGCAATACAAATTGAACCTAGAAGACCGAAAGCTATATATAAAAAAGTAGTGGTATTAGCGTTAATTCCCAGATGTAAAAAAATATAAGTAATAAAAATGCTACATTCCGCGTAATATTTTGCTTTGAGATAAGTGTATGGTGAAGATCTCCAATTGTTCAAATCAAGTTCAAACTTATCACTTATATAGTCAGACCAATTATATTTATAATTTTCTTCTCTAATCTCTGCGTAGGTAGGAATTTTTTTCATTAATAAACCTCATTGTTTCAAAATGTTAGATAGTTTAATAGTATGGTTTTGTGGATAGTGACAGAAAGTATCACAAAAATTTTTAACTGAATTCTGTACATCTTTGCTAAACCACCAAGTGTCAACTTTATCCCATACATCTATTAATTTTTTAGCAGCGGATTCTGGTGAATTATGAAATACACCAACATTTTTAAGCTGTTTAAAATTTGCTTCTACTTCTGGCTTTAATTCCCAATAGTTTGGGTTCCAAAACATTATTGTTGGAAAATTCATTGAAAGCGTTTCTAGGTATGTAGTTGCATTGTAAGATGCTACAAAAATTCTTGAATGAGATAGAGTGGTAAAAAAGTTTGTTTTTCCCTCATCTAACTTCATTTTTGGAAACATTTGTCTCCATCTGTGTTTTTGGTTTAGCCCTCCATCGTTAGGATATAATCTTATAACAAATTTTTTTTTAATTTTCTGGGGTAATTTATCAACAAATTTATATTGATCATTGAAGTATTCAAGCCATTGACCAAATCCCATTGGAACACTATATAAATTCTGACTAAAAATAGGTAACCCCATTTGGGCAATCAAGCCTTTACCATCCTTAGAAGGTTTAACTGATTTTAGTCCAAATAACTTATGTATACCTAGTGGAATAGTCTTACTATTACTTTTCCATCCCCATGTGAGAAATTTATCACAGATCAAAAATTGATGATCTTCTGAGAAATTCCATTTAGACTGTCCATAATTTCCCCCGTGCTGTCCTATTAAAAATTTTGTTCCATTTTCTGTTTGTGTACCTATCCAATTTTTAGTTAAATCGTCTGTGTTCCAAGAATTACAGTCAAAAATAGCGCTGGCTCTTTGAGGATAATACTTAAAAGTTAGTCGTTTTGTCTCTTTATAACCTTCTAAATAAGACTTAGGCATATGTTTTGGAAGAATTTTAAAAATGAATTTATGAAAAAGATTTTGAAAATTATCATCTATTATTTTCCAATTTCTAAATTTACTGTCAACTTCAAAATTAGGGAGTGGTGTTCTGAACCAAAAACTTGGAAATTGTCCTAATTTAAGTTGAATTTTGATTAGCTCTTTTAGGGGTAAGTAGCTTGAAATGATAAATACATCATTTTCTCCAAAAACAAAATTACTTATTTTATTACAAATTATTTTAAATCTTGTACGATTTTTAGCTGTCTTTATTGGTTTTACCAACAAATTTTTATTTATAATTTTAGGAGAAACTTTTTTTTGTCTTTCTTGTAAAATTAATTGAAATATATATTGGTTCCATTCTTCAGTATCAGAAACTTGATCAAATTCTTTCATATCATTAGCGATAAAATGTTTAATTTTAACTTTGAAAAACAAACCTGATTCCGTTGAATCAAGTTTGTTTATTGCACTTCGAACAATCTCCCATCGATCAAAAACAATTTGAATAAAGTTTCCCAACCAAGGTCCAACAATTATTCTCCAATAACGCGTTGAAAAGTTAACTTTATGAACTTCATTTAAAATTTCTGTTAATTTAATAAGCATTATTTCGTAAAAAGTAGTTAGTTCTTTAAAATCCAAAAAAAGTTTGTCTCTATCATTCCAATGATATTCTAGACTTTGAAAATTATTGATATTGTCAAATTTTTTGTTTTTTAAACACCATTGTCCAAAATTGATATAATTAAAATCTTTTTGAATTTCATTTGGTTTACCTAAGTTAGTAAGAATAAAGAGCTTACGCATTTTCTTAACCCTTACTTATTTTAGCTTTGGCAACAATTCTTATCGACGTATTATTTAAAATAGTAACCCTGTGTTTAAATATGTTTTCAATTTTTTTTAATAAAAATGAATTAAATATTCGATCAATTAAAAAATGACTAAAGAGTTTAATACTTTTTCTATTATTTGCTCCTTTAAGAAAATAATCTGATGTTAATTCAGTATGTAATAGTTCCCAACCACATTGGTTAAGAATTTTTTCTAAACTCATTTTACTAAAAAAAATTAAATGTGGTGCATTATTTTCAGTTAATTCATCCACATTTCGAAAATCATCATTTGGAACCTCAACAATTAAAATACCGTCCCTAGAGATAACACTGGTCAAATCTTCAAGTAAAATTTTAGCTTCATTAGAGGTGAAATGCTCTAATGCATGTGACATTAATATTAATTTAGCTTTCAAGTTTTCAGTTTTAAAATGTTTTATAGATTTAAATCTTTTGGATAACTCCATAAAAAAAAACTTTTTTACAAAATCTTGTGTCAAATCAACAATATATCTTTTCTTAGCTTTTAATAAGGCTATGGACGTAATTGCCGATTTGCCAGCACCACCACCAATATCCAAAAATATGTCTTTTTTTTTAAAATTAATAAATTTTTTTGCCAACATTATTTGACTAAAACTTCTAACATCTAGTCTATAAAAACCAATAAAATACAATAATATTTTTGAAAAATTGAACAATTTTGGGATAAAATTTTTAATGGATCTTAGTTTCCAATATTGTTTTTCATAAAAACTATTTATAACTTCATTATTAGGAATATTTAAAGCTTCGGAAAAACCACAATTTATACAAGTTTTGATGGTAATATTATTAAAAATTGTTTCTTTTGAGTATATAAAATCATTATAATTAAATATTTTATTTTTTGAGCTACTACAGATGAGGCAATTTTTTTTTCTTTAATTTTTGAGTCATGATCATAGGATTGAGCGTCCTCCGTCAATTATCAAATTTTGACCAGTCATATAAGAAGAAGCATCTGAACATAAGAACTGTATGGCAGATCTATACTCATTTTTTCTTGCCATCCGTTCTAAAGGTATTGTTCTATTAATTTTTTTTACAAATTCTATACCTTGTTCATGTGCAATTCCACCTGGAGACAAGGCGTTACATCTAATATTTTTTTCAGCCCAATATGACGCTGTATATTTTGTAAGTCCAATTAAACCATGTTTTATTACAGAATAAGTTACTGGCTTAACTGACTGTAGATGATCTGGAATAGATTTTTTTTTATATAATCTCTGGTCTGGAGCTATAACTGAGAGATCAGATGCAATATTTACAATAACACCACCACTTTTTTTTTGTGACATTTCTGTACCAAAAATCTGAGTGCATAAAAAAGCACCTGTTAAACCAACATTTAATTCTTTATTCCACGCACTTAAATTAAAATTTTCTATTCTTGTTGAATTTGTGAGCTTTGAATAATTATCAACTTTAGAATCAATGGCTGCATTGTTGATCAAGATATCTAAATTCAAATTAAAATCAGTAATTAATTTGTTAACATGTATAATGCTACTTGTTTCGGTGACATCCATTTCTAAATAAATACATTTGTCCTCAGGGAACCTTTTTTTAATGTCTTCCTTACTCTTATTAAGTGATTCTAAACAATTATCGGTAAGTATAACAGTTGAACCACATTCTAAAAGAGCAAATGCATGTTCTAAACCCAATAAACCTGCACCACCAGTAATAAGAGCAGTTTTACCAGTTAAATCAAACGACTTTAATCCTGACATATTACAACTTTCTTTTGCTAAGCACCTTTTTAAAAAATACTTTGCTTTTAATTTAAAATCATTTTTGATCAACTAAACTTTGAAATGATTTTGAGTTTTTAGATAAATATTCAAATGAACCTCTCATAGAAATCTTACCTTCTTCAATAAAGTTGATTTCATCACAATATTTTAAGTTTGATAAATTATGAGTTATTACAATTATTGTTTTTTTATCCTTTATTTTTTCAATAGCTCTCATTATTTCTTTTTCTGTGTTTCGATCTAAAGAGCTTGTTGCCTCGTCAAAAACAAGTATATCTGGATCTTTATACAAAGCTCTAGCTATGCTAAGCCTTTGCCTTTGTCCACCTGAAAGTTGTGATCCATTTTCACCGATAACAGTTTCATAACCCTTATTCAAATTATTTTTAATAAAACCGTGTAAATTTGCTATTTTAGCAGCCCTTTGCACGGATGCCATGTTAATTTCATCTTTGTTTATACAAAAAGCAATATTAGAAGCTATCGTATCATCTAGGAGATGAACTTCTTGTGGAACATAACCAATTTTTTTCCACCAGTTTTTAATATTTTTACTTTCAAGTCTTATATCATCAATTTCAATATAACCTTTTTGAGGCACTAAAAGCCCGAAAAGGAGATCTATTATTGTTGATTTTCCGCTACCGCTTACGCCAGCCAATCCTGTAACTTTATTAAAATCAAATTTTAATGACAAGTTAGAAATTGCAATCATTTTTGAATTTTTATAGGAATATGTAACATCTTTAAATTTAATGGATTTTCTAAAATTAAAATCTTCTATATCAAACTTTGACAACGTCCTTTTATTTTGTTTACTATTTAATTCAGATATTACTTTCTCTGCAGAAAATCCAGAAAAACTTAATTGAGTTATGCTTCTGTAAACTTGTTGTAAGGCTGGCAAAATCTTATAACCTGCAAATGCGTAAAGGGATATAATTGGAATAACTTCGTTGAGATTCTTTTCCAGAGACATAAAAAATAAGGTTATAGCCACTACACCTCCAAAAGCAATAGCCTCAATTAAGTACCGTGGAAGCCAAGAAATTGAGTCAGCGAGAGCTTGTGTTGTTGCATATATTTTTGCTGGAATAACAAAATTTTCTAATGTTTTATCCTCTAATCCTCTTAGTCTTATTTCTTTTAAGACACTGAAAGTAGTATTTACAATTTTAAATCTTTTCTGATTAGCTTCGTATCTTTCTTTTCCTATTTTATAGAGAATATGTTTAAAAATCTTAAATATTGTTAGGTATGATCCAAATAAAACAAATAAAATAATAAAAGTTAAAATTGGTTCAAAAATTAGTAAAAGTGTCACTAAGGAAAAAATTACTAAAACTTGAGATAATCCTAACAATATAGGTATTAACGCTCTATTAACTAATTGACTAATTTCAGATAAAATGTCTGCTTTAAGATCAGCACTATTTTGTAAAAAAAACCATTCATAATTTTTAGCCAAATAATATTTGAGTAAATTGGTACTCAGACTAAATTCAGTCATCAAAGAAAATTTTAAAACTAAATATGTGGTTAAAGCTTTGAAGCTCAGTGATAATATAAGAAAAATAAACACTACTGTCCCTAGAAAAAAAATAAAATTTGTTTCGTTTTCAAATTCGAAAAAATTGTAGGTGTATTTCAAAAAAATTTGAGTGTGTATGGTGTTAGGGTCACTTGCAACTGTCATAAAAGGGATGACTGTAGCAACTCCAGTTGCATCAATTAAACCATTAAGAATCATAAGAAACAAAATGAAATATGATTTTTTATTATGAACTTCAAAAAATAGAATAAATACAGAAACATAGAATTTCAAGTTTTTCATAAATATTCGTCCTGTAGATTAATATTAAGTGATGACGTTGTAAATTAAACCAGATATATAAATCTTAATTAAATTTACGGACTTGTCCTCCATCAATTTTCCACAAACTACCTGTTGTAAACATAGAATGTTCACTGACTAAAAAGCCAATCGTTTTTGCAATTTCTTCACCACTTCCAAATATTTTTAACGGTACTTCTTTATTAAGCATATCTTTAACTTCATCTCTGTTGTTTTTTAGTTTTTCTTTCCATGAAGAATCTTGAAACATTAGATTTCCTGGTATTATTGCATTAATCCTTATTCCACGCTTACCTAATACTGGGGCATAGGAATTTACAAAAGAATTAATTGCAGATTTTGCCACACTGTAAGTTATTGGAGCGCCCTTAATTCTCTCTAAACCACAGATTGAAGATATACAAATTATGCTAGAATTATTATTAGTGTCCAATATCTTTGAAAAATAATAAATAGTATTCAAAGTAGACCAAAAATTTAATTCGAAAACTCTCCTCCACTCATTAATATTTTCTTCACCAGGTGGAACTGATTTACCACTACCTACATTGCATATGAGGACATTAATTTTTTTGTAATTTTTTTTTATAGCATTATATAACTTTTCAGTTGTTTTTTCGCACGAAATATCACCATGAAAGTAACCTGCATCATTCAATTGTTTGCTACTCTCTTTGAGTTTGTCTATGTTAGTACCGTTTAAAATAACGTTTGCATTTTCATTATGAAAAAATTTAGCTATTTCAAATCCTAGTCCAGAAGAAGATCCTGTTATAAATATGTTTTTATTTTTAAAATTATAGTTCATTGTAACATTCCAAAAAGAATTTTCTGTTTTTGATGAGTTCAACAACGTGGTCATTATTTTTTGCCCTAGCTGTTTGTAGAATATAATTTCCAGAATATTTACTTTTTTTCAATTCACTTAAAACTTTCTTTAATTGTAAAGAACCCTCGGATAAAGGTACTGTAGAACCACCAAGAGGTCTATCCTTTACATGAACATTAACTATGCGTGAACCATATGATTCAATCTCCTCTGTCGGATCGTACCCTTCACATGCACTATTTCCCATATCGTAATTTATTCCAAAATATTTTCTATCAAACTCTTTAATGAATATAAGATTTTCTTGTGGATTTAAATCTGTTTCAAAGGCAACCATGATTCTTGTGGACTTAATGATTGGCAGTAAAGTCTTTAGACCATTTTCAAATTTTTTTTCTTGAGAAACATTTTCTATATTTCCATTGTCAACTAGTGGAACTACTATTAGATCAATTCCAATTTCTCTAGAAGAAGAAATTATTTTTTTAAACTTTGATAATAATTCTTCATAATTCTCTTCAGATTTAGATTTCCAAAAGGGATTTTGCATAATACAGTCACAAGTAATAGACGGTATATTTAACCCGAATTTATTTTTTAATTTTTTTACTTTATTTTTGCCTGATGAATTGATAATGGGGTTGCCATAAAAACCATCATCATCAATTGTCCATTCCATCTTTGTGAAATTGTACTGTTTTGCGATTTGAAATTCTTTTTCCCATTCAAGAATAGGAAAAGCTTGTATTCTTTTTTTTATCATGTTTACTAAACGACCTTGCATAAAGCCAAGATTTTCAGTCATTTTTTGTACCAGTTGCAAGTAACATCGTTTCATGAGAAAATTTTATAACTTTTGAAAATTTTCTTAGAAATCTTGGCGTAGTCAGACGTATAAGCTCAGACAATATATAATATATTCTACTTTTCCATACGAAAGGTAGTTGTTTAAAATATTCAACTTTAACATTTTGAAAATCAGCCAATATATGTAAATCAGATAAAGATGATTTCATGAATGGTGTTCTATGAGTATAATCGTCAAAGTAATCACGATAATAGTGCTCCCAAGCAGGACACATCGTTATAACTCTCCCACCCGGCTTCAAAACTCTCTTAATTTCAATTGCTAAATTTTCAGGATAATATAAATGTTCTATTACAGATTTTGAAAAAATTGTATCAAATGTATTATCATTAAAAGGTAACTTTTCGTTTACTAAGTCACATTTTTTAAATTTAAAAGATTTATAATGTTCTAAACAGTGGTCAGAAATATCTATTCCATAAATATACGTTACATTTTTTGAAAAAGCATTTGTAAAATCACCTCTACCACAACCTATATCTAAAAAATTTGATTTTTTTTTAACATTATATTTTTTACATAAAAAATCACACAATTGTTGCGGATATTTAGTCTTTGGCCGATCTTTTTCATTGTAAATTAACTTAACGTAATCCGTCATTTTTTTTCCATATTATTTATTATTAGTATAAGCAAATGATTAATATCCTTTATTTCACTATTTCTACTAACTCTATAATAATGCCCTCAGGACCTTCAGCATAAGTCATTTTAGCTGTACCATCAGGAGAAATTTGAGGAGGGGCTTTGAAAGTTAATTTTTTATCTTTTTGTTCCTCATAAACTTTATCAAGATCTTCAACAGTAAAGGCCAAATGAGTTAGCCCTGTGGAATTTGTATAACCGTTCCATTTCAATTTGTCTGGGTGAGATTTAAATTTTAATAATTCTAATAAGCTTCCGTCAGGCGCAATTAGCTTAATTGTTTTTAATCTTACATCCTTTAATCCCATAATATTATCAATATGATTCCCATTTTCGTTCATCTCACGATGTATTTTAAAACCCATAGTATCACACCAAAATTTAATTGCGTCGTCTAGTTGATTTACAACTAAACCGACATGTCGAAATGAAATAATCAAATTTGAATCACCTCTGTAATAGCCTCTTTGAGTGTATCAGTTCCTTCTAAAAGTGCTTCTTCTGTTATTGTTAAAGGCGGTCCAAATTTAATGGATTCACGACCAGTATGAACAACTAACAAACCTTTTTGCATGCATTTTTCTGCAACTTTGCTGGCAGTTTCACAATCAGGATTACCTGTTTTAGCGTCTTTAAATAACATTGCCATTATCATACCTTCACCAAGGATCCAAGATATATGTTGTGGGAAAAGTAATTTTATTTTTTCTAACTCATTTTTAAATATTTGACCTAAAAACCTAGATTTGTTAATTAAATCTTTATTTTCTAATTCTTCTAAGACTGCATTTCCAGCAGCACAGACTAATGGATTAGCAGAATGTGTGCTACTCATATTGCCTATTTCAGGTAAATCCATAATTTCAGCTTTACCAATTACCCCAGACAATGGTACTCCGCCTCCCATTCCTTTTCCTACACAAATTAAATCAGGTGTAACGTCATAATGTTGATAACCAAATTTATAACCAGTTCTTCCAAAACCTGCCTGCATTTCGTCAAAAGTTAAAAGAATTTCGTTGTTACGACATATTTTTTCAATTTGCTTAACAAAATGTCTAGGATAAAACACTGCTCCCCAACCTTGAAAGGTTTCAAGCATAAAACCACATATATCTTTTTTCAGATCTAAACCTTTTTTAGCGAGATTTGACAAACCTTCTTTAAAAATTTCTGAACCGTTTTTATCGTTATTAGCCCAGGGGTAAGGAAATGGTATATAATGAATGTTTTCGTCTTTAAAGCCAATCCATGAACTTTGAGAGATATTACTGCTCATCATTTGCGCACCTAACGTTCTACCGTGCCAATTATTTTCAATACAAATTATACCAAGTCTTCTTTTTTGCTTCTTTTGGCCGTACATTCTCATTAACTTCAAGGATGCTTCAGTTGCTTCGGTACCCGCAGACATCAAAAAAACTTTTTCAAAAGGCTTCCCAGCAAACTTTAAAAGTCTTTTTATATAATTTATTCGCGTACTATTTGCATAAGAATAACAGCTATATAGGGGATTTGATAATGTTTCCTCAATAGCATTTGTTACTTTTTGATTAGAGTGTCCAACATTTGCAACAAATATCGTCGATGTAAAATCAATCCATTTATTACCCGCAATATCATAGATATTAAAGTTTTTTGCCTTACTCCAAATTAAGGGTAATTGGCCATGCATAGATCTTGATTCAATATTATGTAAATCTTTTATTGCTTTGGATGTTCCTGGAGCAGGTATTTTAGTTAGAATTTTCCTATGTTTTGTTTTAATTTTTTTTACCGCTTTGGGATCTGTTGAAATTAAATATTTGCTCATTTATATCTCACTCTAAGATTTTTTTCAAAATTTTGTTATTCATTTCAACTTCTCTTTCAATTAACTCAAAATCTTTTTTGGTATCAATTTCTTGTGTAATAGGTGTAATAAAGGGTATTACATTATTTCCATGCAACAAACCTGATGTTTTAATATAATCAACGGAAAGTACATCAACATATCCGTTTGCACAATAAGTTTTAGGAAATTCTTGCCTCGCATTATTTGCTCCGTCTAAATTTGTATCACTAAAGGCTATTGGCTTAAGTTGTCCAGTAGGCGCAATTTCAAAAACCTTATAAGCAGATTCTGGCATCTCATGAACTGATCTCAATGCAGTAGCGTCTTTACTATTAATAAATGTTGAAATAGCTCTGTCTATAAGTTTAGGTGATCTCAATGGAGTAGTGGGTCTAATATGAGCAATGTAAAGAGGCTCTTCGTTTTTGTTAGCAAGAAAATCTAACAAATGTTTAATGAATTCATAGTCAGTAGAAAAATCTTTTGATATTTTAGAAGGACGTATAAAAGGGACTTCTGCTCCAATTTCCCTAGCAATTTTAGCATACTTATGTGAGTCTGTTGATACTATAATTCTATCTATGAACTTTGCCTTTTTACAAGCATTTATAGACCATTGAATAAGTGGATATCCACCAAGTTTTTTTATATTTTTGTGTGGTATGCCTTTTGAGCCAGATCGAGCGGGAATTATTGCTAAAACTTTCATTTTGCTAACTAATCATGAAAAAACTTTTTTTCAACAATTTCACAAACAATATGACCAATTAAGATGTGACATTCTTGTATTCTTGCTGTTTGTGTGGATGGTACACAAATACATTCACAATGTTGTATTAAGTTACCACCAGTAGATCCTGAAAATGCTAAAGTCTTTATTTTAATTTTATTTGCTTCAATCACTGCGTTGATAATATTTTTACTGTTCCCACTTGTTGTTATTGGGATGAATATATCCCCTTGATTTGCAATTGCTTTCAATTCTCTTGAGAATACTTGTTCAAAACCGTAATCATTCCCAATAGCGCTTATTGAAGAATTATTTGCCCCTAAATTAATAGAAGCTAGTGGATCACGGTCTAATAAAAACCTAGAAGTAAACTCTGCTGATAGATGTTGTGCATCTGCAAAGCTACCACCATTCCCAGCAAAAATAATTTTATTATTATTTTTTAGTGCTTCTATGCACAATAATGAAAGTGTTAGAATTTGACCAATTAACTTTGTGTCATTAATTATAGCTTCCTTTACATAAATAGATTTTTTAATTACATCTATGATATCTAACTTCATCTTATTTTTTCCAGTTGATTTAAAGCAATCCAAAAACCTTCGCCATTGTTCTTATGACCTTGCCAAATTTCAGGTATGAAAGAAGCGTTTGGGCACTTTTTATCTAAAATTTGAAATAGTCTTTCAAAATCAACTTCACCCTGATTTATTTGTAATCCCTCTCCATTTAGCCCTTTTGCGTCTCCAATATGAAGGTGAGCAGTTATAGGTGCAATGGTTTCAGTAAATTCAAAAAAATCTTTTTTTGAAGTAATTACACATTAGCTTTGAATGGGAAATATCAAAGCATAATCGTAAATTTAGTTTTTTGCACCAGTATTTACTTTCTTCTGCATATACAAAGAGATTTTGAAAACGTTGACCGCCGAAGTGCCACGGAAAAGGTGCCATAGTCTGGGGGATTAATTCCACCCCATCTAAATCTAATTCTATTAAACTTTTACTAAACATCTTATAACATTTATTTTTATCTTTTTGTGAAAGGATCTCATCCATAGTAAATCCACCAATATTTGCTACTATCATTGGTTTTTCACAGTTGACAAAAAATTTCTTCATTTTTTTTGTCAAATCAATAACCCTTTGAGTTTCTTCTATTGAGTAAACTCTGTATTTCTCGTCTAAAGAGGCTAAATCCATGAGTCGACCTTTTGAAAACAACTCCGGAGCATGAACTACAAATTGATTTGGGTAAGGGCCCTTAAAAAAATCATTAATATTTAAATTCATATCAGTGTAGGAAAGATGAAACTCAAAAATATCAGGTTTAATAATTGAATTGTAATATTCAAAGTCATGAAATCTAACTGGAATACCCCAAGGACGATTAAAGCTATAAGCCTTTGGTTTAAACGTAACCCCATTTATATCGGATTTATAAAAAAAATCTTCTTCTTTAATGTCTCTATTAATTTTTTTACCAAGAAGTTGATGGTAATACTGTGCAGATAAACCTTGGCCAGGGCTTCTAATTTTTAAATGTTCTTTTTTAATTATTGTACCTTCATTTAAGTGACAATTTGCGACAATGCTTTTTGATAAGTTTTCCCTATTAATCATCTCTCCTTGAGACAAGTGTCTTTCATTGGTTGTACCCAGAGCTGCCTCCAATTCTCTTATCCCTTCTAATAAGTGCGTTAATTCTTTTTTTTCAAGGCTGGCCGCATGATCAGGGCCTTCCATTCTTCTATCTAGTGTGATGTGTCTTTCGATTATTTTAGCGCCTAATGCTACTGCTGCTAGAGATACTGAAGTACCTCTTTCATGCCCTGAGTAGCCTACCATTGGATGAATTATTTTTAATCTAGAGAGCCAATTGAGATTTATGTCATGAAAAGGTGCTGGATAAGTGCTGTTACAGTGTAATAGTGCAAATTCAGAATTAGAACTTTTCAAGTGATTAGTAGTCATTATAATTTCATTTTCTGTGCTCATGCCAGTGGAAATTATTAGTGGTTTTTTTGTAAGTAAAAGTCTGTCTAGAAGAGGAATATTAGTTAGATCTGCAGAAGCTACTTTAAAGGCTGGTAAATTAAGGCTCTCTAAAATGTCAACACTTTTAATATCCCATGGAGTACATAAATATGTAATATCTTTACTTTGACAATATTGAACAATCTTCTTGTGTTGTGAATTTGAAAGCTCAAAGCGTTCTAAAAGATCTAAAATATATTCAGTACCTAAATCTTGACCATCTTTTTTTAAAGATCTATTCGTGTAAACCTCTTGCATGTTTCTCATTTGAAATTTAACACAATCAACACCAGCATCCTTAGCAATATCAATAAGTTCTATGGCAGCATTAACATCACCATTATGGTTGTTACCTATTTCAGCAATTACAAAAATATGATTGTTACCAATTATTTTATTATCAATTTTCATGTTTTTAATTTAAATTATTTCAATCTAGAAGTCCATGTCTTGAGACCGTCTGGTTCAAATCTAAAGGGCTTAATTGTAAGGTTAGCTTTTTTTAAGTAATCTAATAAATTATGTTTTTGAAATGGTGGAACATAAAAAATAAAAAAACCACCACCTCCAGCACCTAAAAGTTTTCCACCTATTGCGCCATTTCTTAGAGAATTTTCATAAATTTGATCAAGTTTAGAATTTGATATTAATTTACTAAATTGTTTTTTTATTATCCAAGTTTGATTTAAAAGCTTACCAAACTCGTCAAATTCACCCCTTAAAATTTTTTCCTTAATCACATAACTAAGTTCAACGTTTTTTTTAATCATTGTTTTGACTTTATTTAACTCAGCATTTTTCTTTTGATCTTTATGTATATTTCCTGAATTATGAGTAATACCCGTATCACAGAGAACTAAACTTTCCTCTAGCTCTAATAAATAATCAGGTTGTATTTTCATAGAATTGATTACATTTTGGCTTGAGTTGAACTCAATGAAATTGAAACCACCAAAAATAGTTGCGTATTGATCTTGCCAACCACCAGCTATCTTTAAATGTAATCTTTCGGCTTGGAAAGATATTTCGGCCATTTCGTGATTTGTCCACTTATCTTTTCGAATTGCATTAAAACAACCAAGAACCGCGGCACAGACCGCTGCTGAACCTCCCAACCCTGATTTTATTGGAAAATCAGAGTTAACGTAGAGTTCAAAACCATATGTAGGTCTAACAATATGAAGTAAAGCTTGAAACAAACCAAAGTTTCCTTTTTTAGATAAAGCTTCATGAAGAGAACTTGATTCAAAAGTCTCTTGTAAATCACGTGAAATGATTAATATTCTCTTATCGAACCTAATCTTCATGATAGCATTTGTATATAAAGAAATAGCTGAATTAATTACCGCTCCTATATCATGCTTAAAATAGTGTGTTACATCTGAGCCCCCACCGCTAAAACTTATTCTAACAGGTGATCTGGACCTTATATAGATTTCTTCTTCTCTATTTAATGGTATGTTTTCTTTTGTAAAAATTGAAACTAACTTATTATTTTTGTCTAAGACTGGTACAAAATGAGTGTTTGAGTCTAATAATTTAATTATATTTTCCCTTGAACTAGTTTTGTATACGAATTTAAAATTAACGTTGTGACAATTTTTAATTTTATCATTTAAGGTATGACCTCTCAAAAGGGCCCTTCTAATGTCACCGTCAGTTGCAAGCCCAACAGCTTCATTATTGTAATTAGTGGTAATGATAAATCCTAATTGGTTTTTATCAACATTTTGAAGAGCATTATGTATGGATTTATTTTGATTTATTACGACATCTTTTAAATTAATATTCATCTGTTTTGCGATCATTCATTAACTTAACAAAATATTCATAGTCACTTGGAATACCTATGTCAATGAATTCAGCATTTAGCTTTATAGCATTTAGTTGACTTTTTTCTGCTAGATCTTTTAATATCGTTTTTTCAAGTGAAAAAGAACTTAGTTCAAAGTAATTTTCAAAAATGTTTGGATGTAAATGATATAGACCTGCATTAATCCAACTTCCCTTTGAAGTATCATCTTTTTCTATAAATTCTACAACTATACCATTATTAATTAATAATTTTCCATATCTTTGACTGTTATCGACTTTAACAGCAGCTAAGGAACAAGCTTTAGAGTTTTGAATTTCTCTAATACCAGTACTTATCCATGTATCAGCATTTATTACTAAAAAGCATTTTTTTAAATTTAACTTTTTTATTGCATTTGATATTGATCCTCCAGTACCCATAGGATATTCTTCAATAATAGTTGTAAAGCTGGCTTCTTTATATTTTTCATTTTTAGACATTTTAAATAAAACTTCTTGTATCATTTCAGACTTGTAGTGAAGAAGAAATACAAAATCTCTTGCTCCTTGGAAAAAACAATTATCTACAAAATGCCTAAGGAAAGGCTTTCCAGAAACTGGAGCAAGCGGCTTAGGTAAATTCGGGATAATACTTCGTAATCTTGTTCCAAACCCACCAGCTAAAATTAAAAGAGTTTTCATTTAATGACCATAGGTTATAAATAAAGTTTTGCTTCAGTCAAAGAAGTTATTTTTTTAAATAAATTATTATTTTTATTTGAAATGATTTCTTTTCTTGTTGAAAATAGTAATCTTGTTCCGATACCTGCATTTATTCCAGCCTTCATGTCTGACATTTTGTCTCCAATCAAAATAGATTGATTTAAATTGATATTTAGATCTTTTTGAGCATCAAAAAACATACCAGGTTTGGGTTTTCTTCTATAATCATCTACTTTGTATTTTCCGATACCAAAAGTCGGATGTGAAGAACAAAAATATACTTTATCTATTTTTACATTTTCTATCTCAAAACGACTACACATCCAGACATTTAACTTTTTAAATTGACTTTCAGTATAAAACCCTCTTCCTATTCCAGATTGATTTGTAACTACAATAATTTTGTATCTATTGTTAATAGCCTCTCTAGTTAAATCAAAAATACCATCTATAAAATCAAAAGACTGAATTTGATAAACATATCCATGGTCTTTATTAATAACACCATCGCGATCCAAAAAAAGAGCTTTTACGAAACTTTTCATATTAAATTATACTGTTATTTAAATTACTAAAGGTTTTTTTCAAATATATTGTCCTTTTTATGTTTATTAAATAAGATGTGGGAGTAATATCCTATTGTTTAATAGAAAAATTTTTTTTGATTTTTTGCGAAAGAGTTTTTAAAACTCTTAATCTTAATTCACTACTAGATATTCCCTTTGTGCGGTCAAAAATTTTCAATCTAGCTTTTCTAACATTATTTGAATTATCAGTTCCATGTACTAAAAAATCAATATTATGAGTATCAAGAAAATTATCATCAATTAGCCAAGGACTTTCTATCACATCTGAAACATATATAATTGAATTTAATATCTTACATCTTTCTTTATAATTTAATTCTGGGGTATAACCCTTAGTTTTTTTTATGTCTTTATCAGAAGTTAAAGCAACAATAACTTCCCCAAACTTTGATGCTTTCTTAAGAATATTTATATGACCATGATGTATTAATGTAGCTGACATATCTACGAGAATTCTTTTTTTCATTTTTATCCAGTTGTTATTTTTATATTTAAGATATTCGTAAATTATTATTTATTTCCCCTTTATTACTTTTTAAGTAGACATCTCCTAAATGACATACGACACTATATCCTGGTTCCAAAGTTCTAGGAATATAAAGAATAGATTTTGAATCAATCGTTGAAATTGTTCCTTTGACTAATGTGCATAAAGTTGGTTGATTTTCTGAAGAATAAACGAGCCTATCATTAAATTTATTTAAAAAATCTAATTTTGTAGACTTAACAGCACTTAAAAAATCATTGTAAGAATTAAGGATTAAATCAAGAGAACAAATTGAATGATAAGGTCCTGTCATCATTTTATTCAAGTGATTTTTTAAGGAAAGATTAAATGATTTTATTTCGTTATCAGGTTCTGTATTAAAGGACACAAATGCTCCTCCAGTTAATCCAAATAAACCTTTACATGAACTAAAGCTAATTGTGTCTGCATATTCGTGATATTTCTCAATGCCTATGGATGCTGTTGCATCTAACATTAATTTTCCACCAATTTTTTTACAAATATCTTTTAACCTTCGAATATCTATCTTTAAACCTAAACTAGTTTCTGTGTAACAGGCTATGATCCAGTCAAAATTTTGGTTTATATCTTCAATATTCTCCCAATGGACACTTTTAATTGAATTTATTTTATTAAAAGATTGTTTAGCAATATTAGCCATTGATTTTACTCTTTCCGAGTAATAGCCAGTATCAACAACAAGAACTTTTCCATAAGCAAAATTAGAAATCATAACTTCTAACGCCATGCTTCCACTTCCTTGCATACGCGCTATTTGTTTATGACCAGTTAATTTTTTTAGATTACTCATTACTCTATCTTCAATCTCTGAATAAGATTTATCTCCCCGTCCAAAACACGACTCTAAACCTATAATATTCTCTTCACAAAGAGCTGCTGGGCCAGCGGTGAAAATGTGTTTTTGTGAATTTCTTAATTTTATAAATTCTTTAATAGTTATATCATTGTTCATATTTAATACTCTCAATAAATTTGTTTAAATTTAAAGCATTTTCTGATGGTTTTAAACTAGGTCTACCTAGATTATCTCTATTGCCGCGCATACACTTAATTTCTAAAAAATAACTACCTATATACTTGTTAGCTAAACGAATTTCATCAGTGACTGACAATTCATCTTTTACACATATAAATTTCTTATAGCCAAATCCATCGGCTATCTTTGATAAATCAATGTCAAATCCTCTTGTTGGCTGTCCTCCTACGGAATCATGGGCTCCATTATTTAAAATAACATGTATCATGTTTGGAACTCTTGAGCACTCAGCTAATCCTCCCATGTGCATCAAGATAGCACCATCTCCATCTAAACAAAATACTTTATGGTTAGGGAGTTCGTTGGCAATACCAAGTGCAATTTGTGATGCATGTCCCATTCCACCAACAGTTAAAAAGTCTGTATCGTGGCTCATGTCTAGTTGTTCCCTAATTTCATAAAGCTCTCTTGAAATCATGCCTGTAGTTGATACAAAAATACTATTCTTATTTGAATTTCTTACAATCAATTCAATGGCTTTTTCCCTTCTTATAAGGTTTTTTGGAGAAGATAAATTAATTTTAGCTTTATTATTGAAGGTGTTTTTCTTGAATACTATTGCTACAGGCCTTTTTTCTGTTAAAGCCAGTTCTAAAATATCACTTATTTTTTTATCTAAATTATTTGAATTTTGATCTAATACTATATGTGGAATATCCATAATATTTAATGTCTTTAAGGTTATTTGTCCTTGTTTAATGTGTTGAGGCTCATCTGAAACTTGCTTATTATTAACAACTTCCCCACGCCATCCTATCAATAACAAGATAGGAATGCTTGCAACTTCTATATCTGCTAGTGAAATAAGAGGATTATAAGCATTCCCTAAACCAGAATTTTGCATGTAAACCGCAGGTATTTTTTTAGTTGCAAGATAATAACCTATTCCTAATCCAACAGCAGCCCCTTCATTACTAGTAATAATATGCTTGTTTGAGTTCACTTTTTCATTAATTGAGATGTTTAATGATTTTAAAAGTGAATCTGGCACACCACAAAAAAAAGAGACATTATTTTTGAATAGCAATTCAATAAATTCATCAGTTGAAATCATTATTCTGTACCGGGAATTAACTTCAGTATTTCTTTTATGCTAATAAGTTTATTTTCAATTTCTTTTGATCTATTATGTTTTAAAATACTATATGCTGTGTCGTACATGGCTTTGTACGAAGCTCTCATTAATTGATTGGCATATATTATTATATTAAACCCAGCATTTGAGAGATCATCTGAGTAAATCTCGTTAAAACTACTCGGAACACAAATTAGCGGAACATCAGGAAAATTAACGCGGAATTTTTTACCAAATTCAAGGATTTCGTCAGGGTTCTTTTGACGACTATGTATCATTATACCATCAGCCCCACATTTTACATATTTATTAGCTCTTTTTAAAGCATCATTCATACCCTTTTCAAGAATTAAGCTCTCAATACGTGCAATGATCATAAAATCCTGGCTAATCTGAGAATTTTTCCCGATTTTAATTTTGTTAGCAAATTCATTCATATCTGCCTGAGTTTGTTCAACCTCGTTACCGAATAAGGAATTTTTTTTCAAGCCTGTTTTATCCTCAATTATTACTGCGGATACACCTAGTCTGTCCAAACGATTTACTGAATGAATAAAGTGTTCGGGCAAACCACCTGTGTCTAGATCAACTATCATAGGCTTGGAAGTTACCTCAAAAATATCACTAATATTTTTTGCTCTATGGGACAAATCTAATAACTCAATATCAGGCTTGCCCATCTCTGTAGAATCTGTTAATGAGCTAGACCAAAAACCATCAAACTGACGATTGACTTTATCAGAAATATAATGCATTTTTTCTGAAATTAGTGCAGAAATTGGACTGTGTGCTTCTATAATTCGGATTGTTTTTTTACTTTTAATTAGTCTTCTGAGCATCCCTTTTCTAATCTCGGGTGCTCCTCTGTTTTTATAATAATCTTCAGAAAGACTAGATGTAGATACATCTTTTGTATATTGTATTTCAATTAATTGACCACCATATTCTTCAAGAGCTTTCTTCGAGTTTTCTCTAACCAAGGCTTGAGGACCTGATTTCCAATCATCTCCATGGATTAGATAATCTGGTTTTAATTTTTTAATGTTAACCGAATAATCCCAGTCTGATTGTTCAATTACCGTATCTACGCCTTTAATGTTTTCAAGTATTTTTTTTCGTTTTTCATAAGTTAAGTAAGGAAGTCTTTTGTGTTCAGCTAACGCTTTATCATTTAAACATCCAATTATTAGTGTACCGTATTTTTGCGCTTCATTAATAATATTAATTATCCCGTGATGTATAAAATCACCAGAAACACCAAGATAAACAGTTTTTTTATTTTGCATTTTTTAACCTCTATATAATTTTGTACACCTAATTAAATTTAACTTAATAAATGCAAAATAAAAAACATTTAATGCGGAATTCAAAAAATATCCCAAAATACAGGAAAATCGGGCTCAAATATTTTAACTTTCTCTTTTCTAATATCTAAATATTTTTTGAAAGTTAACTTATTGCTTAATTTAGTTAGTTTGATTTTTTGTTTATTAAATTTTAAGTTATAATGTTTAGCTCCATTTTTGCTAACAAAATTCTCTAATTTATTTTTTGATCTTTCATTATCAAAGATTTGAGCCAATATAGGTAAGCAATATGTTGCATTAAAAACACCAGCACATCCGCAATCACTTTCTTTATCGTGTATTAAATGAGGTGCAGTATCTGTACCTAAAAAAAATTTAGGATTTCCGCTAATTGCTGCTTTAACAAGAGATTTTCTATGAATCTCACTTTTCAAAATTGGCAGACAATAGTTATGAGGTCTTATACCACCAACAAACAGTGCGTTTCTATTTAAAGCTAAGTGATGTGGTGTAATTGAAGCAGCAAGATTCTCATTACTCTCCCATACATATTCTGTTGCTTCCTTTGTAGTTATATGTTCTAGAGTAATTTTAAGTTCTGGTAATTCTTTACAAATAAAATCAAGGTTTTGATCAACAAATACTTTTTCTCTGTCAAAAATGTCAACTTCTTTATGTGTTACTTCACCGTGAATTAGTAGTGGCATGCCAACTTTTGACATCGTCTCCAGTATAGGCATAATTTTTTTAATATCTTTCACACCTGACTCAGAGTTTGTCGTTGCTCCAGCGGGATATAATTTTGCCGCAAAAACAAGCCCTTCTTGGTATGATTCACTTAGTTCGAATTTATTGGTATTTTCAGTCAAATATATTGTCATTAAGGGTTCAAAATTATGAGATTTTGGAATATTTTTTATTATTCTTTTTTTATATTTTATAGCCTGCTTTCCATTTAATATAGGGGGCGTCAAATTGGGCATGACTATTGCTCTTGCAAAATGTCTTGTTGTTTCGGGAACTACAGCTTTTAAGATATTATTGTCTCTAAAATGAACATGCCAATCATCTGGTTTTATAATTTCTATTTCTTCCATAGTTTTTGGTCTAATCTTTTAAAATACAATTTAATGTGTTAATAATTACATGAATTCTTAATAGATTAATTAACTTTTTGGAAGTTTACTATGAAAATTTCAATTATTTCTGCTAGTCATAGAACTAATTCCCAGTCAAAAAAAATTTCAGATTTTCTCCATAATCATTTATTAAATATTAAGTCAGGTTTGGACATATATGATATAGATTTAGCGGATAAATCATTGCCTCTTTGGTCACCTGATAAAAAAAAGGGAGAGGGTATTTGGGGGGGTACTTGGAATTCAATTTCAGATAATTTAATCAAATCAGATGGGTTTATTTTAGTCGTGCCTGAATATGGTGGAATGGCAACACCTGCTGCTAAAAACATTTTTTTATTGTGTGGCAGTGGTGAATTTGCACATAAACCTGGTTTAATAGTATCTGTTAGCAGTGGAAATGGTGGTGCTTATCCAATATCAGAGCTAAGAATGTCTTCTTACAAGAATACACACATAATGTGGATACCAGAGAACATTATTATTAGAAATGTAGAAGAATTTAATCCTGGAGCCCATGGAGATAATATTCCTAAATGGTTAGATGATAGAATAGACTATGTTTTAAAATTATTTTTAGCTTATGCTTCAAATATGCAACCATTAAGAGAGATAATTAATAGGAAGGATTTTGGAAATGGAATGTAATGATTTAATAAAAAGGTTTAAAGAAATTGAGGGTTGGGAAAAAACGTCTGATGGAAGAGAGGCATTTGTCAAACTTTTTAAATTCTCTGATTTTAAACAAGCTTTTTCCTTTATGACGTCTATTGCCATGAAGGCAGAACAAATAAATCATCATCCAGAATGGGAAAATGTATATAATAAAGTTACAATTACTCTTACAACTCACGATGTTGGAGGTGTTTCTAAGTTAGATTACCAAATGGCAATTTTTGCTGAAAAGTGTTTTAAAAATTATACTTGATTTTTGATTTAATAGGTTATGGAAAAAGATATGTTTTCAAATCCAGTAATGTGGATACCATCTGATGAAAAAATAAAATCTTCTCAGATGTATAAATTTATGAAAAAAATCAATGCTCAATATAATTTACATTTAATCAAATTCGCTGATTTACATAGTTGGTCAGTGAAAAATAAAAGTGATTTTTGGTCATCTGTTTGGGAATTTTTTGAAGTTAAAGGTTCTAAAGGAGATATCCCATATATCGACCCTGAAAACTCAATGCCAGGTAGTAAATTTTTTCCTAATGGGAGTGTGAATTATGCTGAAAATATGCTCTCAGGTGATGTTTCTGGTGCTGCGATTGTTTTTAAATCTGAGGATAAAATTAGAACTGAGATTTCTTGGAAAGAGCTCAGGGGGCAAGTTACTATTCTAGCACATTTTTTACGAAAACAAGGTGTTAAAAAAGGAGATAGGGTTGCTGCATATATGCCTAACATGCCAGAAACTGTAATAATGATGTTAGCAACTTCATCTGTAGGTGCAATATTTTCTTCGGCGTCTCCAGATTTTGGTGTGGATGGTGTACTTGATAGGTTTGGTCAAATTGAACCAAAAATTTTACTTACTACTGATGGTTATTGGTACAATGGTAAAGAAGTAAACATAACTGATAAAGTTTCAGACGTTGTTAAATCCTTACCTTCTTTACAAAAAGTTGTCATTGCACCACTTTTAGGAAATAAAATAGAGTTTAATGATGATAAATTTATGAATTATAACACTGTCCAAGAAAAATACTTTACACAAGACATATTTTTTGAACCTCTTTGTATAGATGACCCTTTGTATATTATGTTCTCTAGTGGTACTACAGGTAAGCCCAAATGTATTGTTCATTCAAATGGCGGCATTTTATTAAAACATTTAGTTGAAATGGGTTTGCATTCTAATGCACGAAAAAAGAGTAGAGTTTTTTACTTTACAACTTGTGGATGGATGATGTGGAATTGGTTGGTGTCAGGACTTTTACTTAAATCTACAATTTATTTATATGATGGCTCCCCCTTTTTTCCAAATGCGGAAATTTTATGGGATTATGTTGATGGTGAAAAAATAAATTTCATGGGGGTTTCAGCAAAATATATTGATGCTTTAAGTAAAGAAAATATAAACATTATTGAGAAGTATAAATTAAGTTACTTAGATATAATTGGATCAACAGGATCTCCATTGGTGCATGAAAGCTTTGATTACATATATGATAGTGTAAAAAAAGATGTTTTGGTCGCAAGCTTATCAGGTGGAACAGATATAGTGGGTTGTTTTATAGGCGGTAATCCAATGTCAGTAGTTCGACGGGGAGAAATACAGGGCCCAATTTTAGGTATGGATATTCATGTTTATAATGAAAATGGGGAATCCATAAAAAATGAGAAAGGAGAACTAGTTTGCTCTCAGAGCTTTCCTACTATGCCATTATATTTTTGGAATGATGAAAAGAACGAAAAATATCATGACGCTTATTTTAGTAAATATCGAAATGTGTGGTGTCATGGAGATTATATTGCAAAAACTGAAAATGATGGTTACATAATTTTTGGGAGATCCGACGCAACTTTAAACCCCGGAGGAGTTCGTATTGGTACAGCCGAAATTTATAGACAAGTTGAACAAATAGAAGAAATTCTTGAAGGCCTAGTTGTAGGACAAATTTGGAAGGGTGATACAAGGGTAGTTTTATTTGTAAGATTGAAGCCAAAATATGATTTAACACAAGACCTAATTAGAAAAATAAAAACTAAAATTAAAACAGGAGCCTCTCCTAGGCATGTTCCTACAAAAATTATTGTTGTTAATGATATACCTAGAACAAAATCGGGCAAAATAGCAGAATTAGCCGTGCGGGATTTAATTCATAATAAAAAGATTAATAATAAAACGGCCTTATCTAATCCTGAGTGTTTAGAAGAATATAAAAATATCGAAGAATTAAGCGTCTAACCCACTTCTTTTATTTCTGAATTTATAGAAAATGGCTCTTCTTTTACTGTTATCGTTAGAATAAATGCTATAATACCTAGAGCAACGCTTAACCACCACATATTTTCATAATTACCATAAATATCAAAAAATTTACCACCAAGCCAAGCTCCTAACACAGCCCCTAATTGATGACAAATAAAACATATACCTGATAAAGTTGCTAGATATTTAGGGCCTATAAACGAAAGTATAATAGCATTTGTCATTGGAACTGTTGCTAGCCAAAATATTCCAATTAGAGCCCCAAATAAAATAGCTATTGTTGGTGAGGGTGGTGACAAAACAAATATGGTAATCGCTAATGATCTAAATAAATATATTATTGATAAGGGCATAGGTTTTTTAATTTTTCCTCCTAACCACCCAAAGCCTATTGTTCCTAAAATATTAGTTACACCTATGATTGCTAAGGACCAGCCGGCAACTTCCACAGAAATACCTTTTGATACTAAGTCAGTTGGAAGGTGTAACGCTATAAAAGTTACATGAAAACCGCAAACAAAAAAACCAAGAATTAATAGTAAATAATTTTTTTCTTTTAAAGAAAATTTAACAGTATTTTTTAAATCTTCCTTAAAAGCTTGATTTTGTGCAGTAACATTAATTGGATCATTTAGAAGCGGTAAAAGAAATAATAGACAAGTAGATATTGAAGCTAAAACAAGTAAGCTTGTTTGCCATCCAAATTCTTTATTCATCCACATGGTTGGCAATACTACAGCAAATTGACCGAATGAGCCTGCAGCGGCAACTAATCCCATAGCAATCGAACGTTTATTTACTGGAGCTACCTTACCTGCTACACTAACAATAGTAGCCATTCCAGCTCCACCAAGACCAAACCCCATTAAAGTTGTAGCTGTAAATAGTTTAATTTCTGAGGTAGGGTTGCTCATGAAAAAGATTCCAGAAGCAAAACAAATTATTCCGAATGCTAATACTTTTTGAGGGCCAAATTTATCAATTAAAATACCAAGAACAAACGTTACTAAACCCCAGACAATCGCTTGAACACCAATAGCGAATGAAAAAAACTCTTTTCCGTCATTCATGAAAGTGGAGATTGGCTCTAAAAACAATCCAAGAGCTTGTCTTACACCCATAATCATTGCAATAATAATAGAACATACGAGTATGACAACTTGCCAATCTACTTTTTTTATTTCCATCGTTATTCCTACAATTTAAAAATTAAATATGAATTTTACTTATTTTAGTTATTAAAGTATCAATCTCTTTATAATTTTTTATACCTAATGCTTTTATATATTTGTGTTGAGTTTCTTCCCAAATAATAACTGCTTCTCTAAGTTTGTTTTTGCCAACAGACGTTAATTGAATTATTTTATTTTTATTATCTTGTTCGTATTTATAAGAAATAAGGTTCATTTTTACTAATTTTTTAATATTGCGCAAAACAGTAGTTCTATCTAGCTCTAGCAGATATGATAAATCAGAAATATTTGTTTTACCCAATTTTTGAACATTTCTTAAAGTACTAAACTGAGTGATTTTAAGATCAACTGTAGCTAGAGCTGAATCATATAGTTTAGTTAGATTATTACTCGCTTTTCGAAGACTTATACAATTACAAAAAGTATTATTTACCATCATATGTGTGTATATACACATTTCTTGATTGAGTCTATTTAATAATAAATCAACCCCTTCCTCTATAGTTTTCCACGGAATGATCTGGGATAAATAAATTTTTAGGCTGCTCACATGTTTGCCAAAATATATCAATTGGAATTCCACCTCTTGGGTACCAGTAACCACCAATTCTTAACCATTTAGGAGACAGTAAATGAACAATATCTTGAGCAATTGAAATTGTGCAATCCTCATGAAAAGCACCGTGATTTCTATACCCTAGTAGGTATAATTTAAAAGACTTACTCTCAACTATAAATTTATTAGGAACGTAGTCTATTAGTATATGCGCAAAATCAGGTTGAGATGTAACTGGACATATTGAAGTGAATTCAGGACATGTTAATCTTATATTATAATCTAAACCAATTTTAGGGTTATTTACTTTTTCAAGAATATTTTTGTCAGGAAACTTTGGAACTTTACTTTTATAGCCAAGAGCATTTAGGTCTTTATCTGATTTACTCATGTAAATATCTCACGTAATTAATAGATGTTAGTTCATTATTGATAGAATTTATTTTTGACAATATTATTTTTTGCCATTCTTCAATATTTCCAGCTAAATAAGCTTCTTCTGGAAATAAAATACTTCTAGAGGCGTTAATCAAACCAAAGTTTAAAAGGTTAGAGTGCTTGGTATCTTGAATTAATGGTGCACATGCATCTTTTGCGGATGCACCTTGAGCACCATAACCAGGAATTAAAAATGGAGCGTTAGGTAATAGCTTTCTTAATTCCAAAGCATCTTCTCTAAACGTAGCTCCAGATACAACTCCTATTGAAGATAACCCTAAGGTGCCTTTATACTTTTCTACAATAGGTTTTAAAATTTTAGCAAGATGCTTATAGCATTTAATGCCTGTTGAAAGCGGCATTTCTTGAATATCTTTAGAGCCTTTATTACTTGTATGCGCCAAAATGAATAATCCACTACCTGTTATGGAAGCTTTTCTAAAGAAAGGTTCTAAACTATCAATTCCCAACCATGGGTTTACAGTAAGAGCGTCGCTTGGGAATGGAGCTTTTTTTCCTAAATAAGCATTTGCATAGGCTTGACTAGTGCTTCCTATGTCCCCTCTTTTTGCATCCATAATCACTAAAATTTTTTTAGACTGGGCATGTTTACATAGGGATGAAAGTAGCTTCATACCATCTGGACCAAGTTGTTCAAATAATGCAATTTGGGGTTTTATTGCGGGTACTAATCCAGTAGCGACGTCTAAAAGTGAAAAACAAAATTTTTCAACTTGCCCAACAATATTCGAAGAGTTAGTTTTTATATCAAAAATTTTAGGCATTAAGTCTAGATGTGGATCAACACCTAAACACAAGAAAGACTTTGAGTTTCTAATTTTTGTAACAAGCCTGTCTCCAAAGTGGTTAATCATATATTAAAATATACCCAAAGCACTTCTATAAGTGTCTAATAAGGCCTCTTGATCTAATCTTTCGTCGATGTCCATTTTTCGAATTAATAGAACTTTTGGCATAATTTTTGTTTCATAATCTGAACTTTTAGCTTCAGAATAAACTTCCTTAATATCTTCAAGAATATTATTCTTCTCTTCTTCTAACCTTTCAACATTTTCAATAAAACTTTTAAGTCGATCATCTTTAGATTTAGCATCAACGATACCGCTATTTAATATATCACTCATTTTAATGTGTTTTTGATTTGTTGTTTTTAAATTTATTTTTTTTGTTTTCACTAGCATCTGTTTGGTATTTTTCTTTCCAAACTGAATGAGGCATTCCATACACTATTTCTCTGGCATCGTCTTTATTAAGTTCAAGTCCATTTTCCTGAGCAGCTTCAGTATACCATCTTGAAAGACAGTTTCTACAAAATCCACTAAGGTTCATTAAGTCAATATTTTGAACATCAGTTCTATTCTGAAGGTGGTTTAAAAGTTTTTTTAAAACTTCTGACTCTATTTTCAATTTATTTTTATCATCCATGATAACACCTCATCATTCTATAGATTTTAGCACAACTATCTCATCAAAACAATTTAGAAAGAGGAACAACAAAAGAATTTGTAAAAATGTAAAATAAATATTAGCATAAGCTAACTTTGGAATTTAAGTTATGAATAATGAAATAGAAATTAATTCTGACAGGTTTGCCCAAGTAAGAAGCGCCAGGAACACCGAAATAGCAGAAGATTATACAGAAATGATAGCAGACTTAATTAAAGAAACCGGTGAAGCTAGGGCAGTTGATTTAGCAAAGCATTTTGGAGTAACTGGACCAACCGTAAACAGTGTAATAAGACGATTAGTTAGAGAGGGGTTAGTTGTAAGTAAACCCTATAGATCTATATTTCTAACAGAGAAAGGTCAATTATTAGCTGACTACTGTAAAAAAAGACATGAAATAGTTTATAACTTTCTATTAAAAATAGGAGTCAATGAAGATGTTGCAAAAAATGACGCTGAAGGTCTTGAGCATCATGTAAGCACAGAGACATTGAGTGTTTTTCAAAAATTTAACAGAAGATAATTTTTATTTTACTTTACCCTCAAAGAGATAATAAGTTCTTTTATGGTCTTTTATTGTATCTGTAGATATTTTACGAATAAATTTAATTTCAGTAAGGTTGGTAAAGTCATTTCCAATATTTAAATTACGATTTAAGATCATGATCTTTTCGTCTCTTTTATGATTTATTTTGTCATAATTATATTTTTGTTCGTAGAAGTTTCCTGGAGATATACTTTTTGTCTTAAGAAATATTTTATTTTTAAATTTATTATCAATTTTATTTAGATAGTAATTAAATCTTGTTATTTCACCCCTGTTAATAAAAACTAATTTAGATATTTCATTGTTATCAAAAGTTTTTTTAATTTCTGTTGAAAGTATTTTAAAGCCTAAGTTTTTTCTTAATGGATCTGATTGTAAGTTTATAGGATAAAAATTTCCAGTTAATGTAATTTTTAAAATTAACAAAGAGAGTGCAAAATTTACAATTAACCCAAATTTAGTTAATAGCCTTAATACCTTATGTTTTTGAATGATTGCGTAAGCACTAATCATTAATGTTGCGCTAATATATGCGGTTACTGCCCAGTTAGGGTTAGCTATCTTTAAAAAGCTTTGGACTAATATTAGACCAATAATTGGTAAAGAGAGCATACCTAAAAGAGAGAGCCTTTGGTCTTTAAAAAAACTATTTAAAATTATAAATAAATATAATAAAAAAATTATTGGTCCGAACACTAATAACTGTGATGATAAAAAATCAATTACATTTTTGTAGTTAATAATAATTTCTGAAAGATTAGCATTTGAAATAGTGTGGCTTGCAGTTACAAAGTCATTGGAGTAATTCCAATATAAATTTGGAGTAGCTACAAAGAAACTTGAAATTAAACAAACTAGTAATTTTTTTAAGGTTAGTTCTTTGCCTTTGTCATAAATTAGCCACCATAAAATTAGCAAAACAAAGAAGTATAAAGCAGCATACTTAGATAAGAATGCTAGTCCAAGGCTAGCTCCTGCAAACGAAGCCGAGATATATGTATCGTCTTTAAATGTCTTAAATATGAGTAATAAAGCTAACGACCAAAATAATAATAAAGGCGTGTCTGTTGAAATAATAAAACTTCCTAGTGATGCCGCAGGGGTAAATATCCATAATAAAGCTGCAATACGTCCTGCTTTTAATCCAAAAGCAAATTGTGTTGTAATCCACAAAATTAGTGAGATCAAGAAATGAATTATTGGAGAAAAAAGTCTTACCGCCCATTCATCATTTCCAAATATATTTGTTGACAATCCTATAATCCAAGCTATTAACGGTGGTTTTGTAAAATAGCCATAATCAAGATTTTGAGACCAATGCCAGTATTGAGCTTCATCAACAGATAACTCTATGGGTGAAGCAAATAAAGTATATACTCTAATTAAGGTAATAAAAATTAATGTAAGAAGAACTACTGGGGTACTTAGTTTTAAAGAATTTTCATTCGTATTACTGAGTGATAGCATTTTAATATCCCCAGATTAAAAATTATTCTAGATTGTATAAATTTATAATATCACAATTTCTTTTAAATTGTCTCATTTATATGTAAACCTTCTTGATTTCTTAATAATATAAGTTTAATTAAATTAAAAAAACTATAGTGAGTTTTGAATGAGCTTTAATAAAGATGTTAATGAATTAATAGAAGATTTTTCTTATTTTGAATCTTGGGAGGACAAATATCAGTATTTGATTGATTTAGGTAGAAATGTTCCCAAAATGGATGAAAATTTGAAAATTGATCAGAATAAACTTAAGGGTTGCCAGTCTGTTGTTTATTTTAGTAATTTTTTTAATAGCAATGGCACAATTACATTTATTGCCAATAGTGATGCAGCCATTGTTCAGGGATTAATAGCATTAATGCTTAGAGTTTTTTCAGAAAAAAAACCACAGGAAATAATAGATACAGATATAAATTTTCTTGAAAAAATTGGTTTAGACGAGCATTTATCCCCAACAAGAAAAAATGGTTTATCTTCTCTCATCACATCCATAAAAAGTGCAGCCAAGTCAAAATTAGTATAAGGATTAAATTAATAGATATTGGTAATAGATATGAAATTTCTAGTCTAACAAATGATAAAGTAAAATTAATCAATAGTTTGCATCATCGTAAATATAGAAGAGAGCATAACTTATTTGTTGCTGAAGGTATTAGAATTTGTAGAGAAGCAGTAGAGAATGGTTGGGAAATAAGATACCTCTTATATGACAACCTTAATGCAGACGCTCAAAAAATTGAAAACCTAATTAATGATGTATTATTTTTAGGCGCAGATGTTATAGAAGTAACTTCTGAAATACTTTCCAAAATATCTCATAAAGAAAACTCTCAAAATGTTTTATGTGTTATTTGTCAAAAATGGAATGATTTACCCGGCATAATAAAAGATAAAACCTTTGTAGCTTTAGAAACTGTAAGAGATCCAGGGAATTTAGGGACTATTCTAAGAACAATGGATGGAGTTGGCGCGACTGACTGTATTTTATTAGATCATTGTACAGACCCATTCTCTTATGAGTCCGTTAGGGCAAGTATGGGGGCAATTTTTAATGTCAATATAATAGCATCTAGTAGCAAAAATTTTCTTAAATGGAAATTAAAACATAAAATTAGTCTTATTGGAACGTCTTTAATTAATGCGACTGATTATACTAAAACAAATTGGAAATTACCATTTGTTTTAGTTATGGGCAACGAACAAAAAGGTTTATCACGCAATATTTTAAATGCATGTGATCAATTAATAAAGTTACCAATGTTAGGTCGTTCAGATAGCTTGAATTTAGCTGTTTCAACGGGGGTAGTATTATATGAATCAATTAGGAAAAATCCTAATTAATCTATCTTTTTTCCCATCTTGCAAAAATAGCTGTGCTAATTTGACGGGGATTCACTTGATCTTCAACTATAGATATTTCGCCTGACTCTACATTGCCAGAATAGTTCTTCATTACCTCACTTAAGCCATAATGCAAAGAAATATGGCTAGACCTTATTGCGTAACTATTTAGAATTATAAATATTGGATTGTTAGACAAAATTTGTGGAAGGGATTTTAATAATAGAGGAAGATCATTGAACAAGTCCCATTTTTCTCCATTTGGCCCTCTTCCATATTTAGGGGGATCTAAAATAATACCATCGTATGTGTTGCCTCTTCTGATTTCTCTATTAACAAATTTTACAGCATCTTCAGTAATGAATTTAATGGGTAATTCTTGGAAAGAAGATAGATTTCTATTTTCAAAAGCATAGTTAATGGCTTTTTTACTTGCATCAACATGTGTAACAGAAGCGCCACATGAGGCCGCATGTAAGGATGCCAGGCCAGAATAACCAAATAAATTTAGAATTTTAGGATGATTTTTATGATTCAAAACAGATATATATTGATTAATTTTTTTAGCTGCCCAAACCCAATGAGGTGACTGATCTGGGAAAAAACCTAGATGCCTAAATGGTGTAGGGGTAGCAAAAAATTTTAGACTATCAAAGGACATTTCCCATTTATCTGGAATGTTATTCTTTATAACCCACTTGCCTTTGGGATCTTCATTTTCTAATGATGATGAGCTTAGAAATGATCCTGATGAATTTTCCCACGCTATAGTTTTTAATCTTGGCGCCCATATGGCTTGTGGCTCAGGTCTAGAAAAAATATATGGGCCAAATTTTTCAAGTTTTTTGCCATTGCCGCTATCGATAAGTGAATAATCAGTCCAATTATTAGGATGAATTAGTAAAGGTTTCATTAGGAAAAGTCCTATTAAAAAAGTTTTGCACTATTAAAAATTAAAGTTAATAATAACAAAAACTGTATGAAATCAAATGAAAATAAAGCTATCAGTAATTATTCCAGTTTATAAAGCAAAAAACACTCTTCCAAGAGCCATAAATTCTATAAATAACCAAAACATAAAAATTAATACTTTCAAAGTAGAAGTATTAATAATAGTTGATGATGGAAAAAATTATAAAGAAATAATCCCAAAAATAAAAAAAGGAATAACAATTAAAATAATAAAAACGAATGGTATTAAGACTGGACCAGGTAATGCAAGAAATTTTGGTATAGAAAAAGCAAAAGGTGATTTTGTTGGTTACTTAGATGCTGATGATGAATGGTCTGAAAATTACTTAAGTAAGATGTTAGAATTAGTTAAAAAAAATGGTATCGCGTTTGCGCCTACCAGGGTATATGATGAAAATAATATTTTAATAAAACATTTTGAAGGTAAAAGGCAAGGATATCTCGATTTAAAAGATATTGGGGATATACCGTGTAGCTTTCATCCATTTATAATTAGAAATAAACAGAAAAAATTTGAGGAAATACGAAGCCAAGATGTTTATAATAATGCTTGCATTTTAAATGAACATAATACAAAGATCAGTATGATAAATGGAGCATATTATAAGTTAAATTTACAAAAAAAATCAGTGACAAAAGAGGATGGTTTTGCCCACAAAATTAATTTAGCCTATATCAAATACCAAATAAAATCACTAAAGAATAAAAACTTAAAAATAGCAAGAGTATTTGCAATAAGGCGAATTAATAATATTAAATACATACAATGGAAAATAAATAATAATAATAAAAGCTTTTATGAATATTTAAATGAGAAAGAAAATTAAATGAATAATAAAAAAGCATGCATATTTGACGCATATGGGACACTTTTTGATGTTAATGCTGCATGTCGAGAACTGTCTTTGGATGTAGGTGATAAATGGCAAGACTTAGCAAATTTGTGGAGATTAAGACAACTAGAATATACTTGGTTAAGAAATTCTATGAAAGAGTATGTTGATTTTTGGGAAATAACGTCGAGTGCATTAGATTATGCAATGGAGGTATTAAATATTGAAAATAAAAAATTAAAAAAACAATTATTGGAATTGTATCTAAAGTTAGAAGCATATCCAGAAGTAAAAGAAGTATTAAAGAAACTAAAAGATAAAGAATATAAAACTGGTATACTATCAAATGGAAGCATAAAAATGCTCGATAGTGCTGTTAAAAATGCCAAAATAGAAAATTTACTAGACGAAGTTATATCTGTAGAAGAATGTAAAATTTATAAACCGTCAAGCGATGTATACGATCTAGTAGAAAAAAAAACTGATATAAAAAAAGATAACGTAACTTTTTTTTCTAGTAATGCATGGGATATGCATGCCGCAGCAAATTACGGTTTTAAAACAATATGGGTCAATAGATTTGATGGTACATTAGAAAGATTGCCAGGTAAACCAAGCGCAATTGTAAAGTCATTAAACAACATAGACGAATTAATATAATATTAAACGTCGTGTCCAATACCCCAATGCCAAAAATTTGATTTTTCATTATTAAAAAATCTATTTATAATCATTTGATGAACCTCCGATGCACCATCTACTAACTTAGCCTGCCTAGCATATCTATATATCCATTCTAAAATGATATCTTTGCTGTATCCTTTAGCACCATTAAGTTGGATAGCAGTATCTGAAACATTATTCAGTGTTTCAGCTACATGAATTTTAGCCATAGAAACATCCTGTCTAGATTTACTACCATTTTCAATTTTCCATGCTGCTCTCATTACAAGTAACCGAGCAATATCAATATCCATAGCAGCTTTACCAAGTTTAATTTGAACAGACTCTCTATTCGAAAGTTTTAAACCAAATCCTTCTCTATGAGACACATAATCTAAGGCAATCTCCAAACTTCGCCTGGAAAGACCAATCCATCTCATACAATGCGTTAAACGAGCCAGGCCTAATCTAATTTGGACAATTTTAAGTCCTTTACCAACTTCTCCTAACCTATTTTTGTCAGAAATTTGAAGGCCATTAAACTCTATTTCACAATGACCACCATGTTCTTCAGGGCCCATTATAGGTATACGTCTTTTAATATTCCAACCAGGTTGATCTTTATGATATAAAAAGGCTGTTAATCCATCCTTAGTTTTAGCTAACAAAATAAAATGAGACGCAACACCGGCACCTGTAATATACCATTTGAGTCCATTAACTATCCACTTACCATTTTGATAAGTGGCTTCAGTTCTGATCATTGACGGATCGGACCCTCCACCAGGAGCTGGCTCAGTCATCGCCAGAGAAGATCTTACATCACCGTTTATTATTGGGTCAAGCCACTCTACTTTCTGCTCTTCAGTTGCAATCTTATTCAATATATACATATTACCATCATCTGGGGCAGCGCAATTAAAGCATACTGGTCCAAAAATAGATCTATTCATTTCTTCATAGAGTGCTGCCATTCCAATAGGACCTAAACCTAACCCAGATCTAGACTTGGGCATTTGTGGAGACCATAGACCTTCTAACTTAACTTTATCTCTTATTTCATTTAATAAAGTTTCATTAATATTCTCATGGTTATCATATGAAGAAGGAACAGACTCAAGCGGAATAATATGCTTATCTACAAAATTACGTGTTTTAATTCTTAGTTTATCAATATTATCTGGTAGATAAAAATCCATAGAAATTACCCAAAAGTTAGAGACCTGTGCTAAGACCACCATCTACTGCCACTATGGCGCCGGTCATGTAAGTATTATTCGTATTTAATAACATAGAAATAATTGTATCTAATTCATCAACAGTGGCAAACCTTTTGAGAGGAATTTTCTTTTTTAATAAGTCACCAGTTTCACCTTCAAGTTGATCTCTATTGATATCAGTCAAAATATATCCAGGTGCAAGCGCATTAACACAAATATTATATCTAGCTAATTCAATTGACTGAGATTTAGTAACTTGAATCAATGCTGCTTTGGTAGTAGAATAAGCCCCAACATGTGACAACGGTCTGTAGCCAAGCGTAGAAGCTATATTAATAATTTTACCTCTTTTATTAATAATCATTTTTGGAATTATAGCATTTGAGACGTTTAATGATCCAAGTAAATTTGTATCAATAATGTTAGATAATTCTGAATACGTTTCTTTATGCAATAATTTGGTATTAGCAATGCCTGCATTATTAATTAAACCATATAGATTTAAATCAGATAATTGTTTATTAACGTAATTCTCGTCTGTAATATCAAGTTCAAAGAAATGATGATTCAATTGTTGATTGGGTAGATTAGAAATTACTTTTTCAAGATTAATTCTATTTCTTCCAATTCCTATAATTCTAAATCCATCATTCGCAAGAACTTTAGCAAAATTAGCACCAAGTCCTCTACTTGCTCCAGTTATTAGAATAGTATCAAGTGAATCATTCATTAATAAAATTACAATATAAATAAAATTAAGTTATACTTTTAAAAATTTATATGAGAATAAATATTTTAAAATGTTGGTTAAAAAAAATATTGATATATTAAACCATTGGATCAAAAAAAATACAACAATAGAAGCAGATATTTTGTCCATAAAAAAATTTGAAGCAGGTCAATCTAATCCTACTTATTTGTTAAAATCGGAACATAAAAATTTTGTACTAAGGTCTAAACCAACGGGTAAATTATTACCTGGAGCACATCGTATTGATCGTGAATTTAAAGTCATGTCTTCTTTAGAAGCTTCAACTATACCAGTTCCTAACATGTTTGGTTATTGTCAAGACGAAGATTTAATAGGTAGTGAATTTTATATAATGGAGTATTTAGAAGGTAACAATGAAAATGACCCACTCCTGACGAATTACGATGTGGACCAACGAGATAAAATTTATAGAAATAAGATAAAAATTTTAGCAGATTTAGCATCACTAAATTTAAAAGAAGTTGGCCTTGAAAAATTTGGTAGATCTGAAGGTTATCTAGAAAGACAAATTAACTTATGGATAAAACAATATAGAGCTTCACAAACTAAAAATATTGAAAGCATGGAATATATGATAGAAAATATTCCTAAAAATATTCCAAAAGAAATAGGTATGCTCCCACCATGTTTATTACACGGTGACTTTCGCTTAGATAATATGATATTAAAAATAAATAATGAATTTGGAAAAGTCATAGGATTATTAGATTGGGAGTTGTCCACATTATCAATACCTTTCATTGATTTATCTTATTGGACACTAATGTTAAGATTTGAAAAAGACTGGCCTATTGCAGGTATAGGTCGTTATGACAAATTATTAGCAAAATCGGGAATACCAGCTGAAGAAAATATTTTAGATACTTATTTAAATATTACTGGCTTAGATAAGCCGAAATATTGGAAATATTTATTAGCATTTAATAGTTTTAGATTCACTGGAATTTTACAAGGTATAGCTAAGAGAGTAATAGACGGTAACAATGCAGGTAATAATGGTTATGAGGTTGGAGAACAAGCTGAACCTGTCGCTAAATTGGGCGCTCAAATACTTAAGGAATATTTGTGAACTTACTTGGTAAATATCTTACGGGGTTAATCATCAAAAATGATGCAATAAATAGTGAAACAGATGATATCGACAGAGCTATTTTATAAGAAAAAAACAAATCTATAACTACGCCCCCAAAATAAGGTCCAATCATTTGACCCACTCCAAAAGATGATGTGAGTATAGCTGTTGAAACTCTGATTGATCCATTATATCTAGTTTGTCCCTCCAACAAGGCTAAAGCAGTTATTGGAATAAAAGTAGAACCCAATAGAATAGATGCTAAAATAATTCCAAACTTATCCTCTATTATTACAGGCATTAATATACCAAAACCCATAATCGCACAGGCTAAGAAAAGGGCTATGTCGTTTCCAATTTTTTTACCAAACCAAGGCCACAATATTACCATTGGAATACCAGCTAGACCTACTAAAAGCCAAACATATGTTTCAGTAGTTTCTAACCCTACAGTTTCTCTTGCCATAGTAGATATAAAAGTACCTAAAATCACATATCCAAAACCGTAAAGCCCGTAGGATAAAGTAATTAAACTAAAACTTACATTATTACTTGTTTCAGATTTGATTATTGTTGTTTCCACAACAGTTTCATCAGGGGTATAACGAAAAATGGGTATTGCTAATATCATTGACAAAATAGTAACTCCAATCCATAAATCACTCCAAGCAAATCCAAAATTTCCTAAAAGAGATACTAAAATTGAAGATACGACAATTCCAAAACCAACACCCATAAAATGGGAAGTACTTAGCGATTTTTTCCCAAGTAATTGCATAGAAGGAAGAATTAAAGCTGTGGCAAAAATTAAAACAAATGCACTAGATACGCCAGCAAAAAATCGAATAACAATAAAAATTATTATATCATTACTTAAACTCATTAATAATGTGGTCAGTAAGGAAATAACAATAGATGTAAAAAAAACAAATTTAATTTTTTTCTTAAATATTGGTAAAATAGATAGTAATGATCCGCATAAATAACCAAAAAAATTCCAAGAGGCTATTAAACCTCCATTAGTCTTACTTATATTCAATTCTTCCAACATATAAGGCAAGATTGGTGTATAACTAAACCTTCCAATACCAACGGCTAATGCAAGAGCAGCTGTACCAGTCAAAATTAATATTAAAACTTCAAGGTTAAGTTTATTTTCCAAAATATAATTCTTATGTAATTTCTTTCGTAGTATTTAGATATTAAGTAAAACAATCAACATAAATAAGATTATTAATTGACCAGAAATATAAATTTGTTTCATATATACATAAAGAATTATATTAAGATGGAAAAAGTAAATGCAGAAACTTTTCAATATAACTAATGAGACTGACCACATCGTCAAAATTGAGTTGGTTAATGGAAAAAAACACAATCCATTATCTTTAGAATTAATCAAAGAACTAACAAACTCTCTAATACAAATTTCATCACAAAAGAAAGTAAAAGTTTTAATCATATCTTCTGAAGGACCAGGATTTTCTGCTGGTCATGATCTAGATGAATTAAGAAAAAATCGAAACAATAAGAAATTTTTCAACGAATTATTCAATGAATGTTCAAATTTAATGCAAACAATCATGAACTTGCCCCAACCAGTTATAGCTGAAGTTTGTGGTATTGCAGCTGCAGCAGGATGCCAATTAGTGGCGAGCTGTGATTTAGCAGTTGCATCTGAACAGGCTAGTTTTATGACGCCAGGAGTAAATATTGGCTTATTTTGTTCAACACCGATGGTAGCAGTTTCCAGAAATCTTAGCAGAAAAAAAATTATGGAAATGCTTCTGACTGGAGAAAAACTTAGTGCAAAAGACGCAGTTGATTTTGGTTTAATAAATCATTGTGTTCCCCTTGATCAACTTCATCAGAAAACACTAACTATTGCAAATATAATAGCTTCAAAACCTTTATCTACTGTGAAAATTGGTAAAGAGGCTTTTTACAAGCAGGTGGAGATGCCAATTGATGAGGCTTATAAATATACTTCTGAGGTTATGGCTATGAATATGATGGAAAAAGACGCTTATGAAGGCATTAGTGCTTTTTTAGATAAAAGATCACCTTCATGGAATGAGTAAAAAATTGATAATGTATATATTTTGAATTTCAAAAAGGTAAATTTATGTCTAAAGTATTCGATTTTATCGTAGTAGGTGCAGGCACAGCTGGATGCCTTCTTGCTAATCGATTGTCTGCTAATGGTAGATTTTCTGTAGCCTTACTGGAAGCAGGAGGAAGTGACAATTACCATTGGGTTCATATTCCTGTGGGGTATTTATATTGTATGGGAAACAAAAGAACAGATTGGTTATACAAAACAACTTCACAAAAAGGTTTAAATGGTAGAGCTTTAAATTATCCAAGAGGTAAGGTAATGGGCGGTTGTTCATCAATAAATGGTATGATTTATATGAGAGGACAGGCAAATGATTATGATCAGTGGAGGCAAATGGGTAATGATGGTTGGAGTTGGGATGATGTTCTCCCTTATTTCAAAAATATGGAAGATAGCTATGAAGGAGAAAATAAATTTCACGGTACAGGTGGAGAATGGAAGGTAAATCAACAAAGACTATCTTGGAATATTTTAGATAGTTTTCAAGAAGCTACTGTGGAGGCTGGAATACCTAAAGTAGACGATTTCAATGAAGGCAACAATTTTGGAGTTTCATATTTTAAAGTTAATCAAAATTCTGGGTTTAGATGGAATACAGTTAAGGCATTTATAAAACCAATAAAAAATAGAAAAAATTTGCATGTAATTAGTCAATGTGAAGTGAATAAATTAATTTTAGAAAATAATAAAATTAAAGGGGTAGAAGTTACACTAAATGGGAAAATTGAAGATATTTTTGTAAATAAAGAAATAATTTTATCTGCTGGCTCAATTGGTTCACCTAAAATTTTAGAGTTGTCTGGTATAGGAAATCCTAACTTGCTTTCTGATTTAGGTATTGAAACAAAGGTAAAAAGCCCAAATGTTGGTGAAAATCTTCAAGATCATCTTCAATTAAGAGTAATATATCAATTAGAAAATGCACAAACTCTAAATCAAAAAGCTAATTCTTTATTAGGTAAAATTGCTATAGGTTTAGAATATGCTATTAAAAGAACTGGTCCTATGTCTATGGCTCCTAGTCAATTAGGTATATTCGCAATGTCAGACAAATCTTATGAAACGCCTAATCTTCAATTTCACGTGCAACCATTATCTTTAGACAAATTTGGAGACCCACTTCATGACTTTCCAGGTCTTACAGCAAGTGTATGTAATCTAAATCCGCAGAGTAGAGGAAGTGTCCATATTACATCAAAAGATCCTAAAATTGCACCGTCCATTGATCCAAATTACTTGTCTGAAGAACAAGATAAACTTGTGGCGGCCCAATCTATAGAATTAGCAAGAAAAATTATCACTCAACCAGCAATGAAAAAATATAATCCAAAAGAATATGCGCCAGGAATTCAGTTTCAGTCGGAAGATGAATTAAAAAAAGTTGCTGGTGATATTGGTACTACTATTTTTCATCCAGTAGGAACATGTGGTATGGGCCCAGGCACTTCTTCAGTAACAGATAGCAATTTAAAAGTTAGGGGTGTAGAGGGGTTAAGAATTGCAGATGCGTCTATTATGCCTACTATTACTTCTGGCAACACGAATGCTCCAACACTGATGATTGCTGAAAAAGCATCAGAAATAATCTTGAACTCAAATTAAATTTAATATCTATTTGATATGATAGTTAAGAGGTAGAAAAATGAATTTTGAATATAACGAAGATCAATTAGCTATAAAAGATATGGCAAAGGGTTTTTCTGAAACTGAGCTAATGCCTTATGCTGCTGATTGGGATCAAAACGAGATATTTCCAGTAGAGACATTAAAAAAAGCTGCTGAACTAGGTTTGGCAGCAATATACGTGAATGAATCACATGGAGGTTCGGGTCTAAGTAGATTAGATGCTGCGATTATATTTGAAGAATTATCAAGAGGATGCGTCTCCACGGCTGCTTATATATCGATACACAATATGGTAACATGGATGATAGATGCGCACGGATCAGACGCTATAAAGGAAAGATTTATTAATAAATTATCTACAATGGAAATTATGTCTAGTTACTGTTTAACTGAACCAGGTTCTGGATCAGACGCTGTGGCTTTAAAAACTAGTGCCTCTAAAAAAGGGAACAGTCATTATATATTAAATGGGTCTAAAAGTTTTATATCGGGCGGTCCTACTAGTGATGTTTTTGCTGTCATGTGCCGTACAGGTGAAGAAGGAGCAAATGGGGTTTCTTGTCTGCTAGTAGAAAAAGGAACAAAAGGTTTATCATTTGGAAAACAAGAAAAAAAAATGGGATGGAATAGTCAGCATACATCCATGGTTAATTTTGATAATTGTGAAATTTCAATTGATAACTTAGTTGGGAATGAGGGAGATGGCTTTAAAATAGCAATGAAAGGTCTTGATGGAGGTAGAGTGAATATTGCAGCTTGTTCATTGGGTGGAGCAAGAGCAGCTTTAGAAGCATCAATTAGCTACTCGGCAGAAAGGAAGCAATTTGGAAAATCTATCGATCAATTTCAAGTTACTCAATTCAAGCTAGCAGATATGGCAACCGAATTAGAAGCAGCTAGATTAATGGTTTTAAGAGCTGCGCGTAGTCTTGATACTCATGATATTAAAGCTACTAAACTTTGTGCTATGGCCAAAAGATATGCAACTGATATTTGTTCTGAAATATGTGATATGGCACTCCAAATTCATGGTGGTTATGGATATTTAAAAGACTTTCCTTTAGAGAGACTAGTAAGAGATTTAAGGGTGCATCAGATATTAGAAGGAACAAATGAAATAATGAGAGTAATTATTTCAAGAGACTTAAAAAGTAATTAAATTAATAAAGGATAAATTAACAATGTCAGAAGAAGTTATATTTACTGAAAAAAATGGGATTGGAATAATAACTTTAAACAGGCCAGATAGATTGAACGCCCTAACTTATCCAATGGTTCAAAAAATAAATAAATATCTAAACTCTTGGGAAATAAGTGAACACATAAATTGTGTAATTATTGAGGGAGCGGGTGATAAATCATTTTGTGCAGGTGGTGATGTTATTAAATTAAGAAAAGAAGTCTTAGAAGATGGAGGCCCACCCACTAACTTATCCCAGTCATTTTTTTATGATGAATATACATTAAATTTTAAAATTAGTAATTTTAAAAAACCATTTATATCATTAATCAATGGATACACCATGGGTGGTGGAGTAGGAGTATCAATGCACGGAAGTCACGTTGTAGCATCTGAAAAGACTATGTTTGCAATGCCTGAAACAGCTATTGGTTTGTTTCCTGATGTAGGAGGTGGATGGTTGTTAGGTCAGTTGGATAAAGGAATAGGAGCTTGGCTGTCTCTAGTTGGGGCAAGAATTAAAGCATATGACCTTATGAAACTTAAACTCATAACTCACTATGTTTCTTCAAGTGAAATAGGAAATTTAAAAAAAATGTTAATTTCTTCTTCACCAAGTACAAATGACAAAGTTGATAGTATAATTAATAGCCTCTCTTCAGATCCAAATTCAGAAGACAGTGTCTTAATAACAAATGAAAATATTATTAAGGATGCATTTTCATTTGATACAATTGAACAAATTTTTGAAAAATGTGAATCTCTCTCAATAACTGGAAATGAATTCTTAAATGCTCAATTCGAAGAATTAAAACATAAATCACCTACATCATTAAAAATTTCTTTAAAGCAAATTAGAGATGCTAGCAAAATGTCTCTAAAGGATGAATTGATAATGGAATATAGAATGGTTCAGCGTTGTCTGGAGATTGGTGATTTTTTTGAGGGTGTTAGAGCAATGCTCGTTGATAAAGACAGAAAACCAAACTGGGAACCGTCTAATATTAAGGATGTTGATGAAGGTAGAGTTAATAAATTTTTTGAAGTATTAGGAAATTTAGATTTAGTTTTAAAAAATTAGAATAGAGATTATCTTGGAGGAAAGTATTATGAATGATGTGTATATAATGTCTGCAAACAGATCTGCAATTGGTGGATTTGGGGGTACACTGAAGAGTTTTTGCCCGGTAGATCTAGGTACTTTGGTCGCTAAAGATGCAATTGCAAGATCTGGGTATGATGCTGACGAGGTTGAACACGCTGTTTTTGGGAATGTAATTCATACTGAGCCGAGAGATATGTACGTAAGTAGAGTTATAGCTCTTCAAGCTGGTATGAGTAAAGAATCTGCTGCGTTAACAGTAAATAGACTTTGTGGCTCAGGACTTCAGGCTATTGTAAGTGCTATTCAATTATTAATATTAGGAGATGCGAAAATATCAATAGCTGGGGGGGTAGAAGTTATGTCTAATGGGGCACATATCGTAGAAGGGTTTCGTTGGGGATCAAGAATGGGAGACGGAAAAGTTCATGATATGATGCTCGGTGCATTACATGATCCATTTGGTCATGGTCATATGGGTATTACGGCTGAAAATATATCAAGCAGATATCAAATTAGTAGAGACATGCAAGATCAATTTGCTTTAAGTAGTCAACAAAGAGCAAGCAAGGCAATTGATAATGGATCTTTTAAAGAGCAAATATTACCAATTGAAATAAAAACTAGAAAAGGAATTGAAATTTTTGAAACAGATGAACATCCAAAGCCAGATACTAGCATAGATACTTTATCTAGTCTGAGAACGGCTTTTAAAAAAGATGGAGTGGTTACAGCTGGTAATGCTTCTGGAATTAATGATGGCGCATCAGCCATGATCCTTGCTAATGAAGATAAGGCTAAAAAAGGTATGCCATTAGCCAGGATTGTTTCGTACGGATTTGGTGGTGTTGACCCTGATGAAATGGGTATGGGACCAGTTCCAGCTTCAAAAATGGCATTAAACAAAGCAGGGTTAAATGTATCAGATTTAGATTTAATTGAATCAAATGAAGCATTTGCAGCTCAAGCATGTGCTGTTAATAAACAATTAGGCCTAGACCCTGAAATTGTAAATGTTAATGGCGGTGCAATTGCCCTAGGTCATCCAGTAGGCGCAACGGGAGCAATAATTATGACAAAACTTGTTTATGAATTAAGAAAGCGTAAAGGTAAATATGGTCTTGCAACTATGTGTATTGGTGGAGGTCAAGGAATAGCGTTAATTATAGAGGCTTTGTAAACAAGTGTCTTTCAAGTGCATTTCAATAAAAGAAGCAAAAAATCTTATTAAAAATGATGATTTAATCTTAATTGATATAAGAGATCACAACTCATTTTCAAAAGGTCATATTGAAAAGGCTGTTCATGTTGAAGATTTAAATATCGATAAATTTCTCCAAGATAAAGATAAAAATGAAACAATTTTGATTTACTGTTATCATGGCCATTCAAGTCAATCTGCTGCAAATTTTTTTAGTCATCATGGATTTAAAAATGTTTTTAGTATGGATGAGGGTTATTCGGGATGGATAACCCATAACACTTAAAATTTTTATATAAAGTAATATTTCTTTAACTTGTCTATATTATTATAAGTATTATATTGAGATAAAAATCCGAATAAAATATAAGAGGTAAAAATTGGAAACTCGCAGAGGTGGTCGTCTAGTAGATAGACCAGAATTTAAAACTAAACCAAAACCAGTTACTTTTTTAGGTAAAGAAAAAGTATCCAAAGCAATTGCTGTTATGGCTGATAAAAATTATGGTTCAGTTGTAGTTGTAGATAGTAAAGATAAAGTTGTCGGAATTGTGACTGAACGAGATATTGTAAAGAAATTGGTAAATTACAATATGTCTCCAAAAACAACTAAATTAGAGGATATAATGACCCTCAATCCAAGGGTTGCCAATGAGAATGATGATGTGGTTGATTGGTTAAGGATAATGTCAAATGATAGGTTTAGAAGATTACCTGTAGTGGACGCCGATGGAAAAATTAAAGTTATTTTTACCCAAGGTGACTTTGTGTCCTATACCTGGCCAGATTTAATATTTCAAGCTTCACAATTAGCTAAAGCCTCATTTATGAAGGGGTTCTCAATCAATACATTATTAATATTTATGGTAATTTATGGAGTTGCTTTAATAGCTGCTATGAAAGCTTTTTTATAAAAGGCTTTTAATTTATCTTTTAGTTCTTAGCATTTGATTAGATATCCAAGTCATAACAATTTCATTATTTTGATTAGTAACAGTATGTTTTAACCTAGCAGTGCCACGTTTTGGATTTTTAGTTGATTTTTTCGCTTCCAGGACTTCTATTTTTGTTTTCAAATAGTCACCTGGATATACTGGTTTTGTCCATCTTAATTCGTCAATACCCCAAGCTCCCATACTTGTTCCGTCATAAACTCCCATTTCAAATATTTGTGTAAAAGATTTACCTAAAGTCATGAAGCCACTTGAAGTAAGTTGACCAAATGGACCATTATTTGCTGCTTTTTCATCTAAATGAAAAGATTGAGGATCGTATTTTGAAGCAAAATCAATAATTTCTTCTTTAGAAATGAAAGAGGGTTCAGACTCAAAGGTTAAACCGACTTCAAAATCTTCAAAATATTTTGGCTTCAATATCATTAATGAAATTTACTTAAAATGCTTTTATCTAGGAGCTAAACGAACCGACCCATCAAGTCTGATTGTTTCGCCATTTAATAATACATTAGTTAAAATACTTTCGACCAACATCGCATATTCTAGAGGTGTACCTAGACGTTTTGGGAAAACAGTAGTTGCGATTAAGCTTTTTTGTACTTCATCACTCATGCCTGACAACATAGCAGTGGCAAATAAACCAGGAGCAATTGTATTAACTCTTATACCATTTGAGGCCAACTCTCTTGCAATAGGTAAAGTCATTCCAACAATACCACCTTTTGAAGCTGAGTATGCTGCTTGCCCCACTTGTCCATCGTAAGCTGCAACTGAAGCTGTATTTATAACGACACCTTTTTCACTTTCGTGGTCAGCTTGATTAGCCTGCATTTTGTCAGCGCACAACCTAAGCATATTAAAGCTACCAATTAAATTTACTTTGAGAACTTTTTCAAACAAACTTAAATCATGCATCCCTCTACTGGATACAACTTTAGCACCAACAGCTATTCCAGCACAATTAACTAAGCAATTAATGCCATCAAAATCTTCAATTGCTTTTTTCATTTCTTCTTCGTTTGAAACATCTCCAACGAAATATTTAGCATCTGTTTCTTTAGCTACTTTTTTTAGACCGTCGGCATTTAAGTCTATTAATAGAAGTTTTGCTCCTCTATCCTTTAAGTATCTTGCCGTGCCTTCTCCAAGACCACTTCCAGCACCAGTTATAACTGCTTTAACATTTTCAATTTTCATTTTTATTCTCCAAAATTACGAGTATCGTCTATCACTTTTCCATCATTAGGTAAACTATTTACGGGAACTATTTCTAAAGTTCCTCTTAAATTAATTACATTTTTAATTTCATCTGAAATTTTTTGTTTCATTGTTTCAATTTCTGAGCTGTTTGTTATGTTGGACTCTACTTTAAGTAGTAGTTCGTCTTTATCATTAGACCTGCTTATTATCATCCTAGCTTCATTATCAATTTTCAGATTTTCAAGAATTTTATTGACTTGAGATGGTTGTACAAACATACCTCTCACTTTTGTGGTTTGATCGGCTCTTCCCATCCAACCTTTAATTCTTTTATTAGTTCTACCAGTAATACTTTCACCGTCCATTATTGCCGATAGATCACCTGTAGCAAATCTAATAATTGGTAATTCATAATTATTAAGAACAGTTACAACAACTTCTCCTACCTCACCATCTTTTACAGGTTTTCCAGTACCAGGCTTAACTATTTCTAATATTACATCTTCATCAATTACCATTCCTTCACTTTCAGCAGCTTCATAAGCAACAAGGCCTAAATCAGCAGTTCCGTAACATTGTCTTGCTTGAATGTTACGGTCTTTGAAATTTTGTGCCACAGCTGGAAATAATGGTCCGCCAGTTACCATTGCTTTTGTGAGTTTTGAAAGTGATATTTTTTTTTCATCAGCCTTTTCTAAAATTATTTTTAGAAAGTCTGGTACACCGACATAGGCTGAAGTTCCGATATCGTGCATAACCTCTAGCTGCATATCTGTATTCTCTCCACCAGCTGGAATAATTGTACATTTTAAAATTTTTGCAGCTTCTTCAAACATCGCTCCTGCTGGAGTGAAATGGTAAGAAAAACAATTTTGAACTATATCACCATATCTAAAGTCAGCAGCATGTAATGCCCTGGCAAATCTCCACCAATTTTTTGAATGGCCATCCAAATCATATATTGGCCCAGGAGATCGGTAGATATGGGCAAAATCTTTAATTTCACTTACATTTAATTCAGCAAAAGGGGGTTGCTTAGATTGTTTGTCAATTAAATCGGATTTTCTTAATAAAGGAATTTGACTAAGATCATCTAGATCTTCGATTTCAACATTAAATCTCAGTAATTGATTTTTATTTTGTTTTGCTTTTTCAATTAATTTATTTAATTTTTTTAAATGATCTGAAATTCTTTCATCTTTAGAACGTACTTCTAAATCATCAAAAAATTTATTTTTTATCATTTTTTCTTACAACCATCTTTTACGTCTTCGATATTGTTTAACATCTTTAAATGATTGTCGGCCTTCTCCAGAAATACCCAGATAAAATTCTTTTACGTCTTCATTATCTCTCATTGACTCTGCAGAACCTTCCATAACAACTCGACCATTTTCTAAAATATAGGCATATTCTGCGTATTGAAGTGCTACATTAGTATTTTGTTCTGCTAATAAAATAGTTACACCTTCTTTTCTATTTATTTCAGCAACTATTTCAAATATTTGTTTAACAAGTTGAGGAGCAAGTCCCATCGAAGGTTCGTCTAGTAATATCATTGTCGGATGGGCCATCAAAGCTCTTCCAATAGCTATCATTTGTTGTTCACCACCAGAAGTGTAGCCTGCCAAAGAAGTTCTTCTATCTCGAAGTCTAGGAAAGTAGTTGTATACTCTTTCTAAGTCATCTTTAACTTCCTTATTATTACTTCTAGTGTAAGCGCCGGTAAGTAAATTTTCTTCAACTGTTAAATGCTCAAAGCAATGTCTTCCTTCCATAACCTGAATGACGCCCCTTTTAACTAATTGGGCCGGATCAAGATCATGTATATATTGATTACTAAATGTTACAGAACCTTTCGTAACTTCTCCTCTTTCTGAAGCTAATAAATTTGATATGGATTTAAGAGTTGTACTTTTCCCAGCACCATTACCGCCAAGTAAAGCTGTTATTCCTCCCTTTTTGACTTTTAAACTTACACCTTTCAAAACAAGAATTACGTGGCTGTAAACAACCTCTATATTATTAACTATTAAAATATCTTCTATAGCACTAGATTTTTTATTTTTAGTTACTTTAATGTCATCCATCTCATTTTCCTATATGTAAAAGAGAGCCTAATATGATTAGGCTCTCGATTATTTTAGTTACAACGCTCAGCAATTTTTTGCTCAGCAGCATATTTAGAAGAGTCTTCCGCTATTAACTTTTGAACTACGTCAGAGTCACCATACATATACTCAGTAATCATATTCCACTTTTTAGCTTTGGCATCCCACTGCTGAACTGCAGCAAGTCCACTACCACCATGGTTTGCGCAAGTGTTTTTAAATGGAGGAGCGAAGTCTTTAAAACCTAATTCTTCCATTCTCTTAGCACTTAAGTTAACTGCTTCCATACCATCTCTATACATAGCAGGTGTAATCTTTGATGTGCCATGAATTTTTTGTGCAACTACAGCAGCTTCAACCTGAACCATTGCTTGGAATAACCCTCTGTTATATAAGACTGTTCCAAAGTGAGATCCGTCACCAGAAGCTTCTCCCTTATCATGAACATATTTCTTGATATCTTTATGTACTTGATAAGAATCTCCAGGAGCATTAAAAGTTAGAGACTTATAACCATGTGCACCTTGTCCAGCTGGTAAAACATCATTTTCAGAACCAGACCACCAAATTCCAATAAATTTATCCATTGGAAACTTAATAGATGCAGCAGACTTAACCGCAACTTGGTTCATCACACCCCATCCCCACATAAGGACGTTATCAGGTCGAGCTTTACGTATTTTTAACCAAGTAGCCTTTTGCTCTTGTCCAGGATGGTCAACAGGTAATAACATTAGCTTAAAGCCATGTTTTTTACTTAGAGTTTGTAGAGTTCTGATAGGCTCTTTACCATATGCAGAGTTATGGTAAACAAGTGCAATTTTCTTACCTTTAATATTACCAAAATTATTTTTCAGTATATGTCTTACAGCAATTGAAGCTCCATCCCAGTAAGTAACAGGTGCGTTAAATATCCATTTAAAAACTTTACCATTAGCAGCAGATGTTCTTCCGTATCCTGTAGAATAAACAGTAACACCATCAGCTGTTGCTTTAGGAATTAATTGGTATGTAATACCTGTAGACATTGGTTGGAAAACCATAGCGTCTTTTTTATTCTTTTCGTAACACTCTACGCCTACCTGGGTTTTATAACCAGTTTCACACTCAGGGTGAAAGATTTTCTCACCACCGATACCACCATCTCTGGCATTAATCATTTTGTAGTAGTCTACAAAACCATCAGCGTTTGGAATACCATTAGGTGCGTAAGCGCCTGTTCTGTATACCAACATAGGAAATTTTAGATCAGCAATTGCAATTTCTACATAACTAGAAATAGCAATAACAGAAGCTGTTATTCCAATCAAAAGTTGTTTTATTCTCATTAGATCCTCCCTTAGAGAAAAAATTAATATAATCTACTAAATACCATTTAGTAGGGAAAAGGCCATCGTCTTAGCTTTTCTTTTGCGATGGACCAAAGTCTTGCAAGGCCGTGAGGCTCCACAATTAGAAAAATAATCATTAACAATCCCCAGATTGTTATTTCAAAATGTTTAGCTGTAACTGCTGATAGGCCAACTAAGTCAACCATAATAAATTTCAAACCAATTGGGAGTGTAACAATAAAAGCTGCACCTAAGAATGAACCTAACATAGACCCAAGTCCCCCAATAATTATCATAAATAATACTGGAAATGAAATTGTCATAATGTCAAATGACTCTGTTACTTCTATTGCTCCTAGAAAAACAGCAAAATATAATGCACCAGCCACACCAATATAAAAAGAACTTATTGCAAATGCAGATAATTTAGTTTTAAGCGGGGGGACCCCAATAATTTCTGCGGCAATATCCATGTCTCTTATGGCCATCCAAGATCTTCCCATTTTGCTTCTAATTAAGTTTTTGGCAGCAAACCCAAGTAAAACTACTAAAATAAGACAAAATAAGTATGTGGCATACGGAGGAGCAGTAGCCCCAGTAACTGGAATACCAAACATCAACCTTTCTGATACAGTTATTTGACCAGTATCAGAGTAATTATAAAACCATGGAACTTTATTAAAAAGCCAAACTAGAAAAAATTGAGATGCGAGTGTAGCAACAGCTAAGTAAAAACCTTTTATCCGTAATGAAGGTAATCCAAATAGAATTCCAACAGCGGCCGTTATAAGTCCTGAAATTAGGACAATGATCATTATATTTAGATCAGGAAAATAAGTCATTATTTTGTAGGTCGAAAAAGCTCCTACTGCCATAAACCCACCAGTTCCCAGAGAAACTTGACCACAATATCCCGTCAAAATATTCAGACCTATTGCTGCAAGAGAAAAAATTAGGAATGGAACCAGAATAGCTTTTTCCCAATAACTATTAATAACAAATGGAATTATTAAAAAAGCAATGAACATTAAAGTGCTAAAAGCAATTTTGTCCTGTATGAGAGGAAATATGGCATGGTCTGATTTATATGTAGACTTATACTGACCAGTTTCTTTGTAAAGCATAGAACTTAAACCCTCTCGATAATTTTATCGCCAAACAAACCTTGTGGACGAAATAATAAAAATACTAATGCCATAACATAGGCAAACCAATTTTCTAATGCTCCTGTTTCGAAGTATCCACCAATATAAATTTCGGCTAGTTTTTCACCAACACCTATTAATAGTCCTCCAATAATTGCACCTGGAATGGAAGTAAAACCACCTAATATAAGAACTGGTAAAGCTTTTAATGCAATAAGAGATAGAGAAAATTGTACACCAGACTCAGTTCCCCACATAATACCAGCTACCATAGCAATGAACCCTGAAATTGCCCAAACAAGTATCCAAATTGTTCTAAGAGAAATACCAACCGATAAAGCAGCTTGATGGTCATCAGCTACTGCTCTTAAAGCTCTTCCAGTTTTGGTATATTGAGAAAAAAGAGCTAATGTAATAACCAAGATCACAGCAATTACAGTTGCCCAAACATTCAGAACGTCAATATACATTCCATAATAATCACTACCTTCAGCTGCAAGTCCTATTGTAGCCTCTTCCAACCATACTGATCCGCCACTTGGTATTCCAACATCTAAAACCTTTACGTCGGAACCCCACATTAAATCTCCAACACCTTCTAAGGCAAAAGCCAAGCCAATTGTAGCCATAAACAAAATTATAGGATCTTGGTTTACAAGATGCTTGAGAACGAGCCGTTCTATAATCCATGCTAGAGCAATCATTGTAATCATAGTCAAGATGATAGCTAAAAAATTTGGCATTGATGCATACCAGTTATGATAATTTGTTCCAAAAAGCTCATTTATTAAATGAGCAAACGGGACTTGACCTGTTTGATAGCCAACAAGAGTAAGCGCAGCAAAAAGAGCAAAGACACCCTGCGCAAAATTAAAAACACCCGATGCTTTAAAAATCAAAACAAAACCGAGAGCAACTAATGAATACATTACCCCAGACATTAACCCGTTAAGTACAGTCTCAATAAAATTTAATAATTCCACGCTCATAAATCAAATTCCTTACTCATCGTCAGCTACTCCTAGATAGGCATCGATTACTGCTTTATTGTTTCTAATTTCGTCAGGTAAACCAGATCCAATTTTTTTTCCATAGTCTAAGACTACAATTCTGTCAGAGATATCCATCACAACACCCATATCATGTTCAATTAGAACTATAGTCGTTTTCAATTCATTGTTGACAGTTAATACAAACCTACTCATATCCTGCTTTTCTTCGACATTCATTCCAGCCATAGGCTCATCAAGTAGAAGTATTTCAGGCTCCATAGCCAAAGCTCTGCCAAGTTCAACTCTTTTTTGTAAACCATATGGAAGTGAGCCAACAGGAGTACGTCTGATTGATTGTAAATCAAGGAAATCTATCACTCGTTCAACTTTTTCACGATGTTCTTCTTCTTCTTTTTCTGCGGGGCCAAAATAAAGCGCTTGCATTAAAAAATTTTGCTTTTGTTTTAATAATCTGCCAGTCATTAAATTGTCTAGTGTACTCATCCCCTTAAAAAGAGCAATATTTTGAAAAGTCCTTGCAATACCGCTTTTGGCTGCAAATTCTGGTTCCATTTCACCTCTATGCGTACCTGCAAAATTTATAGTACCGCTGGTAGGCTTATAAAAGCCATTAATAACATTTAACATTGAAGATTTACCAGCCCCATTTGGGCCTATAATTGCAAATACTTCTCCTTTTTTAATGTCAAATGAAACATCTGTTAATGCTTTAACACCGCCAAAGGCTAGAAAAATATTTTTGAGTTCGATCGCAGTCTTACCATAAGGTATATCTTTTAAATCTTTTAAGCTCATTTATTTTTTGCCCTTACTAGATTTTTTAACTTTAGGTGGGGATTTTTTAATATTTAAATCTTTTGTTTTAATTAAATGCCTAATTTCCATAGTTGCGCTGATTTTACTTTTTCTTCCATCCTCTAGGGTAAACTCAGTATTAATAGAAGCTGTATCTTTATCTAAATACAAATCTTTTATAATATCTTTGTATCTAGTATTAATAACACTTCTTCGTACTTTTCTAGTCCTTGTTAACTCGCCATCATCAGCTTCTAATTCTTTAAACAACAACAAGAATTTTGCAATTTTAGTATTATCTGGTAGTTGCTCATTTACTTTTGAAATTTCTTCTTCAATAAGAGCATATATTTTTTTGTCTGCAGCTAATCCAGTATAAGACGTAAATGCTAATTGCCATTTCTCTGCCAATTTTGAAACAATTGAAAATCTTATGCATATAATTGCAGTTAAGTAAGGTTTTTCAGATCCAATAATGACTGCTTCACCAACATAAGGTGAAAACTTAAGCTTGTTTTCTATGTTTTGTGGAGAAAATTTAACACCGTCTGATTTGATAGCAATATCATTTACTCTATCAAGTACATTTAACCTTCCTTTGTCATCAAAGTAACCAGCATCACCAGTATACATCCAACCTTTTTTGATCGTGTCTTTATATGCTTTTTGATTATTATAATATCCAGAAAACATACTCGGATGTTTGGTAATAATTTCTCCTAAGCCATTAGGGTCTGGATCCATAATTTTAATTTCACAATCAGGAAAAGGAACACCTACAGTTTCACAATCCATTGTGCCTCTAGGAATATCTTGAAGTGTGTATGCTCCCATTAGTTCTGTTTGTCCATAAAGCTGTCTTAGTGGAATGCCCATAGCTAAAAAAAACTTAAAGGTTTCAGGACCGATTGCAGATCCGCCAGTTGCAGCAGAAGTAATTTTACTAAAGCCAAGTCTATCTTTCAAAGATGAGAATAGCAGTTTGTCAGCAAGAAAATCTCTTTTTCCTTGATCAACTGCCTTTAAGCCCCTTTCTACCATGACATTAAACAGCCATTGTGTAATCTTAGGAGCGTCTAATATTCTAGAACGCATATCAGCAGCTATTTGTTCCCATAATCTAGGTGCTCCAAGCATAAATGTAGGGCCGACTTCACGCATGTCCTCCATGGCAGTTTCAGGGCGCTCAGGAAAGTTAACTTTCATACCGGCAACAATATTGAAACCAACCCCATATGTTTGTTCCATTATCCAAGGAAATGGAAGCACAGACACATATTCATCGTTTATCGTTTTAGGATCAACATTTAAATATCTTATTACATGTTTAACAAACTTACCCCCAGGTAGCATTGCTAATTTAGGGTTGGATGTTGTTCCAGATGTTGTGCATAAAATTGCATTTTGTTCACCTGAAATTTTATCTATCATTTTATTATATTTTTCAGGATCTTTAGCTGCTATTGCTGCACCTTCATTTATTAATACAAGCATGTCAGAAATATTTGTATCACTTAATTCTTTAAGGCCACGACTATCGTCATAAAATATTTTAATTTGATTATTTTTAGGTCTTTTGATGGTGAGTATTTTATCTACTTGTTCTTGATCTTCTGCATAAACAAAATTTACTTTTGCAGCATTTATTAAATAACCAACTTCTTCATCAAGAGTGTCTCTATAAATACCTAAGCTCATTCCCCCAACAGCTTGTGCAGCAATTTCAAAGAATAACCAAGAAGGCTTGTTATCTCCAATTAGACCAATAACATCACCTGCTTTAAAGCCTTTTTTTGCAAGGCCTAGTGCCAGATAAGATACTTTATCATTATATTGCTTCCAAGTTATCTCATTCCATATCCCTAAATCTTTATCTCTTAATGCAACAGTATCTGGGATAGTATCAGCTTTATGCTTAAGAATTTTAGGAAGAGTGTTGTAAATTTTAGTATCTGGATAGTTTGACATTTTCACCTTTAAATTTAAAACCCATTATAAATATTACAATTCATGTTTACTTTTAAGTAAATTACTTAAATCAAAATTTTAATGATGAGATCAAACTTAGAAAAAAGTAGCCCCCACTACATTATTTATAGGCTATCCAAAAAACTATTTAAATCAACCTAAAGTTGAATAAAAATTTAAAAAAAATAAAATAAACATTTTCAGACACTTATCTAACTAAATATCATTTATTTATAATTTTTTTATAATGCACTTGTTAAATAAAAGAATCATTTGCCTTCTGAACAACTTTTGCACCTTTCATTACAACCTTAAGGTGATAATCTATTCTGGGTAGTATGTGAAAATCATAAAATTCTGCTGAGACAATTTTACTTTTTAAAAATATTTCATTTATAGATGTTTCGGACAATTGCTCTTTTGCGCTTCTTTTTGCTTTATCCATTAACCAACCTCCAACCAAATAACCAAATCCCATCAAATAATCAAAACTAATACATGAAAGCATTTCTTGATCATCCCTATTTTCTAGTATGTAATCTAAAGATTTTGAAGTTAAAGTAACCATTTGAGACATTTCAAAATTATCGTCACAATCAATTTTAATTTCATCTAATAGTTGTTTGGCTGCTTTCCCATTATCTCTTATTGTTTTTCTGAACATAAAGTCATTAGCTTGTATGGCATTTGTACCTTCATATATAGGTAAAATCCTTGCATCTCTCATATATTGAGCAGCGCCCGTCTCTTCAATAAACCCCATGCCTCCATGAATTTGAACCCCATTACTTGTAACTTCTTGGGCTAACTCTGTTGACCATCCTTTTATTATAGGTATCAAGAAGCCTTCTCTCATTATGGATTTATTATCTCCATTGTGGGCTCTTTCCATGATTTCAGCAGAAACTAAAATTAGAGCTCTCATTGCTTCAGTTAAGCTTCTCATTGATAAAAGTAGTCTTTTCACATCCCCATGACCAATAATAGGAGTACCTTTTTCTCGATTAATTGGGGTACCTTGTATTCTGGTATTGGCATACTCTAGAGCCTTTTGTCTTGCCGCTTCTGAAATTGCCATCCCTTGAAGTCCAACGTCAAACCTTGCTCTATTCATCATAATGAACATATATTCAACACCTCTACCTTCTTCTCCTAACATATATCCAACAGCACCCTCGTTCTCACCATATGCCATAACAGCAGTTGGACTCGCTTTGATACCCATTTTATGTTCAATAGAAATACATTTCAGGTCGTTTCTTATGGTATAATTACCACTGTCATCTTTAAGAAATTTTGGAATTATAAATGTAGATATACCTTTAATACCATGAGGTGCCCCCTCAGTTCTTGCAAGAACTAAATGGATGATATTTTTAGACATATCATGTTCACCATACGTTATATAAATTTTTTGACCTTTAATTCTCCAGTTCTCACCATCATGCTCTGCTTTAGTTTTAATTGTAGCTAAATCTGTACCAGATTGTGGCTCTGTTAAATTCATAGTCCCAGTCCATTCACCAGAGTTAAACTTTGGTAAATACGTACTCTTCTCTTCTTCTGTTCCAACAAGTGTAAATGCATCTATCAACCCTTGAGTTAGAAGACTACATAAAGCAAATGACATATTCGCCCCATGCCAATATTCATTTATAGCTGCGCTCATTCTAGAAGGTAGTCCCATTCCGTCATAATTTGCATCACTTGCAACGCCAATCCACCCACCTTTCGCAATTTGCGAAAAAGCATTGCTAAATCCTTTGGGTGTTTCAACTTCGTGGTCTTGTCTTAAAGTAGGGTTATTTTTATCTCCAAAATGGTTTAGTGGTGCTAAGTAATTATCTGCTAGTTTACCTGCTTCAGAAAGTACGGCATCTATAGTATTTTCATCTAGGTCATCATGAGCAGGTAAAAGATTCTCTAAAACAAATTTTGTATCCTCTAGGGGAGACGTATATGGCATTTTTTAACTCCAGATTAATTTTTCATAGTTGATAAAACTTAGCCTAACTATTATGAATAATATTAGGAGGAAATCAACTATGTCTATATCTGAAGATGGTTTAAGAAAAAATCAAGCAAATTTTGCTTCTTTAAGCCCTTTATCATTTCTTGAAAGAACTAGAAAGACGTTTCCAAATCAAACAGCCATTGAATATAAAGACTATAAGTTGAGTTATAAGCAAGCTGGCCAAAGGTGTGACGCACTTGCAAATCTAATTAAAAATCAGAATTTTAATTCTGGAAGCACTATTGCAGTTATGCTTCCTAATATACCAGTAATGTGGGAATGTCATTTCGGTGTCCCAATGGCGACAGGTGTTCTCAATGCAATAAATACTAGACTTGATAGTCATACTGTTCAATTTATACTTGAGCATGGCGAAGCTAAATTATTTATATATGATTCTGAGTATAGTCCTATTGTAGAAAAGGCTCTAGTAAATCTTAAAAATCCTCCTACCGTTATAGAATTTGTTGATGAAGTTGCTGGTAATAAAAGATCAAATTTTGCGAATAAAGTTAATTGCCTTGATTATGAAACAGAATTAAAAAATCTTATTGGTACTACTTTTGAGCATGTACTTCCAAATGATGAATGGGATTCAATTGCATTAAATTACACTTCCGGCACCACTGGAAATCCAAAAGGAGTTGTCTATCACCATCGCGGTGCTTATTTAAATGCAATTGGTAATTCACTTACTTGGGATTTACCAATGCATCCAAAATATTTGTGGACTTTGCCTATGTTCCATTGCAATGGTTGGTGCTTCCCGTGGACAATTACCGAAAGAGCGGGTACTCACGTATGCCTGAGACAACCTGCAGGAGAGCTTATTGTTGAAGCTTTTCAAAAACACAATGTATCTCACTTATGTGGTGCACCTATAGTAATGCAAATGGTAGCAGATCATTTATTACAAAATAATATTTCTCTTAAAAAAAATATTAGAATGATGACAGCTGGCGCACCTCCCCCAGAGGCTGTATTAAGTAAAATGTCTTCGTGTGGAATTGAAGTTATTCATGTATATGGCTTAACGGAAATTTATGGACCAGCAGTGGTATGCGCGTGGCATCCTGAATGGAATGAATTAGACGCATCTGAACAAGCAAGATTAAAAGCAAGGCAAGGTGTAGTGTATTCAGTTCAGGAAAATATGAAAATCATAGACCAGGAAACTAACAAAGACGTCCCAAAGGATGGTACGTCTCTGGGAGAAGTTCTTATTAAAGGTAATATCACAATGAAAGGTTATTATAAAAATAAAAAAGCTACTGATGAAGCATTTGAAGGTGGTTGGTTCCACACAGGAGATCTTGGAGTTTGGTATGAAGATGGATATATTCAACTTAAGGATAGATCAAAAGATATAATTATTTCTGGGGGAGAAAATATTTCATCAATTGAAGTTGAGGACGCCATATACAAACACCCAGAGGTAGTTGCGGTTGCTGTAGTTGCAAAAGAAGATGAAAAATGGGGTGAGACACCATGTGCTTTTATAGAGTTAAGTGAAGGATCTACAGTTAGTGAAATAGATTTAAAAAATCATTGTAAATCTTTACTGGCGGGCTTTAAAGTTCCTAGATACTTTAATTTCACAGAGCTTCCAAAAACAAGCACAGGAAAAATACAAAAATTCAAACTCAGAGAACAAACAAAATTAATATAATTTAACTTACTTTTTTTAAATCTTTTTCAACAAGAATTTTATCTAGGGTTTTATCCCATTTATTTTCAGCATTGATCATATTTTTTTCCTTGACGTGACCATATCCTTTTATCGATAAAGGAATATCCAAAAAATTTATAAATTTTTCATAATTATTTTCATTAAGATTCTTAGAGATTTGATTAATGGTATGTAATATTTTCTTAACTAGAGCACGTTCTTTTTTTCTCTCTGTTGTGTAACCAAAAATATCGAATTTAGTATTTCTGAGAAATTTTAAGGAAGATAAAATTTTGAAAGCTTGAAAAACCCAAGGTCCAAATCTTTGTTTAATTAGATGACCAGTTTCAGGGTCCCTTTTTGAAAATAATGGCGGTGCTAAGTAATACTCCAATTTTACATTTTTATTTTTTTCTAGAAAGCCTTTTGCAAATTCACCAGATGTATGTAGCCTGCCAACTTCATATTCATCTTTGTACCTCATTATTCTAAAAAGAGTTAATGCAACTTTTCTAGAAAGAGGTAGTTCATTTTTTGTTTTAGATATTTTAGTTTCTTTAGAAATAACTTTATTTACGTTAGACAAAAAAAGATTTGAGTATTTTTTATCTTGAAATTGTTCAAGTATATCAGAAAATTTCTCCAAATAATTGCTTAAAGGCTTTTCTTCTGAAATTACCTGATCCATATGGGCAGCCTTAAAAACTATTTCTGGATATTCAGATAATAGTCTTCCCCAGTTAAAGGCTCTAAGGTTCTGCTCTATTGCTACACCATTTAACTCTATAGCTCTTTCTAAAGAACTTATTTCGATCGGTAAAAGGCTTTTTTGAGCTGCCATACCTAGCATCATTATATTTGCTGATACGGTATCGCCAACTAAAGATTCTGCTAAGTTAGATATATCGATAAATTTTATATTTTCTTCTTCCAAGTGATTTTCTAAATGTTTTTTTAATAAACTATCATCAACAACAGTACCTATATGAACCCCTGCCACACCAACTGGTTCAACTCTTCCATTTATTATGGCTATTGTTTTATTAGGATTTAAAGTTCTGGTAATTGAAGGTGAGACTGAAACAACAGCATCGCATCCAAGGAGTAAATCGGCAGTTTCATTTGGTAGTCTTGCAGATCGAGTATAAAGAGATTTTTCTTTACTTATTCTAATTTGGCTAGTTACAGCACCATTCTTTTGGGCCAAGCCTGTAAAATTCATTGACTGTGCATATAATTTATCAATTCGGGCAGCCATAACTACTATTGCTGCTACAGTTGAAATTCCTGTACCCCCGATGCCTGCCATAATAAGATTTTGAATTTTATTCAATTTCTGTTTGGGTTTACTTAAGGAATTAAAAATATCAGGAATATCTGGAAAAGATTTTTTTAAAGGCTCAGATAAACTACCTGATGAAACACCAATAAAACTTGGACAAAAACCTTTTTTGCAAGAATAATCTTTGTTACAGACACTTTGATCAATTTGTCTTTTAGTTCCTTCAAAATGATCAAAAGGTTTAACAGCAACGCAGTTGGATTTTTCTGCGCAATCACCACATCCTTCACAAACATCTGGGTTTATATACATTTTTATATCTCTATCTTGTATATATCCTCTTTTACGTCTTCTTCTAAGTTCTGTAGCACATGTTTGAACATATATAATTGCTGTTACACCTGGTATATTTCTAACTTCTTTTTGAACATTTATAAGTTCATCACGATGAAATATTCCTACCTTATCAGCAAATAATCTTGTTTCTTTAAATTGCTCTGGCTCATCTGAAACCACATAAATTTTTCTTACGCCTTCTGCGGATAATTGTTTAGAGATTGCCCAGGGGGTAGCTCCTCCAACGGCCTTTTGACCACCTGTCATAGCAACAGCATCATTATAAAGAATTTTAAAAGTTATATTTACATTAGCTGAAACTGCTGCCCTTATTGCAAGAGATCCAGAATGGGCATAGGTTCCATCACCTATATTTTGAAATGTATGATTATGATTTGAAAAAGGCGCTCTTCCAATCCAATGACCACCTTCTCCACCCATTTGACTAAAATTAGTTAATTTTTCTGGATGTAGAAAATAACCTATAGAATGACAACCAATTCCAATACCAACAACTTCCTCTTCAGGTGTTTTAGTTCCAGAATTATGAGGGCATCCTGCACAATACCATGGTGTTCTTGAGGCGACTGGAGGTAAGTTACTTCCTAATGATTCAGATTTAACTTTAGGAATGTCAAAATCGACAGAAGATTGCTTAACTTTTTTTAAAAGGCAGTCTGCAATAATATCGCTAGATAATTCAGAAACATTTGGAATTAACTCTTCTTTTGTTGTTGCATCAAATTTTCCAGATAATAAAGGTCGAAATTTAGAATTAAAAAGGATATGGGCAACTTGTTCTTCGACAATACCTCCCTTTTCTTCGACAACAAGTATTTCTTCAAATTGGTCACAAAAATCAATTATCTCTTCATCTATTAAAGGCCAAGGGATTTTACAGGCAAAAAAACCAATTCCAATATTTTCAGGGTTTTTTATACCAATACAATCAAAAGCATCTATTGTTTCAGTAGCCGCTTTTCCAACTGCAATAATACCAAGAGTCTTTTTTTCAGGATTGAAAATTACTTTATTTATTTTGTTTTGTTTAATAAAATTTTTAGTTGCAGGTATTCGTCTTTTTATAAGAGCAGCTTCTCTATCTAATGCTGGATCGTGTCTGTTCACATGAACATTTATTGGCGGGTCCAATTTTTGAGAGTTTGGCCTTAATTTGCCGAGATCAATTACTGCATTTGAATCGGCGGTATCACTGGTAATTTTAAGAGCTACACATATACCTGCATGACGAGATAAAGCAAAGGCTTGTAAACCTAAAGTTATAACTTCATCTACGTTTGCAGGATAAAAAACAGGAATACCTGCAGAAATTAGCGATTGTTCAGACTGGTAAGCTAATGTTGAGCTTTTACCGATAGGATCATCAGCTACTGCTAGGACCATTCCACCTTTTAAGGCCACGCCACCCATATTTGCATGTCTCAATGCGTCCATTGCTCTATCTAAGCCGGGACCCTTTCCATACCACATAGAAAAAACACCATCAATTACTGGTTTATCATATAAGCCAAGCATTTGGGTGCCCCAAGCCGCAGTTGCGGCTAATTCTTCATTAACTGCAGGTTGAAAAACAATATTATACTTATCTAAATGTTTTTTGGCTCTCCCGAGTTCTAAATCAAGTGTTCCAAGAGGAGAGCCAGGATAACCACTTACATAACCATTAGTTAATAATCCGTTATCTTTATCTAGTTTTGCTTGCTCTATTAAGAGACGAACTAAGGCTTGGACACCGTTCATTAATGCTAAATCATTGTCCTTTGTAAAACAATCGTCTAATCTTATAGGATTTAATTGGTTCAAGTTTATCTCATAATACAATTAACATGTTTATAATTTAATAAACTTAGTAAGTTTTAACAAGTGGTAAGATTTATTTATAAAAAGGTAAAGAAAACTTAATGCTACTAAAATTAAATAATTACGATGATTTATATTCAACATTTAAGTGGAATATACCTGAATATTATAATATTGCGTCTGATACTGTTGATAAAGTGGTATATAAAAATAGGACGGCATTATTTAATATTTTGAATAATGGTAAAATTGAAAAATGGTCTTTTTTAGATATTAAAAGAGCTGCAAACAAGCTTGCTAACGCATTCGATTATCTTAATCTAGAACACAACGCTAGAGTTGGTATAATATTAGGCCAGTGTCCGGAAACAGCCATTTCTCATATCGCATGTTTCAAATCTGGAAAAATATCAATACCACTTTTTAATTTATTTGGAAAAGATGCATTATTTTATCGTTTAAAAAACTCAAGAGCTTCTTTGGTAATTTGTGACAGAATAGGACTTTTAAAAATTAAAGAAGTTTTTCATAAATTGCCTAATTTGAAATCAATAATTTGCGTGGATGAAATTGATGATCGAGTTAACACTCTAAGTTTTAAAAAAATATTAGAAGAATCATCTGATAATTATACTAATAAAAGTACAAAATCATTTGACCCAGCTACAATAATTTATACTTCAGGTACAACTGGTGGACCTAAAGGTGCATTACTACCCCATAGAACATTACTAGGACATATACCAGGAGTTGAAATGCCACATGAATTTTTATCCTCATCAGAACCAGTAACCGACTTATTTTGGACGCCAGCTGATTGGGCATGGATAGGAGGCTTGTTTGATGTTCTTCTTCCTGCATGGCATTTTGGAATTCCTGTTGTAAGTCATAGATCACAAAAATTTGATCCTGAATTTACGTTTGACTTAATTTCTAAGCTTAATATTCAAAATACTTTTTTACCACCCACAGCACTAAAAATGATGAAGTCATTCAATCCTTCAAGTACAAAATATAAATTAAATTTAAGAACAATCGGGTCTGGAGGCGAAGCATTAGGAGAAGATTTGCTGGAGTGGGGAAAAAGAATTTTAGGTGTAAATATTAATGAATTTTATGGTCAAACAGAATGTAATCTAACCATTTCAAATAGCAGTGCGATAATGCCGACCAAGCAAGGTTCTATAGGTAAACCTGTACCCGGCCAAGAGGTTAGGATTATGAATAAAAGAGGAGAATTTATAAAAGAGCCAGGTGTAGATGGTGAAATTGTTGTTAACTATAATACACCGGTTGCTTTTTTGAAATATTGGGAGAATGACAAGGAGACCCAAAATAAAGTAATTAATGGTTGGCTTCATACAGGTGACTTTGCCTTTAGAGATGATGAGGGATATTTTTATTTCAAGGGACGTGAGGATGATATTATAAACACTTCAGGTTATCGGGTAGGTCCAAGTGAAGTGGAAGACTGTATATTATCTCATCCACATGTTGATATGGTTGCAGTCATAGGTGTGCCGGATAAAGTCAGAGGTAATATAATCAAAGCTTTTATTATTCCGAGAAATAAAAAAGATATTTTAACACAAAATAAAGATCTTAAACTTAGTATCCAAAATGATGTTAAAGTAAAATTAGCAGCACACGAATATCCGCGTATTATAGAATTTGTAGAAGAATTACCTATGACAACAACAGGTAAAATTATTCGTAAAGATTTAAGGAAAACCATTTAATTTCTTAAATTTAAATTATAGCTGAAATGAAAATTATCTACTTAAATAAAATAGATTTCTTGGGTGTTGAAATTTTATATTTTTCACTTCTACGAAATAAGTTATACATAAAATATTAAATTTTATTTCAAGGAACTATTATGAGCGAAAATTACAAGTTTGATACCCTTTCTTTACATGCAGGTCATATCCCTGACAAAGAAACTGGATCTCGTGCTGTTCCTATTTATCAGACTACATCATATGTTTTTAAAAGCACTGAAGAGGCGGCTTCTCTATACAATATGGAGGTTGGTGGGCATTTATATACTAGAATTTCAAATCCTACTGTTGCAGCCCTTGAACAGAGATTGGCTGCATTAGAGGGTGGGGCTAGTGCCCTTGCGTGTTCCAGTGGAATGGCAGCAATGCACTTAGTAGTTACAGCAATATGTAGTAGTGGTGATCATATAGTAGCTTCAAGCAAAATGTATGGCGCCAATATAAATTTACTTCAGCATACTATGCCTCGTTTTGGTATTAATACGGATTTTGTAAACCCAAATGATCCAGAAGCTATTGAAAATGCTATAAAACCCAACACAAAACTAGTCTTTGGTGAAGTGATCGGAAATCCTGGATTAGATATAATGGATGTCCCAACAATTGCAGAAATATGTAAAAGAAAAAATGTTCCTCTAGTCCTTGATGCCACTTTTAATACACCATATTTGATGCAACCATTTAAATATGGAGCAAATATTGTTGTTCATTCACTAACAAAATGGTTGGGTGGACATGGTATTGCTATTGGAGGCGCCGTTGTAAATGGTGGAAACTTTGATTGGGGTGATAAAGAAAAATATCCAACTATTTCGGGACCACATTTTGCCTTGGGAGGTATAAGTTTTTGGGAAGAATTTGGACCATCTGCATTAATTGCTAAAATAAGAGCAGAAGGAATGTATAATTTTGGTCCTTCTCTCTCTCCCACAAATGCGTTCCATTTAATGCAGGGGATAGAAACATTACCCTTGAGAATGAAAAAACATATTGAAAACACTCACTCTATTCTTGATTTTCTAAGTAATCATGAATCTGTTGCATGGGTTAAACATCCTGATTTAGATAATCATCCTGATCACGAAGTAGCAAAAAAAATCTTACCTAAAGGATCTGGTTCTATAATAGTATTTGGAATTAAAGGTGGACGAAAAGCTGGGCAAGTATTTATAGAGTCTGTTAAGTTAGCGTCTCATTTAGCAAATGTTGGTGACGCTAAGACACTTCTAATTCATCCAGGGAGCACAACTCATTCTCATTTAAGTGCAGAAGCTATGAAAGAAGGAGGATTAACTGACGATATGATAAGGCTTTCTGTTGGCTTGGAAGATGTTAAAGATATAAAAAAAGATTTTGAAAATGGTTTCAAGGCTGTAAAAAAACTAAATAAATAGGTACTTTATGAGAATTAATTTTAAAGGTAATGAAACATATATTGGAACTGGTGGTAGAAGTTTAGATAGTAATAAAACTACTATTTGTTTTTTACATGGATCAGGTCAAAATCATCTAAGTTTTATTCAACAAGCTAGATTTTTTGCTTTTAAGGGATATTCTATAATTGTTCCTGATATGCCAGGTCATGGGTTTTCTAAAGGAAAACCTTTAAATTCAATTAAGGAAAACGCTAATTGGATTTATGAATTATTAGTTGAACTGGAAGTTCAAGAATTAGTTATCGTAGGTCACTCACAAGGATGCTTAGTAGGTCTAGAACTAAATAGACTTTACCCAGAGTTTTTAAAAGGAATAATTTTTGTTGCAGGATCAAATGAAATACCAGTTAACCAATTCTTATTAGATCTTTCCAAAGAAGATCCTCAAAAAGCTTCAAATATGATGGTAACTTGGGGACATGGAATAGATGGTGACATGTCTACTAATAATTGGCCGGGTCACTCACACTATGGTGAGGGTAATAATATAATGAAAATGAATACGGCAGATGCTTTGCTAAATGATTTAAATTCTATTAACAACTATAATAGTGGGGTGGAAGCTTCAAAAAAGGTTAATATACCTTCTTTAGCTGTTCTAGCTAAAAATGACCAAATGACACCGTTGAAATCAGGATTAAAATTTGTTGATCTTCTTAAAAACTGTGAAACTCATATTCTTGATTGTGGACATTTTCTTCAATCTGAGAGACCAAAAGAGCTAAATTCAATAATAAACTCTTATCTCACAAAATTATAATAATTTCAAATAAGGAGGTTTCAAAGTAATTATGGTTAAACAGAATCCATTTTTATTTAAGGAAATTTCAAAAACAGAGCATTGGAGAGTTCCTGAAATTATTTTGACTCAATGTTTGAAACACCCTAACAGAAAAATTATAGAATTTACCGATGGTCCTGAGTGGACGTTTAAAGATTTAAAAATAAAATCTTTGCATAAAGCTAGAATTTTAAAAAATTTAAACTTGAAAGCAGGAGATAGTCTCACTGTTATAATTGAAGACCCAAAGGAATTTATTTTATATTGGATAGCGTCTAATTTCCTTGGAGTTATGTTTGTTGCTGTAAATCCTGCGGTCAAGGGTAAAGGTTTATTACATCAAATTAATACTTCAAAATCAAAACACGTAATAGTCGATAATTTATTTTTTGATGAAGTAAATGATTTAAAAAATAATAATAAGTTAGATGTAGAAATATTAAATGGTAGTGAATTAAAAAACAAAGAAATTATAAATGAAAATGAAGTAATATTTGGAAAGCTAAGTGATAATGTATGTAGCATGTTTACCAGTGGAACATCAGGGCCATCTAAGGGTGTTATGATGCCAAATGCGCACTGCGTTTTATTTGCGATTGGAACAATTGAAAACTACGATTTAAAACACGACCATGTTTTCTATATTTCTCTTCCATTATTTCATGCAAATGGTCTATTTATGCAGCTTTTAGCCTGTATAATTACTGGTGCTAAAGCAATAATAAGAAACAGATTTTCTGCTTCTAATTGGCTAAAGGATATAAGAAAATATGACGTCACCCACACAAATATGCTAGGTGCAATAGCTGCATTTGTAGTTGCTCAACCTCCATCTGAATATGATAAGGATCATAAGTTAGCCGTAATTGGGTCGGCACCCTTACCAAGCGAACCTGAAAGAATTTTTAGAAAAAGATTTGGCGTCAAACAAGTCTTGCCACTTTATGGAATGACAGAAGTCAATATCCCTATTTATGGTTTGAAAAACGAAATTGGAAATGGAAAATGTGGAAAGGTTTACGAAAAATACTTTGAGGTTGAAATAAGAAACCCTGAAAATGATTCTAGAGTGAATGATGGTGAAGTCGGAGAGATAATGGTCAGACCAAAACAGCCGTTCGGCTTTATGTCTGGTTATATGGGTATGCCAGAAAAAACAATAGAAAGTTGGAGAAATTTTTGGTTTCATACTGGAGATGCAGGTATTAGAGAATCATCAGGTCATTTCACTTTTGTAGATAGGATAAAAGACTGTATTAGACGTAGAGGTGAAAATATTTCCTCTTATGAAGTAGAGCAGGCCTTTCTAGAAATTCCTTATATCACTGAAGCAGCTGCTTATGCAGTTTCGGCAGATGGAGGTGATGGAATGGAAGACGAGGTAATGGTAGCTTTAATGGCAAACAAAGATATTTCCATAAATTTTGTAGAATTATTAACTTTGGCAAAAAGCAACTTAGCAAAATTTGCTATCCCTAAATATTTAAGAGTTATGGAAGAATTCCCTAAAACTCAAACAGGTAAAATCCAGAAAAACAAGCTTAGAGAACAGGGCGTTACTGTTGATACTTGGCAAAACATAAATATTTAATTACTATCTAATATTATATTAGAGGTGATTAAAATGGCTAATGATAATTTCAAAGGTTGCTGGCCGGTGGCCCCAACTCCGTTTAAACCAACTGGTGAGATTGACAAAGAGGGTATGAAAAGGGTCATTGATTGTATGGTTGATCAACAGGTTGACGGTATTTGTATATTGGCAAATTATTCTGAGCAATTTTTATTGTCTGATGAAGAAAGAGAAATTTTGACAAGGCTATCTATAGAGCATGTAGATGGTAGGGTTCCTGTTATCACAACGGTAAGTCATTTTTCTACTGATATAGTTTTTTCAAGAGCTAAATTAGTGAAAGAACTTGGTGGAGAAATGCTCATGATGATGCCGCCTTACCATGGAGCTCTAATGAAAGGTACTCCTCAGCAAACATTTGAACAATTTGCTAAAGTTGGAGAAGTAGGTGTCACTATTATGGTTCAAGATGCACCTTTATCTGGAGTAGATTTACCTGTACCTCTTTTAATAAAGATGGCTGAAGAAATTGAAATGGTGAAATGTTTTAAAATTGAGTGTGCTCAAGCAGCTGCTAAATTAAGAGTTCTTGTAAATGAAGGTGGAGATTTTATAGAAGGACCTTTTGATGGAGAAGAAGGAATAACATTATTTGCTGATTTAGAAGCTGGAGCAACTGGAAATATGAGTTCAGCAATGATACCAGACTTAATAAGACCAATAGTTTTAGATTTTCTTGGAGGAAACGCTCAAAAATCTGAAGATCAATATAATCGTATATTACCATTAATAAATTATGAAAATAGACAATGTGGCTTTAGGGGTACAAAGGTAGTTATGAAAGAAGGTGGTGTAATAAATTCTGATTTTTGTAGGCATCCTATCCCTGATTTAGAAGAAAACACAAAAAAAGGTTTGATAAACTTAGTTAAAAATTACAACCCAATTGCCTTACAATGGGGTAAATAATGATTAAACTTGTAATTTTATTTTTAGTTGGAGGGATAGATGCCTTACACTCTGAATGATTTAGTAGGTGATATAAAAGAAATACTTGTCAATGACCAAATTCAAAATGGCTCAGATAAAATTTGTTACTTTGTTTCGAAAGCCTTAATGGATCAAAACTTTATAGCACAGAACCTTCCAGATCGATTAAATGGTGAACTGCCTAGACAGATACTTTATGAAGACGACGATACAGGATTTTGTATTTGTGGCCACGTATATGACTCCGAGGCAATAGGAACTCCTCACGACCATGGATCAAGTTGGGCAATTTATGGGCAAGCATCTGGCGAAACAGAAATGACAGATTGGGAGATTACTAATGACATATCTTCAGATGATATCATTTATGTTAAACCAAAAAAAACTTATACCATGAAAGCGGGTGATGTTCATTTTTACGATATTGGTCATGTTCACTCCCCTGTAAGGAAAGATCCTGTAAGATTGCTTAGAATAGAAGGTGAAAATTTAGATAATATTAAGAGATCGAACATAAAGGTATCTTGAGAAAGAACATAATTTTCGCAATATATTTTTATTTATTTTTAACTTGAGTACCTACAAATTCTTTAATTCTTTTAACTAAACCTGGTTTTGATGCAGATCTAACTAACGCTGCAAGATCGTTGTTTAAATTTTTATCATCTAAAGTCTCTGACATTAATTTAGATTTCGATTCATAATTAAGATTAAAGGCTTCTAAGCTTATTTCTTTAATCTTTGATTTCCAGTTATTTGCTTCACAAATACTTGTTAAAAAGCCACTTTTAAGGGCTTCATCTGAATTAAAAATTCGAGATGATTCAAGAAAATTTATAGCATTTTTTCTTCCAACCAATCTAGATAACCTTCTTGTGCCTAATACTATTCCGAATTGCAATCCCGGCATACGAAAAGTTGTTTCTGGTGAAGCAACCCTGTGTTGACATGCAGAAACAATATCTGCGCCAGCACCAAAACACTTGCCATGAACAAGAGCAAGGCTACTAATTGGTAATTTATAAATCATTTGAAGTAATTCTTCAATTTTAACAAAACGATAAAGAAGGTCCGCATCACTTTCATTTTGGAGATTACTCAAGTCAAAGCCAGAAGAAAAAGCTCGTCCTTCGCCGCTAAAAATTAATAGTTTAATTTTCTTTTGGAGGGCTTCGTTTATACCATCAGTCATAATTTGAATCATTTGAGAATTTAAGGCGTTGAGACGAGATGGATTATTTAAACGGAACCAAGTTATATTTTCTTGATGTTCAATTATAATTGGAGTTGATTTTGTTTTCATAACTAATTTAACCATTCATAAATTACTTCCTCATTATGTTCACCAAGTTCAGGAGGCATTTTTAAATCTTTTGTTTCAACCCCCTCAATTGAAATAGGAAAAGCAACGCTGTATGTTTGGGAGCCATTTGGTAAAGTAATGGGTTTTACTATTCCCATATGTTTTATGTGTTTGTCTTTTAATATAGCTTCAAAATTATTAATAGGCGCACAAGGAACTTTTCTTTTGTCCATTTCTCTCAACCAATGTTTCACATTATGTTTAATAAATATTTTCGTAAGTATTTTTGACAACTCATCTTGATTTTTAGCTCGATCAGATTGTGTTTTAAAACGGGTGTCATTCTTAAGATATTCCATTTCAACAGCTTCGCAAACTTCAAACCAAAGCTTATCGTTTCCTGCTGCAATCACAAAAAAAGCGTCAGACGCTTTAAATGCTTGATATGGAGCATTTCTAGAGTGAGCAGACCCAAGCTTTTCTGGTGCTTTATTATTTCCAAAATATTCACTTGTTTGAAGAGCAGATATTCCTAAAAGGCTGCCAATCATAGAGCAATCTATGTGTGTTCCTTCACCACTTTGTTCAACTCTTCTGAGCATAGCCATAATTGTATAACTAGCATACAAACCTGTACAAAAATCACCTATTGGAACTCCGCATTTAACTGGAGAAGTATCTTTTTCTCCAGTAACGCTCATTATTCCAGATATAGCCTGAACCGTTACATCAAAAGCCCCTTTATCAGAATAAGGACCTGTCTGACCATAACCAGAAATAGAACAATATATTAACTTTTTGTTAATTTTTTTTAAATCGTCATAACCAAGGCTAAGTTTTTTCAAAACACCTGGACGATAATTTTCAATTAATATTGTTGCCTTGGAAATAAGTCTTTTTAGTAGACTTACATCAGAAGGATCCTTTATATTAAGAGCTACGCTCCTTTTATTACGGTTAACTGATGCAAAGTTTTCACTGTAAGCTTCATTGTTTTTTTGTTGAGAAATATTTAATGGAGGCCATTGTCTCATTCCATCACCTCCTTTTGGGTTTTCAATTTTTATAACATCTGCGCCAAGATCTGCTAATAATGAAGATGCAAAAGGGCCTGCTGCAATTTGACCAAGTTCTATTACACGAATACCTGATAAAGGTTTTCCATTATCTTTAAACATTATCAGCTTTCAGCATTTATATTTCCAATTTTAAAAAAATGAATTTTGAGTGTTATGTTTTTAGGGGCATAGAAACAGAAATAAATACATTAAATATAAAAAATTACATTAAACTCAAGAATATATCAGTTACTCATATAAGTTTGAATGATATAAGCACTTCAGATACAAGTATTATTTTTGATATCCGTAAAAGTATTGATTATTGCAAATTAAGGCTGAAGAATTCTATTTGGTTAAACAGATCAGTTCTTAAACAAAACATATCTAACTTGATTAAAAATATAATTATAGTTTTCGATGACATATACAAGTTAAGTCTGATTGTTAAGGATCTC
>QBZZ01000004.1 GCA_003282145.1 SAR116 cluster bacterium AG-337-N21
AATTACATAGAGATAGTAATGTTTAAATTAAGATATATACTTATATCAATATTTTTATTTATTTATATTGTACCGGTTTATTCTCAGACTATAGAAGGATTAAAAGATATTGTATCTTTTCAACAAGAAAAAATATCTAGAATTGAAGATAATCTAAAAAAAGTAGTAGGTTTAATCGAAGAGCAATCTAATTTCAAGAATGATGATAGTAATTTAAAATCGATTGAAAAACAGATAAGTGTTGTCAACGATAAACTAAGATTAATTGAAAATAAAATCAAAAATATCACAAACTTGACTTATGATTTAGAATTTGCACTTAAACGGGTTGAACGCCATCTTCAATTATCATCCATAAAAACTGAGCAAGATAGAATAAATGATACAGAGACTAAAGACCAAAAAGACTTTAAAATTGATAAGAAAGCTGAGGTTAATAAAAAAAGTTTAGACGGTAAAACAAATGGTGTTTTGGGGTTTGTAAAAGAGGATTCTTTAAATGATAATCAGACTAATGCAATATTAACTGATAAAAAAGAAACAATATTACCATCAGGTACAGTCGAAGAGAATTATAATTATGCACTTGACTTAGCAAGTCAACTTGACTTTATTAATGCTGAAAAAGCATTTAAAGAGTTTTTAATTTTACACAAAGAAAGTGAAAAGTCCGCTGATGCGCAATATTGGCTTGGCAGAGTTTATTTTGCACAAAAGAAGTTCGAAGAAGCCGCCATTGCTCTGGCTGAGTTTAATAGTGTGTTTCCTAATGATCCAAGATTTCAAGAGACAACCTTACTTATTGCAGAAGCTGCGGTAAACTTTGCGCCACAAGATCAATTATGCGATATTTTAAACCAATCATTAGAATTCATGATTAATCCTTCTAAAAAATTTATTAAAAGAATTAATTTTTTAAAGAATGAAAAGCAATGCGCCCCTGAATGATTGGAGCTTTTAACAATCATTTTAAACAAATTTGTATTAATTTAAATCCAATAAAAAAAGTATTTGTTCTTGGTCTGTCTGGTGGAATCGACTCAATGGCTCTTTTATATTTATTGAAAAATTTTTCAGACAATAATAAAAGTTTTGATACAGAAATTTATCCAGTGATAATTGATCATAATTTGAGACAAGAATCTAGTAAAGAAGCCCACGAGGTAGAAAATCTAGCAAAAAAGCTTGGTTTTAAGACATATATAAAAAAAATTTGTGGTAAAAAACCCACTGGGAATATTCAAAACTGGGCAAGAAAAAAAAGAAGAGATCTGTTGTGTGAAGCCACATATAAATTATCAGCTAATTTACTTTTAGCCCATCATTTTGACGATCAAGCAGAAACTTTATTTATGCGTTTTACAAAAAATTCTGGTCTTGATGGACTTCAAGGTATGCAGTCAGTTAAATTTTGGAAAGGAATTTTAATAATAAGACCACTTCTTATTTTTAAAAAAAAACAATTAAGAGCTTTTGTAAATCAAAATAATATTAATTTTTTTGAAGACTCTTCTAATACGTCGCTAAAATTTGAAAGAGTAAAAACAAGATATTTACTTGATAAAATTAGAGAAAAAAAATGGCCTAATATTTCACAAGAATTAAATAAATTTAGCAATACAAACTCTATGCTATTTAAAAAAATTAAAGTTCCTTTGGCGAATTGGGCTTCTGAAAAGATATTGGTTGACGAGACAGGAGCTGCAAGAGTTGATTTAGATGATTTAAAAACAATTTTTGAGAAATCATGTCTTTTTACTGTCAACATTATTGGCAAAATAATTCAAACTGTTGGAGGAAAGGAATTCCCTCCAAAAAGAAAAAAAACATTAAATTTAATTCGTACTTTATTTTATAGTAATTTAGGGAGTAAAACCTTAGGTAACGTAAAAATATTTAAAAAAAATAATTATTTATTTTTTGTAAGAGAGCTTAGGAATTTAAATTTTAATATGGAGATTAAAAAAGAAAAAAATTATATATTCGATGGAAGGTTTATAATTGTAAGTTCAAAGTCTGGTAATTTAATTTCATCTAATGGAAATGATATAAGTGAATTTAGTAATAAACATCCTTTTTTTGAATATAGAGATATAATTAATAATACAATTCCTTGCTTACGTACCCTTGAAGGCTCATGCATTAAACCCCATTTAAATATTATTGATGTAAATTCAAATATATATGACAAATTTAATCAAAAATCTTATAGTCTTTACCTCATGAATAAAGTATTGGTATAATTGAAATAATTAAAAAAGGAAAATAATGAATAATTTTGGAAAGAATATAGCTGTTTGGGTAATAATTTCTCTTGTACTTGTTGCAATTTTTAATGTGTTTCAAGGTGGTTCTTCTAAAAACACGGGCAATGCAATTGCTTATTCAGACTTTCTTGCAAGGGTTAACGCAGGTGAGGTTCGAGAAGTGAGTATACAAGGCGATAAAATTTTTGGAGCTTCGAGCAGTGGTGTTCCTTTTTATTCATTTATACCTAAAGAAGATGCATTAGCTAATAAACTCTCAGAAAAAGGAATTAAAGTTACCTCAGAGCCTGTGGATAGTGGTATGCCAGGAATACTTTCTGTTCTTATTTCGTGGTTTCCAATGTTACTTTTTATTGGAGTTTGGATTTTTTTTATGAAACAAATGCAAGGTGGTGCTAAAGGTGCTATGGGGTTTGGAAAATCAAAAGCTAAACTTCTTACCGAGCATAGAGATAAAGTTACATTTAGAGATGTTGCAGGTATAGACGAAGCTAAGGCTGAACTTGAAGAAGTTGTAGAATTTTTAAAAGATCCAAGCAGATTTCAAAAACTAGGCGGTAAAATTCCAAAAGGCGTATTACTTGTTGGCCCCCCTGGAACTGGAAAAACTTTATTAGCTAAAGCTGTTGCTGGGGAAGCAGGTGTTCCTTTTTTTACAATATCTGGATCAGATTTTGTTGAAATGTTTGTAGGTGTTGGTGCTTCAAGAGTAAGAGACATGTTTGAGCAAGGTAAAAAAAATTCACCATGTATTATATTTATTGATGAGATTGACGCTATGGGTAGACATAGAGGGGCAGGTTTAGGTGGTGGCAATGATGAACGCGAGCAAACTTTAAACCAACTTCTAGTTGAAATGGATGGATTTGAAACTAACGAAGGGGTTATACTTGTTGCTGCTACAAATAGACCAGATGTTCTTGACCCAGCATTATTAAGACCTGGAAGATTTGATAGACAAGTTGTAGTACCTAATCCAGATATGATTGGTAGAGAAAAAATTTTAAAGGTCCATATGAAAAAAGTTCCTTTGTCTTCTGATGTTATATCTAAAACACTAGCTCGAGGTACTCCAGGCTTCTCCGGGGCTGATTTAGCAAATTTAGTAAATGAGGCTGCTCTATTATCTGCCCGTAAAGGTAGAAATAATGTAAGTATGACTGAATTTGAAGAAGCTAAAGACAAAGTCATGATGGGCTCTGAAAGAAGATCCATGGTTATGACTGAAGAAGAAAGAAAGCTAACGGCATATCATGAAGCAGGGCACGCGGTTGTGGCTGCTTACTCTCCAGCAAGTGACCCAATACATAAGGCAACTATTATTCCTCGAGGTAGAGCTTTAGGTATGGTAATGAGATTACCAGAAGGAGATAGGGTCTCTATGGCTAAAGATAAACTTTTTGCAGACCTTAGGGTAGCATGTGGAGGAAGAATTGCTGAAGAGTTGATATTTGGAAAAGAAAAGGTTACTACGGGCGCAAGCTCTGATATTAGAATGGTAACTGATACTGCTAGACGTATGGTCACTGAATGGGGACTTTCAGATAAACTTGGATTTTTAGCCTACGAAGCAAACGAGCAAGAAGTTTTTCTTGGAAGATCCGTATCTCAACAAAAAAATGTATCAGATAATACGGCTTCAATAGTTGATAATGAAATTCGCAGAATTGCTGATTCAGTTTACTCTGATGCAGAGAAAATGTTGAAAAAATATTCAAAGCAACTTAAAAGCGTCGCTGAAGCTTTATTGGAATATGAAACTCTGGATGGACAACAAATCCAAGACTTATGTAAAGGTTTAAATATTTCTATCAAAAAATCTAATGATAATGACAATTCTCCTAAAGCAAAAAAACCTAAGAAACGAGCTGGAATTCCATCCACAACAGCTAAGCAAACGATTGTTACCAATGAAATAGATAATTCCTAACAATAACTAATAATTTTGTTTCGCACAGGAAATGCATGGCTATTGTGGAAAATAATAAAAGTTTATTTGCACCACCTTTTTCTGAAGAAGTTGAAACTTTTATATTACCTATACCTAAATCTAGTTTTGAATGTTTTAATGGGTTGAGAATTGGAGGAGGTTGGCGATATTTCAATCAACTAAAAGTCATACAAAAAAAAAATAATTTATATGTAGAAGCTGTGATGACTCCTTTAAAGTTGTTAAGCTCTTCAAAAAATCATAGTAAAGAATCTTTAATTAAAGCTGAGAGAAGTTTAGATAATATTGTTAAGAAGAGATATCCATTTTCTAAACTTAATATGTCCCAACCACATATTATGGGTGTAATAAATATTACCCCGGATAGTTTTTACAAGAAGAGTCAAAAAAATGATTATAACTCTGTAAAAACAATCTTTGAAAAAATGGAAATTTGTGGTGCGTCAATTATTGATATTGGTGCAGAGTCAACCAGACCAGGTGCAAAAAGGATTTCGGTTGGTAAAGAAAAATATCGAGCAATACAAATCATAAAATCTTTAAAAGAACATAATTATAATTCTCTTATATCTCTGGATTCACGAAACTTTTCTACAATGAAATCAGGATATGAAAATGGCGTAGATATTATAAATGATATTACTGGCTTTAATAATAAAAACAAAATTGCTTTTGTATCGCAAAACAACTTGCCAATAGTAGTAATGCATATGCAAGAGGATCCTGAAACTATGCAAAATAACCCTAAATATAGTTTTGCACCAATAGATATATATAAATTTTTTGTTAAAAAAATTAATGAACTAGTAAGCATGGGAGTTGATATAGCTAATATCGTTATTGACCCTGGTATTGGATTTGGGAAAAATAAATTTCATAATCTAGATATATTACGTAATTTGTCAATTTTCCATAGTTTGGGTGTTCCAATATTAATTGGATTAAGTAGAAAGTCACTAATCGAAGAACTTTCAATTGATAATTTTAAATCACGTGGGATCAATAAAAAATCTATTAATCCAAGTAAAAGGTTGAGTGGTTCAATTGCTTTTGCTATTCATGCAATTAACAATGGTGTTCAAATAATAAGAACTCATGACGTCTTTGAAACTAACCAGGCATTGATATGTCAAAGAGCATTAATTTAAAAAGGTTCTAAATGATAAAAACATCTTTCAACATTTCTCAAAGATTGTTTGGTACAGACGGCATAAGGGGCACTGTAAACAAAGATAAAGTTACTGCTTTAATGGCCGTTAATTTAGCAATGGCAGCAGGAGGCTATTTTTATGGTAAAGCAGGAACAAAGAAATCAAGAGTTTTAATTGGTAAAGATACAAGACTATCTGGATACATGCTTGAACCTGCTTTAGTTGCTGGTTTTACATCTGTTGGTTTAGATTCTATCACTACTGGCCCTCTTCCAACTCCGGCTATAGCTCATTTAACTAGGGTCTTAAGATGTGACTTAGGTGTAATGATTTCTGCATCCCATAATCCTTACGAAGATAATGGTTTGAAACTATTTGGTGCTGATGGATTTAAATTGAATGATGAAGTGGAAAATGAAATTCAGTTAAGGATGGCTAATGGGCCGATTCTTGCCAAATCAGCCAATCTGGGTAGGGCTAGAAGAATGGAAGATGCAATTGGAAGATATTCTGAATTTGTAAAACAAATATTACCCAGAAGTGAAGACTTAAGTTCCATGAAAGTAGTGCTGGATTGCTCCAATGGCGCTTCATATAAGGTGGGTCCTGAAGTTTTGTTTGAGCTTGGGACTGATTCAATAATTATTGGAGCAGAACCCAATGGTAAAAATATAAATTTAGATTGTGGAGCTATGTTTCCAGACAAAATGGCTAAAATGACAAAAGTACAGGGAGCTAATCTAGGAATCGCTCTTGATGGAGATGCGGATAGGGTAATTTTTTCGGATGAGAAGGGAAATATTATTCATGGTGATCAGATTATAGCTGTATTAGCTAGAGAAATGAAAAAAAATGATCAGTTAAACGATAATAAAGTTGTAGGCACTCTAATGTCAAATCTAGGTTTAGAAAATTATTTAAAAGAACATAAGATTGGCCTTTATAGAACTAAGGTTGGTGATCGCTATATTCTGGATCAAATGATTAAATTTAACTGTAAACTTGGCGGTGAACCTTCTGGGCACATTGTATTATCCGATTTTGCCAAAACAGGTGATGGTTTATTAACTGCGATTAAAGTATTGTCATTACTTAAAAAGTCTGGTCAGAGGGCATCAGAGTTTTTAAGACCATTTAAACCAGTTCCTCAATCTCTAAAAAATCTTAAAAATATTGATAAGAATATTTTATTTAAGGATAATATAACAAATTTAGTAAAAACACAGCAAAGTCTATTAGGATCAAAAGGTAGAATATTATTACGACCATCTGGAACTGAAGACTTAGTTAGAATAATGGTCGAGTGTAGAGATAGAAATAAAGTTAAGGAAATTACTGATATAATAGCTAACACTATTCTTAATGAAAATGAATTTGACAAAAAAAAATAACTTACAGAAAACTGTCTTAGTCATAGCTGGATCAGATCCAAGTGGAGGTGCTGGAATACAAGCTGATTTAAAAACACTAACGAGCTTTGGTGTATATGGTATGACAGCAATTACAGCATTGACCGAACAAAATTCAAATGGCGTTTTTGATATATTGGAAATTCCTATAGAGTTTGTTGTAAAACAAATTAATTGTTGTCTATCTGACATTAATGCTAATGCGGTTAAAATTGGAATGTTACATAGCGCAGATTTAATTTCTGCAGTTCTTGAATCTTTATTTAACAACAACATTGTGAGTAATAAGAATGTAAATATAGTATTAGATCCAGTAATGGTGGCAAAGGGAGGGCATAAATTATTAAAAGAAAATGCAATTGACGCTCTAAAAATTTTTATTAAGGAAGCTCAACCTATACTAACGCCTAATATCCCTGAGGCTGAAATATTAACTGGAACTAAGATTAACAACCTTAAAGATATGAAAAATGTAGGAAGAGAAATAATTGATCTTGGTGCAAGACACGTAATTTTGAAAGGTGGACATATGAAAAGCCGTGTTATGACAGACCTGTTGATAAATTCTTCAGATATTCATGCAATTAAAACTTCAAAGATCATAACTAATCATACCCACGGAACAGGTTGTACAATGGCTTCAGCTTTGTCAGCTTCTTTAGCTAAATCTATTGATATTAGACAATCCTTTGAGATTGCCCATAAGTATGTGAACAATGCCATTAAAACTAACCCCAAATTTGGCAGTGGTAATGGACCTATAAACCATTGTTTTAATATAAATGAATTTATAAATTAGTTATTTCAAGAATTCTTCTATACCAATGATAAATTGGATCATATTCATCCAATAAATTACAAGCACTACAAGAATAAACCCACTTAAAATTTCCAAAAAAAATATAATCTTCTACACCCGGTTCTTTACCAGAAATAAATCCGTTAATTTCAATAATTTTTCTTATAGGACTTATTAATTTTCTAAATTCTCTTATGTGGTAAGGTATTTCAGGTATGAATTTAGTTATAGAACCTTTTATTTTATCTTCTCTAGTTTTAATAAAGTAATCTAAATCATCACCGTCTAGAACATTTGGTATTTCATGTGCAATTATTTTAAATAAAATTGGTAAAAGCTGTCTAGAAGTCCAAAGGTACAAAAAGTTAGAAAAATTTTTAGATGAAAGGTTTAGAAAAATCTTTTTATCATTATAATTTTTGTCTAACCAATTTATTATGTTCCATGAATCACAAACAAACCCATTTTGGTATTTTAAAATAGGTACTAATCTTTGATTGGAAAATTCTATTTTATTTTTTTCAGAAAATCTAACAGGCTCTGTTTCAAAATTTATTTGTCTATGAATTAAGCAAATTTTAACAATCCAACAAGGGGGGCTAAATCTCAAATCATTTTTTCCTGACAATTCATATAACTTAAGCAATTAATCTCTCTTTTTTTGTTTGTTGACAAAAATTCAATAATCTTTAATAACTTAACCGGGCTGTTGCTTCCCAATAAGCAATAACATTCATAAGAGGTTAATATGACCAGACCATTAGTCAAGCCAATACGTCCTGAATTTTCTTCTGGACCTTGCGCAAAGAGACCAAAATGGTCTTCGAAGTTTTTAAATAGTAGTGTATTAGGTAGATCTCATAGACATAAAATAGCTAGATCAAAACTTCAACAATTAATTGATTTAACAAAATCAATTCTGAAAATTCCGAAAGATTATTTAATAGGCATTGTTCCAGGCTCAGATACTGGAGCTATTGAGATAGCAATGTGGAACCTTTTAGGGCCTAGACCAGTTAATATGTTAGTTTGGGACAGTTTTAGTTCGGATTGGGCAAATGATATACAATTTCAACTTAAATTAGAAAATGTTCATATCATTAAAGTTGATTATGGTATGTTACCTGATCTTACTAATAACCAATTTAAAGGTGACATTGTTTTTAACTGGAATGGTACAACTTCTGGAGTTTGTGTGCCAAATGCAAATTGGATCAATACTTCGCGTAATGGTCTAACTATTTGTGATGCGACTTCGGCTGCATTTGCAATGGACATTGATTGGCATAAGTTAGATGTTGGTACTTTTTCTTGGCAAAAATGCCTTGGTGGTGAAGCCGGCCACGGTATTCTAGTCCTATCTCCAAAAGCAGTTGAAAGAATTAATACATATAATCCACCTTGGCCTATACCAAAGTTATTCCAACTTAGAAAGAATGGTAAATTGAATCTTGATATATTTTCAGGTGCTACAATAAATACCCCATCAATGTTGTGCGTTGAAGACTTTTTAGACGCACTTAATTGGGCTAGAAAAGTAGGGGGATTATCTGCACTAATAAGCAAATCTCAGCATAATTTAAATATAATTAAAAATTGGATTTCAGATTCTCATTGGGCTGATTTTTTGTGTGAGGATTTTAATAATTTATCCAGTACATCTATTTGCTTAAAGTTAGTCGATCCTAAAATAGTTGATCTTCCATCAGAGATTAAAAATAATATTGAAAAAAACATTGTTGAATTACTAGAAGACCATAAAGTTGCATTTGATATAGGTAGTTATAGGTCGGCTCCGCCAGGATTTAGAATTTGGGGTGGTCCAACTGTTGAAAATGACGATGTTAAGAATTTATTACCCTGGTTAGATTGGGCTTATTACGAAACATTAGACCAACTTAAAATATAATATAACGAAGGTAGAAAAATGCCAAAAGTACTAATAAGTGACAAATTAAGTGAATCTGCAGTTAACGTTTTTAAAGAAAATCAAATTGAAACTGAATATATGCCAGGTTTGAATCATGACGAATTATTAAAACTAATTGGTAAGTTTGATGGTCTCGCAGTTCGTTCTGCAACAAAGGTTAATGAACAAGTTTTTAAGAACGCCAAAAATTTAAAAATAGTTGGGCGTGCTGGCATTGGTACAGATAATATAGATAAAGTAGCTGCAACTAAATATGGTGTAGTTGTAATGAATACACCCTACGGAAATGCAGTCACTACAGCAGAACATGCTATAGCTCTTATTATGTCTTTAGTCAGAATGATACCTCAAGCTGATGCATCTACTAGACAAGGAAAATGGGAAAAAACGAAATTTAATGGTACCGAAATTAGTGGTAAATATTTAGGTCTTATAGGTTGTGGTAATATAGGATCTATTGTAGCTAGTAGAGCATTAGGTCTAAAAATGAAGGTTTTAGCATTTGACCCATTTCTAACTCAAGAAAAATCATATGAATTAGGTGTTGAAAAGGTTGATTTAGAACATTTGTTAAAAAATTCTGATATAATATCTCTTCATACGCCACTTACAGAAGATACTAAAAATATAATTTCATCTGAAGCTATTAGTATGATGAAAAGAGGCTCAAGAATTATTAATTGTGCTAGAGGAGGTTTAGTCGATGAAGTTGCTTGTAGGGCGGCGTTAGAGAACAAGCATTTAGCTGGTGCAGCTTTTGATGTGTTTGTAGAAGAACCAGCTAGGGAAAATATTTTATTTGAAGCTCCTAACTTTATAGCTACACCTCATTTAGGTGCGGCTACTTTAGAAGCTCAAGAAAATGTTGCACTACAAATAGCGCAACAAATGTCCGATTATCTAAATACCGGAGCAGTTATAAATGCTCTCAACTACCCAAATGTATCTTCAGAGGAAGCGCCGATATTGAAACCATATATAAAGCTTGCTTACTTAATGGGATCGTTTTTAGGTCAAGTCACACAAGAAGGTATATTGAGTGTAAAGTTAGAATTAGAAGGAAAAGCTTCATCCATCCAAGGTATCCCATTAATGGCAAGTAATCTTGTTGGTTTGTTTGAACCCACATCAGCTGCTGTAAATAATATAAACTCATCCTCTATTGCCTCAAGTAGAGGAATTGATTTAACAACGATTAAGCATGAGAGGCGCTGTGATTATGAGACATTACTCAAGATCACTATCAAACACGATAAAGGTGAGAGAACAATTTCAGGAACCTTAATTGCTGGCAATAAACCAAGGATCATAAATATTCAAGGGATTGCGATTGAATCAGATTTTCCTAAAAATGCCCTTTATTTAAGAAATTATGACAAGCCGGGTTTTATTGGTGATTTAGGCAATACTTTAGGAAAGAAAAATATCAACATAGCATCTTTTCATTTAGGACGAAGAAATGTAGGTGGAGAGGCTATTGCACTGGTTGAAGTTGATGGTGAAGTAGATGAAGAAATCATTTCTCAATTACGATCTTTACCTCAAGTTGCTCGGGTTAACATTATTAACTTCGAAAATAACTAAACTATGTGTTTTTCTTAAATTTTATTAGACACTACAGACTTTGATATATATATAATAATTTTATTTAAAAGCTATTATAATGTTGAGTAAATCAAATCAAAAAGGATTGTTGCCTGCGGGGCTTAGTGATATTCTTTATCCAAATGCTCATATTCAGTCAAAAATAATAGAAAATTTACTAGATATATTTTCTAGTTATGGGTATCAAAGAGTTAAACCTCCTTTAGTTGAATATGAAGAAGCTTTACTATCAGACGGCCCAGGTAAAGTTTTAAAAGATTCTACTTTCAGAGTTATGGATCCTTTATCACAAAAAATGTTAGCATTGAGAGCAGATGTTACAGCACAAATTTCTAGAATTGCTTCTACTCGATTATCACACCTATCTCGTCCACTAAGATTATCTTATTCTGGTGACGTTTTAAGAGTAAAAGGTGACAGTTTTAATATGGAACGTCAGAAAACTCAGGTAGGCGCTGAATTAATAGGACCCAAATCTGAAGTAATAGATGCTGAGATAATGCTGATTTGTGTCAAAGCACTCAAATCAATAAATATAGATAATTTAACAATTGATATTAATTTACCATTTTTGAGAAAATATCTTTTAACAGGTGTTTCACCTTCGTTAAAACACACAATCAATCAATATATAGATATTAAAGACAAACAAAGTCTTAAAAAACTAAAATTTGAAAATCTAAATATTATATCTAAATTAATGGACCTTGTTGGAGATCATTTAAATGTAATTAAATATCTTCAGGAATTAAAATCCAAAGGTGTTTTAGTTGATATAATAGACCATTACTTAACAGTCATAAATATTGTCAGAAAAAATGATAAGTCTATTAAACTTTCAATAGATCCACTTGAAAGCAGAGGATTTAAATATCATACTGGGATAACTTTTACAATTTTTTCTGACAAATTAAAAGGTGAAATAGCAAAAGGTGGAAGTTATAATATCTTAACAGGAGAAACTGCAACTGGATGTACAATTTATACCGAAAAAGTTTATCCCAACCTTATGTTAAATTTAGATAAAGACTTAGTGTATATACCTTACCTAAACATGAAAGATGCAGACGAGATTATAAAAAAAGGTTATAGAGTTGTTTTCGGTTCTGTTTCCAACTCAGAGTTTGAAAAAGAGGCTTCGGAAATGAAATGTAAATATATTTGGAAAGATAATATTATTCTTAAATTAAAATCTTAACCAATTAACCCAAAACTAAGGAATTTTTTATGAGTAATATAGTTGTTGTTGGAACACAATGGGGAGATGAGGGTAAAGGTAAGATTGTTGATTGGTTATCAAACAAAGCCGATTTAGTTGTAAGATTTCAAGGTGGCCATAATGCAGGACATACATTGGTTATTGATGACAATGTTTTTAAGTTATCTTTATTACCTAGTGGAATTGTGAGAGACAATACAATTGTCTTAATTGGGAACGGTGTCGTTATTGATCCATTTCATTTAGCAAAGGAAATTAAGCAATTAGAAGAAAAAAATATAAAAATAACTCCAGAAAATTTAATTATATCAGATTCAGCTTTTTTAATTTTACCTATACATCAGTTAATTGATAATATTAGAGAAAACAAACAGAGCCTAAATAAAATTGGAACAACTGGCAGAGGTATAGGACCTGCTTATGAAGACAAAGTAGGAAGAAGAGGTCTGAGAATATGCGATTTCCTTGATAAAGATGTTTTTTTGCTAAAACTTAAAAAATTATATGAATACCATAATATTTGGTTGTCTGCTGTCGGAGAAAGTAAACAAAATCCAAATGAGATTTTTTTTAAGTTATGGGAACAAGGTCAATTTATTTTGAGTTTTGTTCAACCATCTTGGTTTTTAATTAGCAAATATATTACAGCATCTTCTAATATCTTGTTCGAGGGTGCTCAAGGCACTTTTTTAGATATAGACCACGGAACTTATCCATATGTAACTAGCAGTAATACCGTTTCATCTCAAGCTGGAATTGGATCTGGCATTGGACCAACATCAATAGATTACACAATAGGAATAACTAAAGCTTACACAACTAGAGTTGGAGCAGGTCCATTCCCCACAGAGGAAAAGGGAGAAGATGGGGTCAATTTAGGTGAAAAAGGTCATGAATTTGGAACCGTAACTGGGAGACAGAGACGTTGTGGTTGGTTTGATGCTGTTTTAGTAAAACAAGCTGTTGCATTATCAAGTATTGATGGTATAGCGTTAACTAAATTAGATGTTTTAGACGGTTTTAAGAAAATTAAAATTTGTACTGGCTACTATTTAAATAACGAAGTTATAACTTATCTACCTTCATCAGAGATGCAACAACAAAAAATTAAACCAATTTACGAAGTATTGGATGGTTGGGACGGTAGCATAGTGGGTATAAGAAAAATAGAAAAGCTACCAAATCAAGCTAAAATTTATGTTAAAAGGATTGAAAAACTTATTGGTTGTGAAATAATTTTAATATCTACAAGTCCTGAGAGACATGATACCATATACCTAAAAAATCCATTTAAAACTGCCTAATATTCATTAGATTCAATTAGTTTTAACTCTTTAGCCTTAATCTTCATAGCTTCTTGGAGCTTTTCAAAAGCTCTTGCTTCAATCTGTCTAACTCTTTCTCTACTCACTTTATATTCTTGGGACAGTTCTTCAAGTGTTTTAGGTATATCAATCAAACGCCTTTTAATTATTATGTCTTTTTCTCTCAGTTTCAAATGTTCCAAAGCTTCAACCATCATTTTATTCCGAATATTTCTTTCTTGATTATTCACAAATTGTGTTTCTTGATTATCTCTTTCGTCTGATAGCAAGTCTTGCCATTCAGCTTCTTCTCCGTCATTACGATTTATCTGTGAATTAAGTGAATGATCTCCTCCGAGCATCCTTCTATTCATGCTAATAACATCATCTTCTGCAACATTAAGTGTTTTAGCAATATGATTAACTTGATTAGGTGAAAGATCTCCATCTTCTAACGCATTGATTTTACCTTTGATTTTTCTAAGGTTAAAAAATAATTTTTTTTGACTTGCTGTAGTGCCAATCTTAACCTGCGACCAACTTTTCAGTACAAACTCTTGTATTGCCGCCTTAATCCACCACATTGCATATGTAGCTAATCTAAAACCTTTTTCAGGGTCAAATTTTTTAACAGCGTGCATCATACCGATATTGCCTTCAGCAATAAGATCTGCTACGGGAAGTCCATAACCCCTATATCCCATCGCAATCTTTGCCACTAACCTTAGGTGACTAGTGACAAGTTTATGAGCAGCTTTAGTGTTTTGTTTATCTAACCAATCTTTTGCTAATACATATTCTTCGTCAGCATCCAACATTGGAAATTTTTTTATGTGATCTAAATATCTTCCCAAATTATTGTCTGGGGATAATAATGATACACTTGTTGATTCTAGACTATTCAAAATAAACTCCTATATACTTATGTAATGTTTTTATAAGTTTTTTAAAGTATTTCAATTAAAATTTAGTATTTTTTTTTAAAATATCGATTAATTGAGCTATATCTTCTGGTAAAGGGCTAATAAATTCTACATATTTTTTTGTGATGGGATGATTTAAACTGAGTTTTGTAGCATGTAAAGCCTGCCTGTTTAAAGACATAATTCTTCGAATTTTTTCTTTGTAAGGGCTATCTCTATATTTATTCTCAGACAATGATTTACCATATAAGTCATCGCCAATAACGCTGTGACCCATATCCGAGAGGTGAACTCTAATTTGGTGAGTTTTTCCTGTTTCAAGCTTGCATTCAATTAAGCTAGCTAGTGGTGCATAAACGTCAAGGACTTTCCATTTAGTTCTAGCCACTTTACCTTTAAGTGATATAGCCATTTTTTTTCTATTAAAAGCTGATCTTCCAATGGGTTTTTCAATAATACCATTATTTGAAGGCTGGCCCCAAACGATCGCGTTATACCTTCTGTCTAAATCATGATTGCTGAAGGTTTTACATAAATTAACGTGAGCAGTTTCAGTTTTTGCAACCACCATCACTCCACTAGTATTTTTATCTAATCTATGAACAATTCCAGGTCTTTTAACCCCGCCAATACCCTCTAAACTTTTTCCACAATGATACAATAAGGCATTTACTAGAGTACCATTGGGGGAACCGGGGGCGGGATGGACAACTATACCTGCTTGCTTATTTAAAATTATTATATATTGATCTTCATAAAGAATTTCTAAATCAATTTTTTCTGGTAAAGGAATAGGGTCGTCTGCAGGAGGAAATTGAATAGTAATAAGTTCGCTATTTTTAATTTTATATGACGGATCCTTGACTTCTACTCCATCAATTTTAACATTTTTTCCTTCAATTAATTTTTTTATTTTACTTCTAGATAAAGAAAGATTGCTATCATTTAATTCTTGTTTTGCATAGCTACTTACTTTAATAGCTTCAGTAACCCAGACATCAAGCCTGTCATACGCGATGTCAAAGTCTTTAATAGAAAGTGAAATTATAATAGGATTTATCATGTCTAACTTGTCCAACTCAAATCCAGAAAATCAGTCCCAGATTGTTTCTAATATACGGATTATAAAAATTATTGCTATAATTTTGGGCTTGTTAATTATTTTAGGGTTATTTGTTTTGTTTATTGGATTATATAATAAATATGTCAACATAGAAAAGTCCGAAAAAATCAAAAATAATACATTAATTATAGATAAACAAAAATTAAATCAGTTAAACTTTGAACAGCCTATTAGTGCACAATTAATTTCTTCATCATTAGGAAAAGACAATGAAATTTTATTGAGATATCTATATGAGGGAAATAATGTTTTGGTAGTTTTAAATACTAAAACAAAGCAAATAAAATCTATTATTACAGTAAAAAAAGGTTCTAAATTTGGTTTAAAGTAGTAATGAGTTAAAGGTATTTGAATGAATAGAACAAAAATTCTAATTGGTACTGACACTATTTCTGGAATAGCTCCTCAGATCTTGAAAGCATTTTCGCAAGCGTCTGATAAAAAAACACTTCCATACGGAAATGACGTTTTTACTAAAAAATGTAAAAGTATTATTATAGAGATTTTTGAAAAAAAGGATTTAGAAATTATACCGATGATGTCTGGAACAGCGTCTAACTCTCTAGCTTTATCCTCTTTCCTTCGTTCCTATGGAAGTATTTTATGTCATAGTGAATCGCATATAAATAAAGATGAAGGAGGAGCTCCAGAGTTTTTTTCTGGTGGAGGGAAGTTGCAAACTATATCCAATAATTCTGGCAGGCTTAATTCTAAAGATATTACTAAAAAACTTCATGAATTAGATTTTAAAGGAAAGCAGCTCTCAAAAATTTCTGGTATTTCATTAACTCAATTAGCAGAAAATGGCACTTTGTATTCTCAAAATGAAATACTAGCTATTAGTAAAATTTGTAAAAAAAATAATTTTTACTTACACATGGATGGAGCTAGGTTTTCTAATGCATTAGTTTCTCAACAATCTGTTTCTCCTGCTGAGGCAACTTGGAAAATAGGAGTTGATTGTTTATCATTGGGTGCAACAAAAAATGGTGCAATGGCGGCTGAGGTTATTATTTTTTTTAATAAGAATCTTGCACTGGAAGCTAAAAAAATGATTAAGCAAACTGGACACATAATACCTAAAACCAGATTTATTACTGCTCAATTAAACGCATGGTTTACAGATGGGTTATGGTTGAAACTAGCACAAAAGGCTAATGAAAATGCAACGTATCTTAGTGGTGAGCTATCAAAATTTGAAGATTTTAAACTTTTATATCCGACACAAGGGAATGAAGTATTTTTAAGAGTTAATAATAAAACATATAAAAAAATTCTTGAATTAAATATTATTCCTAATCTTTGGCGTAAAATAAATGACGAAGAAATTGAAGTTAGATTTGTAACATCCTTTGAAACAAAGTTTAGTCTAATTGATGAAATTATAAATAGATTTAAAACTTGTTTTACTTATAATTCAGATTCCATAATTTAAATATAGAGCTATATTTAAAATTATTGATTTAATTTGTTCAATTATTTGTTTTTCAAATATAAAGGCAAACTTACCTATGTAAGAGTATCCTAATAGTAAGGGCAAAAAGTATATTCTTATCATAAAGAAAAGCCATGCTACATAGAGAGGTATGAGAGGTTGAACTATAAAATTTGGGGTTGCTTTAAAAGTGATATTAATGATAGGTGAGGTGATTTTTGTAAAAAACTTAAAAAAAACTAAATTACTTCCTTCATTAATGAATAAGTTTAAAAGAAATTTAAAAACTAAAATAGCCATTATTAGAGCTAAAATATAATCAATAATAATTATCCATATAGGAAAAGAAATAGCCATAATTTATTATACAAACATAATAGTTAAATTAAAAATTATTATTTATATTAATTAAATTAATAACTATAAAAATAATTTTGTGCTATTTAGTTATTTAAATAAAAACTCCTGGGGCTAATTTATGAATAATCCAAAATATATATTTTCAATGTATAAGTTGAGTAAAATTTATCCTGGCGGCAAGCAAGTGATAAAAGACATCAGTTTGTCATTTTTGCCGGGGGCAAAAATTGGAGTTTTAGGTGGTAATGGTGCAGGAAAATCCACTCTTTTAAAAATTATGGCGGGCGTTGACAAAGATTATAATGGTGAAGCAAAATTAGCAGATGGTATCAAGGTTGGTTATCTTGCCCAAGAACCTGAATTAAACAATGATTTAAATGTATATGAAAACGTCATGGAAGGGATGGCAGAAGCAAAAAAACTTATTGATGATTTCAATACTATTTCCTTAAAATTTTCTGAAGACTTAACAGATGAAGAAATGAATGACACTATTATTAAGCAAGGGGAGCTACAAGAACAAATTGACAATTTAGATGCCTGGGATTTAGATAGAAAAGCTGAAATTGCAATGGATGCACTTAGCTTACCCCCTGGAGAGTCAAGAATTAATTATTTATCAGGTGGTGAAAAAAGAAGAGTAGCTTTAGCACAATTATTATTATCAAACCCTGATTTTTTATTATTAGATGAACCAACAAACCATTTAGATGCTATGTCAGTTGCATGGTTACAAAGATTTCTTGATGATTTCCCAGGCACAGTAGTAACCATTACTCATGATAGATATTTTTTAGACGAAGTAGCTGGGTGGATCCTTGAATTAGACCGTGGAGAAGGTATCCCGTACAAAGGGAATTATTCAGGATGGTTAGAACAAAAACAAAAAAGACTAGAACTAGAAGGAAAATTAGAAGAAGCAAGAAAAAGAAAATTAAATGAAGAGTTAGAATGGATTCAATCATCTCCACGCGCAAGACAAGCAAAATCTAAGGCGAGAATATCTTCTTATGAAGAATTAGTAGCAAAAGAACAACAAAAGGAAATTAATTCTAGTAATCTTGTTATACCTCCTGCTCCTAGGCTAGGTAATGAAGTAATAAATTTTGAAAATGTATCCAAATCTTATGAAGAGAAATTGTTAATTGATAATCTGAGCTTCAAATTACCTCCTGGCGGAATTGTTGGTGTTATAGGAGCTAATGGTGCAGGCAAGACCACATTATTTAGATTAATAACGAAAGAAGAAAAGCCAAATAGTGGAGATATTTCAATTGGTGATACAGTTCATTTGAATTATGTAGATCAGTCCAGAGATATTTTAATACCGCAACAAAACGTTTGGGAATCTATTTGTGATGGATTAGATGAGATACAGATAGGAAAAAAAATGTTTCAAAGTAGAGCATATGTTGGTCAATTCAATTTCAAAGGATCTGATCAACAAAAAATTGTTAGTCAATTATCAGGAGGTGAAAGAAATAGAGTTCATCTCGCAAAGATGTTAAAAACTCCTGGAAATGTCTTACTTTTAGACGAGCCTACTAATGATTTAGACGTTGATACTTTGAGATCATTAGAGGAGGCAATCTTAGATTTTTCTGGATGTGTCGTTGTAATTTCACACGATAGATGGTTTTTAAATAAACTTGCTACACACATACTAGCATTTGAAGGTGCAAGTCATGTGGAATGGTTTGAGGGTAATTATCAAGATTATGAAAATGACAAAAAGAGAAGATTAGGAGATGATGCATTAAACCCTAAAAGGATTAAATATAAACCAATTTCTAGATAAATTATTCACTCTTAGTAAATGTGTTTAATAAAGCATTAAAATTACCCTTATTTTTTCGAAGTATAGCCATTGTTTCAGCTTTATGCGAACTTACTAGTGATATACCTTCTATCTCTAGATCAAGCACAAGAAAATCTCCTCTTTTATCCTTTGCTAATTTCCATAAAAGATTTACATCAGGAATTTTTTTACTATTATCCTTTATTACACCCTTTACATATACTAACTTTTTACCTCTTGCTTCAGATTTCAAAGGTTCGTAGGTCAATGTAGCTAGTGTGTTTAAATGTTCTTCAATTGTATTAGAAATTTGTTTAAGCAAAGCAACTTTATAATCGTCTTTTTGAGTATTAGTTGCTTTTTTCCAAAAACTACCAGTAGTTGCTCTTGCCATAAAATCCAAATTAATAAATCGCTTTATCAATTTTTCAATTTTTAATGATCTTTCTTTAGGTGAAAGCTTTATTGTTTTTATAGCATGCTTTTTAGCATCGGCAATCATCTTTTGAACAATTATTTCACCATTCTTTACATTATCAGAATAGGATTTAAATGTTAAAAATTGAAAAAATAAAAATGAAAAAAAAGTTATATATAAAACCTTTTTAAAATTTAAACTATTGTAAGAGTTTTTCAAATTCTAAATCCAACTTTTTGTTTTTAACCTCTAGATAACTATCACCATACACATTTTTTCTTCTATTTTGTATATAAAAAGATTTCATTTTTGTGTAAGGGTCAGGTGATGCATAAATATTTTCAATATTTTTTGCAAGTTTACTTCTTTTATCAACTAAGTTGACTGGTATTTCTGCTAAGCTTAATTTATTGACAGAGTTAGATGAAATATTACTTAAACTTTGCCTGTCCGACAACGTTCCGGTAAAATCTCTAAAGGTTTTAGGTCCTAATAAAGGTACCATAAAAAAAGGACCTTCTGGAACATTAAGCTTGGCTAGAGTAGACCCCAAGTCTTTTTTTTGGATTTTAGTTTCATTATTATCAAAGTCATAAAAACCAAAGGATAGTCCATTTAACATAAATTTTGCGGAAGCTAAAATTGTATTTTCTAAGTCCATCTGCAGGACGCTATTTACTATAGTACTAGGTGTATCCATCCACTCTAGGTGATTACTTACATTTTTTCTAATTGAATGAGGGATTGTTTTAACGTATGCGGTACTTACAGGAGAAACTATACTATTATCTAAAGATTTATTAAAAGCAAATATATTCCTATTTAGACTTTCAAAAGGATCTGTACTTTCAGCAGAGATTTTTAAATTGTTAGTACAGCCACTTAATACAAACAATAATATTAATGAATATAAAAATGCAAATTTAAGTTTTTTCATTTCAAGTTATTACGCTCTTATTTATTAACCGAAATTATTATCATTTATTTATTAATTTTCTACAAGTTAAACCATCGATATGTTAGAAATAATATAATTATAATAAAGAAACTTTTTTTAAATTTATGAACAACTTTTATAGCCATCAAGCATTTGTTGATTTAAACCCATCTCAAAAAGAAGCGGTAAAAAATTTAGAAGGTCCTCTATTGGTTTTGTCGGGGGCGGGGACTGGAAAAACAAGAGTGCTCACTGCCAGACTTGCAAATCTCATATATAGTAATAAGACCAAACCTTGGAATATACTTGCAGTAACTTTTACAAATAAAGCTGCAAAAGAAATGAGGATTAGACTAGAAACGTTAATAGGCCCCTCAGCAAACTCAGTTTGGTTAGGAACATTTCATTCAATAGCTGCTAGAATATTAAGAGAAAATGCTGAAATTGTAGGTTTAAGTTCAAATTACACCATTATTACTCCCGATGACCAAGTAAGACTATTAAAACAAATAATGCTTGACGATGAAATTGACATTAAAAAATTTACGCCAAAATCAATGTCAAATTTGATTGGGAAATGGAAAGATAAAGGTTATAAGCCAGACGATTTAAAAATTTCAAATATTGATGATTATTTCGCTAATGGTAAAGCCATTAACGTTTATAAAACTTATCAAATGAGATTGATTACTCTTAACTCTGCTGATTTTGGAGACTTGCTTCTGCATAATTTAACGATTTTTTTAAAACACCCAGATATATTAAATCAATATCATTCCAAAATATTATATTTTTTAGTTGATGAATATCAAGATACGAACACTATACAATATTTATGGTTAAAACTCTTGGCTGATAAAACTAAAAATATTTGCTGTGTAGGAGACGATGATCAATCTATTTATGGATGGAGGGGCGCCCAAGTTGGAAACATACTAAGATTTGAAAAGGATTATCCTTTAGCCAAAGTTATAAAATTAGAAGAAAATTATAGATCCACGGGAAGAATCTTAGAAGCTGCTAATAGTATTATTATAAACAATAAAGAAAGATTAGGCAAAAATCTTAAAACCTCTTCAAAAGATGGAGACAAAATTGATTTAATATCTGTATGGGATGGAATGGAAGAGGCAAAAAAGACTAGTTTAGAAATTGAAAATCTCTATTCTGCAGGTTTTAGGCATGATCAGATGGCAGTCTTAGTCAGAGCTGGTCACCAGACCAGATATTTTGAAGAAAGATTTGTTGACATTGGAGTCCCTTATAAGGTTATAGGCGCAAAATTTTATGAAAGAATGGAAATTAGGGATGCTTTGGCATATCTCAGGGTAGTTCAACAGCCTAATGACGATCTTGCTTTGGAAAGAATTATTAATATTCCAAAACGTGGATTAGGAACAAATACTACAAGTATGATACATTCTTACGCAAAAAAAAATAATATTTCCTTTTTTTCTGCATCACAAGAATTGTTAATGACTGACGAACTTAGGCCAAATGTTAAAAGATCCTTGCTAAATCTAATAAATCAATTTTTAGATTGGAATAATCAAAACAAAGTTATTGCTCATACGGATTTAGCATTAAAAGTACTTGAAGAGTCAGGATATATTGCACATTGGCAAAATGAAAAATCTCTTGATGGCGAAAGTAGGCTGGAAAACTTAAAAGAATTAATAAATGCCATGAGTGGCTTTGAAAATCTTTCTGGATTTTTAGAACATATTTCACTTGTGATGGATGGTGATAACACAGCTGACGTAGGAGAAGTATCCTTAATGACTTTACATGCCGCTAAGGGACTTGAATTCGATGTGGTTTTTTTGCCTGGATGGGAAGAGGGACTGTTTCCCAGTCAAAGGTCTATAGATGAATTAGGCTTGGCAGGATTAGAAGAAGAAAGACGACTTGCCTATGTAGGCATTACTAGAGCAAAGCAAAGATTATTTATAACCTTCGCAGCTAATAGACAAATTCACGGATTATGGCAAGGATCGATCCCATCAAGATTTATAAGTGAACTTCCAGGACATATTCTAAACGAAAATATAGAAGGTAATATTGGGGCTGATGCGTCAAGCTATAATCAAATTGATTTTGGCTTATCTGCAAAAAATGCATCTTACGGACCAGGATTTTTAAGGGCAAAGCAAAATGGAATAAAAGGAATTAATGCTTATAAGAAAACTCAGATCGACACTAATATTTTAAACTCTAATATTGAATTTGATAATGGGCAGAGAGTTTTTCATCAAAAATTTGGAATGGGCCTTATTATTTCTTCAGATGGTGATAAATTAAATATAAACTTTGACAAAGCAGGCGAAAAGAAAGTTGTGTCAAGCTTTGTTAAGTTAATAGATTAATAAATTTTATTATGGATTTGTGGTCAGTAAGATTTGATATACAAGATAACTTCAAAAATATATTTTCAGAATTTGTTGAAGATTTTGAAGGTTATTTATCTTCCTGCTTATTTGTAAATGAGGATAAAGATAAAGAAAACTATACTAACTTTTATTTAAATAATATTGCTAGTAATAAAATTGGAGAATTTCACCAAAATCAAATTTGGGTATTAGAAGTTTTTTTAAATCAAAAACCTGATATTAATAATATCATTCGTAAATTAAATTATCTCGCTAAAGAGTTAAAAACTACAGAATATTTTTTTTATGGTCATTCAAGAAAAGATAAATATTCGAACAGACTTAATGTAAGTAAGATCTCACAAAAGAATTGGCTTAAACACAATAGAAAATCTTTTCCAATAATTAATATAGATGACTTTTATATCTACGGGTCACACAATAATAAAAATTGTTCAGTAAGTAAAATTCCTATAAAAATAGACGCCTCCACTGCATTTGGAACTGGATCCCACGAAACTACTAAATGTTGTTTAAAAGCTCTAACTTTTATATCTAGATTCTCTAAATTAAATCAAATTTTAGATTATGGATGTGGGACAGGTATACTTGGAATATCCTCAAAAAAGGTATTTAAAAAAAGTAAGGTAACTTTTGTTGATATAGATAAAAATGCTGTGAAGCTAACAAAAGAAAATCTTAAACTGAATAATATTGTACTAAACAATGTTTATTTAACTAATTCATACCATTCGAATAAATACACCAAAAAAAGATTTTATGACTTGATTTTTGCAAATATCTTATTTGGTCCTTTAAAACAATTAGCACCTTTATATAGTTTAATTATAAAGCCTAATACTTTTTTAATACTTTCTGGTCTTTTAAATGAACAAATTCCATATATTATTAACTGGTATAATAAATATGGATTTAAAGAAAAAAAAATATTTCGTTTAAATGGTTGGGGAACAATAATATTGATTAGTAACCAATAAAATAGGTATTGTATTTGGAAAATAATCTAAAATTATTAACCGAAAAGATGAAAAGTAGAAAGTGGGATGCTTTCTTGGTTCCTAGAGGTGATATGTTTTCTGGTGAAGAGGTACCAGAAGATGAAGAGCGTTTAAAATTTATTTCAAATTTTTCTGGATCAGCTGGATATGCAATTATATCAGCAAAATCTAAAATAAAATCAGTGATTTTTAGTGATGGACGTTATCAACTACAATTAAAAAAAGAGGTTGACTCCAAATATTTCAATACATTTAACGGTGGATTTAAGGAGGTTTGTTTATTTTTAAATAAAAATAAAAATATTCTAAAAAAAGTTATTATTGATCCTTGGTTATTGACTTTAAGTGAACATGAGTTTCTTCAAGATGTAATTAAAGAAACAAAAATAAGTCTTGAGTTTACAAACAAAAATATAATTGACGAAATATGGTTAAATAAACCTGTCAAAACTGATAATGAATTATTTAAACTTCCAATAAAATATACAGGGGAGACAGTTAGCTCAAAAATAAGCCGTTTAACAAAAGTAATTAGAGATAATAATTGTGATTTTTACATTTTATTTAACCCAACAGGTCTATCGTGGTTATTGAATATCAGAGGAAGAGATCTGAAACATACTCCAATTTCAAGATCTTTTTGTATAGTTTCAAAACAGAAAAGTGTACATATATTTACTGACAACAACTCATTTCAAAATAGCATAAAAAAAGAAAAAGACATTCATATTTGTAATTTTGAATCTCTAAGTCTTTTTTTAGAAAATTCTAAAAATAAACATTTTCTTATAGATGCAAAGACTCTTCCAATGAAAGTTTATAATTTTTTAGTCAATAATAAATTAAATTTTAAATCAATATCTTGTCCTGTAGATCAATTTAAAACAAAAAAAAATCTTTCTGAGTTAAGGGGCTTTAAAAATGCTCATTTAAAAGACGGTCTTGCAATTTTGAATTTATTATTTTGGTTTGAAAAAAATGTAAATTCTAAAAATCTTTCAGAAATTGAAGTGTCTGAAAAACTTTTTGAAATTCGGTCATTAGAAAAAACATTTGTATGTGAAAGCTTTTCTACAATATCTGCTTTTGGAAATAATGGTGCTATTATTCATTATAAAGCCGACAACTCATCTAATAAAAAAATTAATAGAGATGGTTTATATTTAATAGATACAGGTGCTCATTATCTTGATGGAACAACAGATACAACCCGTACCCTTTTAGTAGGGGAGGCTGAGACTGAGATGATTGAGAATTATACTTTAGTTTTAAAAGGACATATTGCTATTGCATCAGCAATTTTCCCTAATAATATTAAAGGAAGAGATTTAGATGCATTGGCTAGAATAGCACTTTGGTCAAAAGGTAAAGATTATGCCCATGGAACTGGTCACGGAGTTGGAAGTGTTTTAAGTGTACATGAAGGACCTATATCTATTTCAAAAACATCGGATTGTACTATTGAAAGTGGAATGGTTATATCTAATGAACCTGGTTATTATAAAAATGGAAAATATGGTATTAGAATTGAAAATTTAGAAGTTGTTTCAAAATACAAAATAAATAAATCGAATAAAAAATTTTTACATTTTCAGAATTTAACTAGAGTACCTTTAGAAATAAAACTTATTAATAAAAAAAAGCTTACAAAATTTGAAATTGACTGGGTTAATGAGTACCACAAAAAGGTTTATAAAGATTTACTAAAATTAATTGAATCAAAAAATGAAGAGTTACTAAATTTTTTAAAAAGAAAAACCATGCAAATTTAATCATTAAATTTTTGAATTATTCCAAGCCATTCTTCTTCATTTACTATTGGTATGTTTAGTTGTTTAGCCTTTTTGGCTTTACTTCCAGGTTGCTCACCTATAATTAAAAAATCAGTGCTTTTAGATACTGTGCTGCTAACTTTGGCACCTAAATTTTGAAGAGTTTGCTTGGCCTCATCACGACTCATACTATTTAAAGCACCTGTTAAAACTATAACTTTATCTGTATATGGAGATACAACTGATTTTCTTTTAATATTTTCAATAGTTATATAATTTAAAATTTTGTCAAAGATGATTAGATTAGAATTTGTATTAAAATATGAAACTAAATCTTCAGCAATGCTCTCTCCTATTTGATCTATCGAAACAAGTTTTTGAAAAGAATTTGATTTCCTATCTGCCGCTTTTACCATCTCAACACGAAAGTTTTCAAGTGTATTATAATGCGAAGCTAATAATTTAGAATTTGTTTCACCAACTTGTCTAATTCCGAGTGCATAAATTAACTTGTCAAATGTAATTTTTCTCTTTGATTCTATAGAATTTAATAAATTAGATACTGATAGTTTTCCTAATCCTACTTTTCCCTCCAATTTATTTTTATGTTTTTTAATAGCAAAAATATCTGCAAAATCTCTAATAATATCTTCCTTAAAAAGCATCTCCATCAATTTTTCCCCCAAACCGTCAATATTAAACGCATTTTTTGAAACAAAATGTTTAAGTTTTTCAACAGTTTGTGCTGGACAATTAATACCAGATAAACATCTTCTAATTGCTTCACCTTCAGGCTTAAAAGTAATGCTGTTACATGATGGACAATGCTTAGGAACAGAATAAATAATTGAATCTTTAACTCTCTTTTCTTTCACTACTCCTAAAACTTGTGGAATTACATCTCCAGCGCGTTGTATTCTTATAGTATCACCAATACGTATGTCTTTTCTGAAAATTTCATCTTCATTGTGTAATGAAACATTTGATACTAACACACCACCAACTCTAATGGGCTTTAATTTACCAACAGGAGTTAGAGCTCCTGTTCTACCTACTTGAGTTTCTATACTAACAAGAATTGTTTCTACTATTTCAGCGGGAAGCTTGTGAGCAATAGCCCATCTCGGAGCTCTAGCTAAATTTCCTAATCTTTCTTGGAGAGATTTACTATTAACTTTATAGACTAAACCATCAATTTCATAACATAAATTATTTCTTTTTGATAAAATCCTTTTGTAAAATTCTTTTATGTCGTTGATGTTACGAGCTAAATAGTTTTCCTCGTTTATAATTAAACCCATTTCTTTAAATCTTGTCAAAAGATCAATTTGGGTATCAAATTTAAAATCTTCAGTATGCTCACCAATTGTAAATGCCAAAAAATTCAATTTACGTTGTTTTATGATATTAACATCCTTTTGCCGTATGGATCCAGCTGCAGCGTTTCTAGAGTTAGCAAAAATTTTGTTATTATTTTCAATTTGTAGTTTATTTAGTTCCTCAAAATGTTTTTTTTTCATAAAAATTTCACCTCTAATTTCTATGAATTTAGGATATTTTCCTGTTAATTTATGTGGTATATCACTTATAGTTTTAACGTTTTCTGTGACAATTTCTCCTACATTACCATCACCTCGTGTCACCGCATTCAATAAGTCTCCATTTAGATAAAGAAGGGATATTGATAAACCATCAATTTTAGGTTCACATGTATATTCCAATAAAAAATCTTTTTTAAGTGATAAAAACTTATAAGTTCTTTTAATAAAATCGTTAATATCTTCGAAAGAAAAGGCGTTAACTAAGGAACCCATAGGTTTTTGATGATGATACTTTTGAAATTTATTAGAAATTTCATCACCAACAGTTTTACGTTCTAAAAAATTAAATTCGGGGTTGGATGAAATTATATCATCATATTGTTTGCAAAGTTCATCGAATTCAAAATCTGAGATTTCAGGATCATCTTTGGTGTGATACCTATAATTATGATAACTAATTTTATCTTTTAGTAAATTTAATTTATTAAGAATTTCTATATTCATATTTTCAAGTATTTAATAATTTAGAGGCTGCTTCCCTAGCTTCATTAGTAATGAAGCTTCCTGAAACCATTCTTGCAATTTCCTCTACTCTTTCAGATTCATTTAATTTAGTAACGTTCGTTGTGATATTGTTATTAATATTATTTTTCTGCACAAGATAATGATAGTGTCCTTTAGAGGTAACTTGTGGAGAATGTGTGACTACCATAGTTTGATAGTTATTTCCTAATTTAGCTAGTCTATCACCCACTGCATTTGCAGCGGCTCCTCCAATACCTGAGTCAATTTCATCAAAAATTATCGTTCTTTGATGCACCATAGTTTCAAGTACTACTTTTATTGCTAACAAAAACCTTGATAATTCCCCTCCCGATGCAACTTTATTAATCGGAAGAGCATCCACACTAGAATTAGTTGATACTAAAAAGATTACTCTATCCATACCTATTTCAGTTGCGTTTTCTAATTCTAATTCTTCAAATTCAACTTTAAAATTTGCATTTTCTAACTTTAGATGGGGTAATTCATCATTTATTTTCTTAGATAAATATATTGCAGATTTACGTCTGCTATCGGATAGTAACTTACAATTTGAAATAAACTCAATTTTTATTTCTTCATATTCTTTTTGAAGTTTATCAATCTTGAATTTATTATTATCATTTTGATCTATTTTTAATTTTAGTTCCTTTTTTATCCTTATAAGATCATCAATATTACAATTATGTTTACGTGCTTGTGATTTTAACTCATGGAGTCGATCATTCACAAATTCCAAGTTTTGAGTGTCTTCACTCACTTCACTAGCTTCACTATTGACAATGGATTTTAATTCTTCAATGTCAACCTTAATTCTGTCTATAATTTCAACTGCCTGATTAATATTTAAACGATCAATTGATTTAACCTTAACAAACGTCTTATAAAGTTTGTTAATTAAATCTTCAATTCCTAGTTCATCATCTATAATCGTTTTAGATTGATTAATAGCTATAAAAATTTTTTCGCGGTTATTCAAAAATAACTTCGTCTGGTTTAACTTTTCTTCTTCACCTAATTTAGGGTCTAATGACTCTAATTGATTAAATGACTCTTTAACCCACTCATTATCATCAGTATTTGCTTTATCACGGATTTTTGTTTCAGTAATTTCTTTTTGTAATTCTTTTAATTTATTAAAAGACTTATTTGTCGTTTGTATTAAATTATCGTGATTTGAATATATGTCTAAAAGCGATAAATGTGTTTTGATATTTGAAAGTCCTCGATCTTCAAATTGACCTTGTAATTCAACCAAGTAGTCAGTTATTTCAGATAAAGCATTACGAGTTATCAATATATCATTTATGAAACATTTTGATTTTCCATTAGAGCTTATTTGTCGTCTTATTAAAAGTTCATTTTCAAATTCAATATTATATTTATTCAATATTTGAGCTACAGAGTGGTTATTGTGAACTTGAAAGACCGCAGTAACTGAAGCTTCACTTTCACCTTTTCTAATTAAATTAAAATCAACTCTATTGCCTAAAATTAATCCTAAGCTATCAAGAAGAATTGATTTCCCAGTACCTGTTTCTCCGGTCAACACAGAAAGGCCTTTATTAAATTCAATATTTAGGAATTCTATAAGAACTATATTTTTAATTATTAATTCTTTTAACATCTAATTAATCAAAAATTGTAGCAAAATAGTTTTTAATGGAAGAAGTAAAGCTTTCTTTTTCAACAGTCGATGAAATATTAGAAAGAATATCTTTGCTTAAATTACTCCATTCACTGTTAGGGAAATTATATCTTAAGATAGCATTACTCTTTATAGCTTCTTCCTTAAGTCCCATCATTAACAGAGCTTCAGTTAATCTGTATAAAGTTTCTGGAATTGCTGAACTATTCTGATAATCTTTCAAGATAGTTTTAAATCTTTTTATTGAGCTAGCTGGGGCACGTTTCTTTAAATAGAATTTACCAATATTTAACTCATTGATTGCTAAAGAATTCTTAATAAATTGGATTTTTAATTTTGAGTCTTTAGCATACTTACTATTAGGATACTTTGTTGTAATAAGCTTGAATGTGTTTAAGGCTTTTAATGATAAACTTGGATCTCTTCCCTGATTTGAAATTTGTATATAATAACACATTGCTAAAAGATAATGAGCATAGTCAGAAAATTCATCTTTGGGGTTCATTTCATTAAAGGTTTTTAACTTACTTATAGATTTGTTTATCTCATTATTTTGATAAAGTGAGTACGCAGTCATTATTTCTGATTTTTTAGCTAATGATGAAAAAGGATGATTTATGTAGAGATTGTCAAATTCTTTTATAGCCTTGGCATAATCACCATCTTGTAGCGACAGTAAACCACTTTTATATGTTTCTATATCACCTGATATAATCTTTTGATTATCTTTCTTATTTGAACTGCAATTTATTAATAAGATTAATATAGTAAGTAATTTTATTGAAATTATGTAATTATTTTTAATGTATTTCATCCAATAATTTCCAGTTATTAATAAAATATTTAGTAGTTTTATTATTTATAAATGGATTTGTATATTAAAAAAATGATGATTATTAATTATTTAAATTAGGCAACGTTATTTATATTTTTTGGAGAATTATTCTTAGCTAAAACATCATAAATTTTTTCAGGGTATTCGCTAATCATTGGCTTTTCTATTACATAATTTTTTTTATCTTTTAAAATTTCTTTAACAAACATTTGATTAAGTTTATGACCAGGAGCAAAACAACTAACTTCTCCAACTAATTGCATACCTAACAAATAGAAGTCTCCTATACAATCTAATGTTTTATGTTTAACAAATTCTTTTTCAAACCTCAATCCATCTGGATTTAATACCTTATACTTATCAACTACTAAGGCGTTATTGAGGTTGCCACCTATAGCAAGACCAGCAATTCTCATCTTTTCGATATCTTCAAAAAAAGCGTATGTTCTAGCTTCAGATAATTGATTTATAAAGTTTTCTTTTGAATGAGAATAATAAAATTTAGAATTACCAATAATTGTGTCTGGGTAGTCAATGGATATATTTATTGTTAATTCATTGGATGGGGATATAGATATAAACCTTTTACCGTCATTTACTTTAATTTTTCTTAAAACTTTTATGTAACTTTTATTTGCAGACTGTAATTTAATTCCTGATTTAAGCATTTTTTTAACATACTCATAAGAGCTTCCATCTAATGCAGGTAACTCGGAATTATTAATCTTAATTATAGCATTATCAATACTTAAAGCATTCAGAGCGGCCATGAGATGTTCTATTGTTGAAACAGAAACATCGTGACTGTTCTTTATTTTAGTACATAGATTTGAATCAAAAATGTTCTCAATCACTGCTTTAATAACGTTATTACTTTTTACATCAGTCCTTATAAAAATAATACCTGTGTCTACATCAGCTGGCTCAACACTCATGGATACAGCTCTACCGTTATGAACTCCAACTCCAGAAAAATTTATTATTTTATTCAAAGTAAATTGTCTGAAGTTTTTAAATTTAGAAAAATTATTAATGTAATTCATATTAGAAATCCTCATACATATACATAACGTGTTCGGAATAAATTACAAATCACATATAATTACAAAATATTTCAATCTAAACTAATTAGCCTGTCTTCTAAGAAAAGCAGGTATTTCAAGTACTTTTTCATCAACATCCTTTGGCTCTTGCTCTATATCTGTAAGATTGATTTGATGATTTTCAAGCATAGTTTCATCTTTATTACTAAACAAATCAAAATTATTATTTTTCGCGGACATTTCTGTAATGTTTTCTTCTTTGATACTCAAACTTGAAATTTTTTCTTCAGTTAATGTTTCACTTTTTATATTCAAACTTGGCTCTAATTTTTTTTCATCAGATTTCTCATTATTGAAGAATGACGAAAAACGATTAAATAATGTTTTAGATTTAGGTTCTGTAAATTGATTATTAGGTTTGTGATTTAAAATATCATTTAATTCTTCACTATTTACATTTAAGGAAGATAAATCAGATTTATGTAATTTGTTATGAGAGCCTTTTTCATCTTTTTGAAAATTTTGGTCAGTATCCAATTGGTTTATTTGAGTTTCTAAATCTATCTGATTGTTTGAGTCTTCTGCTAATCCATCAGAATATTCATGAGAAGAAGTATTTTCAAATTCTAGTTTAAGATCCTCTATTTTATTAGTACTAGTCTCTGTTTTTTGCATAATTTCTTTATCATTTTTATAAGGATAGGTTTCAGCATTTTCTTGATTTGTATAATTTATACCAGTAGCAACAACTGAAACCTTAATAATTCCCTCTAAGCTATTATCTATAGATGATCCAAAAATAATATTAGCATTTTCGTCAACTTCATTTCTTATTTTACTAGCCGCCTCATCAACTTCGAATAAGGCCATATCTGGTCCACCTTGAATATTTAGCAATATAGATTTAGCACCTTTTATATTACTATCGTCTAATAGAGGATTGTTCAGTGCGGACTGAGCAGCATTTTTAGCACGTTCTTCGCCAGAACTTTCACCAGTTCCCATCATCGCTTTACCCATATTTCCCATGACTGTTTTAATATCTGCAAAATCTAAATTAATCATTCCTGGGTTTGTTATTAAATTTGTTATGCCGCATACACCTTGGTAGAGCACATCATCTGCCATTTTAAAAGCTTCGGCAAAAGTGGTCTTTTCATTTGCTATTTTAAAGAGATTTTGATTTGGAATAACTATCAATGTATCAACATTTTCTTTTAACAAAGCTAATCCATTTTCTGCAACTTCCATTCGCTTTTTTCCTTCAAAGTCAAAAGGTTTAGTAACTACGGCTACTGTCAATATACCTTTGTCTCTTGCTGTCTTGGCAATTACAGGTGCAGCGCCTGAGCCAGTACCTCCTCCCATTCCAGTTGTTATAAATAACATATTAACATCACCTAACTCTGAAATAATTTCTTCAATTGATTCCTCTGCGGCTTTCCTACCAGTCTCAGAATCTGAACCTGCCCCTAGACCTAATGTTGTATTTTTACCAAGTTGAATTTGTCTGGTAGTTAGGCTTCTAGACAAAGCTTGTCCATCTGTATTTGCTGCAATAAAATCTATATTATTTATATTTGCATTTATCATGGTATTGATGGCATTACCACCAGCTCCTCCAATGCCAATTACTGAAATTTTTGGCTTAGCGTCGTTTATATTCTCTGGAATAGTAAGATTAAGTGTCATTTTTTTACTCCTTGGTTTATAATTAGTTAAATTAATTTCTATAAATTCTTGTCAAGCCAATCGCCAATTCTTCCAAAATAATTAGATAAACCTAAATTCAAATCATTTGAAATTAATCTTTTATCATGCTGCAGACTTTTAATTAATAATCCAGTCAAGCATGAAAAAGTAGGGGTATGTACAATTTCAGGTATATCTATAAGCCCGATTGGTCGTCCAATTCTGACATTTGTATTTAAGAAAGATGACGCGTGTTCTCTAATATTGTTTAGATTAGCCCCACCACCACACAATATAACTTTATTAATTGAACTATTTCTTAATTTTGAGAAGCTCAGTCTTTCTTTCACAAGTTCAAAAATTTCTTCAATTCTAGGCTTTATTATCGCGGTTAACATGGCTTTAGGTATCTTTTGATTTATAATTTCACCTTCATCAGAAATAATTGGGACATCAATTTTTGTATATTCGTCAGTTTCATTTGAAATAGCTGATCCATACAAAATCTTAATTTTTTCAGCATCTTCTGCTTTTGCGCCTAATCCACGGACTATATCACTAGTAATATGAATACCTCCAACTGGAATAGAATCAGAAAAAATTATTTTATTATTAATAAACACACCGATACTTGTCATATTTCCGCCAAGATCAATGACAATTGCTCCATTCATTCTTTCTTCCTCAATAAGTGTTGAAATACCTGAAGCTTCTGGACATATCGTAAATTTATCAATAGTTAAGTGACATAAATCTATAGCGCTAGAAATATTTTTAATTACACCTTCTTGTCCATATATATTGCTTATTTCAACGAATAAATTATCTGTATGAATTCCTATTGGATTATCTACTGGTATATTATTGTCGATGTAATATTTAATTACTGAAGATGATAAAAGTTTATAATTTTCAATTGGTTTTGGTTTATTCATTTTTTCGATTTTGGCTAAATCACTTTTCATAACTTGACCATTCTCAATTTTTAATTCATTTCGTGTTACCTTTGTGATTGGTCTTCCCCCAGAAAGGCTGCATGTGACTTTATTAATGGGAAAACCAGCCATAGTTTCAGCTCCTTCAACTGCTTTAGCAATTGAATTAGCTATCTCTTTCATATCTGTAACAATACCGTTAGTAATTCCTAAAGATGCATGTTGTCCAAAGCCTAATACTTTAACCTGTATATCATTATTTTTAGCAGATGACCCAATTAGTGAGGATACTTTAGTGTTCCCAATATCAATAACAGCAAATATGTCATTTGATCTTTTTATGTTATTCATCACTGTCATAGATGTTTCCTTTTTAAAATAACCTTCTTGTCAAAATTAATTTTACCAAGTATTTGGTTTGGGTTTCTAAGGTCAATTTCTGTAAGCCTAAGATTTAAAACATTATAATTTTTTTGAAGTTTAATGATTTTTTCCCATGCCTTTTTTATATTTGTCGATGGCAATCGTACAACTAATCCTTGATTAAAATTTAAATCCCATCTTCTTTCATTTATGAATGTTAGTGACCAGATATTCTTATAAAAATTTTGATTGGTTTCCAATATTTTCAATATAGAGGATATATTTTCTTTTGACTTGTTTCCTTTTATTATTGGAAAATCATTTTTAAAGTCATTAACATTTCCATCAAAAATTATGTCACCATTTGCGGTTATAAGTTTGTTGTTTTCTTTGTCCTGCCAAATTGCAATGGGTTGATTTTCTAAGATTTTAATTTTAATAATATTTGGAAGAACTCTTTCAATAGAAACTTCTTTAACCCACGTATTTTCTTTAATTTTATTATAAATTAAAGAAAGATTAATATCGAAAATACTTCCATCATTATATATTTCGATGATGTCTTTAATATATTTATTAGATAAATTTCGTGTTCCTGTAATTAATACATTTTCTATTTTAAAGTCATTTTTGATAAGAAATTGATTCGACGGTTTTAATTTATTTATTATGTAATCTTTACTTAAACTATCTAAAAAATAAAACACAGAAAGGAATAATGTAAACAATAATAAAATCGATAAATTTATTAGCCTCGTTAAATTTTGAGTTTCAAAACCATAAAATTTTGCTCTTAGCAGATTTTTCTTATTAAGTTTTAATCTTAACATTCGTAAGACGCCTCCTCAATAATAATCCTAACCATATTTTTTAGGGTTATATTGCAAAACATTGCTTGTTCTGGGGATAAAGAAGTTTCTGTCATTCCAGGTTGTGTATTAATTTCCAGCATATATAACTTATTATTTTCATCATCGTACCTAAAATCACTTCTTGAAATACCTTTGCAACCAATAATTTTATGTACCCTTAGTGCCCATGACATAGCTTGGTTATATGTATTCTTTGGAATTTTTGCTGGTATATAGTGTATTGATCCATTTTTTTCATATTTAGCTTTATAGTTGTAAAAATCTTTATCTTGACCTGCTTTAATTTCAGTTACACATAATGGTTGTTCTTGTAAAACTGTTACTGTGAGTTCTTTAGACCCAACATACTCTTCTGCCATTAGATCGTAAGAAGTAGTACTATTTATTATTGGAACTTTATTTCCTTCTTTAATAATTTCAACACCAACTGAGCTGCCTCCATTTGTAGGCTTAACGACAAAAGCTCCGCAGTGATTTTTGAAATCTATACTTCTATCAGGTAAGATTTCTAATGTTTTAGGAAAATTTATTGGATCATTTGAATTTTCTGTAGCATTTATTACTAATCTTTTTAAATAAATTTTGTTCATAGCAATTGCTGAAGCTGTTACCCCTGAATGTGTATATGGTATTTTTAATAAATTTAATAATCCTTGAATAGAACCATTCTCACCTGAGCTGCCATGTAATGCATTAAAACAAACATCAGCTTTTATGTTAATTAAATTATTTATATTTGTTTCACTGATGTCAATTTCAGTTACTTTAAGTCCATTTTCCTTTATAGCTTTAGAGCATGCTTCAGCTGATTTTAAAGATACTTCTCTTTCAGAACCGTATCCTCCTTTTAATAACAAAACGTGCATGTCTTCTATGATTCTCATTTAATGCCAACTCTTTGTATTTCCCAACTCAGTCTAATTCCAGAAGTTTGAAAAACTTTAGATTGTACTTTTTCTCCTAATTCTTCAATTTGTTGAGCGGAAGAATTCTTTAAATTAATAATAAAATTACAATGTTTATCAGAAATCACAGCATCACCTACTTTTAAACCTCTGCAACCAGCCTGATCTATGAGCTTCCATGCTTTGTGACCAATAGGATTTTTAAATGTGCTGCCGCCTGTTTTGACACCAGAAGGTTGGGCTGTTTTTCTTAAATGAAGGATTTGCTTCATTTTAGCCTCTATGTTTCTTTTATTGTCACTTGTACTTTTGAAACGAGCTCTGCAAAAAATCCATTCATCACTTATTCCAATTTTTCTATATTCCATTCCTAATTCTTTCACAGAAAAAACTCGGAATTCCCCAGAAAGATTGATTGCCGTTACATCTATTAAGATATCTTTAAACTCTGTGCCAAACGCCCCAGAATTCATTTTGATACCTCCTCCAATTGTTCCAGGTATACCAAGTAAAAATTCTAGACCAGTTCTTTCACAATCTCTTGCAAATCTTGCAACCTCAGCGTCTGTAGCCCCTGCTTGAGCTGAAATAACACCATTATTATCTATGCTAATTTTTTTTAATTTTTTTGTAACTAATACTATTCCATTTATTCCTTTATCTCGAATTATTAGGTTTGATCCAGCTCCGATTGCTAAAACTTTATATTCAAGAGGTTTGTTTTTTAAGAAAAATTTCAGTTTTTTTTCATTTTCGGGTATAAACAAAATTTCAGCATTACCACCTACACCAAACCAAGTAAATTTAGATAATTTTTGGTCTAATTCAATACACTTGTTAAATTTATTCTTAAATACTTTTACATTCATAATATAAATTATCTTCGAGTTTATTTGCAATTTTAGTTATTGATCCTGCACCAAGACAGATTATTAAATCATTTGGCTTGGCAAGTTTTAAAAGTGTTCTTATGAGAATTTTTTTATCTTTAATGTATAATACATTCTTGTGCCCATACTTGGATAGACCAACTTCTAAATCAGTACTTTTAAAATTAGCAATTGGTTCTTCACCAGCAGAAAAAACATCAAGAAGTAAAACATGGTCAGCATCATTAAAACAACTACAGAAATCGTCAAATAAATCCCTTAATCTACTATAACGATGAGGCTGAAAAACACTTATAATTTTATGTTTAGGCGTAATAAGCCTAGCTGCGGCAAGTGCGGCACTTATTTCAACGGGATGATGACCATAATCATCTATTATAAATGTTTCATTAAAATTTCCAACTTTTTGAAATCGTCTTTGAATACCTGTAAAGCTTTTTAATGTTTTCTTAATTTTTGTAATTGGAATATCCAATTCAATTCCTACTGCTATACTTGCAAGTGCATTTTGAATATTGTGTAATCCAATCATGGAAAACTCTATTTCATAATTCTTATAATTTTGACCTTTTAGGTTTGAGATGTTTAATGAAAAAAACATTTTATTTTCTTCATACGAAATATTTGTTGCTCTAATGTCAGCATTAGCAGACAAGCCATATGTAATAACTTTCTTATTTTCTAGTTTTGAAATTAATTTTTGTGTTCGTGGGTTATCTATGCAAAGACAAACAAATCCATAAAATGGTATTGATGATACAAAATGCAAGAATGCTCTTTCTAAATTTTCTTCTGATTTATGATAATCAAGGTGTTCTAAGTCAATGTTTGTAATTATTGCGACTGTTGGATTTAATTTTGCAAAACTGCCGTCACTCTCATCAGCTTCTACAACCATCCATTCACCGTTTCCAAGTTTTGCATTACTATCTAGTGAAGAAATAATACCTCCATTTATGATTGTTGGATCCATTCCATTTTCTTCAATCATCTTGGCTATCAGTGAAGTAGTAGTGGTTTTGCCATGAGTGCCAGCTATTGCAATTGATTGTTTAAGGCGCATTAATTCACCCAGCATTTCAGATCTATGAACTACTGGTAGGAACATTTTTTTTGCTGTCATATATTCTATATTTTTGCGAGAGATTGCTGTTGACACAACAACTAATTTTGCATTAAGAATATTCGATTTTCTTTGTCCTATGTAAACTTTAATTCCAAGCTTTTTCAGTCTATTGGTGTTATTACCGTCAGTTATATCACTTCCTTGTACATTATATCCAGATTGAAACAGAATCTCAGCTATTCCGCTCATTCCAATTCCACCAATACCAATAAAGTGAATAACTCCTAAATTTTCGGGACTTTTTAGCATATTGTAGGGACAACCTTTTTTTTATCATTTATTAATTTTAAAATACATTCAGATAAAAACACTGTAGGTGTTTTATTATTTCTTAATTTTTCAAGTCTACTTGCTAGTTTTTTTAATTGATTACTCGCTTCAACAAGATTTTTTGGATTTTGTAAAAGATGCTTTATTAACCTTTCTAGTTCATCGATAGTTTTATTATTTTGATCAATTAACCAACCACCCTTATTTTTTTCAAGAAATCTTGCATTTTCATATTGATGATTATCTAATGAGGTCGGTAAAGGAATGAATATTACAGGCCTATTAGATGCTAAAACTTCAGCAACACTTGAACCACCTGATCGAGTAATAATCAAATGAGAAATTTTAAATTTTTCCGAGACATCTTGAAAGAAAATAGATATTTCAGCGTCAATTTTATTAATTTTGTAATTTTTACGTACTAACTTTAGATCTTCTTTTCTAACTTGCTGAATTATTTTTATTTTTTCTTTAATACCCCTAGGAAGAGAACAAATAATTGAAGGTAAATATTCCGAAAAAAACTTTGATCCAAGACTTCCACCATATATTAAAATATAAAAAAAATTATTTTTTGCAGGTGGTAAGTATTTAATCTTACCAATTTCATAAAATTCTTGTCTAACGGGATTGCCAGTGTAAATAGACCTGTTATTTTGTTGAATATTATCAGTATCTATAAAAGATAGAGCCAAAATATTAGTTATCTTACTTAGAAACTTATTGGCTCTTCCTATAACAGTATTCTGTTCATGAATTATTGACGGAACCCTAAAAATTTTAGCAGCTATTATTGGGGCAAATGATGGATAACCACCAAAACCAATTATAGCATCGGGTTTGTAGTTAATGATTAACAAAATTGATTTTAAAATTGAAATAAAAATTTGAAACAATGATTTTATTTTATTTATAATAAACTTATTGCTTGGACTTGATAATTTATGAGTAAATATCTTAAAATTCATCCCTTTATTAATAAAAAAATTGTGAAAATAATCTTTACCTCTTTCATCAGTAATAATAATAAATAAATGATTTTGGATTTGATTTATTATCGATAATGATGGGAAGATATGGCCACCCGTTCCACCAGCGGCTATCATTATAGTATTTTTATGAATTCGGTTATTCATTATTTTTATTCTCGTAAATTTTTTCATTTAAAGTCTCAAATGAAATGTTTTTTCTGGTTAAAGACAATAGAATTCCAGCTGTAATAGCTGATGCTAAAATTGACGATCCACCATAGGATAGAAAAGGTAAGGTCATACCTTTAGTAGGAATAAGATCTGTGTTACTTGCCAAATGTATTAATGATTGAAAGCCAAATTGAAAAGCAAGGCCACTTATGGAAAGAACAAAAAACAAATTATTAATTTTTAGAGTATACAAAAATGATCTTAATATAATCAAACAGTATATTGTTATGATTACACAACATATTAAAACACCATACTCTTCAGCAGCTACTGCAAAAACAAAATCAGAATGTGCATCTGGCAAAGACTTTTTATAAAAACCCTCTCCTGGCCCTTTCCCCCAAAGGCCACCTGATTCGAATGACTGTAGTGACTTTGAAACTTGATATGCTTTGCCTTCAATAAAGTTATCAATTCTTATTTTAACATGGGTAAAATTTTGGTAAGCAAATATCATAAATATTGGAAATGCTAATATAAGAAGTAAAATAATCATAAGAGGTATTCCAGTAATAAACAGTTGGAAACCCCAAGAAAAAATCATAATTATTGTCATACCTAAATCTGGCTGTAGTAATAAAAGAGTTGATATGATTATTATTGAAGCAATTGACCACATCCAAGCTGCAGACATTGATTTTTCAAGCCATAGACTTAAAATCCATGCATTAAATATTACAAAAAATGGTTTACATACTTCACTTGGTTGAAAGCTAAAACCTCCAATATAAAACCATCTTTGAGCACCTTTTATCCTTTCTCCACCAATCAAAATAAATAGTAACAAACCAATACAAATAAGAAGCCCTAATATGCAAAAAACCTTAATTTGTTTTTCATTCAAAATTGAGAAAAATATTATAATTGGAATACTTAGTGATCCAAATAATAAATGTCTAATTGTAAAGTGATGTGATGATATATTAAGGCTTTCAGCTAAATGTTGACTTGAAGCCATAACTAAAAATATACCAAAAATTATTAAAGTAAAAAAACATGTCAGCATATATCTGTCTATTGTCCACCACCAAAGTGCCATGTTAGATCTATCTGAACGTGTTATTTTCATTTAGACTATACCTTGTTCAATTTGCTGGCTTATAATTTTTTTAAATTGATTACCTCGATCTTCAAAGCTTTTAAATTGATCAAAACTTGCTGCTGATGGAGATAGTAAAATTACATAATTTTTTAATTTTGACATTTTACTTTTTTTAATGGCTAGTATTGTTGCTTTCTCTAATGTTATACATTCATTTATTGGAATGTTTTCATTCAATTTTAAAATTTCTTCTGAAAAATATTTTGTTGAATTTCCTATTAAAAAAACCTCTACAACTTTATCCAAAAAATTCTTGGCTTGACCTATCCCATCATTTTTGGGTTTTCCGCCCACTATCCAAAATATGTTACTAAACGATTTTAATGCAGCAGCCGTAGACTCGCCATTTGTTGATTTACTGTCATTAATAATTTTAAGATTACTAGAAACATGTAAAGGTTCCATCCTGTGGGATAATCCTTCAAAACGCTTAATCGCTAATTCTATTTTATTATCATTAATATTTAACTTTTTCGCTATTGATATAGCTATTGAAGCGTTAATAGCGTTATGAGTTCCTTTTAAATAATTATTATCATTAATAAAATTTTTTGCTTCCTTTTCATCTACACTTGAAAACTTTAAAGAGTTATATTTATTTGTATCAATGATTTTATTTAATAATTTATTACTTTTGTCATAAATAAATATTCCATTTGTTTTTAAAAAGTTAATAATTTTTAATTTACTAGATACATATCTTTCAAAAGTCTCATGGTAATCTAAATGATCAGGAGTTATATTTATAATAGTAGCAATATCTAAAGATAAACTTTTTGCACCATCTAATTGATAACTTGACAATTCAAGAATTATAACTCCATTTTCTCCAGGGTCGTTTATGGAACATGCAGGGATACCAAAATTACCACAGATAACACTTTTAATTTTATTAAATTTTAAAATATGAAATAATAAAGCTGCTGTTGTTGACTTTCCATTTGTACCCGTTATGCCGATTATTTTAGCTTTGGGATAAATTTCTACAAAAAGGTCAATATCGTTAATAATTTTGACTTTATTATCAATAGCAAGCTTTATTGCATTGTGCTTTTCTTTATTATTTATAGGTATCCCAGGGCTAACTACTAACGTTTTTATACTTTCCCATGGCCAATAATTATAATTAATCCAATTACTTTTTTTTATAATAGACGGTTTTTCTTTTTTATCATCAAAAACAAAAATATTAGCCTTTGAATTTAACAAAACTCTTGCAGCGGCTAAACCAGATAAACCTAGTCCTAAAATTCCAACATCCTGATTTTTATAATTAATAATGCTATTCAATATCTTTACCGTAGTTTAAGGGTCGAAAGACCTATTAAAGCCAAAATTAATGCTATTATCCAAAACCTAATTACTATGGTGGGCTCAGCCCATCCTTTTTGCTCAAAATGATGATGTAATGGTGCCATTCTAAATATTCTTTTGCCTGTAAGTTTGAAAGAAACTATTTGTACAATCACAGAAATAGTTTCTAATACAAATAGACCACCAATAATTACTAAAACTAACTCATGTCTTGATGCTGAAGCACTGACACCTATAACTCCACCAAGAGATAATGATCCAGTATCTCCCATAAAAACCATAGCTGGTGGGGCATTAAACCATAAGAAACCTAACCCTGAACCAATTATTGCTCCTAAAAAAACTGCTATTTCGCCAACACCGGGTACATAACTTATTTGTAAATAACTAGAAAAATTTAAATGCCCAGTTAAATAAACTATTATAGCAAAAGAGCTTGCCGCTATCATTACGGGAACTATTGCTAGACCGTCTAGGCCGTCAGTTAAGTTTACTGAGTTAGAGGATCCCACAATCACTAAAATTGTAAATGGTATATATAAAACTCCTAGATAGAAAATGCTTTCCTTAAGGAACGGGATAGATAAAGTATTTTGTAAATTTTGAGGAGTATTTTCAGAAATAAACCAAGCCGCAATGAAAGCAATAAAAATCTGTGGAATAATTTTTTGATAACTTTTCAGGCCATTACTTGTCATTCTAGACACCTTAATCCAATCATCTAAGAGACCTATAAATCCAAAAGAAATGGCTACTCCCAAAATTGTCCATATATATGCATTGTCTAGCTTTGCCCATAAAACCGTTGAAGTAGTAAAAGCCAATACAATTAACAAACCACCCATTGTTGGAGTGCCAGTTTTAAATATTATATGACTTTGGGGGCCATCAGATCTTATTGGTTGCCCTTTCTTTTGCATTTTTTTTAATAAAGCAATAATTTTTGGACCAAAAATAAAACTGATTAATAATGCTGTTAATAAAGCTCCAATAGATCTAAAAGTAATGTACTTGAATAAATTAAGAGGTTGGAAATATTCGGTATAAGTAAGAAAAAAATCAGGCAACATTGAGTTTCTCCTGATTAATATTTCTAAAAACTGGAATTAGATTCCATAGTCCAATCCCATTTGAACCTTTGACAAGAATAATTTGATTAGGTTTTACAAATTCAGTTACTATTTTTAAAAGAGGTGAAAAAGTTAAATATGATTTGCAGCTAATTAATTCTTTTAATTCATTACTAATTTTTTTTGTATAAGGCCCGACAGTTATAAGTAGGTCAGGATTTATTTTTTTTATCATTGGAATAAGTTCAAAATGCATTTCTTTTGCATTTTTTCCTAATTCAAGCATATCACCAATTATTAAAATAGTCTTATAAGTGTTTAACTTGTATTTTGTTTTATGAAAATTAGAGAGAGCAGCTTTCATTGAGTCAGGATTTGCATTGTAACTATCATCTATTACATATGTTTTATCTTTTGTACTAAAATTTATAATTATTTTCTCGCCTCTTCCAGCAAGAGGTTTTATTCTACTAATTATTTTTTCACTTGTAACTGTACATAATCTTAATTCTTTAATAATTGAAATTGTCGCTATAGCATTCAATGCTTGTGTTGTATTCAGGTTTGTTAAATGCCAATTTTTTATTTTGTCATAACAAATTGTTGATCCTTCATGTTCGTCAACTAATTTTGTAATTTTTGTATTTGCATATTTAGAGTGACCAAATAAATGTATCTTTGCTGACACCTTTTTTGCTTTTTTGATTAAATACTTACTCCATAATGTATCAGTATTTATTATAGCTATACCATTTTCATTCAAGGTTGAAAAAATCTCACTTTTTTCATCTGCAATTTCTTTATCATTTTTAAAATTCTGAATATGAGAGTTGGATATATTTGTTATTAGGGCTATATCTGGTAGTGCAATTTCAGTCAATCTCTGAATTTCTCCAGCATTGTTCATTCCTAGTTCTAAGACACAATAATCATAATCATTATGAAGCCTTGACAAGGTAAGTGAAAGTCCGATTAAATTATTGTTATTTTTGTGTGTTTGGTGAGTTTTACCAAATTTCTTTAAAGTATTAGATAAAAGGTGTTTTGTACTCGTCTTTCCGCTACTACCTGTTATAGCAACAGTAACCCCTTTAAATCTATGTCTTGAAAATTTTGCAATTTGCTCCAAAGCTTTTGTAGTATCTTTTACCAATAATGCTTTATATTTATTAGCCAGCGTTTTATTAGATACTATTATTCCATAAGCACCTTTTTTTATTGCATTTTCAATAAAATCGTGACCATCAAATTTTTCACCAATTATGGCTATGAATAGGTCGCCTTTATTTATAGTTCTGTCATCTATACTCACTCCACATACGCCATTATAGTTATGGAGGAAATATGAAGAAGGATCTAGTGCATTGGTAGCTGACATTAATTCTTTTTTTGTCCACAAATGCTTCAATTTATTATTCCAGATATTTTAATGTTTTTAATAGCTTCTTTAGCAACGGTATAATCATCAAAAGGAAGAGTTTCTATTCCTACAGCTTGAAATGTCTCATGTCCTTTACCTGCAATAAGTAGAAGATCATTTTTTTTTAACTGTGAGACAGCATATTTAATAGCTTTATCTCTGTTAGGAATTTCTTTAGCATTTGGACAGCCACACAAAATTTCACTTCTAATATTTGAAGGAACTTCATTTCTTGGGTTGTCATCAGTAACTATTACTATGTCTGAATATTCATTAGCAATTTCTCCCATTATTTTACGTTTGTTTCTGTCTCTATCTCCTCCGCACCCAAATAAAGTTATTATTCTTTTTCTACCTATTATTTCTTGAATAGATTTAAGTGCAGATTTTAGAGCAGCTGGTGTATGTGCATAATCAATTATTACTAATGCTTTATTTTTTGTTTCTGAGAGAATCTCCATTCTTCCACGAGCAGGTTTAAGGTATCCTAGAGATTTAAAAATTAAGTTTGAGTCCATTCCTAATGCAATGCAAATAGATGCAGATGCCACGACATTATAAACTTGAAATTTTCCAATCATTCCAATTGTGGTTTGAAAATTTTGTTCTTTAAATTCTAAAACTAGGTCAATACTTTGTTTGTTTTGTACAACAGATTGAATTTTTATATCTGCTTTAGAACATTGACCAAAAGTTACAATAAAATGATTAGTGTCTTTTAGTTCCTCATACAATTTTTTACCGTATATGTCGTCAATATTTATGGAAATTGCAGAATTATTTTTCAATATTTCTGTAAAAAGTCTTTTTTTAGTTGAAAAATAATTTGCAGTATTTCCATGATAATCAAGGTGATCATGAGACAGGTTTGTAAATACAGCTCCTGAAAAATTGACGCCATCTAATCTATACTGATCAATGCCGTGTGAGGAAGCTTCAAGAGCAAGGTGGGAAATTTTTTCTTCGACTAAAAAATTTAATTTTTTATATAAGTCAGAGGGTTCAAATGTTGTCAGATTTTCTTCTTTATTTTTATATACACTTTTATTTATAGCAGTTTCAGTCTTAGTCCCAAGGGTTCCCATGGAAGCAGCCTTCCACCCTGCTAGTGCCCATAATTGGCGGCAAAATTCAACTGTAGATGTTTTCCCGTTGGTTCCAGTCACCCCAATAATTTGTTTTGGTTGCTTTATGTAAAATGAAGAAATTAATAGCGTATATATTTGTCTAGCAGTTCCTTTCTTAATAGAAAAAACTTTTTTATTACATGACTCCTCGGCTATTATTAAAAATGCACCAAGTTTTTCAGCCTCAGCTATATATTCAGCCCCATCAAAATTTTTACCTTTAATTGCAACAAATATATAACCTTTTTTAATTTCCTTACTATTGGAAGAAATACCCCTAACTTTATTAAGTAAAATTTTATTATTAACATTTTTCAACACGTCTTGTGTAATTTTATTTTTTTCAATCAAATCTTTCAAAAGCATTTTACAAATTAGCTCCCTTTTTCTTACCGCGAATTTTATATTTATTTAAATCTTTGGTAAAATCTGATGAAACTTTTGTCTCGGGTTTAATGTTTAATATAGGTGATATCCTGGTTACCAATTTTTTAATTACTGGAGCAGCAACCCACCCTGCAGTTCTATAACCAAATGAAAATTTCTGTCCTTTCGGATTGTCAATCATTATAGTAATCACGAATTGAGGGTCGTTCATAGGATATGCTGCAGTAAAAGCTACAATATTTTGCTTCTTTGAATATCCACCAGTTTGACTAACTTTTTCTGCAGTTCCAGTTTTGCCTCCAACTAAATAACCTGTGGCCTGAGCCTTTTTAGCTGTTCCATGTTTACTGCTTACAACAAGTCGCATTATACTTTTCATTTTTTTTGAGGTTTCACTCGAAAAAATCCTATCATTCGATAGCTTTGAATTCGAAATTAGTAATGTTGGTTTGATTTTAACACCATCATTAACTATTGTTGCAGTTGCGGATGCAAGGTGCAAAGGAGTTATAGCAATGCCATGTCCATAAGATATTGTCATTGTAGATAACAACTTCCCATCTTTAAGAACCTGTGGTTTACCTAACTCAGGAACTTCTAAATCAAGCTTATCCATTAGACCAAGTGATTTTAAATATTTTAACTGTGTTGACGTTCCAAATTTTTTAGCTATTTTGGCTGAACCAATGTTACTAGAGTGAACTATAACTTCAGGAATATTTAAACGATAATTTAATGGATGAAAGTCTCTTATAGTCCTAGAAGATACTTTCAGTGGAGTTGAAACGTCAAAAACATCATTTTCTTTTACATGATCACTTTCAAACGCCACAGCTGCAGTTATAAGTTTTAGAGTTGAACCTAACTCGTAGATACCTTTTGTTGCTTTATTAAATAAATTCTGATTATTTATATTATTATAATCATTTGCATTATAATCAGGAAGAGAAGTTATTGCATAAATTTCTCCATTTTTAGCATTCATTACTATTCCTGCCCCACCTTCAGCGTCAAATTTTTTAATTTGTTCTGACATAATCTTTTCTGTTATGTATTGAATTCCGTTATGTATTGAAATAGTTATATTTTCACCATTTCGTAGCTTCTCATTAAATGATTTTTCAATTCCAGCGATACCTTTACCATCAATATCAGTTCCACCTAAAATATGAGATACCAAGTTATTATTAGGATAAATTCTTTTATCTTTAGCCTCTATTTTTATTCCTTCAATGCCTTCTTCTAATAATAACACATATTGCTTAGGTGAAATCTCTCTCAACAAATTAACGTGTCTTTTTTTTGTATTTAATTTTCTCCAGAGACTTTCTTCTTTTAATTCAGGAAATATTTTATTTAGCTTTTTTATTGTTTCATTTTTATTTAAAATTTCTTGAGGATTAATATTTAGACTATTTACATCTATTGTAGTTGCCAAAAGGTCCCCATTACGACCATATATGTTTCCGCGATTTAGTTTGGAAAATAAATTTTGTTGGTTTTTTTTGCTGGAAATTTGATTTTTATTTATTTTGGTTATACCAGCGAGTGAAAAAGTTTTATAGCCAATTATTGTAAAAGAAAAAATTAACAACACACTACAAATAGATAATTTAACCCTGCGTAATTTTAAATTATTTTTAATAGAAAAATCATTATGTAAAAATCCAATTATTTTCATTTTACATTACTTTCAGTTATCGATTTCGTCACTTCTAATAAGTGTTGTAGATCCCAGACATCAATTGCAGAAATTTCTCTTAATTCCAATTTGTTTTTAGCTAAACTTTCTATTCTTTTAGGACGTTTCAAATAACTAAGCTCTGCTTTTAATATATTTAAGTCAGTCTCAGTTCTTATTATATTTTTATTAATTACAGATAGCTCGAGCTCTTTTTGCGTTATAAGGTATTTAACTTGATATAATGAAATCGCCACAAAAACTATTAAAAAGAAAATAATAAAAGATGGATATCTAATCATACTGTTTCTCCAAAAGCTGAAGGAAAAAATGTTCTTTTTGCAACACGCAATTTAGCTGATCTAGATCTTTTGTTGATTTTCATTTCATTTTCTGATGGTACGATTGGTTTTTTGGTTATGATTTCGAGGCTATTATCTCTATTGGGAGATTCGGGACGATGTCGTGACTGATTTTCTTTCTTAGCGCATTTTAAAAAGAACTTTTTTATTATTCTATCTTCAATAGAATGAAAGGATACAGCAGCCAAAATACCTTGAGGTTGGAGTATTTTCTCAGCAGCGATTAATCCTTGTTCTAACTCTGATATTTCATCATTTAAATATATTCGAATTGCTTGAAAAGTTTTAGTAGCTGCATCTATCTTTTGTTTTGATGTTGGAATTGATTTTCTTATAATGTTTGCTAATTGTCCTGTTGTTTTTATATAAGTTTTCGACCTTTCAAGAATAATATTTTTGGCTATTCTTTTCGAATAAGGTTCTTCACCTAGTTCATAAATAATGTTTGCAAGAGTATTTTCTTCAACTTTGTTTATAAATTCTTCGGCGGTGGGACCTTCTTTAGACATTCTCATATCAAGTGGACCGTTTAATTTTAGAGAAAAACCTCTGTGCTTTTGATCAAATTGGGGACTGGATACACCTAAATCAAAGACAACCCCAGCCACTTTTTTAATTTTTAAATCATCTAAGAGATTAACTAATTGAGAGAATTTTGCATTTTTAAAAAAAAATCTGTCTTTAAAATCAATTTTAATTTTTTCTGCAAAAATTGTAGCTTCTGGATCTCTATCAAAAGCTATAACTTTACAATCTTTTTTATTTAGAATGGCTTTTGTATATCCGCCTAACCCAAAAGTGGCATCAATGTAATATTCATGATTATTTATTGATAAGGCATTTACAACTTCATCGAGCAAAACAGGAATATGTTGAGGTATATAAGACATTATAATAATTATTCATTCTTTTTTAAAATTAATTTTGGTGGACCTTTTTCATTAAGAATTTTTTGAGATTTATTGTATTGATTTTCATATTCTGATGGAGACCAAATATAAAAAGATTCTCCTATACCCATAAATACTGCTTTACTAGTTAGGCTAGCAAAGCTCATAAGAATATCTGGAATAACGACTCTACCATTAATATCAAATTTTATTTCAAAAGAGTCTGCCATCATCATTCTTAAAAGAAATGCATCATCTGATAATGCATCTAATTCATCAATAGCATTGATGTACCTTTGCATTCTTGTTAGAGTGGTTCCTTCAATACATGGGAATTGGAGACTTTTGAATAATATTAAAGGTTCTTTTAATTTTTCAAGATTCATTCTGAAAGATGCTGGGATAGAAACTCTACATTTTAAATCAATCTTATTATGTGAAGTAGACAAAAACATTGATATTAAAACCTTAAGTTATAAATAATACACATGCTTGGGATCTAAATTTTTAATTAATTAAAATTGATACCAAGTAATTAATATTATTTATATTATGGGATAACATGGGATTTTATGGTAGTCAATGGGAAATTGATTAGTTTTATGCTATTATTTTTTAAATTTTAACTCTAAACAAATTGTCAGAGAGCAATAAGCCGGGTTTTGTATCAAAATTTTGATTGTAGTTATTAATCTTGAAAATTTGTTACCAAATTTTTCTAGCGACCTACCCAAGAAACTTTTTAGAAATCGAATAAGTGTTTCTTCTATTTGGTCTTGCTCCAGGTGGGGTTTACAAAGCTATTTCTATTGCTAGGAATACGGTGCGCTCTTACCACACCATTTCACCCTTACCAAAAAATGGCGGTATATTTTCTGTTGCACTTTCCCTAGGGTTGCCCCTGCTGGATGTTATCCAGCACCTTATTTCTATGGAGCCCGGACTTTCCTCTTTAAAAAGCAACTACATTACTCTCTGACCATATCAAAGTATAATGTTTAAATTTTTGGTCAACATATAATTATTTAAACTTCACTGTTTATTGATTTCATCATTTAAAATTTGTATTTCTAGCCATCGCTCTTCGGCAAAAGATAAATTTTTTTTTATTTCAACTATTTGGTTTATTGTATCATCAAAAGTTTTTTTATCATTATTGTATAAATTTTCTTTACTTAAGAAACTTTCCAAATTTTCAAGTTCTTTTTCCATTTCTTCAATTTTTTGAGGAAGAATCTTTAAATCATATGTCTCTTTAAATGTAAGCTTTTTTTTCTTAATATATTTTCTTCAGATTTTTTATTAATCAATTCTTTCTTTTTAAAATTAGTTTGAGTTTCACTTAATTTTAATTTAGACAAGCCGTATTTTTCATTATAATTTGAAAAATTTCCTTCATGTTTTAGAATCTTACCATTATTTTCAAAAACTATAAGTTTATCGATTGTATGGTCGAGAAAAAATCTGTCATGACTAATAATTAGAACTGTTCCATCATAATTTTTAACATTTTCCTTTAAAAGATTTAGTGTTTCAAAATCTAAATCATTGGTAGGTTCGTCTAAAACTAAAAAATTATGCTCATTTAAAAATAACTTGGCAAGTAGTAGTCTTGCTTTTTCACCGCCTGACAATGTAGAATTACTTTGCAATGATTTTTTTTCATCAAATAGAAATTTTTTTAAATATGATAAAACATGAATTTTTTCTCTTTTGAAGTCAACATAATCGCCGCTTTCAGTCATTGTCCTCCATGGTGTACTATCTAAATCAATACTTTCTTTATTTTGATCAAAATATTTGATTTTTACATGTTCTCCTACTTTTATTCTACCAGTGGTTGGAGAAATAACCCCTTGCAAAATTTTTATCAAAGTAGTTTTTCCAGTACCATTTGCTCCTATTATACCTATTCTACTCTTACGTATAATTTTAAGACTAAAATTCGAAATAATATTGATTTTATTACCATCTTTATGCGCAAATGATATATCTAACGCCTCAACTATATTCACACCTGATTCATTTGTTTTACGAAGATCTAAATCTATTGATTTGCCCTCAATTATTTTTGTATCCTTAAAATTTTGAGATAATTTTTCCAAAGCTCTAACTCTGCCCATATTTCTTTTTCTTCTGGCCGATATTCCTTCAATAGACCACTTTGTTTCACTCTTAATTTTTTGTTTTAATTTGTGAGATTTAATTTTCTCAACTTCGATTAATTCTTTAGACCATTTATTAAAGTTCTTAAATGGTCCTTCAATTTTCAAAATTTTTCTATTATGAAGCCAAAATGTTTTAGTACCAATTTTCTTCAAGAATTCTTGGTCATGACTAACAATAACCATTGTTTTTTTTAGAAATAACAGTTTTCTTTCGAGCCAATCTATTGTTGGTAAGTCTATATGATTGGTTGGCTCATCTAAAAGCAGAACATCAGATTCACTTAGAATTGATTTTGCAATATAAATTTTACGAATTTCCCCTCCTGAAAGTTTTTTTTTATAGTTTATGTTCTTGAGGTTTAATTGATCAATAATATCATCAACTTTGGATAAATCTGGAAATTCAATATCTTTTATTAAGAAATCAACAAGATTTTTAATAAAGGGTTCAGGTGGATCTTGTTCTAAATAAAACAATTTTAGATTTGGTGAAAACCACATTATTCCATCATCAACTTCTTCAGTCTTTTTTAAAATTTTTAAAAGTGAACTTTTACCACATCCATTTTCACCAACTAAAATAATACGATCATACTCGTGGATAGAGATATCAGCACTACTTAATAGTATTTTATTTGATCGTGTAATTTTTAAGTTTTGGATTGTAATTAATGGTTTGGACATTTTTACAAAATTATCTCTGCTTTTGGATAATATCCCACGCATTATTAATTTCCTTAAGACGTGAGGTACTTTTTTGGATAAGATCTTGCGGGATACCCTGTGAAATTAATCGATCAGGATGGTGATTGATTGCAAGCTCTTTCCATTTTTGTTTAATTTCTTCAGTTGGGGCATTTTGTGAGACACCTAAAATTTGATAAGGATCTGAATAAATACCCGATTTTGATGAATATATCCTTTCAAAATCTTCATTTGAAAAACCAAAAATCTCCCCAACTTTTTTCAAATAATCAATTTCTGGAATTGTGATTTTACCATCAGCTTGAGCAATAATAATAAGAAGTGTAAGTAATTCTTCTAATACAGAAGAATTATTTTCTAATAAATCACTGATTTGTTTAGCATAGACTTCAAAGCCATCAGTTGTTTTTTTTGCTTGATCCCATAACTTGGCTACATTTTTAATCTCATTTTCTGGAACATTTATTTTTTCTTTAAAAGCTTTTATTTCCTCTATCGTTACTTTACCGTCTGCTTTTGCCATTTTAGCTGATAGAACTATCACCCCAATCGTAAAGCCAATTTGTTTTAATGCTGTTTCTTCTGGTAATTTTTGTTCTGTTTTAATTTTGTCCATAGCATGGCCTGCTACACCTCCTAAAAATGCTCCTAAAGGACCTCCAAATGCAAAACCTGTTGCTCCGCCTATAATTTTTCCCCATATACTCATATATTACCTATTACATTTAAGATTCATGCCGTACAAGTAAAATTAAATTGGCTTAGTAGTGTAAATATGTATAAATCTAATATTTATATCAATTCTTATGGAGTAACTGTTTTGATAGAAGAATATGATTTCACTGGATTAAAGTGTCCGTTACCAGTTTTAAAAGCAAAAAGGGTTTTAAAAACATTAGATAAAGGTAAAGCTGTTGTATTTATTTCAGATGATCCTGCTAGTCCGATTGATTTCTCGCATTTTTCTGAAAATGAAGGATATGATGTTTCAATAAAAAGTTTAGAAACTGGTAAACACTATTTTACTCTTTATAAAATATAAATTTAGAGCTTTTGATGAAGTAACATGAATATTTTAAGATCTTTTTTATTTAATATTCAATTCTACATTGGGACTTGTATTTTAGTCACGATATGTTTGCCATGTCTTTTATTTCCAAGACCAGTTGTTATTTTTGTTAATAGGATTTGGTGTCTTATAATGACTAAAGGAATGAAATGGTGGCTAAATACAGATATCAGAGTAATTGGTAAAATTCCTTCAAAAAATAAAGTTGTTATATATGCTATAAAGCACCAATCTGCTTGGGAAACTGTTTTTTGTACGGACCTTTTCTCAATGCCATCAATAGTTTTAAAAAAAGCTTTGATTTTTTTACCTGTAATTGGTTTATATTTTTTAAGATCTGGGGCTATTCCAATCACAAGAGATCAAGGTATAAACGCACTAAAAAAAATGGGAAGAAATGCTAAGCGAGCAGTAAAAGAAAAACGATCAATGATGATTTTTCCTCAAGGAACTAGGGTGTCACCTGGCGATTCTACTAAGGAAAAACCATATCTCCCTGGAGTGTTTTTTTTATACTCTCAAACTAAAGTTTCAGTAATTCCAGTTGCTCATAATGCTGGTTTGTTATGGCCTAAAAATAGTTTTATCAAATACCCTAGTAGGCTTAAATCAAAATCTGTTACTATAAAAATTCTTCCTGAGATACAACCAGGTTTGTCAAAAATAGAATTTTTAAAAAAATTAGAAACTATCATTGAAAATAGTTCAAACGAGTTAATAAAATTGGAGAGTTAATAATGGATGGTTTTTCTAATGGCGGTGGAAATAATAAGCAATTAAATGTTCTTGGAAATGATCTTGAGCCTTGCAAGCTTTCTAATGACAAATCTGACGTTACTACTGGGTTTTACAGAGATAACTGTTGTAACACAGGCTTAGATGATTTAGGACTCCATACAGTTTGTTGTATAATGACAAAAGTTTTTTTATCTTTTTCAAAATCAGTTGGTAATGACCTAAGCACGCCTATACCTGAATATAATTTTAAAGGATTAACTGAGGGTGACAGTTGGTGTCTTTGTGCCTCAAGGTGGCAAGAAGCATTTGAAGCAGGTAAAGCTCCTAAAGTAATATTAAAATCAACTAATATAGCCACTCTTTCATTGGTAAAATTAGACGATTTAAAAAGATACTCTGTTTAGAATTAAAAGGAGGTAAATTATGTATTTAGATCAAAAGGTAAAGGTTGATTGTACCGACCACGGTACTCAAAATGACGGTAAAATCGTAAGAATTTATCCAAATGGAATTGATGTAGAAGTTTCAGGTACTATAATAAAATTGAAAAAAACAAAACCAAATTTTTATGTAGGATCGACAGCAGGTCTGGAGTTTGTAGTTAAAACTTAAGTTACTAATCAGCTACTTTGTGCATTATTCCAACAACTTTTTCTTCTTTTTGTTCTGCCTGCTTCATACCGGCAACGTTTATAACACCACCCTCAAATACAGCAATTTGCTTATAAACTATATCACCTGATATTGCTCCATTTTCCATTATAACAATACTATCTGAGTTAATTTTACCGCTCACATTCCCACTTACAATAAGCTCAGTCGATTTTATAGAACCTTCAATAATGCCTTTTTCGTCAACTATTATTTGATCAGCTGAAAGCTCGCCTATAAACTTATTCCTAATCAGAATAGAGCCAGATGTATTATATTTACCTTCAAAAACTCCATCCCCGTCTAGTTGTGAACAGGTTTCTAGATTTTTAACCTTGTCTTTAAGAGGTGAAGATATACGACTTATTTTTATCATAATAATTTCCTTTTTAGAAGTTTAAGTTTCTCTTTTACTATTCTTATCAGCAAGATAAAAATATAACCAATTGAAAAATATGGTTTTTTATTATTATTTTTTTTCATCTAATTTTACGTATATTTATTTAAGAGAATCAGTTTATAAAGCTATTATTGAAATAATAATGTCATATTTTGAGGTAATACAATGCAACAACCATTTTACGCTAGCCCTAAAATAAATCGTCACGGAGATTATAGAAATAACAAGAAACTAATTGAAAAAATTATGGTTGATGAAAATACGAAATTTATAGCTTATTTTAATGGAAAAAATTTTTTCAAAAAAATAAATGAAAATATTGAGGCATTAAAATTAGATAACAAACAAATAAAAAAGTTTTTTCCAAAAGAAATTAAAAATCCAATTTTTTTGGGTGTGGCTAATAACACTAATTATGTAGGTTTAGATTTAAGTAAACAAGACCTTAATTTGGATTTATGGTTAAAAGAAAATGAAGTAATTGTTGAAGATCTTAGAAAATACGGACCCTCATTGAATGACATAGATGCTTCTTTTTTAGCGCTAACTAATGGGATGTTTTTTTGGCATAATACTCATCAATTTTGTGGCTCATGTGGATTTAAAAATACGTCTAAAGAGGGTGGTTTTGTAAAAATTTGTTCTAATGATAAATGTGGTAAAAGTCACTTTCCAAGAACTGATCCAGCTATAATCACCCTAATTTCCTTTAATGATAAGATTTTGTTAGGAAGATCTGCTAGATTTCCCAAAGGTATGTACAGTACCCTTGCTGGCTTCGTTGAACCTGGAGAAAGTCTTGAACAAGCCCTTGAAAGAGAAGTCTTTGAAGAAGTTGGAGTAAAAGTTAGGAATCTAGAATATTTTGATTCACAACCTTGGCCTTTTCCTGCCTCATTAATGTTAGGTTTTTTTGCTGAGGCTACTAGTGAAAATTTGAACATTGATTATAATGAAATAGAAGATGCGCATTGGTTTTCAATAGAAGAATTAAAAACTTTACAACATCCTTCAATTATTGGGGAGTTTAAGCTACCTAGGATTGACTCTATCGCCAGAAGATTGGTCGATAATTGGATTAATAAATTTAATTAAATAATATAAGAAAAGGATAATCATGATTTTTTCGCCAGTTCAAATAGGCAGATTGGAAATTTCAAATAGAATAGCAGTGGCTCCAATGTGTCAATATTCAGCTGTAGATGGTGTAATGACTGACTGGCATACTCAACATTTAATGCAATTAGGTTATTCAGCTGCTGGTTTGATTATGGTTGAGGCTACTGCAGTTGAAAGAGTAGGAAGAATAACTCATAATTGTGTCGGTTTATACAATGATATATGTGAATCTTCTATTAAAAAAATTCTAGAGCAAGCAAGGGCTGTTGCGCCTAGAAATACATCTTTTGGCATACAATTAGCTCATGCAGGAAGAAAAGCTTCAACGCAAAGACCTTGGGAGGGAAGAAAAAGTTTAACTTGTGAAGAGGATCCTTGGATTACAAAGGGTGCTTCACCTGTTCCATTTGATATTGGCTGGCATGTACCTCAATTGCTTAGTCAAAAAGATATGCAAAAATTAAAAGATAAGTTTGTTGAAGCTTCAATTAGATCAGTAAAAATTGGTTTTGATCTGATTGAAATTCATGGTACGCATGGTTATCTCTTCCATCAATTCTTATCTCAAATCTCAAATAAGCGTGAAGATAAATATGGAGGTAATCTTGAGAACAGAATGAGATTTCCGTTAGAGGTTTTTGCTGCAATTAAAAATGTTTTACCAAAAGATTTTCCCTTAGGAATGAGAATAACGGGAACAGAATGGGAAAAAGATGGAATAATTGAAAGAGACGCCATAATATTTGCTCAAGAACTAGAAAAAATAGGTTGCCATTATGTTTGTGTGTCCAGTGGTGGAAACACTCCTAATCCTAAAATACCAATTGGACCTCACTACCAGGTTTATTTGGCTAAAATGATTAAAGATAATACTGACATGATCATAAGAGCAGTAGGAATGATTTCAGATCCCAAAAAAGCTAATGACATTATCATTAATAAAGATGCCGATATGGTTGCAATGGCAAGAGCATTTCTTTCCAATCCCAGATGGGTTTGGGACGCTGCAAAAATTTTAAATCATCCTATAGATGTTCCTCCCCAATATGCAAGAAGATTATAGATGTTAAAATTATTTTTTTTCTGAAAGTATATCAACAAGTGACTTAGAATGCTCTGGTGATAAATTAAGTTCTTTTCTTAACTTTTCAATTTTCTGAGCTTCATCGTCACTTATTACACCATCACTTAAAGCTTGACTTATTTCGGCTTCCAAAATTGCAGCTTTTTGGGCTCTTTGATTAGCAAATGCAGAAGCAACTATACCGGTTAAAAGAGCCACAGTACAAACTCCCATTATTGCTGTAAAAGCTCCAATTATTTTTCCTAGCGGAGTAACTGGTGATACATCCCCATAACCAACAGTTGTTAAGGTGATAAGTGCCCACCACATTGTTTCTGGAATTGAGCTAAACTTTTCTGGCTGGCTATCATGTTCTGCAATATACATCAGTGCACTTGATAAGAATAATGCAATTACCATTAAATATAACGCGGCACTAAAAGATCTCCAATCTGCTTTAATTGCAGAAAAAAAATCCTCAAGTGCTGAACTATAATTAGATATTTTCAATAATCTTAATAATCTTAATACCCTAAGCCACCTAAGATCCAAGCCTCCAAAAAAGTACGGTAAAATAGAAGGTATAATTGCTAAAAAATCTATTAAGCCTGTAAAACTAAATATATATTTCATTCTTTTTATAATATTAGTTGAGATACCTAAGTCATTTCTTGCAGGAGCAGACCAAACCCTTAATACATATTCAATGCTGAAAATTACAACCGAAAAAAACTCAAATGCGTTGAAAGCTACCTTATATTCATTTCCAATATGTTTCACAGATTCTAAACACACTGCAGCAATGTTTAAAACTATAAGTATAAATAAAATCATATCAACATACTGACTAGGCTTGTCTGCCACATTACCTTTAGATAAAAGTTGGCTGGTACGTTTTTGAATTTTTAAATACATCATTAAACCTAATGTAGAAGTTTTGTTGAAACAAAATTAATATTTTGAAGGTATCTTAAGGTGTCGACGCAACAAGCCCTCCATCAACTATTAGCTCAGTTCCAGTAATATATTTTGCTTCGTCAGAACATAAAAATAATACAGCATTGGCAACATCCCATGATTCACCCATTCTTCCCATTGGAACTTGATCATGCCTTTGTCTAACAAATCCTTCATAATCACCACCTGCATATTTTTGTGCCAATCGGTCTACTAGAGGGGTATGCATCAAACCTGGAACAACGCAGTTTAGTCGAATATTCTTTTTCGCTTCAATTACTGCAGTGGTTTTAGTCATCTGTATAAGTGCTGCTTTTGAGGCGCTATACGCAACTTGAGGTTTGCCCACATACCTAAGTGCTGCAACTGAGGAAATATTAACAATTGAACCCCCTGAGTTTTTTTCCATAATTGGAATTGCACATTTAATACAAAAATAAGCAGTATTTATATTTAACATAAATTGCTGTTGCCATGTGCTTGTATCTATCTCAACTGGTCCTCCAGGTTCAGATTGACCAACAACATTAACTAAAATATCAATTTTTTTATTTAGTGTTTCAGCTTTATTAAAAAATTCTTCTACATCACTTTCATTAGTCATGTTCACTTTATAAAAAGTAAAATCATTACCTTCTTGTTTTATAAAATCGGACGTATTGTTGCCTGCTTCCTCATTAATATCAGTTCCAATAACTTTTGCACCCTGGCGTGCTAAAAGAGTTGCAATTGCCCTACCATTTCCAAAACCATCTCCAATGGATCCACATCCTGATACAATGGCAATTTTATCTTTTAGATCTAACATATCAAAAAAATCCTAATTAATTTCTGGTATCCATTGTATTATGAACTTAAACAAAATTTTAATGAAAGTATAGTTAATGATTGATGTATCAAACTTATATCAAAATAGGTATGGAAAAAAAACTGATCAAAACTTTTCCAAAATTGATATTACACCTTTAATAAATTCTATTATATCTAGAGCTAGTGTAAGAAAATTTTCAAAAAAAAATATTTCGAAAGAACTTTTAACGCTACTTTTGACAGCTGCTCAATCAGCCCCGTCTAAGTCAAATCTCCAGCAATACTCAATTATGGTAATACAAAACCAATCCTTAAAAAATGAAATTTCAAAATTGATTGGTGATACAAAATGGGCACTTACTGCACCAGTTTTTCTTTTATTCCTTGCTGACATCAGAAGAAATATTAAAATTACAAATCATAAGGGATATAATCATAAAAATAATAATGTAGATACGTTTATGAATGGTGTTATAGACTCAGCTCTTTCAATGCAGTCTATGATAAGTGCTTCTGAATCAATTGGTTTAGGCATATGCCCAATAAGCATGATTAGAAATATAATTGAAGAAGTAAAAAATCTTTGCAAATTACCTAAAGGTGTTTTTCCAATTGCTGGACTTGCTTTAGGTTGGCCAGATGAAAAGTCACCAGTATCTATAAGGTTGCCACAAGATATAGTAACTCATTATAATACATACAATGAAAAAAACTTAATGGATAAAATTAATCAATATGATGAAAGAGTATTTAAAGTGGCTCCTATAGAAAGAAACAAGCAGAGACATATAGATATTTATGGTGTAGCAAAAAAGGGAACTTGGTCAGAAAATATTAGCAGGCAACTTTCTGTAGCTGAAAGAAAAGATTTTAAAAAATGGTTAAAAAATCACGGTTTCAGTCTTGAATAATATCTTCTAAAAGTTTATTAAATTTTTTTTCGTTTTCGTACATTATCCAATGTCCAATATTGTATTCCACATGAAAGCGCACATTTTTGTTAACTTTTCTTAAAATAGCCATTCTATCCTCAAGATACACTCCAACGCTAGCATCTTTTTCTCCCCATATCACATAAAGTGGGACATCTTGTTTTTCTAAAATCTTAGCTAAGGTATCTGTTGCAGATATTGGACGACTTTTAATCCTATGGGCATCTGTATTTTGCTTTTGAATATGAACTGAAAAATCATCAACTTTTTTAGAATCATGTATCATTAAAATTTCAAGATTTGTTTTGTGGGCACCATAAATTTCTTCCTCAGACATATTAGAATGTCTTGCTATCATTGTCTTCATATCACCTCTTTTGGCACCTAGCCCACCGGGACCAATTAATATTAACTTTTCAGGTGTAAATTTTCTTTGGATTAATTCATATGACAAATGACCTGATATTAGGCCTCCAAAGGAAAACCCACATATTATTGTATTATCGTGCGGTGAAATTAACGCTTCAAGTGTATAAGCTAAATTAGACGCAATTTTTTCGGGGTTGTGTGGAAGACTTAAATCATCAGATTCACCAAACCCAGGCATATCTGGAATGAGTACCTTATGATTTTTTGAAAACGGAAGTGCTTGCTTAATCCAATGTGCCCAACTTCCGTAACCACCATGTAAAAAGATTATAGGATTACCCTTGCCCCATATTCTCCAACACACATTTGAGTCTCTTGATTTAATAAAGAGTTTTTCAGACTTGCTTTCTATTTTTGACAAGTCTTTATGATGTTTTTTGAAATCAAATTTTTTCACTATCATTTTTCTTTCTTATTAAACTTGAAAAAAGTAATAATTTTTTTTTGACTTTTAAACAAGCAATTTGTTGATATAATTCATATCTTTGAGATATAATTTGCGTATATTTTTTAAAAACAAAAAAGGGGAAAATATTTATGGCTCATCTACCTGCCTCAAATGCTTTATCACACATTAGGGTTATTGATCTTACAAGAGTAAGATCTGGTCCGACTGCTGTAAGGCAGTTGGCAGATTGGGGAGCAGATGTAATAAAAGTAGAAGCTCCAGAAAGTGTTGAGCCCGATGGTGCACTAGGAGCATCTCGACACACCTCAGATTTTCAAAACTTACATCGTAATAAACGAAGCATTACTTTAAACTTAAAACAACCAGAGGCGATTGAAATTTTGATGAAGCTTGTTGTAACCTCTGATGTAGTTGTTGAAAATTTTCGTCCTGATGTAAAAGAAAGATTAGGTGTCGACTATGAGAGCTTAAAGTCACGAAATCCAAAAATTATTTTAGCAAGCATATCTGGTTTTGGACAAGATGGTCCTTATGCTAAAAGACCAGGATTTGATCAAATTGCTCAGGGTATGGGTGGATTAATGAGTATAACTGGTGCCCCAGGTGAAGGTCCGATGAGAGTAGGCATTCCAGTAGCAGACCTTACAGCAGGGTTGTTTTGTGCAATGGGAATACAAACTGCTCTTCTAGAGAGAGAAAAGTCTGGGTTAGGTCAATGGGTAAATACATCTTTATTACAAGCACAGATTTTTATGCTTGATTTTCAAGCTGCACGTTGGTTAAGCGAAAATCATGTTGCAGGCCAAGCTGGTAATAATCATCCAACTAGTGTACCCACGGGAGTATTCAAAACATCTGATGGATCAATTAATTTAGCAGTTGCAGGTGAAACAATTTGGAAACGTTTTGTAGAGGCTGTAGATAAAGGAGAATGGCTTGAAATGAATGAATTTAAAAATGCTAAAGAACGTCTAAAGAATAGAGATTATTTAAACAAGCTTATTGAGAAGGTTACTATCACTAAAACCTCAGATGAGTGGGTTGAGAAATTAGAAAAAGTTGGGGTACCATGTGGTCCTATAAATTCTATAGATAAAGTATTTGACGACCCACAGGTTAAGCATTTGGGCATTGCCCAATCCATTGATACTATACCATTTGGACAGACTCAACTAGTAGGCCAACCTTTTAACTTGTCTCGTTCTCCTAGCATAATGAAACAAAGGCCTCCGGAAAAAGGCGAGCATAATGAAGATGTTTTGTTAAATTTAGGTTATAGTAGTGAAGAACTTGATGACTTAAAATCAAAAAATATTATTTGAAATAAGTGAGGTAATTATGACAACTAATAAAATGTTATCAAGAATTGAAAGTGGTGTTGGTTATATTACGTTTAATAACCCAGAAAAACATAATGCTGTGTCAATTGAAATGTGGGATGCGTTGGAGAGAATACTTGATGATTTTAGAAGTAATAATACTGTAAGAGTGATAGTGTTAAATGGGGCAGGTGGAAAGTCATTTGTTTCTGGAGCAGATATTTCTAAATTTGACAAAGAGAGAAGTTCTAAGGAAGCTGTTTTAAGTTATAATAAAAGAACACAAAAAGTGTATGAGAACCTTGAAACATTTCCAAAGCCAACTATTGCAATGATTAACGGGTATTGCATAGGTGGTGGTCTGAATTTGGCTGTATGTTGTGATATAAGGATATGTTCTGAGAAATCTAAATTTGCAATGCCAGCAGCAAAATTATCTTTAGGTTACCCTTTTTCTTCAATAAAAAGATTATTTGATGTTATGGGACCAGGAATGGCTAAACATTTCATGTTTACAGCAGATAAAATTTCTGCAGAAGAGGCCTTGACATGTGGGTTAATTCAAAAATTAATTGGTGAAGATGACATAGAAACTTTTGTAAAAGATTATGCTCTTACTATATCCAAAAATGCTCCCTTAACTATCAAAGCAATGAAACAAATTGGCGTGGAAATCTTAAAAAACCCTGATGAAAGAGACCTTTCAATATGTGAGCAACTTGCGTCCGCATGTTTTGACAGTGAAGATTATAAAGAAGGAAGGAGAGCATTTATGGAAAAAAGACAAGCCAATTTTAAAGGCGTTTAACTTCTATTAAATTATTTCACAATGGGTTATAATATTTTATGGCATTATCATGAAATAAACATTTAATTTTATCATCACTCATTTCGGAAGTTATTTCCTTAAAACCATAATATATGTCGTCAAAGCTTGCTAAAACCCCATCTACTGGAAAATTAGATGCAAACATACATCTTTGATATCCAAAAATATTAATAGCATCCAGAATAATACTTTTATTGAGTTTGACTGTCCATTGTTTACCAGGAACACAAATGCCAGATATTTTGATGGCAGTATTAGGTTGTTCAGCAAAATTCTCTAAGTTAGCTTTCCAATTACTTAGGCCTTCCTTCGATCTATCAGCAGGAAGACCAGTGTGGTTTAAAATAATAATTGTCTCTGGAAAATCTTTTGCTAATTTTGTAGCCTCGTCTAAATGCCACCAAGGAGTTTGAAGATCAAAATGAAGTTTGTATTTTTTAAGCAAAGAATATCCCTTTCTAAAAAATGGATCATTAAGAGTTCCCTTTGAATTAAATGTTTTAATATTTGGAGATAGTGAAGACTTTGGTTTATGCCTTATGCTTCTAATCAAAGGGAATTGTGTATGACCTTCTAAAACTAATTCAATATCTTCTCTATCAAACCAAGCTTGTCCAACTAAAGCATTTGGAAAGCCTGAAATATCGAATAATTCTTGAAGCCATTTTGTTTCACCCACAGGATCTTTGGGGTCCCACTCGGTCTCCATATGAATAGTTTTAACTATATTGTGATTTTTACTTACTTTTTTGTAGTCAGCTAGCATAAAGTTTTTACAAATTGAGCTGTAATCACCATATCTAAAAGGTATTTGGTTATTTTTATCTAACCAAAGATTTTTTTTAAGTCTTAAGTCCCAAAAATGGTGATGAGCGTCAATAATAGGTAAATTTTTCAATTTATTATTTCTTTAAAATTTATAATCTTTATTAAATAATTTTATAATAGATGTCCCGTCTAAATTTTCCTTCGAATTTTCAGATAATATTGTAAATAATTGTTTAGTTAGATTTGTCATTGGAAGAGGTATGTTTTTTTTATCTCCAAGTTCTGAGACCATAGTTAAATCTTTAAGAATTTGAGACGTATAACCTTGTGGTTTAAAATCTCTATTTATCATTTTTGGAAATAAATGTTTTAACAAATTTGAACCCGCATGACCGTCACGTAGTGCATCTGGAATTTTTTTTGCATCAATCCCCCAAGCCTCAGCAAATGACAATGCCTCTGCTAAAATTGTGTAATTATTGAGGACTAAGATTTGATTTATCATTTTTACGATTTGCCCTGATCCAGTTGGCCCAAAGTAAGTAAAATTAGATGAAATATTTTTTAGGATTGGTGATACTTTCTTAACAATCCTTTTTTCTCCACCGATCATTAAAGCTAAGGTACCATCTAGAGCTTTGTCTGGTCCTCCAGACATAGGAGCATCAATCCATGATGCTCCTTTTTGAGTGCTTAATTTATTTGAAAAGTTTACTGTTTTGTTGGCTAAGGTAGTAGATAAGTCCACTAAAATAGTGGTTTTAGAAGCATTTTTAATTATTCCGCTTTCCTTAAAAACTACATCCTCTACACTTTCTGTTTTATCTACACATATAAATATTATCTCACAATCTTGAGATAATTTAGCTGGACTTGTCGATAACGAAATTCTTTTTTTATTCGTCAAATTTTTTAGGTTATTTTTATTTTTATCGTAAATATTAACAGTATATTCTTTTTCTATTAAACGTTTTACAAGACAGTTTCCCATTAATCCGATGCTAACAAAGCCTAATGGTTTTAAATGATTGCTCATATATTTCTCTTGTAAATAAAATTATACGTTAATCGTCAATAATAAAATTTATATGTAAACACAACTTAATAAAAAGTATAATTCATAAGTTAACAATTACTTTTTTATTCAGACATAAAGTAACTTTAGGAATTAACTCGTTTTGATTAACAACGTTAAAAATGGAATTTTATTAATAATACTCGCTACTTTATTTTTTGCTGCAATGGACGGAGTATCAAGATATTTAGCAGAGACATACAATGTTTTTGTAATTAATATGATTAGAAGTTGGGTTTTAGCAATACTAGTTATTTCAATCAGTTTAAGAAAAAAAAATGGCCTTAAAAAAGTTATAACTACTAAACAGCCATATATACAATTTATAAGAGGAATATTACTAATTTTGGCCATACTAATCGGAGTTTACTCCTTCACGACGTTAGGTCTGGTTCAAACTCATTCAATATTATCCTCCTTTCCTCTAATAGTTGTTGCGTTTTCGGGGCCAATATTGAAAGAAAAAATAGGTATTCAAAGATGGATGGCAGTTTTATTTGGTTTCATTGGTGTTTTAATTATTTTAAACCCTGCAGATTTTATAATAAGTTTCGATGCTTTACTTCCTGTAGCGGGAGCTTTTGTATTAGGTTTTTACACTATTTTAACCAGAAAAGTTTCTGAAACAGACACTTCTGAAACAAGTTTTTTTTGGGTTGCCATGGTAGGTTGTGCAGTAATGTCGATTATAGGACCATTTTTTTGGGAGCCAATATTTTTTAAAGATTGGACTTTGATGGCTTTATTATGTATCCTTAGTACTGCTGGTCACTTTTTATTAATAAAAGCGTATGAAAATGCGGAAGCAAGTGTTTTGCAACCATTCACATATTTCCAATTATTTTTTGCATCTATCATAGGAATATATATTTTTAATGATAAAGTTACTTTGTCAATTTTTCTAGGTGGAAGTATTGTTGTAGCTAGTGGTATTTTTGCTGCTTGGCGAAATTATATAAAGACCAAAAAATAGAATATTAATTTTCAAACTTATTATTTTAAGGAGATTTTATTATTAAAACAATTCTTATTACGGGAGCTAATAGAGGAATAGGTTTAGCTTTAACAAAATTAGCACTTACAAAAAAATTAAGGGTTGTAGCATGTTGCCGAGATTTAGATAATTCCATTGAATTAAAAAAACTTTCATATGAATATCCAGATTTAAATATTATTAAAATGGATGTTACAAATTCAAAAACTATTTTAAAAGCTGCTAATGAGTTCAAATATCCCATTGATTTACTTGTTTGTAATGCAGGTGTTAATAATGGAAAGGGTGATATTTTTAGTAAAGAGCACAGTGAAAAAAATATTTTAGACGTCATGATGGTAAATGTTGCAGGCCCCTTTTTAACTATTAGGAATCTCTATGATAACTTAAACAAAATTGACGGATCCAAAGTAGCTATAATTTCCTCACTGATGGGTAGCCAAACTCATACTTCATCTAATGCGGCAATTTATAGGGCTTCTAAAGCAGCAGCTAATAACTTAATGAGAACTATATCCAATCAATTTATTAATGAAAATATTGTTGTAACATCTTATCATCCTGGTTGGGTCAGAACAGACATGGGAGGAAAGTTTGCAGATATATCCCCAGAAGAGAGTGCCATAGGTTTACTAAAACACTTTCTAAATCTTAAGAAGGAAGACACAGGAAAATTTTTTAATTATGACGGTACTATTTTACCTTTGTAGTAGTATCTTTATTGTTAAATTAATTTAAGAAAATTTACATATGAAAACATATAGATTTTTAAAAATAACTTCCACTGAAGACTTAAATATTTCTTATAAAATTAGAAAAAAAGTTTTTTGTGAGGAACAAAAAATTTCTCAAAAAATTGAGTTTGATAATCTAGATCACTTATGTGAACATTTTTTAATCAGCAAAGATAAAATTTTTATTGCGACCGCTAGAGTTCGTCCAAAAACTGAAAATACTTTTAAGATAGAAAGGGTAGCAGTTTTACCTGAATTTAGGAGGCTGAAAGTAGGATCCTTGCTGATTAATAAAATAATAGAGACATATTTAATTAATAAAAAAGACAACTTATTAATTTTACATAGTCAAGTCGCTGTAGAAGATTTTTATAAAAGTCTTAATTTCATTTCCTATGGTAATACATTTTATGAAGATGGAATTCCTCATATTGCAATGAAGTATATAAATTAAAGAATTAGTCAAAGTTAAATTCAATGAAAAAAAGTATTAGATTAGTAGTTGTAGGGACAGGTTACTTTAGTCAATTTCACTATGATGCTTGGAAAAGATTAAATGTAAATTTGGTAGGAATATGTTCATTGAATGAAAATGAGGCCAGTAAATATTCTAATCAGTTTCAAAATTGTGAGGTTTTCTCTGATTTTGAAACTATGATAAAAACTACTAAACCAGAACTTGTTGATATAATTGTTCCACCTTTAAATCATCTCAAATTTATTAAAATTGCTGCAAGAAACAAAGTCGATATTATTTGTCAAAAGCCATTTACCACCTCTATTAAAGAAGCTAAAGAAGCAATAAGTTTTACAAAAAGACAAAAAGTGAAGATAGCAGTTCACGAAAATTTTAGATTTCAACCATGGTATATTAAAATTGATGAAATCCTAAAAACTTCATTATTAGGCGATTTATATCAAGTAAGTTTTAGGATGCGCCCTGGCGATGGGCAAGGTGAAAAAGCTTATTTAGAAAGACAACCTTATTTCCAAAAAATGGAACGATTTTTAATACATGAAACCGCTATTCATTTAATTGATGTCTTTAGATTTTTATTTGGCGATATAAAAAGTGTTTTTGCTAATTTGTCTAAATTAAATTCTAACATAAATGGAGAAGATGCAGGAATTGTTTTCTTTGAATTTAAAAATGGAATAAGAGGTTTATTCGACGGTAATAGACTGTCTGATCATATTGCTGTAGACCGAAGACTAACGATTGGTGAAATGCTCATTGAAGGCTCTATGGGTACATTAAGATTAAATGGAAATGGAGAAATTTTTAAAAGAAAATTTGGTGATAATATAGAAAAAAAAGTAAAATATAAATGGTTTAAAAAAGGGTTTGCGGGAGATAGTGTTTTTCGATTTCAAAAACATCTCCTTAATCATTATTTAAAAGGAGAGAAGTTAATGAATAGTGCAGAAGAATATTTAGAAAATCTCAAAGTTGAAGAATATATATATAAGTCAAATTTTAAGAAAAAACTATTAGATCTTGTTTAAAAAGTTATGGTGCCGGCTGGGGGACTCGAACTCCCGACCTGATGATTACAAATCAACTGCTCTACCAGCTGAGCTAAGCCGGCACTGATCAAATCAATAATAGATATTTATTTTATAGACAAGTACTTATTTAATTTTTTATTATATTTTTTTGCAACTGAAACATAGATATTGAAGCGGCGTTTGAAACATTTAATGACTCGCTTTCAGGATTAATTGATATCTCTAACAGTTGATCTACTTTTTCCTTTGTTAATCGTCTTAAGCCTTTTCCCTCTGATCCAACAATGACAGCAACATTTCCATCCTCTTTTTCGAGATCAAGAACGCTTCCATATCCTCCATTAGCCAAACCATAGACTTGAAAATTTGCATCTTGAAGTTTTCTTATTGCTCTCGACATATTAGACAATTCTATAATTTTTAATTTTTCAATTGTGCCTGAAGAAGCTTTCGACATGCCAATGGTCTCTATTGGGCTATTTGTTTGAGATAATGCCAACGCATCCATTTTAAAAGCATAAGCTGACCTAATTATGGCACCAACATTTTGAGGATCTGTTACTTGATCTAAAATAATTATTCTCAAAGGATGTTTAGATATAAATTGTTGTTCTATTAAAAATTCATCCAATGATATTCTTTTAAGAGGCTCTACAATCAAAATTACATTTTGGTGGGGTTTGAAATTGTTTATTATATCAAGTTGTTCTTTAGTTTTTATTATTATTTCAATTTTAAGTCCAAGATCTTTAATACTTTTTTCCCATTGTATATAATTTTCTTTTGTTGAAATAAGATAATGTAATTTTCTTTTCTTATTTTGCAAAGCTGAAAGTACCGCATGATTTCCATATAAAACTAATTGATTGGGTTTTAGATTCAAATTATTTTTTAGAATTATATTTTTACTTTTTTTTATGACATCTTTGTTTTTTGAAAATAGAATTTTTTCATTTTGTTTTGATCTTGTAAAATTTCGTTTCATGTTTTTATCTAAAGTAAATTAGTTTTTATATGTTTTTTTATTGACATTGAAATAAAGCTTTTATATTTCGCAATGCTTGTGTATATAAACTTACCACAATTAATAAATTTAACAGGGTATTTTTTAAAATTAATAAAAATAAATTATTTAAAAATTTGGTGGGGTGGCCGAGTGGTTAAAGGCAGCAGACTGTAAATCTGCCCGCGTAGCGTACGTAGGTTCGAATCCTACCCCCACCACCATTTTTATTTATAAAACAATCATATAAAGAAAGGTCATAATAAGATGTCTAAAGAAAAATTTGATCGTAGTAAACCACACGTTAACATTGGTACAATAGGCCATGTTGATCATGGAAAAACTACTTTAACTGCAGCAATTACAAAAGTTATGGCTGATGCTGGTCGTGCTGACTTTTCTGCTTATGACCAAATTGATAAAGCGCCTGAAGAAAGAGAGAGAGGTATAACTATATCTACTGCTCATGTTGAGTATTCTACTGAAAATCGTCATTATGCTCATGTTGACTGCCCAGGCCACGCTGACTATGTTAAGAACATGATCACCGGCGCGGCTCAAATGGATGGTGCTATTTTAGTTGTGAATGCTGCTGATGGTCCTATGCCTCAAACTAAAGAGCATATACTTTTAGCGCGTCAGGTAGGTGTTCCTTCATTAGTAGTTTACATGAATAAAGTTGATCAAGTTGATGATGAAGAATTATTAGAACTAGTAGAATTAGAAATTCGTGAACTCTTAAGTAGTTATGATTTTCCTGGTGACGACATTCCTATTATAAAAGGAAGTGCACTAGCGGCTCTAGAGAATCGTGATGAAGCTATTGGTCTGAATTCGATTACAGAATTAATGACTGCTGTTGATACTTATATTCCTCAACCAGCTCGTGACAAAGATAAGCCTTTTTTAATGCCTATTGAAGACGTTTTTTCTATATCAGGAAGAGGAACTGTTGTTACAGGTCGTGTAGAAAGAGGTGTTGTGAAAGTTGGTGAAGAAATAGAGATTGTTGGCATAAAGGAAACAACTAAGACAACATGTACTGGTGTTGAAATGTTTCGCAAGTTATTAGATTCTGGTGAAGCTGGTGATAATGTTGGTGTTCTTTTAAGAGGTACAAAAAGAGAAGAAGTTGAACGAGGTCAAGTTTTATCTGCACCTGGTTCAATCAAGCCGTATTCAAAATTTAAAGGCGAGGCTTACATATTAACTAAAGATGAAGGTGGAAGGCATACACCTTTTTTTAGTAATTATCGTCCACAATTTTATTTTAGAACTACTGACGTAACTGGGGCTGTAGAGCTTCCATCAGGAACAGAAATGGTTATGCCTGGGGATAATATAGCAATAACTGTTGAGTTAATTGCACCAATTGCAATGGATGAAGGTTTAAGATTTGCAATAAGAGAAGGTGGAAGAACAGTTGGTGCTGGGGTTGTTTCGAGCATTCAGTCTTAACTGATAATATTTAGTAGTTAATGTAGTGAGGATTTATTATTTAAATAAAGGAGTGTAGCTCAACTGGTAGAGCACCGGTCTCCAAAACCGGGGGCTGGGGGTTCGAGCCCCTCCACTCCTGCCAATTATATTCATGATAAATTATTAATGACTTTGACTTATAAAAAAAAAAATTGTAAATAAACATTTTTGTTCTTGCAAGGAAGACTTCTCATGGCTAAAACGAACCCCGCGCAATTTGTTAGGCAGGTAAGACAAGAAATTAACAGAATAACTTGGGCTTCTAGACGAGAAACTATGTTCGCATCATTGAGTGTTTTCGTTATGGCATTAATAGCTTCTATTTTTTTCTTATTAGTTGATCTTATGCTTTCAAACATTGTTCAGTATTTATTAAGTTTTGGTGGTTAATAACATTGTTTAAACTTTCTTCAAATCTAATCTTGAAATTGGATGGCAAATATGTCTAAAAAATGGTATGTAATTCATGTTTTTTCTGGTTCTGAAAAAAAAGTTTCTCAAAGTATTGAGGAGCAAGTTATATCAAAGAATATGCAAGATTTGATTGAAGAAGTTTTAGTCCCAACAGAAGAGGTAGTAGAAGTAAGACGTGGCAGTAAAATTCAATCTGAAAAGAAATTTTTTCCAGGTTATATTTTAGTTAAAATGGAAATGACAGATCAATCCTGGCATTTAATTAAATCACAGTCAAAAGTTACTGGTTTTCTAGGTGGTAAGGGCAAACCTATTGCTATAAGTCAAGCTGAAGCCAAGCGACTAATTGATCAGATAAGTGAAGGTATTGAAAGACCTAGATCTAGTATTATATATGAAATCGGAGAAGAAGTCAGAGTATCTGAAGGTCCATTTCAAAGTTTTAATGGTTTGGTTGAAGAAATTGATGAGGATAAATCAAGATTAAAAGTTGCCGTTTCTATTTTTGGTAGATCAACTCCTGTGGATCTTGAATATAGTCAGGTAGAGAAGATATAAGAAATTATTATACAACCAACAATTTTTGTTGTGAAGGAAAAAAATGGCAAAGAAAATAGATGGATACATAAAGCTAAATATACCAGCTGGAGCAGCTAACCCTTCCCCTCCCGTAGGTCCTGCATTGGGTCAAAGAGGTGTAAATATTATGGAATTTTGTAAAGCCTTTAATGCTTCAACAGATTCCTTAGAAAAAAATATGCCTATACCAGTTGTTATAACAGTATTTTCAGATAAGAGCTTTAGTTTTGTTACAAAGACACCACCAGTTTCTTTTTACCTTAAAAAAGCTGCGGGTAAAGATAAAGGTTCTAGTGAGCCCGGTAGAACTGTAGGTGGGTCTGTTAAGATAGATCAAATTAGAGAAATTGCCGAAAATAAAATGAAAGATCTCAACGCTGCTAATATTGAAGGGGCAATTGAAATGGTTAGAGGTTCTGCTAGATCAATGGGATTAGAGGTTTTGGAGTAAATAATGAAAAAAGGAAAATTTTTAACTGATATATATAAAAATATAGAGAACAAGTCTTTTACTGTTAAAGACGCAATCGACTTTTTTGTTGAAAGTAAAAGGGAAAAGTTTGATGAAACAATTGAGATTTCAATGAATTTAGGAATTGACCCAAGACACGCCGATCAAATGGTAAGAGGTGTTGTCTCTTTACCGAATGGAAATGGTAAAAATATGAAAGTTGCTGTATTTGCAAGGGATCAGAAAGCAATTGATGCCAAAGAAGCTGGGGCGGATGTTGTTGGCGCAGAAGACTTAGCTGAAGAAATGCAAAAAGGGAATTTAAACTATGATAGAATTATAGCAACACCTGATCTAATGGGGGTAGTTGGTAGAATTGGAAAAGTATTGGGTCCTAAAGGTTTAATGCCTAATCCAAAATTGGGAACAGTTACAGCAGATGTAAAAGTTGCAGTTGAAGCAGCTAAATCAGGACAAGTCCAATACAGGGCTGAAAAAACTGGTATAGTACAAGCAGGTATTGGAAAAATTAGCTTTGGTTCGGATAAACTAGTTGAAAATGTTAACTCATTTATAGATTCAATTCAAAAATCTAGACCGTCTGGTGCAAAAGGCACATTTATAAAGAAAATATCAATCAGCTCTACAATGGGAGCTGGTATTAATATAAATATATAGTTTAAATATATATTTATTTAGAGAGTAATTTTAATTATTCTCTATCAGTCTTTAATTAGACTGATCCTGTCCAAGACTGTAGGGGAAATTTTTCTTAATATCCTACATAGACAATTTGAGCAGTACTCTGCTTGATTTTAAAGGACGGGCCGTGGGTAATTTATTACCTGGAATGCAACAACTGTCATGATTTATTTTTATGACAAAAACGTGGAGACTTATCGGTGGATAAAAAACAAAAAACTGATCTGGTCAAAACTTTGCATAATACATTCGAAGATGCTGCATCAGTAGTTGTCGTTCATTGTGTTGGTCTAACGGTCGCGGAGAGTACAGATCTCCGAAATAAAATGCGTAATGAGAATTGTTATTTTAAAGTTACAAAAAATAAAATTGCTCGATTAGCATTAAAAGAAACCAAGTATCAGCATATGGATGAAATGTTTAGCGGACCGACAGCGATTGGTTCATCTAAAGATCCGGTAATGGCTGCAAAGATTTTGGTAAATTTTGCTAAAGAGAATGAAAAACTAGTTATAATTGGAGGAGGTTTAGAAGATAAACCACTTTCAAAAATAGATGTGGAAGCACTTGCAAAGCTGCCAAGCCTATCTGATTTAAGAGGTAAAATCGTCGGCTTGCTCCAAGCACCAGCTTCAAAGATTTTAAGATTAACAATGGAGCCGGCATCACAAGTTTTAAGAACAATTTCACAAAAATCACAACAATAACAATTAATATATTATTAGGAGAAAAAAATGGCAGACTTAGAAAAAATTGCTGAAGATTTAAGTTCATTAACGGTTCTAGAGGCAGCTGATTTGGCTAAGCTTCTTGAAGATAAATGGGGTGTAACGGCATCAGCTCCTGTTGCTGTCGCTGCTGCAGGTGGTGCTGAAGTAGCTCCTTCAGCCGAAGCTAAAACTGAATTCAATGTAATGTTAACAGCAATTGGTGAGAAGAAAATAAACGTCATCAAAGAAGTTAGAGCAGTAACGGGGTTAGGTTTGAAAGAAGCTAAAGATTTAGTTGAGGCAGCTCCATCAATGGTTAAAGAAGGGGTTCCTGAGGCTGAAGCAAATGAAATTAAAGGTAAACTCGAAGAGGCTGGTGCTTCCGTTGAGGTAAAGTAAGTTTGTCTTTTATTTTTAACAAAAAACAGGCTTAATTATTTAAGTCTGTTTATAATACGTTTTTTCATATAGTCGTATTGGCTAATTAAGTTTTAAAAGGATAATAAATGTCATCTCAGCAAAGTACATTAATGAATAGAAGAAGAGTTAGAAGAACGTTTGGTAAAATTAGCGAAGTAGCAGAGATGCCAAATCTAATTGAAGTTCAAAGAAATTCTTACGAACAATTTCTTCAGATGTATGATCCAGTTGATGAAAGAATTGATGTAGGTTTGCAGGCTGTATTTAATTCGGTTTTCCCAATTAAAGATTTTGCGGGTAGATCAATGTTAGAATTTGTTTCTTATACCTTAGAACAACCTAAATATGACGTTGACGAATGTCATCAAAGAGGTTTAACTTTTGCTTCACCACTAAGGCTAACTCTAAGATTAATAGTATGGGACTTAGATCCTGACACTGGTGCTAAATCAATTCGAGATATGAAAGAACAAGACGTTTATATGGGTGATATGCCTCTTATGACTCCAAATGGAACTTTTGTTGTAAATGGTACTGAAAGAGTTATAGTTTCACAAATGCATAGATCTCCTGGGGTCTTTTTTGATCATGATAAAGGTAAAACTCATGCATCTGGTAAATTCCTTTTTGCTGCACGGGTAATTCCTTATAGAGGATCTTGGTTAGATTTTGAATTTGATCCAAAGGATATTTTAAATGTTAGGATTGATAGAAGAAGAAAATTACCGTGTACAACTTTTTTAATGGCATTATTAGACAATGATTCCGAAGAGTATTTAAAAAAATGTAATGAAAAAAAACTAGAGCCTGACAGAAATCAACTTATTGGTATGACAAGAGAAGATATTTTAAAATATTTTTATAGATCACAGACGTATCAACTAAAAACAGAAAAATGGGTTACTGAATTCTTTGCAGATAATTATAAGAGTCAAAGATTGAACTTTGATTTAATCGATGCTTCTACAGATAAAATTCTTGCTAAAGCAGGCGATAAAATTTCTCAAAGAAAGATCAAATCTCTAATAGAAGATGGTTTAAAATTAATAGAAGTAAAAGAAGAAGAAATAATAGGAAAATTTATATCTGAGGATATCATAAATGAAAATACTGGTGAAGTTTATGCAGAAGCTGGTGATGAAGTTACCGAAGATCTTATTAAGTTATTTAAGTTAAATGATCTGCATAATTTGAATATATTATCTATAGATAGCTCTTCTGTTGGACCTTGGATAAGAAATACATTGGCATTGGATAAAAATGCTTCTAGGGAAGAAGCATTAGTTGACATATATAGAGTTATGAGACCTGGTGAACCTCCTGCTCATGAGACGGCTGAGATTTTATTTAACAATTTATTCTTTGACGAAGAACGATATGACTTATCTGCAGTAGGTAGAGTTAAAATGTCAGCTCGTTTAAACCTAGAAGTTGATGACAGTATTAGAGTTTTGAGAAAAGTTGATGTTCTAGAGATTATAAAAGAACTAATTTCTCTTAAAGATGGCCATGGAGAAATTGACGATATAGACCATTTAGGTAATAGAAGGGTTCGGTCAGTTGGTGAGTTATTAGAGAATCAATATCGGGTAGGGCTTTCAAGAATGGAAAGAGCGATTAAAGAAAGAATGAGCTCAGCAAATGAAATTGAAAATTTAATGCCTCAAGATCTTATTAATGCAAAGCCAGCTGCAGCATCGCTTAGAGAGTTTTTTGGCTCAAGCCAATTATCTCAATTTATGGATCAAACCAATCCTCTTTCAGAAATCACTCATAAAAGAAGAGTTTCTGCATTAGGCCCAGGTGGACTTACAAGAGAAAGAGCAGGGTTTGAAGTAAGGGATGTCCATCCTACACATTATGGTAGGATTTGCCCTATTGAGACACCAGAAGGACCCAATATTGGATTAATAAATTCTTTGGCAACTTTTGCTCAGATAAATCAATATGGTTTTATTGAAACACCATACAGGAAAGTAGACAACGGAAAAGTGACTAAAGATGTTGTTTACGTTTCTGCTATAGAAGAAGGTAAGTTTACAATTGCACAAGCTAATGCGGAACTAGATAGTTCGGATAATTTTACTGACGATCTACTTCCTGTCAGAAAAGGAGGAGATATTGGTTTGGCTAACCCAGGTGACATTAATCTTATGGATGTTTCACCTAAACAATTGGTTTCCGTTGCGTCTGCTTTAATACCGTTTTTAGAAAACGATGATGCAAACAGAGCTTTAATGGGGTCTAATATGATGAGACAAGCAGTTCCATTAGTAAAATCCGAAAGTCCTCTTGTAGGGACTGGGATAGAAGCCACGGTTGCGCAGGATTCAGGTGTAACTTTAGTAGCGCGAAGATCTGGAGTGGTTGACCAAGTTGATGCTACTAGGATAGTTATTCGAGCACATTCTGCCGATGCAGCTGACGTAAGTCCAGTAGATATTTATTCATTATTAAAATTCCAAAGGAGCAACCAAAATACTTGTATTAATCAAAGGCCGTTGGTTCAAGTGGGTGACATAATCAATAGTGGAGATATAATTGCTGACGGCCCAGCTACTGAAGACGGAGAATTAGCTTTAGGTAGAAATGTTTTGGTGGCGTTTATGCCCTGGAATGGCTATAATTTTGAAGATTCAATTTTGATTTCTGAAAGAATAGTTAAAGAAGATGTTTTTTCTTCTATCCACATAGAAGAATTTGAAGTAATGGCAAGAGATACAAAGTTAGGCCAGGAAGAAATTACTCGTGATATTCCAAATATTGGTGAAGAAGCTCTAAGAAATTTAGATGAGGCTGGTATGGTATATATTGGTGCTGAAGTTAAACAAGGTGATATAATGGTTGGTAAGGTTACGCCCAAAGGTGAAAGCCCAATGACTCCCGAGGAAAAATTGCTTAGAGCCATATTTGGAGAGAAAGCTTCAGATGTTCGTGACACATCATTAAAAGTTCCACCAGGAGTTTCAGGTACCATTGTGGATGTAAGAGTTTTCTCCAGAAGAGGTGTTGACAAGGATGAAAGAGCAAGAGCTATTGAAAGGGCTGAAATAGAAAAATTTGCTAAGGATAGAGATGATGAAAAAACTATTCTTGAAAGAGGTTTTTATGGACGTCTTAAAGAATATATTATTGGTAATAAAATACACGGTTCATCTATTAAAATATTAAAAGATGGGGATTTATTAACTGAGGAAATTATTGCAGAATTATCTCGAAATGATATTAGATCAATTAAGATTGAAGATGATAAAGTTCAGAAAAAGATTGAAAAATTATCTAATCATTTTGATGGGGTTATAAAAACCTTAGAAAATAGATTTAATGACAGGGTTGATAAGTTACAAAGAGGTGACGAATTATTGCCTGGTGTAATGAAGATGGTTAAAGTTTTTGTTGCAGTAAAAAGAAAACTTCAGTCAGGGGACAAAATGGCAGGAAGACACGGCAATAAAGGCGTTATTTCAAGAATTATTCCTTCTGAAGATATGCCTTACACAAAAGATGGTACACCTGTTGATGTTGTATTGAACCCTTTAGGTGTTCCTTCTAGAATGAATGTTGGACAGATATTAGAAACTCATTTGGGTTGGGCTGCCTCTGGTTTAGGGAATAAGATTGGTAAAATGATTGAGAGTAATCACGATTCTAAAAACGATAGTATTAGAAGTTTTTTAACTCAAATTTATGGAAAAAAGCAATATAAATCGGATTTTTCAAAGATGAATGATAAAGAGTTAATGCAGCAAGCTCTTAACTTAAGAAGAGGTGTTCCGATGGCTACCCCAGTTTTTGACGGAGCTAGTGAAAAAGATGTTAGAAATATTCTAAATTTGGCAGATTTAGACGAAACAGGTCAAGTTTGGTTAACTGATGGTAGAACAGGCGAAGTTTTTGATAGAAAAGTTACAGTTGGTTATATTTACATGTTAAAATTACATCATTTAGTCGACGATAAAATACATGCAAGATCGATTGGTCCTTACTCATTAGTAACGCAACAACCTCTCGGTGGCAAGGCTCAATTTGGTGGTCAAAGATTTGGTGAAATGGAAGTGTGGGCTTTAGAAGCATATGGTGCTGCCTATACCCTACAAGAAATGCTTACTGTTAAATCTGACGATGTTTCTGGTAGAACAAAAGTTTATGAATCGATAATCAAGGGTGATGACGATTTTGAAGCAGGTATTCCGGAATCATTTAATGTTTTAATCAAAGAGTTAAAATCTTTAGGCCTAAATGTAAATATGGATTTAGTTGAATAATTTATTGATTTTTAAAAAAGAATAGGAACGCAAATGAATGAACTTATGAATTCTTTTGGCCAAACAGGTTCAACACAAAGTTTTGACCAAATTAGTATTTCTATAGCATCACCAGAGGCAATAAAAAGTTGGTCTTTTGGTGAAATAAGAAAGCCAGAAACAATAAACTACAGAACCTTTAAGCCAGAACGTGATGGTCTTTTTTGTGCAAAGATATTCGGTCCTGTAAGAGATTATGAGTGTTTATGTGGCAAATATAAGCGTATGAAGTACAGAGGTATTATATGTGAAAAGTGTGGGGTAGAAGTAACTCTTTCTAAGGTAAGAAGAGAGAGGATGGGGCATATTGATCTGGCTGCTCCGGTTGCACATATATGGTTTTTAAAATCATTACCTTCACGCATAGGCTTACTTGTAGACATGACCCTTAAGGATTTAGAAAGAGTTCTCTATTTTGAATACTTTTTAGTTACGGAGCCTGGTTTAACTCCGCTAACAAAAGGCCAATTATTAACTGAAGAAGATTATGACAATGCTCTTGATGAATTTGGTGATGAAAGCTTTGAAGTTTCAATAGGTGCGGAAGCAATTAAAAGAATCTTAACTGAAATGGATTTAGAAGAAGAACTTATAAAAATACGTGATGATTTGTCGAAAACAGGTTCTGAAATCAAAAGAAAAAAATTAGTAAAAAGACTTAAATTGATAGAATCTTTCATTGAATCGGGTGCTAAACCAGAATGGATGATTCTCGAGGTTGTTCCAGTTATTCCACCTGAACTACGTCCCTTAGTACCACTGGATGGTGGAAGGTTTGCAACCTCTGACCTAAATGACTTGTATAGAAGGGTTATAAATAGAAACAATCGTCTAAAAAGACTTATTGAGTTAAGAGCGCCTGATATTATTATTCGTAATGAAAAGAGAATGTTACAAGAATCTGTGGATGCTTTATTTGATAATGGTAGACGAGGCAGAGTCATAACTGGGGTAAATAAAAGGCCATTAAAATCTTTATCTGACATGCTTAAGGGTAAACAGGGAAGATTCAGACAAAACTTACTAGGAAAACGAGTTGATTATTCTGGTAGATCCGTAATTGTTGTTGGACCTGAATTAAAGTTACATCAATGTGGCCTTCCAAAAAAAATGGCTTTAGAATTGTTTAAACCGTTCATTTATTCAAGATTAGAGCTTTATGGGTTAGCAAGTACTGTAAAAGCAGCTAAAAGAATGGTTGAAAAAGAAAGGCCTGAAGTTTGGGACATCCTTGAAGAGGTAATAAGGGAGCATCCCGTAATGCTTAATAGGGCACCAACATTGCATCGATTAGGAATACAGGCATTTGAACCAGTTTTGATTGAAGGAAAAGCAATAAATTTGCATCCTCTTGTATGTACAGCTTTTAATGCAGATTTTGATGGTGATCAGATGGCAGTTCATGTTCCTCTATCATTAGAGGCTCAACTTGAAGCAAGAGTCTTGATGATGTCAACAAATAATATATTATCTCCTTCAAGTGGAAAGCCTATCATCGTGCCGTCACAAGATATCATATTAGGTTTATATTATTTATCTATGATAAGTAATTCTCTGAAAGGTGAGGGTATGATATTTTCATCTCCTACGGAGGTATTAATGGCCCTAGACAATTCTCAAGTTGATCTTCAAGCAAAAATTAAAGTTAGAGTAAATACGTATGATAATGAAGGCAAAAATATTGTAAAAATTGTTGAAACAACTCCAGGAAGAGCTAAACTTTCAACATTACTTCCTAAACATAAGTCGGTAGATTTTAATACTATTAATAAGTTGATGACAAAAAAAGAAGTTACGAATGTCATTGATTACGTTTATCGTCATTGTGGCCAAAAAGATACCGTCATCTTTTGTGATCAGCTCATGGCAATGGGTTTTAAGCATGCTTGTACTGCTGGTATATCTTTTGGTATTTCTGATCTTGAAACGCCAAAAGCTAAAGCTGAACTTATGATGCAAGCAGAAAAACAAGTTAAGGATTTTGAACAGCAGTATCAAGATGGATTAATTACTCAAGGTGAAAAATATAATAAAGTTGTTGATGTTTGGTCTAAATGCTCTGATGATGTTGCTGCTGAAATGATGAAGAATATTTCAACCATAAAGGTTGGAGAACCTGTGAACTCAGTTTGGATGATGGCTCATTCAGGGGCTAGAGGATCTGCGGCTCAAATTAAACAATTAGCAGGTATGAGAGGCTTGATGGCTAAGCCTTCAGGTGAAATTATTGAAACACCTATAAAATCATCTTTCAAAGATGGTCTAAATGTTCTTGAATACTTTAATTCCACCCATGGTGCCAGAAAAGGACTCGCGGACACAGCTTTAAAAACAGCTAACTCTGGATATCTAACAAGAAGATTAGTTGATGTCGCCCAAGATTGTATTGTTACTGAAGAAGATTGTGGAACTGAAAATGGTTTTATAATGAGGGCTGTAATTGAGGGTGGAGATATTATTGAACCTCTTGCTGAAAGAATTTTGGGTAGAACTGCGGCTTCTGATATTATAGATTCAAAAGATAATACTATTATTTTAAATAGAGGTATCATTATAACCGAGGATGATATTGAAAAGATAGAAAAGGCTGGTATTGATCAAGTAAAAGTTAGATCTGCATTAACTTGTGAAACACAACCAGGTATCTGTGCAGCATGTTATGGAAGAGATCTGGCTAGAGGTACTCCAGTTAATATTGGAGAAGCTGTAGGAGTTATTGCCGCTCAATCAATAGGTGAACCTGGTACTCAGCTCACAATGAGAACATTTCATATTGGTGGCGCTGCTCAACGTGGTGCTGAACAATCTAAAATTGAGGCACCTTTTGATGGTAAAATAAGGTTGGATAATACTTCTTTAGTAACAACCGAGGATGGTAGTGAGATTGTTCTCTCTCGTTCATCTGAAATGCTTATTTTAGATGATCAAGGAAGGGAAAAAGCTCGATATCGTCTTCAATACGGAGCTAAGTTGCTAAAAAAAGATGAATCCACTGTAAAAGCTGGTCAAATATTAGCTGAATGGGATCCATACACAATACCAATTATTACAGAAAAAGAAGGAACTGCTCATTATGTCGATCTTGTAGAAGGTATTTCCATGAGAGAATCAATTGACGAATTGACTGGTATAGGAAGTAAGGTTGTAATAGATTGGAAGCAACAATCTGGTGGATCAAATTTGAGGCCAAGAATAACTTTGAGAGATGCTGATGGAGAAGTAATAAATTTACCAAATGGATTAGAAGCAAGGTATTTTATGTCTATGAATGCAATTTTAAGTGTTGAAAATGGTAGTAAGGTCAAAGCTGGAGCAGTTTTGGCTCGAATCCCTAGAGAAAGCTCTAAAACTAGAGATATTACTGGAGGATTGCCAAGAGTTGCTGAGTTGTTTGAAGCAAGAAAACCAAAAGATTTTGCAATAATTTCTGAAAGTGACGGAGTAGTTGAATTTGGAGCTGACTATAAAGCTAAGAGAAGGATCAGAGTTGTTCCGCAAGATAGTGAAATTGATGCCTTTGAATATATGGTTCCAAAAGGAAAATTATTAGCTGTTCAGGAAGGTGACTTTATCAGAAAAGGTGACATGATTATTGATGGAAGTCCAGTTCCACACGATATACTAAATATATTAGGTGTAGAGGCTTTGGCGGATTACTTAGTAAAAGAAGTTCAGGATGTTTATAGATTACAAGGAGTTAAGATTAATGATAAACATATTGAAGTTATAGTTAGACAAATGTTGCAAAAAACTGAAATAACTGATCATGGAGGCACAACATTTCTTAACGGAGAACATGTAAATAGATTAGAATTCAAATTAGCTAATGAAAAAGCTCTTAAAGAGGGTTTTGAGCCTGCTAAAGGAGTGTCAGTTTTATTAGGTATAACTAAAGCTAGCTTGCAAACAGAAAGTTTTATATCTGCAGCTTCTTTTCAAGAAACAACACGTGTTTTAACTGAAGCTGCAGTATCAGGTAAATCTGATGCTCTTTCTGGGTTGAAAGAAAATGTTATTGTCGGACGCTTGGTACCTGCTGGAACAGGTTCTATTGTTAACAAACTTAGAATGACTGCTAGTAAAAGAGATAAAGAAATAATGGATAATATGGCAAAAGAAGATCCTGTCTTGATTGAAGGAATGGAAGAAAAACTAGATTGACGAATGTATTTGAACTAATATTTTAATTAATCATCAGTATGTATTTTGTCCTTGACCATTGATAAAGTTAAGAATATAATCCGCGAAATATTGGGTCCTGGTTGTAATTTTAATTAGACGCTAGCCCATTATAATTATTATTTATTAGGCTTATTTCAGCTACTTGTTTTTATGAAGGATTTTTAAATGCCTACCATTAATCAGCTTATAAGGCATGGTCGTAATCGACCAGTTAATAAAACAAAAGTTCCAGCCATGCAATCTTGTCCTCAAAAAAGAGGTGTCTGTACACGAGTATATACCACCACTCCCAAGAAACCAAATTCTGCGCTAAGAAAGGTTGCTAGGATTAGGCTTACAAACGGTTTTGAGGTTACTTCCTATATACCTGGTGAAGGTCATAATTTACAAGAACATTCTGTTGTAATGATAAGAGGTGGTAGGGTTAAAGATCTACCTGGTGTAAGATATCATGTTATAAGAGGAACTTTGGATACACAGGGAGTTTCAGATAGGCGTCAAAGAAGATCCAAATACGGTGCTAAACGTCCTAAATAAAAAAGGAAATTTTAAATGTCAAGACGTAGAAAAGCTACAAAAAGAGAAATTATGCCTGATCCGAAGTTCAACGATAAAGTTGTATCAAAGTTTACATCGTGTTTGATGTTCGACGGTAAAAGGTCCACTGCTGAGAAGATAGTCTATGGTGCATTTGAAGTTATTGAAAAGAAAGCCGGTGTTGAGCCTGTTAAAATTTTTCACGAAGCTTTAGGTAATGTCCAACCCCAACTTGAAGTTAGATCCAGGCGTGTCGGTGGTGCTACTTATCAGGTCCCGGTTGAAGTTCGGTCGGAGAGGGCATTAGCTCTTGCAATTAGATGGCTTATAAATAGTAGTAGAAACAGGTCAGAAAATTCAATGACAGAAAGACTTAGTGGTGAGTTAATGGATGCTTCTTCAAACAGAGGTGCTTCCGTTAAAAAAAGAGAAGATACTCATAAAATGGCTGAAGCAAACAAAGCTTTTTCACATTACCGTTGGTAAAATATAGGAATTAAAATGTCTCGTGGATATAATTTAAATAGATATAGAAATTTTGGTATAATTGCTCATATTGATGCTGGTAAGACTACAACATCCGAAAGAGTTCTTTATTACACTGGTAGATCACATAAAATTGGTGAGGTTCACGACGGTAATGCTACAATGGATTGGATGGAGCAAGAGCAAGAGCGAGGTATTACAATAACTTCTGCTGCAACAACATGTTTTTGGACTAGAACAGAAGACGGTAAAGGTTACGATGCACATTATGGATCGTCGGAAGATGAAGCTAAATTTAGATTTAATATTATAGATACTCCAGGTCATGTTGACTTTACAATTGAAGTTGAAAGATCATTAGCGGTGCTCGATGGTGCTGTTGTTGTTCTTGATGCCAATGCCGGGATTGAACCTCAAACTGAAACAGTATGGAGGCAGGCTGATAGATACAAAGTTCCTAGAATAGTGTTTGTTAACAAAATGGATAAGATTGGTGCTGATTTTTTTAAGTGTGTAGATATGGTAAAAGATAGGACAGGAGCTACTCCTTTACCCATTAATTTACCAATTGGTGCAGAAAATGAGTTTGCAGGTCTCGTAGATTTAGTTTCCATGAAAGAGTGGGTTTGGGACTCAGAGGATTTAGGTGCTTCCTGGACAATACGTGAAATAAGAGAAGAATTGTTGGAGAAAGCTAAGTCTATGAGGGCTGACCTAATAGAGTTGGCAGTTGAACAGGATGATGCTTGGATGGAGAAATATCTTGAGGGTGAGGAGCCTGACGAAATTTCTTTAAGAAAATTAATTAGGAAAGGTACTCTTGCTATGGATTTTGTCCCAATTTTGTGTGGGTCAGCTTTTAAAAACAAGGGTGTTCAGACGATGTTAAACTCTGTAATTGATTATCTTCCTGATCCATTAGATGTACCTGCTTATCTTGGTTTTTTGCCTGGTGATGTTACGGAAACTAGAAATGTTGAAAGAAAGGCTAGCGATCAAGAGCCTTTTTCTGGTCTCGCCTTTAAAATAATGAATGATCCATTTGTTGGTTCTTTAACTTTTTTAAGAATATACTCAGGTTCCATAAGAAAAGGGGATTCTCTTCTTAACTCTACCAAAGGAAAAAAAGAGCGAGTTGGAAGAATGATGATGATGCACTCTAATAACAGGGAGGAGATAGATGAGGCATTTGCTGGTGATATTGTCGCACTAGCAGGTATGAAAGAGACAACTACTGGAGACACCTTGTGTGATCCATTAAAATCTGTTGTATTGGAAACAATGTCATTTCCAAATCCGGTAATCGAAATTGCAGTTGAACCTAAGTCTAAGAATGATCAAGAGAAAATGTCTACAGGCCTTGCAAGATTAGCTGCTGAAGATCCTTCTTTTCAGGTGTCCACAGACATTGAATCAGGCCAAACTATCATGAAGGGTATGGGTGAGCTTCATCTTGATATATTAATAGATCGACTTAAACGCGAATTTAAGGTTGAGGCAAACATTGGCGCTCCACAAGTTGCTTATCGAGAGACTATTACGAAAGAAATCGAAGTTGACTATACTCATAAAAAACAATCTGGCGGATCTGGTCAATTTGCTCGAGTTAAAATGACATTTTCACCAAACCCTGATAAAGACTTTGAATTTTTGAACTCAATTAAAGGTGGTAATATTCCTACTGAATACATACCGGGCGTGGAAAAAGGTTTAGTTCAAGCTAAGGATGCTGGTATAATAGCGGGTTTTCCAGCTATCGACTTCAAGGTTAACCTTCATGATGGCGCATATCACGACGTGGATTCATCAGTTATGGCTTTTGAGATTGCCGCGAGAGCTGCATTCAGGGAAGGTATGGCAAAGGCTTCGCCAGTTTTACTTGAGCCTATAATGAAAGTTGAGTGTGTTACACCTGAAGAGTACATGGGCGATATTATAGGTGATTTAAATAGCCGAAGAGGTCAGGTCAATGGAATGGATGCTAGGGGCAATGCCCAGGTAATTAATGCTATGGTTCCTTTAGCCAACATGTTCGGTTATGTAAATAACCTGAGGTCTATGAGTCAAGGTAGAGCTCAATACACTATGATTTTTGATCATTATGATCAAGTTCCTCAAGCCGTTGCAGACGAGGTTAAGGCCAAGTTAGCCTAAACAATCATATAAAGAAAGGTCATAATAAGATGTCTAAAGAAAAATTTGATCGTAGTAAACCACACGTTAACATTGGTACAATAGGCCATGTTGATCATGGAAAAACTACTTTAACTGCAGCAATTACAAAAGTTATGGCTGATGCTGGTCGTGCTGACTTTTCTGCTTATGACCAAATTGATAAAGCGCCTGAAGAAAGAGAGAGAGGTATAACTATATCTACTGCTCATGTTGAGTATTCTACTGAAAATCGTCATTATGCTCATGTTGACTGCCCAGGCCACGCTGACTATGTTAAGAACATGATCACCGGCGCGGCTCAAATGGATGGTGCTATTTTAGTTGTGAATGCTGCTGATGGTCCTATGCCTCAAACTAAAGAGCATATACTTTTAGCGCGTCAGGTAGGTGTTCCTTCATTAGTAGTTTACATGAATAAAGTTGATCAAGTTGATGATGAAGAATTATTAGAACTAGTAGAATTAGAAATTCGTGAACTCTTAAGTAGTTATGATTTTCCTGGTGACGACATTCCTATTATAAAAGGAAGTGCACTAGCGGCTCTAGAGAATCGTGATGAAGCTATTGGTCTGAATTCGATTACAGAATTAATGACTGCTGTTGATACTTATATTCCTCAACCAGCTCGTGACAAAGATAAGCCTTTTTTAATGCCTATTGAAGACGTTTTTTCTATATCAGGAAGAGGAACTGTTGTTACAGGTCGTGTAGAAAGAGGTGTTGTGAAAGTTGGTGAAGAAATAGAGATTGTTGGCATAAAGGAAACAACTAAGACAACATGTACTGGTGTTGAAATGTTTCGCAAGTTATTAGATTCTGGTGAAGCTGGTGATAATGTTGGTGTTCTTTTAAGAGGTACAAAAAGAGAAGAAGTTGAACGAGGTCAAGTTTTATCTGCACCTGGTTCAATCAAGCCGTATTCAAAATTTAAAGGCGAGGCTTACATATTAACTAAAGATGAAGGTGGAAGGCATACACCTTTTTTTAGTAATTATCGTCCACAATTTTATTTTAGAACTACTGACGTAACTGGGGCTGTAGAGCTTCCATCAGGAACAGAAATGGTTATGCCTGGGGATAATATAGCAATAACTGTTGAGTTAATTGCACCAATTGCAATGGATGAAGGTTTAAGATTTGCAATAAGAGAAGGTGGAAGAACAGTTGGTGCTGGGGTTGTTTCGAGCATTCAGTCTTAACTGATAATATTTAGTAGTTAATGTAGTGAGGATTTAATGGATAATCAAAATATTAGAATTAGATTAAAGGCTTTTGATCATAGAATATTAGATCAATCTACATCTGAAATAGTTAATACTGCTAGAAGGACCGGTGCCAAAATTCGAGGGCCAATCCCATTACCAACATCTCTCAATAGATTTACAGTTCTTAGAGGGCCTCATGTAGACAAAAAAAGTCGTGAGCAATTTGAAATGAGAACTCACAAACGAGTATTAGATATAATAGAGCCGACCCCCCAAACTGTAGATGCTCTTATGAAACTAGATTTGGCATCTGGAGTTGATGTAGAAATTAAGATTTAGAGGATTACATTATGCGTTGTGGCGTGATAGCTAGAAAATTAGGAATGTCAAGAATATTTAATGATAATGGTGAACACGTACCTGTGACTGTTTTAAGACTTGAAAATGTTGAGGTTTTATCTTTAAAGTCTATGGAAAAAGATGGATATATTGCCATTCAATTAGGCTTTAACAATAAAAAGTTAAAGAATATTAATAAGCCTCTAAAGGGTTATTTTGCTAAGGCTAAATCCGAACCTAAAGAAAAAATCATAGAATTTAGAGTTACTGAAGATGCTTTATTAAAAATTGGTGATAAAATTGGCGTAAACCATTTTATACCTGGTCAAAAGATTGATGTAATGGGAATTTCACAAGGTAAAGGTTTTGCAGGTTCAATGAAGCGACATAATTTTGGAGGGATGCAGGCGACGCATGGTGTGTCAATCAGTCATAGGGCCCACGGCTCAACTGGCAACAGCCAAGATCCAGGCAGAACTTGGAAAGGCAAAAAAATGGCAGGGCAATACGGTAATGTCAGGGTTACAACTCAAAGTCTCAAAGTTGTAAAACTTCTAGAGGATGACAATTTAATTTTGGTAGAAGGTTCAGTTCCAGGATCAAAAAATGGAATTGTAACTTTATCTGATGCAGTTAAACATGATCTTCCAAAGGATGCTCCCTTTCCTGCCGGCCTTATAACGTCTGAAGCTTCGATTAATGAAATAATACCAGTTTCTGAAAATACTAGTGGTAATTTATCAGAGAATGAAGGAGCCCAAGGTGAAAATTAAATCTTTAAATTTAAATAACAAGTCAGGTAAAGAAATTACACTGAATGTTAATGTTTTTGGAATATCTCCTAGACCTGACATTATGGCCAGAGTTATAAGATGGCAATTAGCGAAAAGACGTTTGGGTAACCACTCTGTCAAAACTCGAAGCGAAATTAAAATGACTACAGCTAAAATGTATAAGCAAAAGGGAACTGGTAAAGCCAGGCATGGTTCAGGGTCTGTATCACAGTTTAGAGGTGGTGGAATGGCCCATGGGCCAGTTAGTCATTCTCATTCTCACAATTTAAATAAAAAAGTAAGGAAACTAGGCTTAAAATCTGCATTGTCTGATAAATTCAAACTTGGAAAACTCATTATTTTGGATGGCGCAAAATGTGATGGAAAGACTTCAACTTTAAAGAAAAAATTAGATGAGATGGGAGTGGGAAAAACTCTAGTTATTTCAGGTATTGAGGTTGAAGCAAATTTTGTAAAAGCTGCAAATAATATTAAAAATTTAGATGTGCTCTCCTGCGAAGGAATTAACGTCTACGATATTGTTAAAAAAGATAACTTAATAATCATTGACGATGCACTTAAATTTGTTGAGGAACGGTTGTCATGAGCATAAGACCTAGAAAAAAAAATGAAACTTTAATTAGCTTAAATAAAGCTTATCAGGTTATTTTAAATCCTTTAATTACAGAAAAAGCAACGCAAATGTCAGAATTTAACAAAATGGTATTTTCAGTTCCACTTACCGCAAGTAAATTTGACATAAAATTAGCAATTGAAAAAATTTTTTCAGTAAAAGTTAAGTCCGTTCATACTATATTACTTAAAGGAAAGGTTAAAAGATTTAAAGGAATTTTAGGTCGAAGAGCAAATACAAAAAAAGCTATAATAACTCTTGCACCTGGTAATACGATAGATTTGTCAGTGGGGGTATAATATGGCATTAAAACAATATAAACCTAACACACCCGGTCAAAGAGGATTAGTTCTTGTAGATAAATCTGAATTGTACAAAGGGAAGCCTGAGAAAAAATTAACTGAAGGCCTTAGTAAAAATGGAGGAAGAAATCACTCTGGTAAAATTACAATGTGGCAAAGAGGTGGTGGACACAAAAGAAGATATAGAATAATAGACTTTAAAAGGAATAAGTTTGATATATATGGTATGGTTGAGCGTATAGAATATGATCCAAATCGTTCAGCATATATTGCTCTAATAAAATATGAAGATAATGAATTGAGATATATTATAGCTCCTCAAAGATTAAGTGTGGGAGATAAAGTAATATCTTCTAGCAAGGCTGATATTAAGCCTGGAAATTGTATGCCACTTTCATCTGTGCCAGTTGGTACTATTATTCATAATGTTGAACTTAAACCTGGCAAAGGCGGTCAAATTGCTCGTTCAGCAGGTTCCTACGTACAACTTATAGGTAAAGATTTATCTTATTCAATATTGCGATTAGTATCTGGTGAAGTGAGATTTGTGCTGTCTTCTTGTATGTGTGCAATTGGAGCTGTGTCAAATCCTGACAATCAAAATACTAACTTAGGTAAAGCTGGTAGAAATAGATGGTTGGGAAAAAGACCTTCTGTAAGAGGTGTTGCCATGAACCCAGTTGATCATCCTCACGGTGGAGGTGAAGGAAGAACATCTGGCGGTAGGCACCCAGTTACTCCCTGGGGTAAGCCTACAAAAGGATATAGAACAAGAAATAATAAAAGAACTGATAAATTAATAATTAGAAGAAGAAAAGCGTAAGGTTAACTAAATGTCAAGATCTATTTGGAAAGGTCCCTTTGTGGATGGCTATTTACTAAAAAAAGCTGATATAGCAAGAGAATCAGGAAGAAATGACGTAATAAAAACTTGGTCAAGGAGATCTACTGTTATGCCTCAATTTGTTGGGCTTACATTTGGTGTGTACAATGGTAAAAAATTTATACCTGTAACCATAACTGAAACTATGGTGGGGCATAAATTAGGAGAATTTTCACCTACAAGGACTTATTATGGTCATACAGCTGACAAAAAATCAAAGCGATAGAGGTAGAGATGGGAAAAGAGAAAAATAAAAGAAGAGAACTGGACAACGAGGCTAAAGTTGTGTTGAAAAATATTAGAATTAGTCCCCAAAAACTTAACCTTGTAGCCCAGATGATTAGAAAGCAGGCTGCATCTAAGGCTATTTCTATTTTACAATTTTCTAAACGAAGGATATCTAATGATGTTGAAAAGGCATTGAGGTCCGCTATAGCGAACGCTGAAAATAATCATTCACTTGATATAGACAAACTTATTGTAAAAGAAGCTTATGTTGGCAAAGGTTTGGTTATGAAACGTTTTCGTGCTCGTGCTAGAGGTCGTGGTGCCAAAATTATAAAACCTTTTTCTCATCTAACAATTTTATTGTCCGAACAGGAAGGTAAATAATATGGGTCAAAAAACACAACCAATTGGATTTAGATTAGGAATAAACCGTACTTGGGACTCTAGGTGGTTTGGTGGAAAGTCTTATGCTGACTTGCTTCACCAAGATATAAATCTCAGAAAGTATTTGTTTAATAAGTTAAAAGCAGCCGCAGTTAGTAAAATTGTTATTGAAAGGCCTGCTGGAAGAGCTAAAATTTCTATATATGCTGGAAGGCCTGGATTAGTTATTGGTAAAAAAGGTCAAGATATCGAAACTTTAAAAAATATACTAAGCAAGCAAGTTGGTGCTGAGGTAAGTCTTAATATAATAGAAATAAGAAAACCAGAGATTGATGCTAAGTTAGTTGCTGAAGGTATAGCTCAGCAACTTGAAAGAAGAGTCGCTTTTAGAAGAGCAATGAAAAGGGCTGTTCAGAGTGCAATCAGACTAGGAGCTCAAGGCGTTAGAATAAATTGCGCAGGTAGGCTTGGCGGTGCAGAAATTGCAAGAACTGAATGGTATAGAGAAGGCAGAGTTCCTTTACATACTTTGAGGGCAGATGTTGATTATGGGGAAGCAACTGCATTTACGACTTATGGCGCAACTGGAATAAAAGTTTGGATTTTCAAAGGCGAAGTTATGGAACATGATCCCATGGCTCAAGATAAAAAAATGCAAGGTGCTGTCAAAGGTTCAAATATCAAATCTATGGATCAGGGGTAAAAATGTTACAGCCTAAAAGAACAAAATTTAGAAAAGCTCATAAAGGTAGAATCCACGGCCTAGCCAAGGGTGGAACAAAACTTAATTTTGGATCGTTTGGGCTCAAAGCTGTCGAGCCTGAAAGAGTTACAGCTAGACAAATAGAAGCTGCTAGAAGAGCTATAACCAGACATCTAAGGAGAGCAGGTAGGGTATGGATAAGGATATTTCCAGACGTCCCAGTTTCGAGCAAGCCAGCTGAAGTTAGAATGGGTAAAGGTAAAGGTTCACCTGATTTTTGGGTCTGTAGAATAAAGCCTGGTAGAATTATGTTTGAACTTGATGGCGTTTCAGAAATTGCTGCTAAAGAAGCCTTGAGTTTAGCAGCGGCAAAACTACCTATGCATACTAAAGTTGTTAAAAGATTAGGTGAATAATAAAAGAGGAATAAATGGCAAAGCACAAGTCCAAAGATTTAAAAGTTAAGACTAATGATGAACTTAAAGAGCAGATAAAATTGTTAAGAAAAGAACAGTTTAACCTTCGCTTTCAGATATCAAATGGACAGAATGAAAACCCTGCCAGATTTAAGCAAATTAGAAAAGAAATAGCTTGTATAAAAACAATTTTGAACAATGTTGTATTAACTAAAGGTTGAGGATTAAATTATATGCCAAAAAGAATTTTAACAGGTAAAGTTACAAGTAATAAGTCAGATAAAACAATAACTGTTTTAGTTGAAAGAAAAATTATGCATCCAATGTACAAAAAATTTGTAACAAAATCTAAGAAATTTTCTGTTCATGATAGTGAAAATAAGTTCAATATTGGGGATATAGTGAGCATAAGAGAGTGCAATCCAATCTCTAAAAATAAGCGTTTTGAAGTTATATATTAATTGAAATTTTTCTTGGAGATATAATATGATACAAATGCAAAGTAATCTCGAAGTTGCAGACAACTCTGGTGCAAGAAGAGTTCAATGTATTAAGGTTTTGGGTGGATCTGGTCGTACATCAGCTGCGGTTGGAGATGTTATTGTGGTTTCAATTAAAGAAGCTATCCCTAGAGGTCGTGTAAAAAAAGGTGATGTTCATAGAGCTGTCATAGTTAGAACTGCGAAAGAAGTTAGACGAAATGACGGAACCTGCATTAGATTTGATAAAAATGCTGCAGTTTTAGTTAATAAAAGTAACGAACCAATAGGTACAAGAATATTTGGTCCTGTTACACGAGAATTACGTAGCAGAAAATTTATGAAAATAGTTTCTCTAGCTCCTGAGGTTTTGTAATGAATAAGAAATTTAAAATTAAAAAGGGTGATTCAGTTATTGTAATTACCGGTAAAGATAAAGGTAAGTTAGGTAACGTTTTATCTATATTAAAAGATAAAGATAGAGTTATTGTTCAAGGAGTTAATATCATTAAGCGACACAGAAAAGCAACACAAGAAAGCCCTGGTAAAATTGAAGAAATAGAGGCCTCAGTTCATATTTCAAATGTTTCGCATGTTGATCCTGATAATGGTAAACCCACAAGAGTTAAGTATGAGATTAAAGATGGTGTAAAGAAAAGAATGTCTGTTGTGTCAGGCTCTTTATTAGACAAGTAAAATGGAGATTTAAATGACAGTCCGTTTGTATGAAAAATATAGAAAAGAAATTACTAACACTCTAAAAGACAAATTCAATTATAAGAATGATTTAGAAATACCAAAACTTGAAAAAATTGTCATTAACATGGGTGTAGGCGAGGCAGTTAAAGACAGTAAAAAAATTGAAGTTGCTGTTAAGGAGTTGGCTGCAATAAGTGGTCAAAAACCTGTAGTAACCAAATCAAAAAAAGCTAATGCCAGCTTTAAATTAAGAGAAGGGATGCCTATTGGGGTAAAAGTAACCCTTAGAAAAAATAAAATGTATGAGTTCATAGATAGGTTTGTAAATGTGGCGTTACCGAGAGTTCGAGATTTCAGAGGAGTTAATCCAAAGAGTTTTGACGGTAATGGCAATTTCGCACTTGGCTTAAAAGAACAATTTGTTTTTCCTGAGATTGAGTATGACAACGTTGATTCTGTTAGAGGTATGGATATAATTTTTGTTACTTCAGCTAAATCAGATGATGAAGGGAAAGAGTTATTAAGAGGTTTTGATTTTCCATTTAGTTCACAATAATTTTTACTAGGAGATATAGATGGCTAAAAAAAGTGCTATCCAAAAAAACTTGAATAAAGAAATACAAGTTAAAAAAAACAAATCACGAAGAGATAGATTAAAAGCAATTTGTAGTAATAGAACTCTTCCTATTGAAGAGCGTTTTGAAGCTCAACTCAAGTTATCTGAAATGCCCAGAAATGGAGCAAAGATTAGGCTTAGAAATAGATGTTTAATCACAGGTAGACCTCGTGGCTATTACAGGAAAGTTAAAATGTCACGTATTGCATTAAGGGAATTTGCTTTATCGGGGCAAATTCCAGGTATGGTTAAATCAAGTTGGTAGAAAGGTATTAATTATGTCAATGAGTGATACGCTTGGAGATATGTTAACTAGAATTAGAAATGGTCAATCAGCGAATAAAGCAGTTGTAGAAGCACCTGCGTCTAGATTTAGAGCAAACGTTTTGGATGTTTTAAAAAGGGAAGGTTATATTCGTAATTTTTCTAAATTTGAAAGGCGGCCTGGAATTCATGAATTTAAAATAGAATTAAAATATTATGATGGTAAACCTGTAATAAGTGAAATAAAAAGAGTATCAACCCCTGGTAGAAGAGTTTATTCGAGTATAAGCGATTTACCAAGAACATATAATGGTCTTGGAATATCGATATTATCTACACCAAGAGGTGTTATGAGCGATAATGAAGCAAGAGCTGCCCATGTTGGTGGGGAAGTTCTTTGCCAAGTATTTTAGGAGTATAAATAGATGTCTAGAATTGGTCAGGCCATTATAAAAATCCCCGATGGTATTGAAGTTAAGCACGAAGGTAATAGTTTTTGGGCAAAGGGGTTAAAAGGTGAACTAAATGCTCCGGTTAGTAGTACTGTTACTGTTACGATAAAAGATAAAACAATATCAGTTGAACCAAAAAATAATGATGCAAAAAGTAAGGCGATTTGGGGTACAACTCGAGCTCTTATAAACAATGCCGTTTCAGGTGTTAGTCAAGGTTTTACAAAAGATATGGAGATTGTAGGGGTTGGTTATAGAGGTGCATTACAAGGTAAAACATTATCACTTAGCCTTGGTCTTAGTCACCCAGTTGAAATTGAAGTACCTGAGGGCATTATGGTGAAGATGGATGGAAACACAAAATTTACAATTTCTGGTGCTGATAAACAGAAACTTGGTGAATTTGCAGCAATGATAAGATCAAAAAGACCTCCAGAACCATTTAAAGGAAAAGGAATAAGATATGCTGACGAATTTATTTTACGTAAAGAAGGTAAGAAAAAATAGAGGTATATATGAATAATTCAATGTCACTTCATAATAGAAGAAAAAATAGAAATAGAAAAGCTTTGAAAATTAAGGCATTTGGTAAATTAAGATTAACCGTCTTTAGGTCCAGTAAACATATTTATAGTCAAATAATTGATGATAATAAAGGTATAACTGTTGCATCAGCTTCAAGTCTAGAAACTAACATAAAAAAACAATTTAAAAATTGTGGAAATAAAGAAGCTGCAACCTCTGTAGGTAAGTTAATAGCTGAAAAGGCTCTTATAAAAGGAATAAAAAAAGTTGTTTTTGATAGAGGTGGATATATTTATCATGGCAGAGTAAAAAACTTAGCAGAAGCAGCTAGAGAAAGTGGATTAATATTTTAGGGGTTTGAAATGGCAAGAATTGATAAACAAGATAAAAAAAATAATAAAGAAGATAGTGACTTAGTTGATAAGTTAGTTGGTATAAATCGTGTTGCAAAAGTTGTTAAAGGTGGAAGACGTTTTGGATTTGCTGCTCTTGTTGTAGTTGGAGACCAAAGAGGTAAAGTTGGTTTTGGTACTGGTAAAGCTAAAGAAGTACCTGAAGCAATAAAAAAAGCTACTGACGATGCAAAAAAAAATATGGTTAAGGTTCCAATGAAGGAAGGCAGAACTTTGCATCACGATATGAAAGGTCATTATGGTGCTGGAAGAGTTGTATTAAGGAGCGCTCCATCCGGAACTGGTATAATTGCCGGTGGACCTATGCGAGCTGTATTTGAAACACTTGGAGTGCAAGATGTAGTTGCAAAATCAATAGGAACCTCAAACCCCCATAATATGATTAAAGCAACTTTTGATGCCTTCAACTCAATGAATTCCCCAAGAAGCATTGCTAATAAAAGAAGTATGAAAGTTGCTGAAATTTTTGGTAATCAAACAAAATCAGATATAAACAAAAATTCTAAAGCTAGTTAGGTATTATAATGTCAGATAATAAGACACTCGTTGTTACTCAAAAGAAAAGCCCTATTGGTAGACAATTAGATCAGAAAAAAACATTGATAGGTCTGGGTTTAAATAAAATTGGTAGAACCAAAATTTTAAATGATACTTCTTCAATTAGGGGCATGATAAATAAAGTAAAACATCTGGTTGAAGTTAGTTAAAAAATTAAACTAGACTGGATTAGGGGTTAAATATGAATTTAAATGTAATTAAAGATAACAAATACGCAACAAAAAATAAAAAAAGAGTTGGCAGAGGTATAGGTTCTGGGACAGGGAAAACTTCTGGAAAAGGTCACAAAGGTCAAAAAGCAAGGTCCGGGGTATCTATTAAAGGTTTTGAAGGTGGCCAAATGCCTATCCACAGAAGATTACCAAAAAGAGGATTTACCAATATAAATAGAGTGCCTTATGTTGTATTAAATTTTAACAGAATACAAAGTCTAATCAATAATAACAAAATTGATCCAAAAAAAATAATTAATTATCAAACGTTGTTTGATTTAGGCATAATTAAAACTATGAAATCCAAGATTAAACTTTTGGCTAAAGGTGAAATAAAAACTAAAATTAATATTGAAGTTGCAGCTGCTTCTATTTCAGCAAAAGAGATTGTGGAGAAAGTAGGCGGTTCAATCACTATCTTAGAAAATAATAGACTGGTTAAAACCCCGACAAAGAAATCTGGAGTTTAATTAATGGCTAACGAAAGTATGTTCGGGGTTTTAGGTCAGGCTACTGAGCTACGTCAAAGAATTATATTTACTCTTATAGCTTTAATCGTATACAGATTAGGGACTTATATACCTGTTCCTGGTATTAATGCAGTTGCTTTATCAGAAATTGTTAATAATGCTAATAATGGCGTTCTTGGAATGTTCAATATGTTTTCTGGTGGTGCTTTAGGTCGTATGACAATTTTTGCGCTAACAATTCTTCCATACATATCAGCTTCAATAATAATGCAATTGATGACTTCTATTTCTCCACAAATGTCTCAATTAAAAAAAGATGGCGAGTCAGGAAGAAAAACTATCAATCAATATACTAGATACTTAACTGTCTTATTAGCAACAGTCCAAGCTTATGGATTTGCAGTAGCTTTAGAAAGTACAACAGGTGCCTCTGGTTCACTAGTTAATAATCCTGGTGTTTTTTTTAAAGTAACTACTGTAGTTACTTTGGTTGGATCAGTTATGTTTTTATTATGGCTAGGAGAGCAGATAACATCAAGAGGCATAGGAAATGGTGTTTCTTTAATTATTTTTTCAGGGATAGTTGCTGAATTACCTAGAGCTATTGCACAAATTTTAGAACAAGGTAGAACTGGGTCAATTTCTACATTCTTAATTATTGCAATTCTATTGCTTGCCATAGCAGTAATAGTTTTTATTGTATTTATAGAACGTTCACAAAGGAAAATAATTGTACAATATCCAAAAAGGCAAATGGGCAACAAAATGTTTGCAGGTGATTCATCTCACTTACCGTTAAAAATTAATGTTCCTGGAGTTATTCCTCCAATTTTTGCATCAGCCCTTTTACTATTACCTACGTCATTATCTTCTTTTTCGGGTTTGGATAATAACAGTTCCGAATGGATCTTGACTTTGAATTCATATTTTGGAAGAGGTCAACCTTTATATTTAGCATTATACATAAGCTTGATTGTTTTTTTTGCATTTTTCTATACAGCAATAGTTTTTAACCCTGATGAAACTGCAGATAATTTAAAAAAGAATGGTGGTTATGTTCCGGGTATTAGACCAGGACCCCCAACTGCTGATTATTTAGACTTTGTGTTAACCAGACTTACAGCAATTGGAGCTACTTATTTAGCTGCTGTTTGTATTTTACCAGAAATTTTAATATCAAAATACTCAATTCCTTTTTATTTAGGTGGTACTAGTTTACTAATAGTTGTTACCGTTTCTATGGACACAGTATCTCAAGCTCAATCACATTTAATTGCACACAGATACTCAGGATTAATAAAAAAATCAAAATTAAGAGGAAGTAGAAGGTAGATGAATTTTATATTATTTGGACCTCCAGGTGCTGGAAAAGGTACACAAGCCAAAATGTTAATAGACAAGTTCAGTATAGTTCAAATTTCTACAGGCGATATGTTAAGAGATGAAGTTAAGTCTCAGTCCGACTTAGGTAAAAGTGCTAAATCTATAATGGACCGTGGAGATTTAGTGTCAGATAACATAATAATTGCCATGATTAAAAAAAGAATACAAATGTCAGATTGTAATAATGGGTTTATATTGGATGGTTTTCCTAGAACTTTAAATCAGGCAATAGAATTAGACGGTTTATTAGAAGATTTAAAGATTAAAATAGATAATGTTATACAAATTGAAGTTGACGAAAACTTTTTATTAGAAAGAATAAATAAAAGAGCATTAGAAAATGAAAGTATTAGAAATGATGATAACTCTTCAATTTTAGAAAATCGAATAATAGTTTACAAAAAAGATACTATGCCAGTAATAGATTATTATAAAAGTTTAAAAAAACTTAATATAATAAATGGAATGCAAAGTATAGAAAAGGTATCTCAAGATATTCTCAACATTTTGTGATGATACAAAAATGTTGACTGTGTCTTTGTAAAGATTACAATCCTGGATTTGTTTGGTTTAAATAGATCCTAAATTTTGGTAAAAAAGGAGAAATCAGTGGCAAGAATTGCAGGAGTAAATGTACCAACTAACAAGCGGGTTCATATTGCACTAACTTACGTTCATGGAATAGGATATACGGGCTCAAAAAATATTTGTAAAAAAGTGGGAATAACTGAAGATAAAAGAATTAATAATTTATCTGAAGATGAACTTATCAAAATTCGAGATATTATTGACGCTGATTACCTTGTTGAAGGTGATTTAAGAAGGAAAACCTCCATGGATATAAAAAGGTATTTAGATTTAGGTTGTTTAAGGGGCTTAAGACATAGAAAAAATTTGCCAGTCAGAGGTCAAAGAACTCATACAAATGCTAGAACTAGAAAAGGTCCCGCAAAGGCAATTGCAGGTAAAAAGAAGTAATCCTTATAAGGAGATTTAAATATTATGGTTAAACAACCTATTCAAACAAGAATACGACGTAAAGAAAAAAAGAATGTTACTAATGCTGTAGCTCATGTCAATTCGTCATTTAATAATACGGTCGTTACAATAACGGACATTCAAGGAAATGCTATTTCATGGTCTTCATCAGGAAGTATGGGTTTTAAAGGATCTAGAAAATCTACTCCGTATGCCGCTCAACTGGCTGCAGAAGATGCTGGTAAAAAAGCTTCAGAACACGGTGTAAAAACAGTTGATATTCAAGTACAAGGTCCTGGCTCTGGAAGAGAATCTGCTTTAAGAGCTCTTCAAACCATTGGATTTCAAGTTAACTCGATAAGAGATGTTACACCTATACCACATAATGGTTGTAGACCAAAAAAAAGAAGAAGAGTTTAGACAATTTATTTAAAACAATTACCAAAACTAAGTTTTTTATTTATAGAGAGTAATCATGATCGAAAAGAATTGGAAAGAAATAATAAAGCCTTCTAAGCTAGAAGTTAGAAATGAGAAGAATCCTGAATACACTTCAAGTATAGTTGCAGAACCTCTTGAGAGAGGTTATGGAGTGACCATTGGAAATGCCCTTAGACGAATATTATTATCATCTCTCCAAGGAACAGCTATTACTTCAATACAAGTTCAAGGTGTACTTCATGAGTTTTCATCAATACCAGGTGTGAGAGAAGATCTTACTGATATAATATTAAATGTAAAAGGTATAAAGGTCAGAATGGATTTTGATGGAATAAAAAAAATTCATTTAAATGTAGATGGACCTTCGACAGTTACTGCAGGCATGATAGAATGTCCACCCGAAGTTGAAATAATGAATAAAGATCATGAAATATGTACTTTAGATCAAGGAGCCAAACTTAATGTAGAGTTTTCTGTAGAAAATGGAAAAGGATATGTGTCTTCCGCAATTAATAGAAAAGAAGACATTCCAATCGGTGTTATCCCAATTGATGCAATTTTTAGCCCTGTAGTGCAAGTTTCATATAATGTAGATAATGCTCGTGTTGGTCAACAGACAGATTATGATAAACTCTCTTTAATGGTTACAACTGATGGATCAGTTTCACCAGAAGACGCGGTTGCATTTTCTGCTAGAATTATGCAAGACCAGTTAAATAACTTCATTAATTTTGAAGAACCTGAAGAAGAGGAGGTTCCAGAAGTTCTTGAAGATTTACCTTTCAATAAGAATCTTCTGCGTAAAGTTGATGAGTTAGAACTTTCAGTTAGATCAGCAAATTGTTTAAAAAATGACAATATAGTATATATAGGGGATTTAGTTCAAAGATCAGAACCTGAAATGTTACGAACGCCTAACTTTGGTAGAAAAAGTTTGAATGAAATAAGAGAGGTGTTAAAAGTAATGGGTTTGGAACTTGGAATGGATGTAGAGAATTGGCCACCCGAGAATATTGAAGATTTGGTTAAAAGAATCGAAGAACCCTTTTAGCTTTTAAAAACTTCCTTAGGAGACACAGATGAAACATAAAATTAAAGGTAAAAAATTAAATAGAACTTCTTCTCATAGGAAAGCTTTATTTAAAAACATGGCCCAAGCTATTATTAAGCACGAGCAAATAATAACTACTTTGCCCAAGGCTAAAACAATGAAACCTATTGTAGATAAACTTATTACTCTAGCCAAAAAAGGAAGTTTACATGCTAAAAGGCAAGCATATTCAAAGTTGCGAGATGATAAAATAGTAACAAAACTTTTTGGAACCCTTGCTTCACGGTATGCTGATAGAGCAGGTGGATATACGCGTGTTTTAAAGGCTGGTTATAGGTATGGAGATGCTGCTGCAATGGCTGTTATAGAATTAGTAGACCGTGACGAAGATGCAAGAGGTTTAGATAGTGGGCCAGTTCAAAACATAACTGAGAGTTCAGACGAACCTAAAGAAGCTGTTGTTAGTTAGTAAAAAAATTAAATAAGAACACAAACCGTTCTTTTTCTAGGAACGGTTTTTTTTTGAGAAAACTATGCATTTTGAAAATTATATTGGAATAGATTGGTCAGGAGACAAAAATAATGTTCAAAAAGGTATAAGTGTTTCATTATGTAAAAATGGAGTTGATGCCCCAATAATAATAAAATCGCCAGAAAAGTATTGGTCACGTTTTACCTTAATAGATTGGCTAAATAAAATATTAGTAAAAGAAAAATCACTAGTAGGATTTGATTTTGCGTTTTCATATCCATTTTATGATTATTCCTCATATTTTCCTGGTATCAAAGATAGCCCAACAAATGTCAAAAGTTTATGGTTAATGATTGACATTATAAACCAAGAAAAAGAGAATTTATATGGCGGTGAAATATGGAACCAAAAACCATACTGTTACTTTTATAACGCTCCAAAATTAAAAGGTAAACTTTATATTACTAGAAGAAGGGTAACAGAAATTTATGCTAAAAATAAAATACATTCACCCAGTCCAACTTTTAATTGTGTAGGCCCAGGTGCAGTAGGGACAGGCTCTTTGGCAGGAATGAGGATACTTAATTTATTTAATAAGCAAGTAAATATATGGCCTTTTGATAATTATAAAATATTAAATAAAAGTGTTTTTGTAGAAATTTTTCCTACTTATTATTTTAGAATTTCTTCAATTAAACCTGAAAAGAATGTTGGGTACACACTTAAAAATATTAATAAAAGTTTGAGTTATTTTAATTCAAAACCACTTGATGAAAATCAAGTAATTGGTGGCCCAGACCAAGATGATGCAGATGCAATTATTTCTTGTGCAGCCTTAAGATATTTTTCTTCTCAAAAAAATATGTGGAATGTTCCAAATATGTCTAAAAAAGAAGGCTGGATATTTGGTGTTTAAACAATAATTATGATCAAGAATGGAATAATTTAAAATGAGAAATATTAAGATTCCAAAATCAGAAGATGGATCCAGGTTTGATAGATGTTTAAGAAGATTATTAGGATATATAAATCAATCAGTATTAGAAAAATATTTAAGATTGGGGTTGATTTTGTTAGATAACAAAAAAACAAAATCATCGGTTAAAGTAAAGTCAGATCAAGTAATATTTTATTCTGATGAAATAAACTTTGAGAAAAAAATTACCAAAGAAAATTGGGACCAAGATACAACAAAATATTATAGAAAACTTTATAACAAAATTTTAATCAATGAAACAAAAGAATACATAGCTATAAATAAACCCTCTGGTCTTGCTGTACAGGGTGGTACTTCACAAAAATATCATATAGACGGTATGATAAGATATTTGTACAAAGACTCTAATTCTGCTAAACTTGTTCATAGAATTGATAAAGATACTTCAGGATTATTGCTAGTAGCAAAAGATCAACAATCAGCTATAAAATTTTCAAATTATTTCAAGCAAAGAAAAATAATTAAAACTTATTTAGCTATTGTATCACCTTGTCCATCAACTGAAATGGGAATTATTGACTTACCTATTTATAAAGGGGGTATTAGAGATCGAAAAAAAATGATTGTTAATCATGATAAAGGAAAAAAAGCAATTACTGAATATAAAGTTTTAGACAAAGTTAGTTCACGGATTGCTTTATTGGCTCTTTATCCAAAGACAGGTCGAACTCATCAGTTAAGAGTTCATTTAGAGTATATAAACACTCCTATTGTTGGTGATAAAAAGTATACTGGTTCGTTGAATGTCTATCCTACAGCCCATAGATTATTAGAACATGATAGTATTTCGCAAATTAAGTGGGGTCATGAAGGTATAAAGAATTTACAATTACATGCTTATTCAATTAGAATGCCTTCGAATAATGTAATAGAAGCTGAAGTTTCTGAAGATTTTAAAAAAAATTTAAAATTTCTTGGTTTACAATTACCAAGAAATATAAATAAAATATTCACTTAAATCTTGGAGAATTTTATTGTCTGAAAATATAAAATTAGCGTTGTTTGATTATGATGGAACAATAGTAGACTCAGCAATTATGATAGTCGAGGGCGCGATTGCAGCGTTTAGAATGTGTGGTTTGCCAGATCCAGATCCAGAAAAAGTAAGAGAAAATATTGGGAAACCACTTGCTATCGCATTAGATGAATATATGCCACCTGGATATAAGGTAAGACCTGAGCAAATATCTGAAGCATATAGAACATGGTATGCAGAACAAGGAAGATTAGGGTTACAAAATGAACCACTTTACCCCGGCGTTGTTGATTTATTAAAAGAGCTAAAAACAAATGAGTGGTTAATTGGAATAGCCACAAATAAGTCACGTATAGGCTTAACTAATGGTTTAGCAAAACATCATTTGTCAGATCTTTTTGATATTACTTTAAGTACAGACGAGAATATTCCTAAACCTAACCCAGCTATGGCTATAAAAGCAATGCAAGATTTGGGAGTGCAAAATAAATTTTGTGTAATAATTGGTGATACAATAAATGATATTGGTTTAGGTGTAAATGCAGGTATAACAAGTATAGGTGTAACTTGGGGGTATAATAGTAGAGAGTTATTAAAAACTGCAGGAGCAACTCATTTGGTCAATAATGCAAATGATTTAGGTAAATTAATGAAGACTATTTTTGTTTAAAATGAAAAAGTTTTGGAAAACTGTTAAAGTAAAAAAAAAATCTTGTAATTCTTATGAAATTTTATTAGATGAAAATGTTCTTACAACGCCTATGAAAAAAGAATTAACAATACTAAATTCAAAAATAGCTGAAGAAATACATAAGGAGTGGAACCAAGATACAAATGTTTTAGATACGGATGTCATGATTTTTTATGGAATTATTTCTACATCTATTGATAAAATTATAAATAATAGAATGTCATATATTAATGATATTCTAAATTTTATTGATACTGATCTAGTTTGCTATAGAGCAGAAGAACCTATTGATCTGGTCAAATTGCAAAGTAAAAATTGGGATCCAATTTTGTTGAAAGTTGAAAAATATATTAATAATAAAATAGATGTTTTTAGAGGGATAATGCCTTCAAAACAAAAAAAAGAAATTAAGTTTAAAATCACTAAATTTTTAAATAAATTTTCTGATTTAGAAATTATAGTTTTGCATAGAATTACAAACATAACTGGATCTGTATTTTTATCATTATGCATATTAAATAATGATGTAATTAAAGAAAAAGCCTTTGAATTATCATATTTAGATGAATTATGGCAGGCTGAAAATTGGGGTTATGAAGAAGAAGCTTCTAATAACAGAGATAAGATTAATTTTGAGTTAAATAGAACAATGTATTTTTTAGACTGCCTTAGGTCGTAATGTCCATTAATAGTAAATTTTGCATATAATGACTCCTAAATGAGTGTAGATTATTATTTTAAATATTTAAATGCACAAAATAGGGTGTTATTGGAAGAATATAGAAAATCTATACAAAATCAAATGTGGGCAACCTCCATAATATTGGCGCTTACAATAATAGATAATATTTTGTCAGATGACAATAATTTAGACTATATTGATGGACTAGATATAAATCATTTTAAAAATTCTAAAGATTTTAATTGGCTAAGATTAAGAAGAAACCAGATACTACATTATGAAGGGCCAAAAGAAGGTTTTTTTGAAAGTAAAGATAGTATCAATGTCTTGAAAATGGATAGTTTAAGAGCTAATAAAATATTAAAGAAATGTTTTTCCGAATTTTTTAAGTAACTTTATTCACTTTATGCAAAATGAACCATATTTACCAAAAATTTTTTCAAAATACTTCTTTAAACTATTATCTAATTCATTAAATGAAACCTTTTTATTTAATTTATATAGGCTAGTTATCCCACTATCTTTAATTCCACATGGTACTATGTTTTTAAATTCTTCTAGATTAGGATTTAGATTTATAGAAATGCCGTGATAAGTGATCCAACTAGAAATGCGAATGCCTAATGCCGCAATTTTATCAAATCTATTGTTTGTATTTACCCAGACACCCGGCTGATTTGTTATTCTAACACCTTCTATATTGAAATCACTTATTGTTAAGATTATCAATTCTTCAAGAGCATACACATAAGCCTTTACATCTGGGAATCTGTTTTTTAGACTAAGCATCAAATAAACAATTCGTTGACCTGGACCGTGCCATGTCCATTGTCCTCCTCTTCCAGTACGACGAATCTCTACTTTATTATTTATCAAATCATCATCTTTTGCTGATGTTCCGGCTGTGTATATAGATTTGTGCTCTAAAAGCCAAACTAATTCTTTCTCAGAGTTTCTTTTTATATTTAAAACTCTCTTTTCCATTTCTGAGATGGCAAAATCATAATCTATCAACTCATTCGATATTTTCCATTCAACAGTCTGTGTCAATTTATTAATCCTAATCTTATCATTTGCTAATATATTATTTAAGTTGCATTATACAAATTGTTTTGTTATCGCAAACATGATCTTTTTATATGCGGCTGTGGCGGAACTGGTAGACGCGCAGCGTTGAGGTCGCTGTGGGATAAAACCCGTGGAAGTTCGAGTCTTCTCAGCCGCACCATATCTCATACTAACCAATTGAAATGTAAGCACTTTTTGTGTAATTGGCAACTGGTGTGAAAGAAAATGAGAAATAAATGTGTCGCAAATCATGTGATGAAAAGAGAAAATCAGTTTTATTATGTTCGTCATATACCTTCTGACTTAACCCATCATTATTCAGTTCAAAGAATTTGTTTTAGCTTGAAAACTAAGTCTGATTCAACTGCAGTCAGGTTCTCTAAATCAATTACTCAAAGATTAGATGATTATTGGTTTGGTATACGTTTGAAGAATATGAATGTACCTGCAGGAGATAAGATTAAACTAGCTGGTGCTATAAATGATGATAATACTCCAAAGATATCTGATGCTTTAGATTTGTATCTAAGACTAAAGGGTGTTGGAAAAGATAAAGTGTTTTTTAGAACTGCTAACAGAAACATTAGATATGTGATTAAAGTTTTAGGGAATAAGTCATTAAAATCATATTCATCATCTGATGGTAAGAAGTTTCGTGATTGGTTATTAGAAGAAGGGATGAGTGTAAATACTGTTAAGAGAGTATTTTCATCTATTAGGTCTATAATCAATATAGCTATAAGTGAATATGGATTAGATTGTTCAAATGGATTTGCTAGGACTTACTTTCCAAATGATAATATTGTTAATATCCGTAAACCTTTACCTATAGATAAAATAGAATTAGTGCATAAGTTATGTAAAGAATATGATGATGATTTAAGATGGTTAGTAGCATTACTAAGTGATACTGGAATGAGATTAAGTGAGGGGGTTGGTTTACTTAAATCAGATATAAACCTTGATTGTGAGATACCTCATATCAATTTAGTTCCTCATCCTTGGAGACGTTTAAAGACAAAAGGAAGTCAGAGATGTATACCACTCGTAGGAGCATCACTCTGGGCTTGTGAGAGAATCTTAGAGCATAACAATGATAGTTTATATGCCTTTCCTAGATATACTTCCGTAAGTATATGCAATGCAAATAGTGCTAGTGCTTCTCTTAACAAATGGATGAAAGAGAAACTGTCTGATAACTATGTAATTCATGGGTTTAGACATAGTATGCGTGACCGTTTAAGAGCCATAGAATGTCCAAGCGATATAATAGATAAGATTGGTGGTTGGATAACTGCAGGAGTAGGACAATCTTATGGTCAAGGCTTTCCTTTAGAAGTTATTAGTAAATGGATGAATAAGATTTAGTACAGTCTTTCACACCAGTTGCCAATTACACAAAAAGTGCTTACATTTCAATTGGTTAGTATGAGATATGGTGCGGCTGAGAAGTAGTTCTATTCACTTCAAGTGCACCACTTACAACTGAACATAAGCAGTAGCCTCATATTATGTATAACTGAATCCGTGTCAACAGGCACGTTTTCTTTCACAGTTTCTTTCACAGTAAAAAGTCGCTACTGAGTACAGGGGGTTCTGCTTCATTTATATGTATTTATAATTTATGTATAATAACACTTATATGTATCATTTAAGTGTATAACTATAAGTGTAATCCTACACCACTCGTGAGCCACTACCCCCTTGTACGTATAGAATACATATGCTCTGCAGCAGATAGGGTGGATATATTGTTAACCATTACGTTAGCAATAAGAGTTACACAGCAGGGTTAATATAATCAGGGTCAAAATGGTATAATGTGGTTACAGTAGTTGTATGAGTCTGTAAGAGTCAGGAATGGTAAGAGTGTTATTAATTTAGCTTGTAAAGGGATGAAACTTCAGACCCTAAATGCGAAATTAAATTCTTGTTACATAAACTTAATAACTAAATGGTGTTATAGTTCACAAAACTAAGTTTTTATAATTAATACCATTCTTAACTTTTACTTATTATTTGACAAAATATTTTCATAGAATTTCATTATTGCATCAAACTCTAAAAATACACCAGATTTCAATGATATAGTTTTAGAACTTTTTTTAATTTTACCATCATCAATATGAATACAATCTTTATGATTTAGATAAATTAAATAAGATTTGAATGCTGGATATTTAGGTTTAGGAGAAACTAAAACTTGGTATATATTTTCAATTCCTTCAAACTCATTATGATTATAAAGTAGTAATAGTAATTCTAAAGAAAATGATTTTTCTAAAAAATATTGTAATTTTTGAGATTTAGCAATTTTATTAAATATTGATAAAGTCATAACATAAGTTAAATCGAAGTGACTAATGGTTCCTATTAATTTAACAAGTTAAGTTATTTAAGATATTTAACAAGTTAATTTGATTAAAATGATACATTAAAGAATATAAGTTTAAAGTTAATGATTATAAATTGTGCAAAAACATTAAAATTATCAGTTAATGTCTTATTACAAATACATTTAAATTATTAAGAGGAATCTTATCAAAATGATACTGTCTTTTTTAGATATAAAATTTAGATGTTTAATTTAAATATCTAATATAAAGTCTCTTTTTGTAGATTAAAATTACATAATTTTTATTATAACTATTAGTAATTAATTTTATAGTATGACTAATGTTATGAGCAAATTGCCTGTCTCTGAAACAACGAATGATGACGAGATTGATTTACTCAGTTTAATCAAGACCATTTGGGATGGTAAATGGAAAATTGCATTTATGATGGCTGTTTCCTTATTATCAGTTTTTGGCTTTAATATTGTAAAACCTAATACAACTTTTATTGCCTCAACTGAAATTAAACCTATTACCAGTTTTGAATTTGATAAATACAGGCTGTTTAATGCAACAGGTGTTTTTGAAGTTAAAAGAGGAACTTTGTTGAATTTATACATTGAACAAATAGAAGAAGGCTCCTTATTAGAAACTGCAGTTGATAAGTTTAATTTAATTAACAAAGATGATTTTGATAGTGAAAGTGATTATAAAGACGTTATAGAAAAATTTGTATCTGAGATTGAAATTCTAAGACCTATAAAAGAAAAAAATGAAGTACGCTTATATCATGTATTAAAGGCAGGATATAATGATAGAGATAAATGGAAAGATTTACTTACATTTGTAAACAATGAAGCAAATAGTAAAGTAAAAGCAAGTATTATTAATCGTTTCTCAACGATACTATCCGTTGAAAAACAGAAAAAGAACTTTGCTCTTAAAGATATAGACATAGAAATAAAGAACGCAAAAAAAGATTTTGATAAAAAAATGGAACAGTTTGAATTAGAACAACTATTCAAATTGGAGGATGTAACAACACAAATAGATAATGCAACTAAAGATTATGATAGAATAACCAAAGATAGATTAGCTTTTTTATCTGAACAAGCCGCTATAGCTAGAAAATTGGATGTCAAAAAAAATACGATTGAATCACAAATGTTTGATACACAAAACACAGTTGTAACAAACGTTAAAACAGATACTCCCTTTTATCTCAGAGGCTATGAAGCCATTGAAGAAGAGATAAATCTTATAAAAGGAAGAAAAGACAAAATCTCTTTTGTCAAAGATTTATTTAAACTGGAACAACAGAAAAGAACATTAGTACAAGATAGAACACTACAAAGAGCTGAGAAGAACAAAGTATTTCTAAAAAGTTTATTAGCTTTAGAAGTTAAGAGAAGAGCTATAGAACAAGACGAGACTATAAAAAGAGCTGTAGACTTATTTAATAAAACACCTTTAACCCGAACTGAATTTAAAGCTACCTTAGTAAAAGTTGCTACTACTGATTTTAAAACAAATAATAAGATAAACTTATATTATGCTTTAGCCATAGTTTTGGGAGGCATTATAGGTGTTGTTTATGTTATAATAGCTAATGCATTTAAAAATCGTAGAACGCTGTTAACTAATTCTTGATAAATATATGGATATTGACCAAAGAGCATTGGATTTAGCAAAGCACTTATTGGATATTGAATCTAAATCCAAAATAAGAAAAAATAAAAGAAGACCATCTGACATTGATAAGTTTATAAAAAGTACTCAGTGGTTATCAAAAAGAATTCTCTCAAATTACGCCGCATCTAAAAAAGCACAAACAAGATTATCCAGAGATAAAAACAGCTACAAAGCAAGTAGTCATAATGCTGATGGTGTTACATATGATATTTTAATATTAGGTGTTGTGAATTGGCTTGAAATTGATGGCTTTATTTATACAGACAAGGATGCGTTTTTTAAAAAAGAAGAAGGTAGAGGAGAACAGACTAGGATAAAACCTTATTCCAAATTCATTGAGTGGTTTAAAGAAGACTTACAAACTTTACATAAAAAAATTATAGCTTTTGAAGATACTAACCCAATCATTTACCAACAAGTCACTAAGAAAAAAAATAGTAAGGGAAAGCCTTTTAAGGTTAAGAAGGTTATTCCTTATGAAGATACTCACCAAACAATAGAAATGCGTAGGAATATTAATATCATTAATGATTGTCTAAAACGCCATTGGTCAGATTTAGAATTAACCGATGTAAAATGGGAAGAGTTGCAAACATCTTTATTGTCAGATAAAAAGTATGACTATTCACCGATATTACTTCACAAACAAACAATCAAAAGAATATTTAATGATAAGGATTTTACTAAAGGTGGTAGGTTTTATGGTGGATGGTGGCAAAATATACCATCACCATATAGAGCACTCATTACTATAGATGGAAGTAGAACAAATGAATTTGATTTTGGGAGACTACACCCCACTATGATGTACGCAGATGCAAATGCAACTTGTTAAGGTGATGCCTATGATATTGGTATTGATACAAAGCATAGAGATACAATCAAAGAACTGTTTAATGCAATGGTTCAGATGCAAGAATTTACTGACCATCCTCCAAGGATAAAATTTAGTCAAACTGGTAAAACATGGAAACAGTTAAGAGACATTATTCTAAAAAGACATGAACCTATAAAGCATATGTTCTTTTGTGGAATGGGAAACAACCTACAATATCGTGATAGTATTATTGCTGAACAAGTCATGCTTCATTTTGCTAAAAATGATATTCCAGTTTTACCTGTTCATGATAGTTTTATTATAACGGCAGGACTATTTATAGATTTATTAGAGGTAATGGAAAAAGAGTTTAATAAGCATATAGGTGTTCCAATAGATATACGGTCTGCAGAAAAATCTGTCCATGTTAGAATTAGAGATACTGAAGACCTAGTTGGCTATATCATTAATGAAATAGAAGAGTTTAGTGATTGGACAGCAAGAAATCCTTTGTGATAAAGTAGTAGGCAATAGAAATAAAACAATCAGT